>NZ_JBIVIA010000015.1:28796-129659 GCF_044749485.1 Pseudomonas sp. NPDC089401 | reverse complement strand
ATGGGTTTCGATGAAGAGATCGGAGACCACATCCCAGGCCTCGTCCGTGAGTTCGTAGCGCCTTGCCATCACAGAATTCCTTTCCGTTAATGGCGCGTGACTCTACAAAATCTCAGCGCTGGAGGAGAGAAGATTAGGTTTCTCGGGATTTCGTACAGAGCCTAGAGGTTGGAGCAGGGGCTTGGATTGTGGGGCCGCTTTGCGGCCCATCGCCGGCAAGCGCGGCTCCCACATGGTGGAGCGGCGGTGCTGGTGCTGAGGGGTGAGTCTGTTTCAATCTTTCATCATGCCCAGTTCGGCATCATCAAGCAGGGCCTTGGCCAGGGCGCTGAGGTAGTGCGAGGCCCAGAGCAGTTGGGGTTTGTCTTCCATCAGGCCGTCGATGGTCATGTCGCGGACGTAGCCCATCAGTTCTGAGGCCTGTTCGCGGGCGCTTTGGCAAGGGATGCCGGGTTCGATACGGAAGAGGGGATGGGTCTGGTTTTCACCTTGGTAGAAGGTGGTTTTGCCGACTGTGAAGTTGGTGTCGTCTGCGGTCATTGTTCAATCTCCCTGACATTTCCTTTGCCTGGGCCGGCCTCTCGCTGGCAAGCCCTGCAGTTTCTGCATGGGCTTTAGGATTTGGCAGCTTTGGCCCCAGTGGGGCTGCCGTACTGGCGAGAGGGCTAGCCCAGGTACCACATCACTGAAGCCTTAGTGCAATGTCCTTGGCTCAGCGGGCATCTGTATTTGGATCAACGCAGACTCAAGCAAAGCCCGAAGCGCTTCCATCTCATGTATCGATGTCATCATCAGAATCGACGCTGGTGACTTGGGCTGCAACAACAATGCCTGATGCACCACGGCAGCCGCGCACAGCGCGTAGTCCGTAGCCTGAATCAGTGTGTCTTCCAGGGAGAGTGTGTTGTGAGGTGGATCGGGGACGATCTTCAGCATGCAGGTGCTCCAACGATGGTTGAGCTGCACACCAATTAGCCGTCAAGCAAGAAGGGTGGCAGCTGTACGTAGGTTGACGGACCGAGATCGTTGGCACTCGGCGCACTCAATGTGCCCGTACGTACAGCCGCCATAAGCGTATGCACACGAACAACGATCAACGGCCCGTCAAGGTCGGTCGCTGAATTGGCAGCGACCGACCGAGACTAGGATCCACATTGACCATGTGCAACGAAAAATGGGCGTCGGCAGTATCTTTGGGAAAGGTCCTACAAGGAAGGGGCTAAGTCTGATTTTTTTAGCCGTTAGACGTAACAGCATGTATCGCGGGACTGTTTCGGAAATGATCTGGCGGGTAGCCTTACCCCAATAGTTAACAGTACTCTCGAAATATACACTTACTACCGCAAGGACCGAACAGATGACTCAACCACCGGATGGATTGCCGATTTACCGGGTGCTGACCGGCCCCGACGATGCCTCCTTTTGCCACAAGGTCAGTGATGCCTTGAAGCTGGGATATCAACTCCATGGCGGGCCTGCACTCACGTTCAACGGAAAGGATGTGATCGTGGCGCAGGCTGTTATCTGGTCGGATGCGCACGAAGCTTCGCCTTGAAAGCACGCTCGGGCCTTTTGCTTTCATCCCGCATCGGGTCCGAGCAGTTTGGCTTTCGCCAAACCGGCCCGTATTCCCGCCGCTCAAGATACGGAGGCTAGCAACTCCGTTTCTGCCTTCGGCGCAATCAGATCGATCAGTCTCGCCCGGCTGCGGAAGTACTGCGCAGTCTGTTCGTCGCTGCAGTAGATGTAGCAACCCTTCATCCCACGTGTCATCAAGGTTCTGTAGGTGTTCTTGATGATGAGGTCGACCAGCTCACGGGTCTCTTCGGGGGCCGTTTTCATGCGAGTCTTGTAGCCCCGAATAGATCGATCCTGCTTGTCCCGTTTGCTTGGGTCGGTCAACACCTGGCCATCGCGAATCACCAGATCCGGGCCGATGATCACGCCGATGTAATCGACTTCCAACCCTTGGCAGGTATGAATGCAGCCGACCTGCTCGACCGAGTTCTCCGCGATGATCCACAAGCTGCCGTCTTGGTCGAGGTTCCATTTGCGACGGTAGTGTTCGCCAATGACGATGTCATCAGCCGAAGGTTCTTTCTTACTGGTCCAGGGCCAGCAATAACCCGCAACCACACGCGCTTTGTTGTGGCTGTTCTTCTCTTTGATTGCCGCGTGAAGGGCTTCGGGCGTGCCGAAAACCTTGAACTCGTAGAGGCTGCTGTCCAGGTACCGGTTGGCGGTCGGGCGTACTTGCAGCACGTCGTCCAGCCAGGCCAGGTAACCGTCCGAGCCATTGCAGCGGAACTGGGAGGCGAGGGTGTATTCCTCGACCTCTGCGCCCTTGGCTTCGGCAAATTCGCGGATTGCTTCTCGGCTGCCGATGTCGCTCAGGGTGACGCGCTGATCTTCGTCGATGAAGAAGATGGTGCAAGCCGAGGCGTTGATCAGCTCTTTGATCTGGTTCTCGCCCAGGTTGCCGTAGAGGCCACTTTTTTCGTTCAGGCGATGGGCTTCGTCGACCACCAGGAAGTCGTAGGCATTGGTGCCGGTATCGACAAAGGAGCCTGACCCTGCGAACAAGTTGGAGAACTCGCTGCGCTTCATCAGGTCCTTGCCCACCAGCTTGCTTTCATAGACTTTGCGTGGCGCGGCGTTCTTGGACACGTACCTGCCGTTCAAGCCTTTGAGGCTGAGCTTTGCCAGCAGGTTGAGCGCTACGACCGTTTTACCGGTGCCGGGGCCACCTTGGATGATCACCACCCGCGGTTTATCGGCAAGTGCGGCGGTGGCAGCGGCCTTCGCAGCTTCAAAGATTTCTTTTTGGTCGTCGATCAGAATGAGTTCAGGTTGTGCTTTCAGATTGGCCTTCAGTGAATCAGCCAGTACCTTCGAAGGGCGAATGGGGCTGTTTACCAGCTCGTGCAGCGTACTTAGCTCATCACCCTCGGTGATGTGCGTTTTGATGAATGCACGCAGCTGCTCCAGCTGCTCTTTGCCCCTCATGAACAGCGGAGCCCGGCTGGTGTAATGCTCATACTGCTGGGCGTCGAGCACACCATCAGATACGTAGTTGTGCAGATAGGCACAGGCATTCACCTTGATGCCACCGGTGTGAACGGCTTCGTTGAAACCATGAAGCAAGCTGGCATAGGACCAGGCTTGATACGAGGGGTGCACGGTTTCACGTTCATTGCCGCCCAGCACCGTGCGGACCATGCCATCTTTGCTGGTAGCTTTCGCTTCGCTCCATTGCTTGAGTTCAACCAATAGAACACTGCGCTGGTGGGCGGCGTTGAAGCCAGTCAGGGTTACATCGACCCGCTTCGAGGTTTGGGGGATATGCAGCTCTACCGCTACGCCCATCGTCTCAGGTAGCTCGGTGTCTTCGAGTACCCTGGCCATCTCCTTCAGGGAGTTCTTCCAGGCATTTTTCTCAGAGGCTGCCACTGACTTGCCAGTCGTAGCGTTATATTCCTCTTCAATGACTTTTTCGATGAATTTGTAGTCGTTATCGTGCAGAAACTGCGCTTTGGTCGCTTGGTAAACGATCAAGATCCATCTTCCTTACTGAAACTGGCAATCAGAGTTGGTCGTACTTCTTGGCGGAATTGCGGGCCTTTTCGACCGGGTACTTTTCGCCGTTCAGGCGTAACTTGCGTTGGGCTGCGGCGTCCAGGTCGACGCCGAGGACAGAGGCCAGGCGGACCAGGTACATGAGGACATCGGCGAGTTCTTCCTCGACGGCCTGGGCGGTTTCCGGGTTATGGGCGGCGGATTTGGAGGCGTCTTCGCTGAGCCATTGGAAGATCTCGTTGAGTTCGCCGACTTCGCCACTCAGGGCCATGACCAGATTCTTGGGCGAGTGGAACTGGGCCCAGTTGCGGTCGCTGGCGAACTGCTCGAGCGCCTGGGCCAGGCGGGTGGTATCGACGAGCTGGGATGAAGCGGCGGGGGTTGTCACTAGAGCGTCCTGTTTTGGCAGGCCAACAGGGCGGATGTGAGCCACCGTTTAGCCTTCATTGCGGATGCTCGACACCATACTTCTTACAGACGGAATGAGAAAGGGCGTAGGAGAATTCTGAGTGGTCTGTAAGCGTGCGTGCTCCTTACAGGGCTTGATGCCGGGATCTGATGAGTATCAGGTGGCGGATGGGCGGGGGCGTGAAGGTGTGTTGCAGGGCGGACTTTTACCGCTTGAAATGGCCTGCAAACGAGTGACTCATGGATGGCGTGGTCAGTAGTATCAAAGTGATGTCACTTTGGATATAGTTGCGCTCGGCCGATGACCGGCCTTGCCAATGACGGCGCAATGGAGCACTCCTGATGATGGTTCGGAAGTTGATTGGGGCAGCGGTCGCCATAGCTTTGGTGGGTACTCAGGGTTGTGCGAGCATCGTTGGAGAGTCGCGATATCCTGTAGCGGTATCCAGTGCGCCGGTTGGTGCGTCATTTGAAATCACTGACAAGAACGGTACCGTCGTACACACTGGCAATACTCCAAGTACCGTTACCCTGAAGTCGGGTAAAGGCTATTTCTCGGGGCAGACCTATACCCTACGATTCAAAAAGGAAGGCTACCCAGATAAGACCGTGGAACTGGATTCAAGCCTCAGCGGTTGGTACTGGGGGAATATCTTGATCGGCGGCCTTATCGGCATGCTCATTGTCGATCCGCTTACGGGCGCCATGTACAAGCTGCCGGAGACCGCTTCTGCTGATATGGGCAAGCCGTTGGCAGAGGCCGGCGAACAGCCCCTGAAAGTTGGCGTTATCGACGAGTTGACCGCTGCTCAGCGCGAGCGACTCGTCCCGGTTAACTGATCGACTGCACGCACACCCTGACCTCCGTGGTCGGATACCGCGTGCTGGAGGTTGGTAAATGCCCGCAGCGGGGTTGCGCTGGTGACCCGCTGCGTTTCGAGCTTAAGCAAATCAATCCACATACCGCCACAACAACTCATCCAGCAACCTATCCCTCGCAACTTCGTATACATCTGGTGCTTCTCCAGCTCGAGCACAGTGCTCCCCTTACATGCCGTCGACGACGCATTCACTGTTCGCTATGTGCTCGAAAGCCAGCTAGCCACTCGTACCTTCGAACTGAAGCAAGCCGAGCTTGTTCTTCACCAAGCGGCGCTTCACGTGAAGCTACTGTATTTCGTTGATGGCGAGAACAACTTTGTGCTCCCTCCAGGCGAGGTATGCCTCAGGAGATAGTCGCCTTGGCCAACGTCTCGGGTTTTCAGAGGTGCGAGTGCCAGCACTGCCATTTCTCCCCAAATGTGTGATCTCTCCCACCCAACCTACGTCAAGAATGCGACCCCAAGCCGTCTCCGGGTAACTGATACAGGGCCTCCCATGCAAACGCTGTTGAACGAGATTCTCGAAGAAGTACGCCCCTTGATCGGCAAAGGCAAAGTGGCCGACTACATCCCCGCCCTGGCCGATGTGCCGGCGAACCAACTGGGCATCGCCGTCTACGGCAACGATGGCAGCTACCACTGCGCAGGCGATGCCCTGGTGCCGTTCTCGGTGCAGAGTATCTCCAAGGTGTTCAGCCTGGTTCAGGCAATCGGCCACTCCGGCGAAGCCATCTGGGAGCGGCTTGGCCATGAGCCCTCCGGCCAGCCGTTCAACTCGCTGGTGCAGCTGGAGTTCGAGCGCGGCCGCCCGCGCAATCCCTTCATCAACGCGGGTGCGCTGGTGATCTGCGATATCAACCAGTCGCGCTTCGCGGCCCCGACGTTGTCGATGCGCGATTTCGTACGGCGGCTGTCGGGCAATCCGCATATCGCCATCGATGCCCGCGTTGCGGATTCGGAGTACCAGTTCCGCGCGCGCAACGCGGCCATGGCGTACCTGATGCAATCGTTCGGCAACTTCCATAACGAAGTGGAGACGGTGCTGCGCAGTTATTTCAGCTACTGCGCACTGCAGATGAATTGCCTCGACCTGGCCCGGGCGTTCTGTTTCCTGGCCAACGATGGGTTCTGCAAGCACAGCGGCGAGCAGGTGCTGACCCCGCGCCAGACCCAGCAGGTGAACTCGATCATGGCCACCAGCGGGCTGTATGACGAAGCGGGGAATTTTGCCTACCGGGTGGGGCTGCCGGGCAAGAGTGGCGTGGGGGGCGGGATCGTGGCGGTCGTGCCGGGGCAGTTCACGGTGTGCGTGTGGTCGCCGGAGCTGAATGCGACGGGCAACTCGCTGGCCGGGATGGCGGCGCTGGAGTTGCTTAGTTCACGGATTGGGTGGTCGGTGTTCTGATCGGTGAAAGGGTTGTTCTGAACCAGTTGTGTCGACTGGTCCACAGCAGCAGGCCCATTTCACTCCTATATAGAATTTGTGTGAAAAGTCTTGAGGCGAAGATCAGGCAAGTCGAAACAGCCGAGGAAGCGGAGCTTATGGGTTGTAAATGAGCATTCCGGGGCTGTTATCAACGCAGCATCACCGAGTATCAGGGCTTTTCACACAGAACTTAGGGCTTCGTGACTGCAGTGTCGCTCGATCAGCCGCATCCCTCCACATGTTCCAGAGAAGAGAAATCAGATTACGTCATCTTGCAGGGTAGGCCCTTCCAGATTTATTGAACGCTCGCTATTTCATGAGCTTTCGAACAATAATGAGAACAAATGACTGACAGCGGAAACTCTTTACACTGATGAAATTTTTAATTCTTATACCCCTCGGGATTTCCACTATTTGGCAATTCAGCTTCCCGCAGCAGTCGTGGTGGCAGTTCATGTTTTTTTCAGTAATATCCATTTCCTGGATGACAGGTGCACTCTACACCTATGACTTTATCCGCGCCATGCGTGGGAGTAACTCTCCTTACATGTGTGAATTCTACGGAGAATTGAAAACCGACATCAAAAGCACCCTAATTTTGGCAGTAGGGTTGGGCGTCATTTTGATGCTTTCTTCGACTGCGTACAGCTTGTCGAATATAGATATTGGCTACACTGGGGCGCCTTTTCTATATTCGACCTTCATCGCACTTCAAAGTTTGAAGGCTCGGAAGGTTGCTGGTAATAGGCTGCCTATTGCAATGACGCGCGCGCTTCTATTCTTGTTTTTTATCAATTTAAGCATTTATGCTTATTACCTTGTAAAAATAAGTTCCAATGAGTTTTCGGCCAAAGCGTCATTATGGATTCAGTGCACGTTGCTTTTGAGCTCATTTTGCTGGTGTATTTTTGCTCACCAAATGGTGTTCATTCTGAAAAAGCAGCGAATGGAAATTTCACCAGTAATTGTTGAGGTTCTCGAATCATTTCCACTAAGCCGCGGTATCTATCGAGAAATGGAACCCCAGGCTGAAAAATGGAATAAATTGGTTTTCCAAAAAAGTCGACAACAAGTGGCAGGCAAAAAGCGCCGAAAAAAGAAGCGCTAGGTGGCCGAGCAGCGATGGGGGCGTGAGTGGAGCTCGTCTACAACCTTCATTGCTGCTTGTCGAGCCTGACGCAGTTCATTCGCATTCAGTCCGGAAAGATGGGAGCCAGGGGTTGGAAGGGCAGACATCGTGGCCCCGCGCCAAGCCTCATAGAAGGGGCTGGTGATGAAGGCAGATGCATGGTCAACGCGTGAAAGTGCTACCTCGATCTGCTTGGCAATAACTGGCACTACCGTGCTGTACGCAAACCGTGACGAAGGATGGTTCACCACTGCAACTGGAATCCCAGTCGACAGCTTGCAGATCTGCTCCCCATTGCGAATGCTGAAACACACAATCAGTTCCGGTGCCAACACCTCCACTACCTGCGAAAAGGCAGTTCTGCTCCGTTCCCATGCGTCGCGAGGCGGGGCCTTGCGGCTGGCACTGACAAACTCCTGCAAGTAGTTGTAGTAGGCGACGGTGTCCCAGAATGCCTGCCTGCCGAGGCTTGCGCCACCAGGCTTCGCTTTGCTGACCGCGGTTCTGATCTTCGCAAAGTGCGCATGCTTGCGCAGCTTGCCAGTCGCCTGGGGATGCACCTGCCTCAGTGCAAGTGCCTTGATGATTTCCGCAGTAACGGTCGGGCGCTCATGTTCCTTGCTACCGTAGTGAGATTCGCACACCAACAGCACGCGCAAGCCATGGACGCCTTCGGTGTAGCGGGCGCCCACCCAGGGTGCGAATCGAACGGGGTGCTGTGCTGCCGTCATCTGCTGATCAACCTGAAGCGGCTTATGGAATCTTGATCCCCAACGCATTCAGCGATGGCGTATCCATCCGGCCATTCACGCTCAGTGCACTGTCCATCTGAAAGGCCATCAGCGCTCCCCGTGTCGCCTTGCCCATCACCCCATCAATAGTGCCCTGGTAATACTGGCGCACCATAAGCGCGGTCTGCACACGGGTGACCAGGTTGCTTTTCTGTTCGTTGGTCGCACGTGTACCTGAGGTGCTCGAACGTGCTCCGCTGGTGGTGCCAGACGACTGATAAAGGCTGTTGCTTGATGTGCTGCTCGAAGTGCTCGGCGCACTGTAGCTGCGGGTACTGGTAGCGGGCGGGCTGTAGTAGCGAGGCGAGCTATAGCTGCCACCCGAGCTGCTGTAGTGAGAACTGTGCGAGCTGTGGGAGCTATGAGAGCTGTGCGAGCGATGCGCCGCATAGATGTTGACGGCGTCTGGCGCGTTGAGCGTATTGGCGAACACCGGCGGCTGCAACTTGTCGGCAGGCTGCCAGTTCGCATCGGCGAGCGGCATGTGGCTGGCCTGCGCCAGGGTGGTACCTGCCATCGGCAGCAGGCTGATGCCACTGATCAGGACTTTCCAGCGGTCTAGCAGTTTCACAGTGCACTCCTTGCGTAGGCGCTAAAGGCCTCGGTCGATAGTTGTTGTACGCCGCGGCTCTGCCAGCGGTCGGTGTGGGATTTGAAGAAGCCGGAGCAATGTTCGACGGCAGCGCATTGCTGGCAGGCATCGATGAACAGGTTCTTCCAGTCCGAGATGCTCTGGCGGGCGAAACGCGAGAGGTGGGGAGGGATCAGGCACAGGGGCAGGTTGTAGATAGAGACCGGCACCCCACGGTTGAACAGGAAGTACGCGGCCTGGCTCAACGCGTCCTGATAGTCCAGTGGGTCGATCCACAGTGTTTCGTAGTGCTTCCTGGCGAGGCCGGTGCTTTCGATGCCCATCAGCGCAACATGCCGCACGAAGGGCAGGTTCCTGAACACGTAGTGCGCCAGCTCGGGCAAGCGAGGCGTGGTCAGGCGGCTGAGCACCACGCGTATCTCGATGATCTGCCTGGCGCGGGCCAGGTTGTACAGGCCCTGCAGGGTTTCGCTGAACGCGCCTGGGGCCTGCACCACATGGTCATGGTCTTCGGCATTGTCGGCATACAGCGGAATGCCCCAGCTCAACTGCGGGTGGTCGATGGCGGCGAGCGCCGCGATCCAGCTCGGATCCTTGAACAAGCGCCCGTTGCTGAGCACATGGACGGACTTCTGTGGCAGAACGGCTTTGCACTTGGCGAGGATTTCCAGCAGGCCTTCGCGATACAGCGTTGGCTCGCCGCCGCTGATGCCCAGGTTCTCCTCGACCGGGTCCATCAAGTCGATCAAGCGAAGGTTTTCCTCGATGTGCCAGCGGTCATCGACATCCTTCGGCGGCTGCGAGCACATCAGGCAGAGGCTGTTGCAACGATCGGTCATGAACAGCAGGTTGCTGTCCGAGCCTCGTCGATAGAGCACGCGCACCAGTGGGTTGCCGGGTGTGATGGCAACGACATCGCCGGGTTGCACGACATCGGCATCTTTAGGGCTATGCAGGTGCAGCCGCTCGTTCGTGAAGTCGCCAAACAACGGCTCCGGGGTCAGAAAACCGCCCACCGGCAAGGAGAGCAAGTGCGGGCTTCGCTGCCGTTGCGCATTTGGCAGCCACAGCAGCAGGTCACCAAAGTCGGCACTGCCGGCACACACGGCCAGGCCTTGTTCGATGAACTCCTCCAAGGTAATGACCTTGAGCAGTCTTGGCTCATGCAGGTGCTGGATTTCAAAGTGGGTATCTTTGCGCAGCATCGCCATCAGCCCCTGTAACCCGGGAGGCGAACATCGCTGTAAGCGCGCCTGTTCAACCAGGACAACAGCACCCGCTGCACGTTGTCGTCGCCATCGCGAAGCAGGCCGAACAGATGTTTCAACAACCCCATGTTCTTCTTGCAGAAGCTGCTGAACGCCCGGTGTCCGATCGGGTCACCCTGGCGTGCGAAATGTTCGACCGGGTCCGCGCCGCAGTACGGGACCAGTGCGCAGTCCGAGCAGCCGGGCAAGGCCTCTGCCACACCACTGGCAAGCAGCGCCTGCATGACGGGCGATGCCAGCAACTCGGGCAAGGGTTGCTGGACGCTACCAAGCTTCAAGCCGTCTTCGCCCATCTCCAGCAACATGCGCGCTTCATCAGAGGGGTAGACGTAACCGTCGTAGTTGTAGACCAGCGCCGCCGTACCTGCTCCGGCGGGGGAGCGCAAATCGACATAGCCCGAAGAAAAAGGCGTGAGCATGTTCTTCAGGAGCAGGCTCGTGTAACTCTCCGACAGGTATACGCCCTGCTGGTTGATCTCCAGCAGGTAGGCCAGTGCCTTCTGGTAGAAGGCAAGGTATCGCTCGATCGGGTAATCCAGCCGATGGGCACTCTTGGTGGCGAAGCCGTAAGGGCTCAGCGGCCGCAGCGAGATGCTGGAGAAGCCCAGCTTTACATACTCGTCGATGATCGCTTCGGGTTGTTCGAGGCTTCTTGACGTCAGGGTGGTCAGCGCCGAAACCGCGTCATGACCAAGACGCTCGCGGACCCTCTGGATGCCTTCCACCGTGCGCGCGTAGGAATCCCGTGACGGGGTAGGGCGATTGGCGTTGTGCAAGGGCGCCGGCCCATCGAGCGAGGTGGAAAACTGGATGCGATGCTGTTCTGCGAAGTCGAGAATTTCGTCTGTCAGATGGTGCAGCGTAGTGGTGATGACGAACTGGATATCCCGCTGCTCGACCACGTTCCGCTCAACCACCCATTCGACAATCTGGCGCACGCGCGCGAAGGCCAGAAGCGGCTCGCCTCCTTGAAACTCCACGGTCAGGGCGTGGGCGTTCGATTCGAACAGGCGATCGACAGCAGCCCTTGCGTCCGCTTCCGACAGGTCGTGTCCCGCTCCGCCCAGCGGGGCACGCGACACCTGGCAGTACTGGCAGGTGTGGTTGCAGCGCAGCGTCACAACGAACAGGTGCAGTGCCGGGCCCTGGAACAGGAAGTCCTTGCGGCTGCGATATTGCGCGGCCATCTCCGGAAACGGGTCGTGGCGGCCAGGCTCCTGGATGAAGTGACGGGCGAGCAAGTCCTTGTAGAAAGCCGTACCTGGTTCAACGTCGAAGTAACAGAGGGCACGTAGCTGAGCATCGTTCACGTGCATGTACTCGCCCGTATCGGCGGTGAGCAGGATGTCTCGATCATGCCCCGTGTTCATGCGCATGAAACGCAAGGGCAGCAAGCGGTAGCGCTTGGCGTCGGTCGCGATGACTGTCACTGCGCGATCCCACATCCAGCCAACGCCGCCCGCGCCAGTACTTCGCGCAACCCCGCCGTTTCGCGGTTGATGTGATCACGCAGGGCGAAGTCGTTCAAGTGCTGAAGGATCAGCGAGTGCGCCTCCTGCGGGGAAAGCGTCAGCTTGGCTTCAGCGGGCAAGGCCGTGAGGCTGATCTGGCTGGCTTCAGTAGCGATCTGGATCGCGATGGTGCCGGCCAAGGCATACGCGGCGCGTTGCACAACGCTGAGCGGATAGGCGGCGCTGTCGAGGTGCAGCGTGACTGGCCATGTCATCGGAACCGGTCCTTGAAATCCATTGGGAGCGTGTGGATTTTGCCGATTGATGAGGCAGAGTGCCACTATAATTTTTACATTTGCACACACTTTTTGGCGTCATGGAGTCGGCCGAGCGTCGAACCCTGCCTCAGTCATGCCATCGCCAGAGCGGTTCATCCAGCAAGCCAACCCCTCGCAGCTCGGTTTGACCCTGGCTCTTTTCCAGCTCCAGCACATTGCACCCCTCACACGCCGTCAACGCCTCGATCAACGCCCGGCTGTGCGACACCACCCACACCTGGCTCCTCTGCGAAGCCCGAATGATCAACCGCGCCAGCGCCGGCAGCAGGTCGACATGCAGGCTGGTCTCCGGTTCGTTGAGCACCATCAGCGACGGCGGCCGTGGCGTCAGCAGCGCAGCCATCAGCAACAGATAACGCAGTGTCCCGTCCGACAGCTCGGCCCCGCCCAGCGGGCGCAGCAGCCCGTGCTGATGGAGCCGCACGCTGAACAGCCCGCCCGGTGGTGCGTCGATCTCCAGACGGCTGCCGGGGAAGGCGTCCTCCAGCGCAGCGACCAGGTCTTCGACCTCACCGATCTCGATGATGGTCTGCAGCGCCGAGGCAAGGTTGCGGCCGTCGTGGTGCAGCACCGGCGAGCGGGTGCCGAGCTGGGGCTGGCGGCAGGGTGCGTCGCGGTCGATGCGGAAGTGATCGTAGAACCGCCAGCTGTTGATGAACGCGCGAATCTCCCCGATCTCCGGCGCCTGGCGGGGGCGGCCGACGATGTTGAAAAAGCTCTCGGCGCTGTCGGCATGCTGGTCGAGCACCGTCCAGCTGTTGCCTTCGCGGGCGCGCACCATGGCGTTCCGGCGTTCGACCAGCAGCGAGGCGGGGCGGTAGGCGCCGGCGCCCCAGATGGCTTCGCACTTGATCTCGGGGTCGAGCCTGAAGGCGGTCGGGTAGGGCAGCGGCAGCGGCAGGCCGAGGGAGATGGCGAAGCCGAAATCCTCGGTGGCGAAGCCAAGGCGCAGGCGCTTGACCTCGCTCGGGTGCTGGCCCTGGATCGGCACCTCGCCGCGCTTCATCCGCGCGCTGGCTTGCGGGCCGGCCCACCAGGTCGAGTCCAGGCCGCCTTCGCGGGCGAGGGCTTCGATCACCCCGCCCTGGGCGGTTTCGGCCAGCAGGCGCAGGGCTTTGTAGAGGTTGGACTTGCCGCTGCCGTTGGCGCCGGTGACCAGGTTGAGTTGGCCCAGGGGAAGGACCAGGTGGTTGATCGAGCGGTAGTTGCCGATGGCGAGGGTGGTGAGCATGGGGCGTCCTTGCTAGAGCCAAGTGACCGATTCTGGATCAATAGGGCCTCCCTTGCTACCACCGTGGCTTCCGGGTTGAGATCCGACTGTATCAGGGGCAGTGGGGTCAACCTCAAGGCAGCGCGGTCGCCGGAATTAATTTTTGCCCAGCCGGTCAGGTAGTGAGTCGCTTATCCGTTTTTCGAGGTGCTCATGTCTGCGTTCACCGTTTGCTACCTGCTCAATGGCCAGCCATCCACGCACACCTTCGAACTGAAGCAGGCTGCGCTGGATCTTCACGAGGCAGCACTTCATGTGATGCTGCTGCACTTCGGTGATGGCGAGAACAACCTGGTTCTGCCGCCCGCCGATGCCAGGCCTGAGGAAGTAATGGCTCAGGCCGAGGTCTTGGGTTTTTCGCAGATACGTGTCGTGTAACGGGCTTTTTGAATATTCGGTTTTACCGGGGGCTTCTGGTAACATCCCCAACGCCGAAACGTATTGAGCAACTACGTCTCTCAGAGGTGGCCTCCTGAGACTGATGATGGCAGGCTTGGTTTTCCTGTTTATGGGTCCTACAAGTTTTCTTGCAGGTTTTATGATTTCGGAAGCTATTTCTTATCTGTCAACAGTCACTATGGAGGATTTGCGTATGGTCAAGAAGGCGATTCATGAGGCAATGGCATGCGTTAAATGTTCTTCGAGTCGCGTCATCGCGTCTCTGGAGGCCTACCTCCCTTCCAGGCAGAGCCTGCTGAAGAGCTTGTGAAACTCAAGCGAAAAGGGAACTGAGAGTAAGGTTGCATGCTGGCGAGGGTCGGTAACGCGTATCTGACCGCCGCCAGCTATACACGTCGTCAGGCCACTTCCCAAAGCAGCAGGCACACTTCGCCCAGCTCGCCATCCCCCAAGCACAACTTCGCATCCGGCGTGGGCCAGAAGGGCATCTCCTCGAACCAGTAGCCCCACTTGCCCTGAAGGTCGGTCTCAACATCGCTGCACAACACCATCAACTGCACCTTCCGCACGCCTTCGCCAACAGCGCCTTGAAGTTTTGCCCGGTCTTCCGTGATCTTGGCTTTCCATTTGCTTTGGGTGAATTTATGCACCAGCGATGTTTCGACCAGCCACGGAGTTTCATCTTTCGCACGGATCACCAGGTCGCCCAACTGGGCCGCCGCGTGCTCGGCAAAATGTGCCTTGTAACCCGGCTTGGGCAGGCAGCCGAATGCGCGGGCGGTAAAGGCGCTGAACAGCTCCCAGTTGAACCACTCCTCGAAGGAGTAGCCGGTACTCGCAAAACGCGTGATGTCACGTGCCTTGGGGGCAAAGTGGGTTTCCAGAATTTGTACGAACTCATCCAGGGTCACGGGCGTGCTCCTTGCGTGGTAGAGGGTGATGTAACCGTGCAGTGCTTGCTGTGGTCAGGCCGTGGCGGAGCGGGCGCACCGCCACTGCACCAACCCGCAATCGTCAGGCCGACGCCACTTCTTTAGGTGTAAAGGTATCGCGCGCCACGTTGCCGATGGCGTTGGTGGTATAGGCGTCGAAACTTCCGCCAATCAGGCCGCCCAGCAGGGGCACGGCTTTACCCAGGTTGATCACACCTTTCTCACCGAATTTGGTGAACAGTTTGAAGCCGACCTTTTTGTTGATCTCGATCAGGGTTTTGCCCGAGATCGACTTCACGGCGTTCATCGCAAGCTTGTTGCCCACGACGATACCGATGTCTTTCAGCACTTCCTTGGCGGAGTTGGCGGTGAGGCAGGCGAACACCAGGGCCTTGACCTTGTCGTCCTTGACGTCGTAACCGCCCAGGTGGGCAATGGCGGCGATCATGCGGATCTGCACGAACAGCACGCTGGTGATGTTGGCAGGCAGCGCGACGGGCAGGGTAATCAACCCGCCCAGGCCAGTAATGAAACCGGAAGTGGCCGATTTGGTGTTCTGCCAGCGAATCAGGGAATTGGCTTGATCGTAGGCAGAGCAGTCTTCTTCGGCGTAGCTGGCGGCGAGCTCTTCGGCAGAGTCCAGGCCGGTGAAGCCATTCACGGATCTTTCATATGCCCAATCAAGGACTTGCATGATCTTTTCTTGACTAATCAGTTCCATGTTCAGTCTCAGTGCGCGGATGATGGCCTTATGATGCCATGCCTGCGCAGCGACCTGCATTAGCCGTCTGGCCTAAATTTTCTCAGCCAGACGCGCAGCACCTCGATGCGATGGCAGGGACTGGCCTTGTGCTACGAAGCTGGCTTTGTCGTAGAATCCACGTCGATATTCGCTCAAGCCCGGATGAGGTCAATGCAAGGCAAGCAGCAAGACATGGAGGTTCTGGAGGGTTGGCGTGCGTTTGTCGAAGCGGCCGGGATAGCCAAGAGTCGGATCAAGGAAGTTGATGTCCACGAAAATCAGCAGATCAAACTCAGGAGCGAAAGCCTGCAGGAGAACGATCAGGGGTTCTGCTTTTCCCTGTCCGCCGCTCAGGTCGACACCCTCAAGGCGCGCTTCGCCAAGACCGATGAGCAGGGCTCAGTGCACCCCGAACCGCTTCAGCTTGGCTTTCCGCTGCTGCGCGTGGTGGAGGGGTCGAAAACCTTTTTCATTCCGTTGTTTCGCTTTTCCTTGCCAGACCACTGGATCGACGAGCAGTCGCCGCCGTTGACCGTACCTGTCAAGCAAGGCGCCGATGTCGCACCGAACATCGATGCGTTCCGTCTGTACCTGGATATCGACGTTCAGGAGCTGGGTGCCGAGCGGCACATGATGAGTATCGCAGCGGCGTGCATGGGCGATGCGCCAGAGGGTTTCGTTGCGCTTTTCAAGGCATTCCTGCACTGGGTAAAGAAGCGTCTCGATGACCTGGGCACCAGCACCGGCAGAGGTGCGACGGCCTCTCTGGAACGGGCGTTTACCGCGGTGATCAGCCCGGAAGTCAACTCCGACTTCATCACCAGGGAGCAGTTGAAAGACTACAAGCTGCTGCTGCAACGCCCTGACCTTCAGCAAACGCCATTACTGAAGCAGTACATCGAGCACCGCGCTGGCGGTACCGACCCAGAGCCTGCGTCGCCCCTGCGCTATCCCTATGGCCTCTTCGAGCGGGAATACCCCTTGGGCCGTGGGCAGATGATGGCGCTTGCCCAAGTCGCTGGCGGCGCTTCGTTGCTGGCTGTCCAGGGCGCACCAGGCACGGGCAAGACCACCTTGTTCAAGTCGCTGATTGCCAGCCGGATCGTTGAGCGGGCACTGGCCTGCATGGCGGGCGAAGACCGCAATCTCGGGCTTGTCGTCACCTCTACCGCCAAGAAGGCGGTGGAAAATGTCATCGACGACCTGCGCGACGATGCAGCGCTTGCGAACCTCAACTGGCTGTATTTCCAGGGCGGGGACAAGGACCAGACAACCCGTGAGCTGCAGCGCGTCAGCGCGTTGCTGCACGAGTTCGATACCGAGCTGCACGATCAGGCCAGGCAGGACGAGCTGGCCGCGAGCATCGTCGAGCACAAACGCATCATCGATGAGCGGATGGCGCTGTTCGAGGCGCTGAGCAAGCAGCTCGATGTGGCGAATCTGCCGTTCAAGGGCACCTCGCCCGAACACTACAAGTGCCAGCTGAAGCAGTTCAAGGACGATGTGTCCGAACGGTGTTCGGCACTGGGCTTCCCCGCCGAGAGCGACGCCGGCATGGCTGCGCAGTGTGATGCTGAGATCGCCCGGATCGACGAGCAGAAGGCCGATTTCGCACGTGCCAGCAAATGGCTGTCTGGCGGCTATGGCAAATTGGTGGGCGCGCCGTTTCCTCTGGAACGTTACCGCGAGTGGCTGGATTGTTCACTCAGCGAAAATCTTCAAGACCATTTTGCCGAGTATCCAACGAGCTGGCTGGGGCGGTTGGTCGCCAAGTGTTTTGGCCGCGAGCATCGAGCGGCCAGGGACCACATGTGCAAGGTCTATCCAGAAGATTTCGCGGGTTATGGCTTGGAGGATCTTGGCCATGATCAGTTGGCGAAGCTTGCGCGCAACCGCAAGACATTACTCGCTGAAGCGGATGCCGTTCAGCAAATCAAAACCGCGGGATGGCAGCAGACCGAGGCAGAACGGGAGCGGGAGCAGGCATTGAAGCAGCTTTCAATCGACCTGGTCGAACTCGCATCGCGCAATGCCAATGTGGCGCGCCATGAAGAGGCGAAGCACGCGTTGCAAGGCGAGTTTCCCCAGGGTGATCGATTCGAATTGCTGCGTATGGGCTTCATCGAGCAACAGCGCGCGCTGTTCGAGTGTGCAATCGAATACCTCTGGCAGGCATTGTTGCGCGAGAAGGCGTCGGTGCGCCAGGTGCTGTTGCTATGGAGCAGCATGCTCAGTGGCAAACCAGACAGCGGCTTTTACCGATGGAAAGACAAGCTGGAGGAGTTTTACCGGCTGCTCACCCTGGCTTATCCGGTCATGGCATCGACCCTGGTGTCGACGCACAAGTTGGCCGGCTACAAGTTGAAGGATCTGGATGGGTTCGTCCCATACCCACTCAGCCTGGTGGACGAGGCCGGCATGGTGTCTGTGGAGTCGCTGGTTCCGCTGCTGGCGCGCAGTCAAAGGGCGATCGTAGTCGGCGACCCTTTGCAGATCGAACCTATACGGTCCCTGGATAAAGCGTCAGCGGAAAAGCTCAAAGCCCGGTATTTCGAATCCAACACGCTGTACGAGGCGGTCTCGCCGATGTTGGTCACGGCCTATCATCGCGCGGCGGGCACCCAGACCGGCAGCGTTACCGATATTGGCAATGGCATCGTGCTGGACGAGCACCGACGTTGCCAGGCGCCGATCGCTGCACTTTTCATGAGCATTGCCGAGTACAGCGGTGTGCAAGTGCGCACCGCAGATCCTGCCCCAAGAATTCAGGCCGCCTGTGCCAGGATGGGCGGCTTCAACCTGATGTTCTACAGTGTTCAAGGCCGCCGTGGCCCGATGCCGAACACCAACCTGGACGAAGTGGACGCCATCGGTTCGCTGCTGGACAAGCTGGAGGCAGCGGGGTACGACCTGACCCGGGATGTGGGCATCATCACCCCTTACTCGAACCAGAAGAACCTGCTCATCAAGGCCTATGGTGAACGCCTTGGCCATCGTCAGGCGCTCAAGATCGGCTCGGTGCATCAGTTCCAGGGTGTCGGCTTCGAAGTGATCATCTACTCCCCGGTGATCTTCCAGCGTACCGACCGCGATGCATTTCAGAACAGCAAGCCCAATCTCGTCAACGTGGCAGTGTCGCGGGCCAAGCAGCAGTTCATCGTTGTCGGCAACCAGCAACGCCTGCTGAGTGCGGGCAAGTCCCTGGCACGCATGACGGAGATGTGCGCCGCCTCGTTCCTGGTCAGCATGGAGCATCAAAGTCCCTCTTTCGAGCAGGCCAGCGCTCAGGGTGTCAAGCATTACCATGACTGCCAGCACATCACGGCGTTCGAATCGCTGGTGGCGTCGAGCAGGCATTCGTTCACGGTGGTGGTGCCCTGGATTCGTCAGGGTTCCAGCTCCAATCATCCGCCCCTGACGTTGCTTCATGCGGCCCGGAAACGGGGTGTGGCAGTCACCGTTTATTACGGCTACAACCACGTTCAGCATGAAAATGCGGATGATGGAGAGCCGGGTCTTATCCTGGCTTATCGCGACAAGCTGGGTGATGAGAATGTCATCCGTCTGCCCGAGGGTACTCACGAGAAGTTGCTTCTGGTCGACGACCAGATAGCAACGGTGGGAAGCTGGAACTGGCTATCGCACAGTTACTATCGCTATTGCGCCATGCCCGATGGACCGGATCTGACCTTGCGGCGGGAAACCAGTGTGGAGTTGCGTGACCCTCATTCGATTGCATTGTTCAAAGCGCGCATCATGGGCTGAGCGAGCTCGTCGCCGGTTTGAATCGGTCTACTGTTCGGCATCTTGCCGATTTCTTGGGTAAGGATTGCATCGATGGGGAAAGCCGTTTCCGACTGGGTCATCCGCAGCGCCCACCCCGGCAGCGTGGAGCGCATCGAAGCCTGGTTCGGCAGCCACGGCTACGACCCCCACCGCCACGACACCTACTCGATCGGCCGCACCCTCGCCGGCGTGCAGAGCTTCCACTACAAGGGCACCCTGCGCCACGGCATACCGGGCAACACCCTGGTGCTGCACCCCGACGAAGTGCATGACGGCATGGCCGGCACCGAGGCGGGCTTTCGCTACCGCATGGCCTACATCGACCCTGCGCTGATCCAGAACGTGCTCGGCGGCGAGCCGTTGCCCTTCATCGCCGGCGGGCTGTCCAGCGACCCGCGCCTGTACCGCGCCAGCGAAACCTTCGTGCAGGCATTGGACCACCCTTTGGAAACCCTGGAAGAACAGGACGCCGTCTACGACCTGGCCATGGCGCTGCGTGCCGTCGGCGGCAAGCCTCGCGGTCGCAAGCGCCTGGATTACCGCTCGGCCGAGCGCGCCCGGGCGTTCATCATGGAGCACCTGCACCAGGGCATCACCCTGGAGATGCTCGAGCAGGCCAGCGGGCGTGAACAGTGGAGCCTGTCGCGGGACTTCCGGGCGTTGTACGGCACCAGCCCCTATCGCTTCGTCACCCTGCGGCGCCTGGACTCTTTTCGCCGGCTGATCCTCGATGGCTTCACCCTGGTCGACGCAGCCCTCGCTGCGGGCTTTCACGACCAGAGCCACATGACGCGCCACTTCACCCGCAGCTATGGCGTGTCGCCCATGCGCTGGCTGGAGCGCTTGCGGCCTACCCGCTGACTTGCAGGATCGTACAAGAGCGCCTGCCTTCGCTTCGATAGGCTGATCACTCCAACCTAGAGAGGATCGGACATGACCGACGCGCATCAGCAACACACATCGCACCCTGTGAACCTGGTCCAGAAGGCCTCACTGATCGAGCAACAGTGGAGCCCGAGGGTGGTCGCGGAAATGAACGACTACCAGTTCAAGGTGGTGCGCATCGAAGGGGAATTCATCTGGCATTCGCACCCGGAAACCGACGAAGCGTTTCTGGTGCTGGAAGGCACGTTGCGTATCGACCTGCCCGAGGGCTGCGTGCAGGTGCAGCCGGGTGAGTTGTTTGTGGTACCGCGTGGCGTGGAGCACCGGACGGCGGCGCAGGGGGAAGCGAAGCTGATGATGATCGAGCCGCGGGGTGTGCTCAATACCGGCCATGAAGGGGGAGAGCGGACGGCGTTGAACGACGTCTGGATCTGAGTGTTGGCACCCCGCAAGTGCCGCTGATTGGATCTTTCCTGGGCATGCCATGGCTGTAGACTCGGCCGTCCAACCACACAGGCGAGTGTACACAGACCATGTCGAACAAGGACTTCAACTGCCAGCCCGTGCTGTCGGGAAACACGCTCAGGCTCGAACCGCTCGCGCAGTCTCATTTCGAGGCGATGCTGGAGGCCGCCGGCGACCCGAAGATCTGGGAAGGTCACCCGTCCAGGGATCGCTTCGAGCGGGCGGTGTTCGAGCCCTATTTCGCCTCGCTGCTGGCCACAGGAAAGGCGCTTGCCGTGATCGACGTCCAGCAGGGGCGCGTGATTGGTGGATCGAGTTACTACACGCCGCCGGATCAACCCGACAGCATCGCCATTGGCTTCACGTTTCTGGTGAGGGCGCATTGGGGAGGCGACAGCAACCGTGAGCTCAAGCGGTTGATGGTCGAGCACGCATTCAAGCGGTATGACCGGGTGTTTTTCCACATTGCGCCGACAAACATCCGTTCCCAGAAGGCGACGATGAAATTGGGCGCCGAGCATCTGTATGACGCGGAGCTGAACCTGTCAAACGCTGCCAAGCTCTGGAAGTGCTACGCGCTGACGCGGGCCAAGTGGGAGCAGTCCTCTATCTGCTGAAGCTATACCAGCGCTGGCACGGGCTTGACCCGTGTTCGCGGTTCAATCCCGCTCCCCCTGTAGGAGCGGCTTTAGCCGCGAACACCGGCAAAGCCGGTGCCACCCACCGCTGATTCTGTGAGTTTGGAGTAGGAAATTTCCCTGCAGAAGCCTCTGAGCATGCACAGATCAACCAAACAAAGCGTGTAGAAGATGGCGTGCGATGTGTTTACCGCTGTCATTAACCCCCAACCAAGCGCGATGTTTAAAACCCGGTTGAAAACTTCAGACGCGGTCTGACATACAACCCTTCCCACCCTCGGTAGCCTTGGCCACTCACTTACAAGGAGTAGAGCCCATGGCTAGCAACGGTTACCTGATCATCAGCGGCGAGCGCCAAGGCCTGATCTCGGCAGGCTGCAACACGGAGCCTTCCATGGGGGCCCGCTGTCAGCTGGCGCACCAGGACGAGATCACCCTCCTGGACTTCAGCCAAGGCATCATCAACACCGAAAACAGCCTGCGCGCCACTCACCAGCCGGTGTCGTTCACCAAGCTGATCGACAAGGCCAGCCCGTTACTGGGCCAGGCGATGGACAGCCAGGAAGTGCTCGATTGCGTATTCCACTTCTACCGCACCCACCCCGCCGGCCACCAGGAAAAGTACTTCACCATCAAGCTGGAAGGCGCGGTGCTCGTCGAACTGGACATGGTCGTTCCCCATGCGGTCCTGCTGTCCGACCAGGACGCAGTGGAGCGGGTAAGCCTGCGCTATCGCACGATCAGCTGGCTTCACCATGCTGGCGGGACCTCTGCGCATGCGTCCTGGGAACCGCTGTCATGAAGCAGCAGGAGGAATATGGGGATCGGTTGGACCATGCGTACTGGGAGGTGAATGCGGCGGCTTCCGGGTTGATCAGTTACGGCTGCAGCGTCAGTGCGCGGTATCTGCAGGATCGAAGGTTGCGCATGCAGTTCAACCGGGAGCTGGCTTATTACGCGCGGCGGGTGCTGGATGATGTGGCTCAGCGGCGGATCAGCCCGGAGGAGGGGCTGGAGGCTATACAGGCGGAGGGGAAAAGCCTGCTTGCCGAAGCTCCCCGCATGGCCGAACAAGTTATCGGCATGGCCGGTGGCATATCGCAAGTTGTTACAGGCGTGACGAGTTGCGTGGGTAGCCTCGGTGCCACATGTGTATTTCATGGCGCACCACTGATAGCGCATGGCAGTAATAACATCTATGAAAACGGTCGGGGTCTTTATGAAAATCGTAACGATGTCGTAGGGCCAGTGAGGGAGTTATACCAAGATGCTGCCAAAAAGTTGGGTTACGGTGAGCGTGAAGGAAATATTGCTTACTACAGTGCGGATCTACTGATGTCGGGGTGGGGGTGGTCACGCAAAGTTCCCAAAAATGGGGCTTGGCGCCTGTTTCGATACCTGGAAGCCGATAAGGAGCTAAAGATCAGGCAGCTGGGAAAGAGAGGCTTGTTGTTCGAGGGTGGCACGGCTGGTGTGACATTGATGCAACTGCTCAATGAAGTCGGAAAATGAAGCTGCTCGGCTTTGTATTGTTTATTGTGTGTGACGTGATCTTCAGGTTGATCGTGAGAAGATACATCTTGAGTGACTTGGCTAACAGATGGCTTTTGGCGTGTGCTGCTTGTTACTTTACGTTCATGATGGGTTTCTATCTGGCGATTATGGGGGGCGAAGGTTTGTTCGGTTTTTCCCATGGTCCAATCAGCATCGTAGAGGCTTGGGTAGTCATTGTCCTGTGCAGTGCGATGATACTCTTCCATTGGTGGGCGGCCGCTTCACGAATGAACGACTAGAGCGATAAATGCCAAGAGGCTCTACCACGGCGCTCCCGATGGCGCCGGGTAGGGTCATGCGACACCATGGCCACATCTATATCCCCCGAACCATCTCCCAAAACGATGCCCCCACCCCCACGATGCTCTCCCCGGCAATCAACCCCGCCGCCGCAGTAATCGCAAACCGCTCCGCCACGCTCTTGCACCGCCATCCGACCACCCAGGTAACCACCGCCCCCAGCCCCATCATCAAGCTGATCGAAGCCGGCAAGATAAACGCCAACCCCAACGCCGCCGTACTCGGCAACCAGCGCGCCGTCCGCTGCGGCAGCAGGCTGTCCAGCGCCCCCAGCAGTACCCCGACCGCACTGCCGACGACGATCGCCCAGCGCAGCTCCGGCGCCAGTGCCCCCAGCCCCTGGGTCAACGTCTGCGCCACCGCCTTCCATGTCGCCACCGCCGGCGCAGGCCACTGCTCGGTCAGCAGCAGGGCCTGCGGATCCGGTATCAGCATCAGGTAAACCAGCACGCCCACCACGCTGCCGATGAAGATCCCGATGCATTGCGCAATCAACTGCTTGTGCGGCGTCGCACCGATCGCCAGGCCCACCTTGAAGTCGTTCATCAGGTCAGTCGATTGCCCGGCCGCGCCACCGGCGGTGTTGGCACTCATCAGGTTGATGGCCACCTGGCCCGGGGCGACCAGGCCGAAGCTCAACTGCGACAACTTGCCGATGGCGCCAATCGGCGCGATACCGGTGGCGCCAACCACCCGCGCGGCGACCACGGCCAGGCATACCGCAAGGGGAAGGCTCAGCAGCGCCATCCACGCGTCGATGCCGAACAGCAGGACCTGTAACGTCACGACCAGCGCCATGGACAGCAGCAGCCCCGACGCAGGCCAGGGGGTAATGCGCAGCCTGGCGCGTGGTGCCTGGCGGTTGGGTGATCGCCTTGGCAAATGGAATAGCCGCACCGCCAACGACGTCAGGGTCGCACATACCATCAGGCTCACACCGGGCCACAGCAGCCATTCAACCAGCGCGGCGAACTGCGGACCATGGGTGTCCGGGGCCAGCACCACCAGGCCATGTCCGATCAGCCAGGGTGCCAGCCCGCCCCAGGCCAGCGCGGCGCCCAGCAGCAGCGTCAGGCCGACGCGGATGCCAATGATGCCGCCAAAGCCGATCAGCATCAGCGACGGGTCGAAGGTGAAGGTCAGGCGCTCGAGCGCGGGCGTGGGCGCCCAGCGCGGGATCGCCCAGACGAATCCATCGATCCATTTCACCAGCCCCGCCAGCAGCGCGGCGCTGCACAGCACCTTGATCCGCGCCATGGCCTCGCTGCTCTGGTTGTAGATCTGCTGCAGCGTTTCCAGGGTCGCCATGCCTTCGGGAAACTTCAGGTCAGGGTCGTTGAGCAGGGCGGGGCGCAGGTACCAGGCGATCCAGATGCCCAGAAAGCTCACGGAAAACACCCAGGCCATCATCGGCACCGGGTCCAGCTGCTGGCCGGTGAGCAGGGTATAGGCGGGGATCGGCGCCACCAGCCCGCCGGACACGATCGAAGCGGCGGCCGAGGCCACGGTCTGGTTGATGTTGCTCTCGTGCAGCGTCCACGCCGGGCGCGCTTGCCTGCGCGCCGCCAGGCCCTGCCACAGGGCGAAACCGACCAGCAGGGCGATGATCGACATGTTGAACGACCAGCCGATCTTCAGGCCCGCGTACACGTTCGAGGGCGTGAGCAGCATGCCCAGCAATGCGCCGGTCAGCACCGCCCGCGGGCTCAGTTCGCGCTCGACGCGGACCGGGGGGAGGGCAGTGGCAGGCGTGTGCGGCATGGCGGTCCTTTGCAGAGAGGCTCTCAGGAGAACTGAGCCCAGGCAACCATGAAGGTTCATTGCCATTCCCTGCGTGGAGCTATTCGGGTCTGAATATGCCTATTGCCTTGATTGAAGCGCGGCGTCAGGCCGCGCCCTCACATTGTCTAAAAGCATCAGGCCAACCGTGAGTGGTGGCCTGATGAATCAGTTTCCCGCCAGGTTCTTCAACCGCACAAGCCCAAGAATGACCTCGCTCAAGCTGGTCGCGCCTTTGTTGCTCTGGGTGAGCACCACATCCACTCGGGTTCCGTCGCGCTTGGCCAACGTCAGTTTTTTGTTCATCAGTCCGCTGATGCTGACGTCGGTGATATCGGCCAACAGCACGCGGTGCGACTCTTTGAATTGCAGGTACACGTAGACATACTCAAGATCCACAAGGACGCCCTTGTCGCCAGAACCGAACACCGTTTCGTCGAAGTACGCCACCACTTTGTCCTTGGCAATGTTCAGCGCGTTTTTGGATTCAAAAGCCAGGATTTTCTTTACAGGCAGGTCCGGTGCCACGTAGAACTTGTGGTCGGCGTTGGACCTGAAGCCTTGGGTGGCAGTCGCCACGCTCGATCCGCTGTCGCTGTGTTTCGCAATACCCGGTACCGTGGGTGAGTCGGCAGAGCGCGCACTTGCCTGAGAATCACGCGCCACAATTTTCGCGATCACTCGCTCACAGTGTTCGTTGAAATCCTCATAGCAGATGAAGTGCGCATAGCGCTCGATTTCCGGTCGCCGGGCGTTGAAACTTTCTATCGTACCGAGGTCGCACTGGCGCAATTGCTCCTGGATCAACGCTTGTTTTTCTCCGAGCAGGCTGCTCATGCCGAAGTACTCCACGACACCGTCGAGCCGTCCTTGATCACCGCCGAATTTGCGCAGCAGGATCGGGTAAATCCGGTCGTTGTAGGGGTAGACACTGATCGCCTTGATCGCCGACATCAGCACTGCATCGTCGGGGATCAGGCCTTTCTCAATATTCTCGGCAATCGCCTGGGACTTTCTGATCTCATCCTTCGAGTAGCCGTGCAACTTCCCGGGTGAATCGGCATTGATGGCATCGAGCGTCGCCAGATAGGCCGCATTGACGATATTGCTGGCGCCGTCGGCAAAAGCCCTGCGCGTTGCCGGGTCCTTGAAAATCTCATCTTTCTTGAACGAGTCGCCGAGTGCGCTCACCCCTTTGGCCATGAGGTTGAATACACCATGACCAATGTTGGACATCAGGTTTTTCGCGTCAGCATCGTATACCGCCTTTTCTGAACCGTAGCCTACCCATTGGCGGCGACTGCGGCGGCGATTGGTGCGATGCGCATCCAGCTCCGCAGAGCGCTCGACGATAGCCTCGTATTGCTCCGTCAGTACGCCAAAGTCATCGTCCCAGGAGTCATAGCGCTGCATGAAGACGTCATAGAAGCGTTCTTCATCAATATCGTAGATACCGTGAGCCACGGTGAGCTTGATACTTTGACCTATTGCCTGATTGCGGATCTCGTCTGCCAGGTCGTCGCCGCTTTCGTAGAGGCTATCCAGGTTGGAAAAAAGCTCGTGGAACCCACTATTGATTTTCCGCGACCACGTCGCGGCAATCGTCGCGAATGCTTGTCTGACCCGGTTTGTCTCGAGTTTGCTCTGCGTCGTGTCGAGGGATTGGCCGTAGAGCTCGATCTTCTGAATGCTGGCATCCATTGCGTGTCACCGTTCCAAGGGCATGGGTAGAAAAGTAGGGCCGCTTTACCGAAAGTGAAGAGCGAGGTTCGATGAAATGGCACAAGGCCACTAAATACTACCTAGATTGCCTTCAGTTTTCGACAGTCACCGGGATGGGCCCCTCTCGGGCGCGAGCACCAGCGAGCGCCGGCCATTCTGTAATCATCATCATCTGGCCCGGGCTCTCTATTTCGAGCTTTTTCGCGTTTTTCACCTGCGCTAGCGGCTACTTTTTCGTTAACCCCCGATTGACGCCCGGTCCAATTGCTGACTACTCTTCGAAAACTGGAATGCGAATTCTGATTCTGTTGCAGGGCTGCAACCGACCTTCGCCCCAGCCGTCTCATCATGACAACAAGAGGACAAACATGATGCGCTTCTCCGCCTTCCTGGTCGGCCGCTCGACCGCCCCCGAGCAAGACCGTTTCGTCATGGACGCCCTGGTGGACCACGCCCGCGCCGCCGAGCGCCTGGGCTTCGACGCAGTGTTCATGCCGGACCACCACTTCACCGGCTACGCGCCGATGTCCAGCGACCCGTTCATGTTCGCGGCGTACCTGGCGGCGCAACTCAAGCGCGTGCACTTCGGCATGTCGGTCACCACCGTGCCGCTGCACCACCCGGTGCGTTTCGCCGAGCGGGTCAACCTGCTCGACCAGCTCACCGATGGGCGCCTGCTGGTAGGGGTGGGCAGTGGCACCACGCCGGAGGAGATGATCGGCTTCGGCGTCAACTACAAGAACGCCTCGGCCCTGCTGCAGGAAAACCTCGACCTGGTGCAGCGGCTCTGGGACAAGGAGATCGAGGACGATCCGATCACCTTCGAGACCGCCCACTACAAAGGCGCCGTGGTGCAGCGCATCGTGCCGACCGCCTACCAGAAGAAGTTCAACCGCATCATGCCCGTGGCCCTGCGCGAAACCAGCATGCAGCGTGCCGCCGACTCGGGCTGGCCGGCGTTCATCCCGGCGTTCACCCCGCCGGTGGCCGCCAGTGCCGATCCGTTTGCGGAACTGACCAAGTACTTCCATCGCTACCGCGATGCGCTCAACGACGCCGGGCATGCGCCGGACGTCATCGAGCATTGCCTGTCCTGGACCACCCACACCTACCAGTGCGTGCACCTGGCGCCGACCGCCGAGCAGGCGGAGGACGAGCTGATGCAGATCCTCAAGGCCTACAAGCAGGCCATCGACCGTGAGTACCACTACAACAAGCGCGCCGAAGTGCTCAGCGGCGTGTCGCTGCACCCGCACCCGGACTGCTTCGGCCCGGAATGGATCAAGACCTGGTGCCTGCACGGCACCCCGGAGCAGGTCGCCGAAGAGCTGCACAAGCACCAGCAGCTGGGCATCGGCAACGTGCTGATGGGCTTCACCAACGGGCCGTTGACCGAGCAGCGCATCGGCTTTGCCAACCAGTCGCTGGACCTGTTCTCGCGCCATGTCATGCCGCAATTCCGCTGAGGGGAGGCTTGAGCCATGAATCGTACCGTTCATTTGCATGATGCCGAGCGGCCGTTGATCGTCGGCATCGGTGGCACCACACGGCCGGGGTCGAGTACCGAGAAGGCGCTGCGCTGTGCCCTGGAGCGTGCGCGCCAGCTCGGCGCGCGGACCCTGTTGTTCGGCGGCGCGGAGTTGTCGGCACTGCCGAGTTTCGACCCGCAGGTGACCGAGCGCACGCCGGCCGAGGTGGCCCTGATCGAGGCCGTGCGGGCCGCGGATGGGGTGATCTTCGCCACGCCCGGCTACCACGGCGGGGTGTCGGGCCTGGTGAAGAACGCCATCGACCTGCTGGAAGACTTGCGCCAGGACAGCCGCGTGTACCTCGATGGCCGTGCGGTGGGGTGCATCGTCACGGCCGCCGGCTGGCAGGGCTGCAACACCACCCTGGGCGCCTTGCGCGCCATCGTCCATGCGCTGCGTGGCTGGCCGACACCGTTGGGTGTGACGCTCAATACCGCCGGCACCGCGCTGTTCGATGGCGAAGGGCGTTGCACTGACGCGCAAGTGGCCGCATCGCTGGCCACGCTTGCCGAGCAGAGCCTGGCGATGGCGGCCCGGCATCAGGGCGCAGGAAAGAGGATCAGCCATGGGTAGCCCGGCGTTCGATTGGCGCCAGCTGGCGCACCTCACGGCGGGGCAGGACATGTGGTCGACCCACCCGCTGCCGGCCATCGGCCTGAAGTCCGTGCGCTTTTCCGATGGGCCGATGGGCATCACCGGCGGGCGGGTGGACGAGCGCGACCTGGCCCTGCTCACGCCCTGTGGCCTGGCCCTGGCGGCCAGCTGGGATGGCGCGCTGGTGCGCAAGGTCGGCCAGGTGGTGGGCGACGAGGCGCTGCGCCTGGGCATCCAGGGCCTGCTCGCGCCCAACCTCAACCTGATGCGCAGCCCCTTGGCGGGCCGGGCTTTCGAGCTGTTCGGCGAAGACCCGCTGCTGATCTCGCACCTGGGCGGGGCCTGGGCCGAAGGCGTGCAGTCACGGGGCGTGGCCTCGGTGATCAAGCACCTGGTGTGCAACGACTCGGAAACCGACCGGCGCAACATGAATGTCGAGGTCGACGAGCAGACCCTGCGCGAGGTGTATTTCCGCCCGTTCGAGTACACCGCCAAGCGCGGCGCCTGGGGCATGCTGACCGCGTACAACAGCGTCAACGGCGTGCGCTGCGCCGAACTGGGCCAGACCATTGGCTGGCTCAAGAAGGACCTGGGCTGGGACGGGCTGGTGATGTCGGACTGGTTCGGCACCCATGATGGCAGCGCCAGCCTGCGCGCCGGGCTGGACCTGGAAATGCCCGGGCCGGCACGCCATATGGGCGAGGCCGTGGGCGGCAGTGCCGCCGTGGGCAAGCAGGTGGTCGAGGCTGCGGCGCGCCTGCAGCGCCTGGCCGAGCGCGTTGCCAGCCCGGCACCCTACGACACCAGCAGCGCGGCCGAGGCCGAGCGCAGGAAGGTGCTCGAAGAGGCGGCGGCGGCCGGGATGGTGCTGCTGCGCAACGACGGTCTGTTGCCGCTGCAGCCGGGCAAGGAGAAACGCATCGCGGTGATTGGCCCCAATGCGGTCCAGCCCTGCTTCCAGGGCGGCACCTTCGCCAAGGTGGCGCTCGACCCGACCACCGAGATGCCGGTCACCTCGCTGGCGGCGCGCTTTGCCGAGGTGCTGTATGCCGAGGGCGTGGCCGCTGACTACCGCATTCCACCCCTTATCCGCGACGTCGGCGAACGGCGTGAGCCGCTGAACCTGAACGTGACGTTCTTTGATGCCGAAGGGCGCCAGGTGCATGAAGAAGCGCGGCATGCTTCATCGCTGATCTGGTTCAAGCACATGCCCGGCGTGGGCGACCTGCTGGCGCTCGAAGGCACCGCCAACGTCACCGCGCGCACGGTCATGCAGGCACGGCGCAGTGGCGTGCACCGCTTCTTCCTCGGCGGTACGGGCGAGGTGAGCCTGTCGATCGACGGGCAGGTGCACGCCAGCTTCGATGGCGTCACCTTGTCCGGCGACATCATGGGCAAGCTGATGCAGAGCCCGCACACCACGGTCGATGTCGCGCTCGAGGAGGGCCAGCAGGTTTCGCTGGAGTACTCGATGAACCTCGGCCGCAGCCTGGCCCATGGCCTGTGGTTCGGTTGCCGGCCGCCCGAGCCGGGCAACCTGCTCGAGCAAGCCGTGGCGCTGGCGCGCAGCGTGGACAGCGTCGTGCTGATGGTGGGCGAAACCGCCGACGCCGGTCTGGAAAGCGTCGACCGCGATACCACCCAGCTGAGCGCCGCGCAGCAAACGCTGATCCGCTCGGTGTGCGAGGTCAACCCGCGCACGGTGGTGGTGCTCAATGTGGCGCACCCGGTGGACACCGCGTGCCTCAGGCACGCCGCTGCGGTGCTCGTCGCCTGGTACCCGGGGCAGGGCTTCGGGCCGGCACTGGCCTCGGTCCTGGCCGGTGATCGGGAGCCGGGCGGGCGCCTGCCGGTGACCTTTGCCGAGCGCGAGGGCGATTACCCGGCCTGGTCGCTGACCCCGGATTCCGCTGGCAACCTGCTTTACCAGGAGCGTTGGTGGGTGGGGTATCGCCACTTTGCGGCGAATGCGCTCAAGCCTGCCTTCCCGTTCGGCCATGGCCTGGGCTATGCGTCGATCGAACCTGAGGTGGCCCAGCTGACGGGCGCGCATGTGGATGCCCTGAGCGTGAGCCTGTCGTTGCTCAACGGTTCGGCTCGCCCAGGCAAAGCCGTGCCCCAGCTGTACTTGCAGGCACCTGCGCAGCAGGGTCAGGCCCCTCGCTATTCCCTGGAAGCCTTCCAGGCGGTGGAGGTACCGACAGCGGGCAGGGCGGTCGCCAACCTGGTGCTCGAAGCGCGCAGTTTCTCCCGCTGGGATTGCCAGGCACAGCGCTGGCGCCTGCACCCCGGCCTGTATCGCCTGACGCTGGGCGCCTCGAGCACCGAGGGCTGGCTGCAACTGGCACTGCACGTCGACGAAAAGGGCCATGTAGACGCGGGCGCCTGGAATTCGCTGTTCGCTGAAGGTATTGCCGCCGGCGATACCACCACCCCGAAATAAACGATTGGGCAGCGGCGCGAAAACTGTGGCTCACTGCAAAAAATAATAGAACGCGAATACTTGTTCAGAACAATAATGGCGGAGCATGACCGCCGCACAAGGAGGTAGGACGTGTACCCCTCAGCCTGTATCGAATGGCTCTTCCAGGATGACTGCCCGGCGTTCGCCGACCGCATCCGCGCGGCGAAAGCCGCAGGCCTCAGCCACGTGGAGTTCCACCTGTGGCGTGACAAACCCATGGAGCAGGTGGCGCAAGCCCTGCGCGAAACCGGCGTGACCCTGACCAGTTTCTGCGTCGACCCGCGCCGCAGCCTGGTCGACCCGGCGCAGCATGCCGAGTTCATCGAGGCGGTGCGCGACAGCCTGGCCGCCAGCCGGCAGGTCGGCTCGCCACCGCTGATCGTCGCCTCCGGTTTCACCCGCGAAGGCGTGCCCCATGCCGAGCAGCGTGCCGCGGCGGTGAAGGCCCTGGGCGACGCCGCGCGCCTGGCCGAAGCGGCCGGGGTGGAGCTGTTGGTCGAGCCGCTCAACACCCGCATCGATCACCCCGGCATGTTCCTCCACGACACCCGCGAAGCCCTGGACATCATCGAGGAAGTCGGCAGCCCGTTCCTCAAGCTGCTGTTCGATGTGTACCACTCCAGCGTGATGGACGAATCCCTCGAAGACGTGCTGCGCGGGCGCATGCATCTGGTGCGCCACGTACAGATCGCCGACCTGCCGGGCCGCAACGAACCGGGCACCGGCCAGCTCGACTGGAGCGACCTGCTGCAACGGCTCAAGGCGTTGGGCTACCAGCAGGCGATCGGCCTCGAGTACAGGCCCACCCAGCCTTCCCTGCAATCGCTGGCCAGCGCGCGACTCGCCACCGGCCTGTAAACCACCCCCCAGGAAACCGTCATGAACAACAAGATCAAACGCGGCGTCAGCCTGTACAGCTTCCAGAACGAAACCTTCCTCGGCAAGATGGACCTGGCCGACTGCATCCGCCACTGCGCCGACATGGGCGCGCTGGGCATCGAGATCGTCGGCGAGCAGACGTTTGCCGGCTGGCCGGAGCAGGGCGTGGCCGACACTGCCATCGAGCACTGGCATCACCTGATGAAAAAACACGGCACCGTGCCGGTCAGCCACGATTTCATGCTCGACTACAAACGCTACAAGGGCCGGCCGATGCCGTTCGACGAGCAGGTGCGCAGCGTGCGCAACGACCTGCAGTTCGCCGCGCGCCTGGGCATGAAGTATGTCCGTTCGCTGGTCTCGGTCGAGCCCGAGGTGCTGGTGGCCGCCGCCCCTTATGCCGAAGAGCTGGGGCTGAAGATTCTGCTGGAAGTTCACGCGCCGCTGCACTTCGACCACCCCTGGATCATCCGCCACGCCGAAGCCTACGAGCGCTCCGGCAGCCAGGCCCTGGGCTTCCTGCCGGACATGGGCATGTTCCTGTTCCGTTTCCCACGGGTGTGGAGAGAGCGCTTCATCCGCAATGGCTGCCCGGTCGCCGCCGCCGACTTCATCGAAAAGAGCTATGAAGACCGTCGTCTGAGCGAATACGTGATCCTCGACGTGATGGAAAAATGGGGCCCGGGCCCGCAAGTCGCGATGGCCGAAACCCTGCGCCACAACGCGGCGTTCGAACCCAAGCGCATGCTCGATTTCATGCCGCGCATCCACAATATCCACGCCAAGTTCTACGAGATGACCGAGGCCCTGGAAGAGTGGTCGATCCCGTACGACGAGATCGTCCGTGTGCTGCAAAAAGGTGGCTACGCGGGGTACCTGTGCTCCGAGTACGAGGGCAACCGCTGGGTGGAGGACGCCTTCGAGGTCGACAGCCTGCACCAGGTGCGCCTGCAACACCGCATGTTCTGCAAACTGCTCAACGAAGACCTGCCCGCCGCGCTGGCTGCCTGAGGATTGCCCCGATGTTCGATAAACACATGATTTGCCAGGAAGGTTTCAGCAACGTCGTCGAAGGCGGCGAGGTAACCGGCTTCCGCTTCCTCGCCCGCCTGCCGTACTACCGCGGCCTGGGCCTGTCGATGATCGAGGACATCGCCATCAGCGTGAATGGCGAGGCGGTCGAGCGCAGCGACATCCGCTTCAGCGTGCGTGGCCGCAGCTGGAGCCTCGACGAGCTGGAAACCGTCTACGACGACCGCTGGAACTTCGGCGAGAAGGCCGAGCTGATCGTGCTCAGGCCCGGTGGCCTGGCCGCGGGCAAGCATCGCCTGAAGCTCGCCGAGAAACTGCGGATTTCCTACCTGCCGTTCGTACCCACCACCACCTGCGAGGCGGATGTCGCGCTGAGCTGCTGATCGCGATGTTCACATGAATGCAGGCGAATCGGGCCGACCCGGTTCGCCTTGCTGCGTGCCCAGTCTGTTTCATCTCCACAAGAACAATGAAGGAGAAGGTCGTGGGAAATACCCTTTCTGCTACTGAAACTGCTCAACGCGCCGGTGTGGCGCAAGGGCTCATCATGGTGCTGACGGGCTTTCTGCCCATCCTCGCCATCGTCTCGCTGGCCCCAGCGGTGCCGACCCTGATCGAGCACTTCGCCCAAGTGCAGTACGCCCAGGTGCTGATCCCGCTGATGATCACCGCACCGGGGCTGATGATCGCCTTGACCGCGCCGTTCGCCGGCCTGCTGGCGGATCGCCTGGGGCGCCGACGCATGCTGATCGGCGCCACCTTGCTGTTCGGCCTGTGCGGCACCATGCCCCTGTGGTGCGAGTCGCTGGCGGTGATCTTCGCCAGCCGCCTGGGCGTGGGGCTGGCCGAGGCGGTGGTGCTGACCCTGGCCAACACCATGCTGATCAACTACTTCAACGTCCGCCGCCGGCGCTTCTGGCTGACCCTGCAGGGCTTCGTCGGGCCGTCGCTGGCGGCCGCGGTGATTGCCAGCTCCGGCTACCTGACGGCGATGGCCTGGAATGGCGCGTTCTGGATCTACACCATTGCCTTCCCGCTGTGCCTGGCGATGAAGGTGTGGATGTTCGAGCCCGATGCCGAGAAACGCCACGATGACGAGCCGCTGATCGACGACACCGTGTTCCCCTGGCTGCGTATCGCCACCATCTGCGCGATCACCTTCGTCATCGCCGTGGTGTACTACGTCTACACGATCAACGCCGGCAGTGCCTTCCATGCCCTGGATGGCGCGTCGCCCCAGCGTATCGGTGTGCTGATGTCGCTGCCGGCGTTGGCGGTGCCGGTGGGCGCGCTGGTGTTCGGTTTCGTCTCCAGCCGCACCACGCCGGAGCGGGTGCTGAGCGTCACGCTGGTGTTCGTCGGCGTGGGCATGGTCATCATCGGCCTGGCCCAGGGTACCTTGACCATGGGCGTGGGCGCCGTGGTGCAGCAGGTCGGTGCCGGCATGGCCGTCAGCGCCATGATCTTCTGGGTGGCGTCGCTGGTGGGGCCTGCGCACCGGGGGCGGGCGATGGGGGCGTGGTCGAGTGCCTTCTTCGCCGGGATGTTCGTCAGCCCGTTGTTCGTCAACCTGCTGCGCGTGCAGGCCGATGGCAACATCCTGGTGCCGTTCTCGGTGCTGGGGTGCGTGGGCCTGGTGCTGGGGGCGGCGATCTTTGCCTACACGCTTTCGGGCCATGGGCATGCGCTGCGCAAAGTCCCGGCTTGACGCTTCACCCGGGTGACGCATGAAAGGGCCTCCTGAACAGGAGGCCCTTTTTTCATGGCTAGTGCAGCGGTTCCGCCGGGGCGTTTGCCGTTCGCCCCTGCGCAGCCTGGGCACGCAGCCAGACGATCCCGCCGACCATGAAGGCCTGGCAGGCGGCGCAGACGATCACCATCGAAGGCCCGCTGCCCAGGGCCGCGAAGCCTGCGACCAAGGCCCCGGCCAGCGACGCCCCGGCCATCTGCAGGGCGCTCATCAGGGCGCTGGCGGTACCGGCGTGCTGGCGGAACGGCTGCAACGCCAGCTGCGTGGCATTGCCGCTCACCAGCCCGCCAGACATGGTCAGGGCGATGATGCTGGCCAGCCAGGGCCAGATCGATTCGGCAGCGAACAGCGCGCACAGGGCCAGCCCGGCGCAGCCCGTGACTGCAAGCCCGGCACCGGCCAGCAGCAGCGTGTGCGCATCGACGTGCCGGGCACTGAGCTTGCCGTTGCCGACCGCGCCGACGATCAGCCCCGCCGAACAGGCGCCAAAGGCCAGGCCGAACTGTTGCGGGGTCAGCCCCAGCTCATCGATGAACAGGCTCGGGGCGGCGCCCACGTAGGCGAAGATCGAGGCGAACGACGCCGAGGTCACCAGTGTGCCGGCCACGAACAGCGGCTCGCGCAGTGCGCCTGCATAACCGCCGAGCAAGCGCTTCACCCCGAGCTGGGGCAGGGGCGAGGCGAGGGTTTCCGTGAAGCCGCGGGCCAGCAGCAGCCCGACCACCACGCCATAGACCGCCAGCAGCACGTACAGCATCTGCCAGCGGGCAACGCCGATCAGCAGCGACCCCAGGCTGGGCGCCAGCAGCGGCGCCAACATGCCCAGCGCGGCCATGAACGACAGCTTGCTGCGTGCCGCGCTGCCCTCGAAGCAGTCGCGCATGATCGCCAGGATAACCGGCCTGCCGGCGCCGCCGCCAATGCCCTGGAGCAGCCGCCAGGCCAGCAGCGTGCCCAGGCTGTCGGAGCCGGCGCAGCCCAGGCTCGCCACGCTGAACAGCAGCAGCGACACCAATAGCACCGGTTTCCTGCCGTAGCGGTCGCACAGCGGGCCCGCCAGCAGCGGGGCCGTGGCAAATCCGGCAAGGAACACGCTGAGTGACCAGGCCATGGTTTCCGGCGCGATGCCCAGTGCGAAAGCGGTGCTGCCATTGGCCGGCAGCGCCATGTCGATGCCAAGCGCGCCCAGGGCGCTCACGGCGGCCAGCAGAATGATGAAAGCGCGTGCGTGCGGGTCTATTGCCTTCAAGGGGCTACCTCCCAGTCAGGATAAAACAAGAATTCTAATTCTAATTTTGCGGCGACGCCAACCCCTCTCGGATCAGTGGGGTCGGGGGAGGGCGCTCAGCGGGTCAGGAACAGCACGCTCATGGTGCTGAGGTCTTCTTTCAAGTGGTTCCAGTCACCTTCGCCGGCAGCATCCGCCGCCGAACCCAGGCCGAGGAAGCGGGCCAGCGAGGAGTAGGTGATGCGGAAGCAGGAGTGGACCGCGCGTTCAGGGTCCGGGTGGCGGATCTCATCCTGGTGGGCGCTGATGCGGGCGATGAAGGCGTCGGCCATCTTGCTGTGGGCCTCTTTGCCCGAGCGCACGATGTCGCCTTGGCCGGCGCGGTTCATGAAGGGCTTGAGGATCGCCGCATGCCGGGCGAGGAATTCGGCCAGGGTGTCCACCAGCTGCGGCAGCAGCTCAGGGAGCGTCAGCGGGCGGGCGTCGAGCGCCTGCATCAGCGCCTGCCATTCCAGGTCCATCTTCTCCAGCGCATCCTCGAACACCACCTGCAGCAGGTCGTCCTTGCCCTTGAAGCGGCCGTAGATCGAGCCGATCGACACCCCGGCGGTCTTGCTCACGTCACTCAGGGTCAGGTCCGCGGTCATGCTTTCGCACAACAACTGACGCGCAGCGGCGAGCACTTTTTCCAAGGATTGGCGGCTTCGGTCTTGCTGGGGCGGGCGTACGTTTGATGTGGTCATGGCGGCAAGCTTGGAGTTTTTTCCGGTGGCCCGCAAGGAAAAACTTGACGGGCATGAAAAGGCAAATAACTATGAGGCATAGAACCAGAATTATGGTTCTATTTGCAAGCTGTGCGGCTTGCCACCACAACAAGAAAAAGCGCGAACCGATGGAGGGATGCCCATGCGTTTGAAGGGACTGGATCTGAATCTGCTGCTGGTTCTGGATATCCTGCTGCAGGAGTGCAATGTGTCGCGGGCCGCGCAGCGCCTGGGCCTTGGCCAGTCCACGGTGAGTTCGTCGCTGGCCAGGCTGCGCGAGCATTTCAGCGACGAGCTGCTGGTCAAGGGCAACCACGGCATGCTGCCCACGGCGCTCAGCCAGGAACTCAAGCCCCTCGTCAGGCAATGGCTGCAGGCGGTGGGCGGGCTGCTGGCGCTGCCCTCGACCTTCGTCCCCGCGCAATGCCACGCCACGGTGCGCATCGCCTGCACCGACGACCAGGCCCAGCAACTGCTGCCGCAGGTGATCCAGGCGATCAGCCGGCAAGCGCCGGCCATGCAGGTGCAGTTGCTGGCCGCGCCGAGGGGCTGCACGGAAAACCTCGATGCCTGGATGGCCCGCCAGCGGATCGACTTCATGATCGCCAGCGAAGCCGGCAGCCACAGCGAGGTGCTGCTGGAGGAGGAGTGGCACTGCATCGCCCGTGCCGATCACCCCGCCTTGCAGGCCGGCCTGAGCCTGGACACCTTCGACCGCCTGCCGCACCTGCGCGTGGCGGGCCAGCGCTTCGCCGGTGACGAGGCCCGGGAGATCAGCGCGCAGGTGCCAGGCTACCTGGCCCTGGACAGCTACCTGGAAAGCGGCGAGGCGATCGCCTGCGTGCCGGCCTCCCTGAGCCGCGCGTACCGCACGACAAAGCCGCTTCAGGTGTGGCCGTTGCCCTTCGCCGCGAGCAAGCTGGTGCAGCGGCTGTCCTGGCGCGCCGGTGCCCTGCAGGAGCCGCTGCATGACTGGCTGCGGCAGCTGATCCGCAATGGCGTGCGCGTGGCGGACACAGGAGCGCTGCCATGCGCTATCGGGCTCTAGACCTCAACCTGCTGGTGGTGCTGGATGCCTTGCTCGAACACTGCAGCGTCAGCCGCGCCGCCGAGCAGCTGCATGTCAGCCAACCGGCGATCAGTGCCGGCCTGGCGCGGCTGCGCCAGCACTTCGACGACCCGCTGCTGGCGCTGGACGGCCGGCGCATGCGCCCCACGCCACTGGCGCTGGAGATGCAGGACAAGGTGCGCCATGCCGTGCGCCAGGCCGGTGAAATAGCCCGCGGCAACCTGGCATTCGATGCCGCCCGCACCCGTCAATCGTTCAAGGTGATGTGCTCGGACGTGTATGCCGGGTTTCTCGTTCCGTTGCTGTACCAGCGCCTGGTGAAGCTGGCGCCGGGGGCGCGCCTGGACGTGTTGTCGACGTCCCAGTTGGGCGAGGCCGCGGTCCAGGAGGCATTCCTGCGCCATGGCGCCGACCTGCTGATCGTGCCCAGCGAGGAGCAGGACCCGGCGTATGCCAGCCAGGTGCTGCTCGACGTGCCGTTGGCGACGCTGGTCAGCCAGCGCCCGGCCGAGCCGAGCTTCGTGGTCGACCCCGCCGACGGCGGCGAGGTGTTCGCCTCGGACCTGGAGGCAAAAGGCGCCGAAGGCTGGCGCACCGACCACCTGCTGGCACTGCCGGCGCTGCTGGGGGCGAGCAACCTGCGGGTGCGGCTGCCGGACTTCATCGCGCGCCGCTTCTGCCAGCGCTACCCCAACCTGCGCATGCTCAATGCCGCGCAGCAGGCGCCGCGGTGCCGGCAGGTGCTGCAATGGCCCAGGCACCGCGACCAGGAGCCGGCACACGCGTGGCTGCGCGAGCAGTTGCTCGCCTGTGCAGCCGAGTTGCTGCAGGCACCGGCCGGCGAGGGCCAGTCAGTGTTCCAGCTTCACCCACTGGCTGCCCAGGGCGTGGCTGCGCAGCATGGCTTCGATGGCCGCGAGCCCGCGTAGCCCCTCCTCGAAGCCTGGCAACAGCAGGCTGGCGTGGGTGGCGGGGCGCCCGCTTGCACGGGCGGCCCAGCGCTCGGCATAGTCCCAGTAGAGCTGGGCAAAGGCCTCGATGAACCCCTCCGGGTGGCCTGCGGGCAGGCGCAGCAATGCATCGCGCTGCCGGCCATGTTCTCCCGCCCCGCGCTTGACGATTTGCGTGGGCTGGCCGCTTGGCGTCACCAGCAGCGTCTCCGGTTGCTGTTGATCGAACACCAGCGAGCCTTTGCTGCCGAACAGTCGCAAGCGCAGGCCGTTGTCCTGGCCGGGCGCCACCTGGCAGGCCCACAGGCCACCGCGCGCGCCGTTTTCGAAGCGCAGCAAGGCCTGCACCTGATCGTCCAGGCGCCGCCCTGGCACCATCGAGGCCAAGTCCGCGCAGACCTCGCTCAGCGCCACACCGCTGACGAATTCCATCAGGTGCAGGGCATGGCTGCCGATATCGCCCAAGGCACCGGCCGGGCCGGCCTGGGCGGGGTCGTCACGCCAGCTCGCCTGGGGGCTGGCCACCGGTTCGGCAAGCCATTGCTGGGCGTACTCGACCTGCACCACGCGCACCTCGCCAATGGCGCCGGCCGCCACCAGCCGGCGCGCCTCGCGCACCATGGGGTAGCCGCTGTAGGGGTGGGTGACGGCGAAGATGCGCTCGCTCGCGCGCACGCTGTGCGCAAGGGCATGGGCCTCGGCATAGGTGCGCGCCAGCGGCTTTTCGCAGATCACGTCGATGCCTTGGGCGATGAACGCCGAGGCCACCGGGATGTGCAGATGATTGGGCGTGACGATGACCACGGCGTCGATGCCATCGTCACGCGCCGCCTCGGCGCGGGCCATGGCCTGCCAGTCGGGGTAACTGCGCTCGGGGGCAATGAACAGCGCCCGGGCGCTGGCGGCGGCCCGGGCCGGGTCGCGGCTGAAGGCGCCCGCCACCCATTCGAAGCGGTCGTCGAGCCTGGCGGCCATGCGGTGCACGGCGCCGATGAAGGCGCCGTCACCGCCGCCGACCATGCCCAGGCGCAGGCGCCGTGCCAGCGCACTCATCGTCCACCGCCAATGCCCAGCAACTGCGCCAGGGCCGCCTGGTCGACGGCGCTGCGGGCAAAGTCGTCGAAGGCGTGCTCCGCTACATGGATGATGTGTTCGTCGATGAAACGCGCCCCTTCACGGGCGCCGTCCTCGGGGTGCTTGAGGCAGCACTCCCATTCCAGCGTGGCCCAGCCGGGATAGTCGTTGGCGGCCAGGCGCGAGAAGATCGCCTTGAAATCGATCTGCCCGTCGCCCAGCGAACGGAAACGGCCGGCGCGCGAAACCCAGTCGCCATAGCCGCCATACACACCCTGGCGACCATCGGGGCGGAACTCGGCATCCTTGACGTGGAAGGCGCCGATGCGCGCATGGTAGTGGTCGATGAAGGCCAGGTAGTCGATCTGCTGCAGGTGCAGGTGGCTCGGGTCGTACAGCAGCTTCGCCCGCGGATGCTGCTCGACCACCTCCAGGAACCGCTCGAAGCTGACCCCGTCGTGCAGGTCTTCACCCGGATGCAGTTCGAAGCACACGTCCACGCCATGCCGGTCGAAGCTGTCGAGCAGCGGACGCCAGCGATTGCCCAGCTCCTTGAAGGCCAGTTCGACCAGGCCTTGCGGGCGCTGTGGCCAGGGGTACAGGTAGGGCCAGGCCAGCGACCCGGAGAACGTCGCATGGGCCGTGAGCCCCAGGCGGCCAGAAGCGTGCGCCGCCAGCGCCACCTGCTCGGTGGCCCATTCCCGACGGGCGCCGGGGTTGCCACGCACCGCTCGGGGGGCAAAGGCGTCGAAGAGGCTGTCGTAGGCCGGGTGCACGGCGACCAGCTGGCCTTGCAGGTGGCTGGAAAGCTCGCTGATCACCAGGCCATGGCGGTCCAGGCGGCCGCGCAGGTCGTCGGCGTAAGCCTGGCTGCTCGCCAGCTGCTGCAGGTCGAACAGCCGCGGGTCGCAAGGCAGCTGCAACGCCTTGTAGCCCAGCCCGGCGGCCCATTCGGCGAGGTTGTCGAGGGTGTCGAAGGGGGCACTGTCGCCCAGGAACTGCGCGACGAACAGCGAAGGGCCCTTGAGGGTGATCATGCTCGGCACTCCTTGAGGATGCGCTGGCAGGCGCGCACGGCGAGGGCGACGCTGGTCAGCGTCGGGTTGCAGGCGGTGGGGGTGGGGATCACGCCGTTGCCGGCCACGTACAGGTTCTGGTAGCGCCACACCTGGCCATGGTCGTCGCAGACACTGGTGCCATCGTCCGCCTCGCCCATGCGCGTGGTGCCCTGGTAGTGCAGGGAACTGCCCGGCGGCAGCATCAGTGGCGCCTCGCCCAGCGGCTTGCCGAGCGCCTTGCCGGCACGCTGCAACAAGTCACGCGCCTTGCCGACCTGTTCCAGGTCGCGGGCGGTCAGGCTGTAGTCCAGGGTCATGGCCGGCAGGCCGAGGAAGTCCTTTTCGCTGTCGCTGAAGCGCACGCGGTCTTCGGCGCGGATGTCCTGCTTGCAGCAGAACCAGCCCATGGCGACGATGTGCTCGACGTCCGCCTGGGCCTCGTCGGCCAGGGCCACCGGGCAGGCTTCCATCTGCATGACCTGGCCGTGGAACGGGTGGTGCTCGCGGTCGTAGGGCACCCAGTACACGCCAACGGTCGGGTCGGCGCCGGGCTGGTTGATGCCGCAGTCGTCGGCGTCCAGGCGCACGGCATGCACCACCTGGGGCTGGTCGTTGAGGTAGCGGCCCAGGGCTTGCGGGCGGATGCCCGAGGCCCACAGCAGTTGCGGGGTGCGCAAGGCATCGGCGGCGACGATCACGGTCTTCGCGTCGACCCGGTAGCGGGTGCCGCTGGTGCGGTCCAGCAGGTCTGCGCCTACGATGCGGTCGTGCTTGACGATCAGCTGCAGGCAGGCCGTGTCGTGGCGGATCTCGAACCGCTCGGGCCGGCCCGACGGCTCCGCCAGCGCGCCGAGGATGGTATCGCTGCCGCTCCAGCGGCGTTGACCCTGGTCGCTGCTGCACGCCAGGGGCATGCGCTGCACCGCGCGGCTGGCCGAGGTGACATCGGCAAAGGCGCTGCCCAGTCGCTCGCGCAGGCGCTGGCTGACCGGGGTGTCCGGATACGCGCTGGCGCTGACCTGCAGCAGCTCCCTGGCCTTGGCCAGTGCGGCCTGCATCTGCTCGGCGGGAATGAATCCGATCGCTTCACCCTCGGCCGGTGTCGGGCAGGCGCAGGTCCAGTGCGCGCCCATGCCACCGACGTTGGTCGAGCAGGCGGCGGCCGGCAGGTCACCCCAGCGCTCGCCATTGGGTAGGTGGGTGCCAGGCCGCACCAGGTGTTCGAGGCGGTAGTCACCCGACACCGCGGCATTGGCGCGCTCGGGCATGCCGGGCACGGCGTAGCGGAAGGCGGTCGGCCCCTGGGCGGCGACCTGGGCTTCGACACGCGCCGGCTCAGGCAGGTTGCGCACATGCTCGCCGGCGCGCCCGGAAAGCGCCGGGCCGGCATCGACCATCAGCACATTGAGCTGGCCATCGTCGACCAGCAGGCGTGCGCACGTCGCGCCAACCGGCCCGCTGCCCACGATCAGCACATCTACATCGATCATCGCGTTACGCATTATTGGAATTCTCCGCGAGTGGCTAACAGCCTGGAAGTATGCGCAGCGAAGCGTTGTCGGGGGGCATGATAAATATCGATACGGCGTTATCCGATTACCTGATTGAAAGATGCGAGGCATAAACAATCGAGATAGCGAGTGCTCGTCATAAACGATTTCTAAGTTGTCGGCGGCTGTGAACTACTAATGCCGCAAGTCCGCAAGTTGCGGCGGTTTCCGTAAAAACTACAAGAACTTCGGGAGTCATGACGTGCTTAAAAGTCCAATGGGCAGTTGCCTGCCATCGTTTGCCGTACTGCTCGGGTCATCGTTGTTCGCCACTGCTGTTTTCGCGGTCTCCAGCGAAGAAGCGGAGACGACCGTGCAGGCCTCCGAGCCTCCTGCACGCCACAGCTGCGAGTATTTCGACCAGTTCAGCCCGCGGGCCACCGCGGTCATTCGTGCGCCTTCGGTCTGCGAGTCGCTGTTGGGCGATGTCGGTGGGCTGCGCTCCGACCTTGCCGATCACGGTATCGGCCTGCAGCTGAGCTGGAACCCGATGGGCATGTACGACCTCAAGGGCCAGAACCGCAACCCGCAAGAATACGGCGGGCAGAACTTCACCTGGAACCAGAGCCTGTCGCTCAACCTGACCTATGACCTGGAACGCATCGGTTTCAGCAAAGGCGCGCAACTGACCTTCAACCCGCAATGGCAGACGTCCAGCTACGAGGCCGGCTACCCGCGCCTGAACAACGTGGCGATCCTTGCCGTGAACCAGCCGTTGAACGATGGCAGGCTGGAACTGCAATACGGCTTCTATCCCTTGATCCGCCAGTTCTACGGCATGATCCTGGGCGGCAACTCGGCGTCCGCGGCGCTGGGCCCGACCAGTGTGATCCCGGTGCAGGTGGGCCTGAGCCTGAATGCGCCCACGCCGGCCTTCGATGTCACCTTCCGCGACAGCAGCAAGCGCTGGTACAACCATTCCTCCATCAGCCGCAGCATGACCCCGGAAGGCTTCCTGGCCGATGTGCAGAAGAACCCCTCCGGCCTGAAGCTGCGGGTCGATGGCGCCAACCCGATCTTCGTCAACGAGTTCGGCTACAAGGTACAGCCCACTGCAACCAGCCGCTCGCATTGGTTTCGCGCAGGGCTGATCTACAACACGTCCCACTACACCTACTTCAAGACCCAGCAGCCGACCGACAGCAACTACGGCGCTTACGTGGCCAACACCGTGCAGCTGACCACGCCCAACCCGGGCACCCCGCAGGGGCTGTACCTGGACACCAAGGCGAGCTGGGCGCCGGAGGACCGCAACGCCTACCACGGCGACATCCAGGCGACGCTGTACGACATCGGCCTGTTCCCCGGGCGCCCACGCGACATGACCTCACTCGGTTTCACTCGTTCGTTCATCAGCAAGGACTTCCGTGAAGCCCTGGGCCAACAGGGACTGGAACCGGCCGACACCATCACGGCCGTTTCACTTTCCCACGCCTTCCGGGTCACCAAAGGCATCTACTGGATCAACGGTTTCACTTACCAGGACAACCCGACGCTGGTACCCAAACGCGGGGACGCGTTCTTGTGGCAGACCAGCATGTACTGGAACTTCTGAGTTCAACCCGTTAATGGATTCTGCAAAGGGTTTTCCATGTTTCGATACTTCCCCAAGCACTACGTATGGAACTTGTCCGTCGACCTGGCCATTGAAATGGGCGCGCGCATCGGTGAAATCGAGCAGATGTGTGCCCCCCTGCTGAACGCCTCCACTCAACCCGATGCCGAGGCGAGCGCCGCCTTCCGCGCCAGCTGGTCGGCCATGGCCGACAAACTCTGCGCCCTGGCGCAGGAAGACGAGGCCCAGGGCCGGTTGTTGTCGGCGGGCGAAAAGCTCAACCGCGCCGCCATCTACTACATGACCTGCGAGCGCTTGCAGGGGCATGGCGCCCCCGGTCGCGCCGCGCTGTACAGCACCTTCCTCGACACCTTCGCCCGCGGCCTGCGGCTGAGCCATGAGAACTGCGAGCGGGTCGAGATCCCGTATGCCGGCACCCACCTGTCGGCGTTGTACGTGCGCGCCGAAGGCGTCGAAGGCCCGGCGCCGATCCTGGTGCAGGTCAACGGCCTCGATTCGACCAAGGAACTCAAGTACCGGGTCGGGCTGCCCGCCTGGTTGGCCAAACGCGGCATCGCCTCGCTGATCGTCGACCAGCCCGGCACGGGCGAGGCGATCCGCCTGCAGGGGCTCAAGGCGCGCTTCGACAGCGAGCACTGGGCGAGCCGGGTGGTGGACTACCTGGAAACCCGCGCCGACATCGACCCCGGGCGCATCGGCCTGGAAGGGGTGTCGCTCGGCGGCTACTACTGCCCGCGCGCGGTGGCCTTCGAGCCACGCTTCGCCTGCGGCGTGGTCTGGGGCGCCAACCATGACTGGCGCGAGGTGCAGAAGCGCCGCCTGGCGCGCGAAGGCGACTTCCCGGTGCCGCATTACTGGGAGCACGTGCGCTGGGTCTGGGGCGGCAAGGACATCGATGAATTCATGACCATCGCCGAACAGGTCCACCTCGACGGCATCCTCGACCGCATCCGTGTGCCGTTCCTGGTCACCCACGGCGAACAGGACTCGCAGATCCCCTTGAAGTGGGCCGAGCGCACCTACGCGCAACTGGTCAACAGCCCCAAACGTGAACTCAAGGTGTTCACCCCGCGCGAAGGCGGGGTGCAGCACTCCAGCTTCGACAACTCGATCAACGCCGGGCACTACATCGCCGACTGGGTGGCAGAAACCCTGGGCGCCCGCACGGCCTGAACCCTGATGACCCACAAGGAACCGATGATGAAGATTCTTGGCCCTGACTACCTCGTGTTCGGCGTCGATGACCTGGCCGCCTGCGCACGCTACCTGACCGACTACGGCCTCGAGCCGATCGGCGTCGATCAGTCCGGCGGCCGGTTCGAGGCACTCGACGGCACGGCGGTGATCCTCCGGGCGCGCGACGACGCCCGCTTGCCGGCGCCGATGGACACTGCCTCCCAGCTGCGCGAGACCGTCTACGGCGTCGCCGGCGAGGACGACCTGCAAGCCATCGAGCGCGAACTGCGCAAGGACCGTGACGTTCGCCGGGGCGACGACGGCGTGCTGCGCTGCGTCGACGACATGGGCTTCGCACTGGGCTTCCAGGTGACCCAGCGGCGCCCGATCGCGCTGCTGGCCGAAGCGGTGAACGCCCCTGGCGATGTGGTGCGGCGCCAGGTCAACCAGCTCGGGCTGACCGCCAACCAGGTGGCGCTGCCGCGCAGCCTGTCCCACGTGGTGTATTTCGTGCCCGATGCCGCGCGGGCCGAGGCGTTCTATCGGCGCATCGGCTTCGTCTGCACCGACCGTTTCACTGGCGTCGGGCCGTTCATGCGGCCGGCGGGCACCCAGGACCACCACACCCTGTTCCTGATCCAGACGCCGCCGGCCATGAAGGGCATCGAGCACTTCACCTTCCACATGGGCGGGCCGACCGAGGTGATGCTGGCCGGCAGCCGTTTCGTGGAAAAAGGCTACACCTCGTTCTGGGGGCCGGGGCGTCATCAGCTCGGCTCGAACTGGTTCTGGTATTTCAAGAGCCCGCTGGGCTGCAACGTCGAATACGACGCCGACATGGACCTGCATGACGACCACTGGACCGCGCGTGAGGCTGCACCCGGCGCGGACAATTCGCAGTACTTCCTCTTCGCCCATCAGGCCAAGTGGGCGCCAGGCGGCCCGCCAGCGGGCAAAGGCAAGGCTGCGGAGCCGGTGGCATGAAGCTCGCGACCCTGGGTGACGGCAGCCGCGATGGCTGCCTGCTGGTGGTGTCCCGCGACCTGGCCCTGGCGGTCTCGGCCAGCCCGCATGCCGCGACCCTGCGCGAGGCGATCGAGGGCTGGGACCAGGTCGCGCCTGCGCTGGCGGACCTGTACCGGCGGCTCAACCTGCGCCAGGCCGAAGGCGCGTTCGCCTTCGACCCCAGCCAGGCCATGGCGCCCTTGCCCCGGGCGTTTCAATGGTGCGATGGCTCGGCCTTCCTGCAGCACGGCCAGCGCATGCAGCAGGCGTTCGGCCTGCCACCGATTGCCGATGTCGACAAGATCCCGCTGATGTACCAGGGCGCCGGCGATGACTTCCGCGGCGCCCACGCGCCGATCCAGGTGGCGGATGCCGGCTACGGCATCGACTTCGAAGGCGAGTTCGCCGTGGTGCTCGACGATGTGCCCATGGGCTGCAGCGCGGCCCAGGCAGGCAGCCATATCAAGCTGATCGTCCAGCTCAACGACGTCAGCCTGCGCGCGATGGCCCCGCGCGAGATGGCCACCGGCTTCGGCTTCATCCATGCCAAGCCCTCGACCAGCTTCGCACCGGTGGCGATCACCCCGGACGAGTTGGGGGCAGGCTGGCAGGACGGTCGCGTCGCGCTGCGCCTGCACACGCAGCTCAATGGCCAATGGTTCGGCCACCCCGACGCCGGGCAGATGCACTTCAGCTTCCCTCAGTTGATCGCCCATGCGGCGCTGACCCGGCGCCTGGGGGCGGGCACGATCATCGGCTCCGGCACCGTTTCCAGTGCGCGGGAAGAGGATGGCTTCAGCTGTATTTCCGAGCGCCGCGCCGTCGACAAGCTCCAGGGCAGGGCGCTGACGGACTACCTGCAATTCGGCGACGTGGTGCGCATGCGCGCCGTGGACGAGCAGGGCGCAGCACCGTTCGGCGTGATCGAACAGACTGTCACCGCCATGCCTGGACAAGGGGGAAGATGAGATGGATTTCAGCCAATGCCGACTGGTCGACCTTTCGGTCACCCTGGACAACAACCCGCACACCGATCCACCCCCGCTGCTGCCGCGCATCGACTACATGGATCACCAGCAAGGCTGGCCGGAGATGCAGGCGATGTTCCCCGGCCTGCGCAAGGAAGACTTGCCGGGTGACGAGTCCTGGGCCGCCGAGCGCCTGAGCATCACCACCCACAGCGGCACCCACATGGACGCGCCCTGGCACTACGCATCGACCACCGACGAGGCACTGGCCGACGGCGCCCGGCCTGCGTTCGGCATCGATGAACTGCCGCTGGAGTGGTGTTTGCGCCCCGGCGTCAAACTCGATTTTCGGCACCTGGCGGACGGCCATGTGGTCCAGCCGGACGAAATCGAACAGGCGCTGCAGCGCATCGGCCACACCCTGCAGCCGCTCGATATCGTGTTGATCAATACCCGGGCCGGCAGCCTGTTCGGCCAGCCCGGATACCTCGATGCGGGCGTGGGCATCGGGCGTGAGGCGACCTTGTGGATGCTGGAGCGAGGGGTGCGGGTGGTGGGCACCGATGCCTGGAGCTGGGACGCCCCTTTCAGCTTTACCCGTGCGCGCTTCGAGCAGTCCGGGGACCCGTCGATCATCTGGGAGGGGCACAAGGCCGGGCGCGACATCGGTTACGGGCAGATGGAGAAGCTGGCCAACCTCGAGTCGTTGCCTGACAAAGGCTTCTGGGTCAGCTGCTTCCCCTACAAGATCCGCGCGGCTTCGGCGGGCTTTGTCCGTGCCGTGGCGATGGTGCCGGGCAGCTAGCCCGGCTTCACCATTCGATCGCTTGCCCGTCCCAGGCCCGGAAGCCGCCACTGTCCATGGGCCCGAAGCGGCCCACCAGACCGATCAGGCACTGCGCCGCGAATGCCGGCTCGAACAGCTTGCCCGCCGGCACATTGTCTTGAAACGGGCGCGACAGCGCGGTGTCGGTGGTCCCCGGATGCAACGCCAGCACCGTCGCTGCCGGGTTCAGCCGTTTCAGCTCGATGCTCGCCGTGTGCAGCAGCTGGTTCAGCGCTGCCTTGCTCGCCCGGTAGCTGTACCAGCCACCCAGACGGTTGTCACCGATCGAGCCGACCCTGGCCGACAATGCAGCGAAGGTCGTCGGCCCTTTGCGCAGCAGCGGCAGCAGGTGCTTGAGCAGCAGGATCGGTGCGAAGGCGTTGCTCGCGAAACTCGCCTGCAACCCGCTCAGGTCCAGCTGCAGCAGCGACTTCTCGGCCTTGGCGCCGTCCTGGTGGAGGATGCCCAGGGTGCTGATGACCAGGTGCAGGTGAGCGCAACTGCGCCCGACCTCAGCGGCCAGCGCCGCCAGTGCAGCCTCGTCGCGGGCGTCGCAGTCGATCAGCGTGAGGCGCTCGCCATGGATCTGCGCCAGCGCCAGCAGCGCGTCATTGCTCCGGGCATGGCGCGACACCGCCCACAGTCGCGCGACGTCATCGCACGCCAGCAGTGCGCTGCACAGGGCCAGGCCGATGCCTTGGCTGGCACCGCAGACCAGGGCATTGGCCCGGCCATTCAGTTCGGGAATCAGGCTCATGCAGCACCTCGCGTAATGGCGATCAAGCGCCGTTCAGCAGCGCTGCCGGGTTGGCAAGCCCTGCAACGAACGCCCTGATTTCGCGCTTGCCACGTAGATGCAGCGTAGGCACTTGCGGCCCGACTTTCCGGCGAACAGCTTCAATCTGTAGTCCTATTCCGAAACTTGTAACGCCGGGCTTTCGGTGATTGCGACTGGCGCATTTGCCCTCTAGCTTCGCTAGCCGTCGCCACTGTATGGCGCTCCTAGTCAGAAGGTGAGCGTCGAAGGCGCTTTGCTCAAGTGGAGGAGGGGGGATGTTGTCAGATCAAGTGAAGTTAGCTAGTTTATCTAAAATAGATAAACCTGCTAATTTCGGTATAACCATGGACCCGATCACCAATCCCTACTCCCCCGGCGCAGGTGCACCACCGCCAGCATTGGCCGGCCGCGATGCCTTGCGCAAGCAGGTCAGCATTGCGATCGCCCGCATTCGTCGTGGGCGAACGGCGAAGAGCGTATTGATGGTCGGTTTGCGCGGTGTGGGCAAAACGGTACTGCTTGAGAAAATGCGCATCGAGGCCGAGGCCGAAGGCATCCACGCCATTCGCATGGAGGCGCCGGAAAACCGCTCGCTACCGGCACTGCTGGCGCCGCAACTGAGGCTGGCGCTGCTTCGGCTGAGCCGGGTGGAGGCTGCGCGAGACATGGCGCAGCGAGGGCTGCGGGCCCTTGCCGGGTTTGCCAGGTCGTTGAAGGTCACCTACGCCGATATCGAAGTAGGGCTGGATCTAGAGCCCGAGCCCGGGTTGGCTGACAACGGTGATCTCGAAGGTGACCTGGCGACATTGTTGGAGGAGGCCGGCAAGGCCGCGCAACGCGCTGACACCGCACTGGTGATGTTCATCGACGAACTGCAGTACGTCGCCGAAGAACAATTGGCTGCACTGATCACGGCTTTGCACCGCTGCGCACAGGGCCAGCTCCCCGTCACGCTGGTTGGGGCGGGGCTGCCTCAGCTCAGAGCGCGGTGTGGCAACGCGAAGTCCTATGCCGAGCGGTTGTTCGATTTCCCTGAGATAGGTCCGCTTGCGCCTGAGGCGGCAAGGTTCGCGATTGCACAGCCTGCCGAAGATGAAGGGGTTGCCTTCGAAGAAGAGGCACTGGCGTGTGTGCTGGAGCACTCCCAGGGCTACCCGTATTTCTTGCAGGAGTGGGGCAAGCACGCATGGGATGTCGCGCAGCAGAGCCCCATCACCAAAGCGGACGTGGAAACGGCATCCGAGCAGACGATCGCAACGCTGGATGAAAGCTTCTTCCGTGTGCGTTTCGATCGGCTGACGCTTGCAGAAAAGAAGTACTTGCGCGGTATGTCGGACCTTGGGCCTGGTCCACACCGTTCCGGCGATATTGCGGCCAGCCTGGAGCGCAAGGTTTCCACACTGGCGCCGCTTCGCAGTGCATTGATCGAAAAAGGGATGATCTACAGCCCGAACCACGGCGATACCGCGTTCACCGTGCCGTTGTTCGATGAGTTCATGCGCCGCATCATGCCCGGCGAGGATTGGCGGACGGCGTAGCTTCACTCTCCGCAGTCAAAACCAAGGGAGCCTCCGGCCCCTTGCCTTTATTCGCCACCCCGAACGGCACATGCACCATCGGCAGATCCCCCGCCGCCGAGTACAGGTGGCTGCGCTGGTCATCGAAGAACATGTGCGGTTTCAGAATCCGCAGTACCCGTTCTTTCTCCATGCCACCGAGGAAGAATGACTCATCCGGCGAAACCCCCCAGTTCTTCAGCGTCGTCACGACCCGCTCGTGCGCAGGCGCATTGCGCGCGGTGACGATGGCGATGCGCAGGATGCGCTTGTATTCGGGGTCCTGCGCCAGCTTGCGGTCTTCGAGCTGACGGATCAGCGACAGCTTCTTGTACAGGTCCGCCAACGGGCCGGGCTGATGGGGGATGGCCTTGCGGTCGCGCTCATGGGCCTGGAAGTCGTCGAGGTTGAGGTTCTGCTTGTACACGCTCTCGGCCTCGTCATCGGCGATCACGCCGTCGAAGTCGAAGGCCACGCGCAGCTCGGTGTCGATCTCGTCGTCGTAGATGCGCGTCGGCAGCACCAGCCCGGCCGGGTAGTCGGCGTCGATGGCGCGCTGCACGTCGCCTTCGTGGGCGCTGAGGAACAGCGAGGCATTGAAGGCGGGGATGTACTCATAGGGCGAGCGGCCGGACATGAACGCCGCGCGGGTGATGTCGAGGTTGTAGTGGTTGATCGAGCGGAACACCCGCAGGCCGGTTTCCGGCGAGTTGCGCGAGAGCAGCACCACTTCCACCGGCAGTTGCTCGGGGAAGGCCTGGTTGATGCTCAGGAAACGGCGGATGAACGGGAAGGCCACGCCCTTGGGGAAGGGCACGTCGAGGTTGGCTTCCTGGTGCAGGCGGTAGGCTTCGACGCCGTCGGCCTGGTAGATGTCGTCAGAGACGGTCAGGTCGAACAGGGCGCTGGATGCGACGCCGACGACGAGTTTGTCCTGGATGGGGAAGGGCATGGTTGGCGTTCTCCGTTGCCGTCAGGTCAAAGCTTGTTCCATTTAAGCACTCTGTTGATCGGTTTACGCGTGTCAGTTGTTGTCGACGGAGACCAGCACTAGGTGTTCATTCGTAGAAAGCGAGTCGGTCCAAGGAATAGGGGCATGGCGCTCAAGCCAGATTTCCGTTACACCTTTTGATAAAGTTGCAGAGCTCATTGATTCGGTCGCTCAGGTCGAGAAAAGTGTACTCGGGCTCATGGGTCATGGTATAGCGCTCGGCGACATCGACTTTGTTAGCCACTGAGGATTTTCTAGCGTAGCGTTTCTTGTATTTCATGAGATTTGCCCACTGGCCTGACTCCGTCTGCTTGAGGGCCAGAGGGTGCTGATCTTTTATAGATGATGACAGGTGGGCAGGGTTCAAGTAGTTCTCGATTTCGCGCCCTTTTGTGACCCAGTGCATTCTGTACGGGCTACCGGAGAACTCGCCGATCAAGCGCTGTTTGGTTTCATTGATTTTCCAGTGTTCCGAGCGCTTGTCGCTATCGATAATGACGGCGGCTTTAGGGTTGAGGTGAGTGAGATTTATCAAATCGTTCATAGCCTGCGTATGCTCATTCATCGTGAGGCGGCTGAGCAGGCGTCCTCCATAAAACATTATGCTATAGTGCACGCCCTCAAACAGAGTAGGTGAAATACCCTTGATCCAGTAGTTAATGTAAATACGGTCTGAGGGTCCCTCTACCCAGATGATGCAGTTGCTCATCAAAAGGTCTGATGCAAGATATCCCATTCTGTCTAGTGCGTGCTTCAGGTTTGGGGTCTCCTCTATTGAGGTTCCACTGCACTGTAATATATTGATCTTGGCTTGGGTGGCCGCGTCAATCATTGCGGCGCAATGCGTGGTGATGAAGATTTGTTGTTGTTTTTCTTTTGAAGTGCGCAGTATTTCGTGGGTCAGTGATCTGGTCAAGTTTGGGTGCAAGCTCCGCTCGGGCTCCTCGATGAGGCAAATTGAATGTGTTGGGCAACTTTCCAGCCATTGCAAGATTTTGGCATAAGCCCTCCAGCCTGAGGGTAACCATTCAGCAGGAAGGTTGTTTGGCATCAGGCTGTCCACCCCAAGCCAGACATTGATGGAGCCAGTATCAGATAGTCCAAATGACTCCAGTATTTCTTCGGGTTCACCGTGCCTGTCTTTATGGGTCAATATCCCGGGTATCAAGTGCCTGATGCTGTTGAGTGCTTTTGTGAATGTGTGATCATGGGCTAAATCAATGGGGGTGCCGTTCAGGTAGTAAACACCTTGAAGATCCTGCAAGCCAGCAGTGCCAGTAGCAGGGGGACGTTTGCTCAAGAGTGTATTGTCCGTCAGCGTTACTTGAGGGCCGTGAAGCCCAAACCTATCGACGAACTGATCAATTCGCTGTTGGCAGTACACATATTCCAAGGGGTCAAGGGATGGATCTGTAGGTGTACTGAATAAATAAGTCCACTGGCTTCCGTCTGAAAATTGTATCGAGTAGGCGGGATAGGTGCCATAAGCAGGGTTCTCGCGCGGGAGAGAAGCTAGAACGTTCCTGTCACGTAAGCCTCTGATGATGTCGATGAGGGTCGATTTCCCGGAACCATTCTCTCCAATGAGAATATTTACACCTTGAACATTCACGGGTTTGGTGTTTCTTATTCTCGCAAAATGAGTCGCCCACGGTACATCACCAGGTTCCCAAGCTTCAGTGGGATGCAAAGTGCGGATGTTGGTGATCCATATTTTCTCTATTTTCATGGGGTGCATTCTTTTTGTGTCGGGTTTCGAAGGCGGTGCGATGGGCTCGTTAGTAGAATTGGGCAGATCAAGGTCAAGGTAGCGGTGAGTTGTGAAGCTACTCCGCACCCGACGGCAACTTCAATCCACGGTTTTGAGATCACGCTGACGAAGGTGTGCCATAGCGCCAATGAACAAAGCGCTCCTAAGGGCACGGGTGCAGTGATTAATCCATATTTCCAGCCGCGTTGAATTGCATTTTCGAAGCGGTTGAAACCTTTCTTGGGGCGATACTGCCTCATGTCATTCAGGGCGTTAAGAAGTTTTTTATATTTTCCATGCGTGATGCTTTTCCTTGGTGCAATAAAGCGCTGCCGCAGTGATTGCTTGATTATCGAATAAGGGTGTTAATGTGCGTTGAGTGTCTTTTAAATTTGCATGTGACATTGTTCAGGGCGCTTTGGCGCACCTCCTTTGTGTTCAGCGAGAGCAGCACCACTTCCACCGGCAGTTGCTCGGGGAAGGCCTGGTTGATGCTCAGGAAGCGGCGGATGAACGGGAAGGCCACGCCCTTGGGGTAGAGCATGGCGGGCGGTCCTGGCCGGGGTGACAGCCATAGGCTACACAACGTGGGATAGAACTTCCTACCCCGGTCGCATTCAAGTTCTGCGGCGTCCACTGATCGGCAGCACCGTATAACCGCTCTGGCGAGCCGCCAGCAATGCCCGCTCCTCGCTCAGTTGCTTGATGACCGCAGGGCAATCGTCGGTACTCATGTACAGGAAGTAGCGCCCGCAGTGCCCGCGCAGGATCCGGTAGATTTGTGTCGCGCGGCCCCTCACCGGTGGCTTGACCTTGTCCACCAGCAGCTCGAAGCCCTCGAGTTGCAAGTGCGCAAGGTCCGCCCTGAAGGTGCGCTCCATACGCGCCCACCAACGTTCACGCTGGCGTCCCTGCACATAGCAGAGCATCAGCCCCAGGAAAAGCACGCCAAGGTAGATGACAGTACTCAGCAACCTGTCCATGTCGCCTTGCTCGGGTCTCAGCTGTAGTCGAAGGAGAACAGCACCAGCCCTTCGACTGGTTCGTAGAGCATGACGATGGCGTCCGCACCGGCCGAACGGTAGTGCCAGCCTGGCACGCTTGCGACGTGGTAGAAGCGGTTGCCCGCCGGGCTCAGCGGGTAGGCAAGGGTCGTGTCCTCATCGTCGTCGAGCTCGACGTATTCCATGGGGAACTCGACAGTCTCCACCCAGTTGGCTCGCGCGTCGACGTCGCCGCCCAGTTCGTCCACGAATTCCACTGGTTGACCACGGTCGAAGTCGGGGCGGGCCAGTACACCGCTGTTTCTGTAGGCATCGACGGTGGCGGCGAAGCTGGCGTGCTGTTCGGCGTAGTGCTGCTCGAGGTCGGCCCTGGCCCCGGGGTGAGGGTCGGGCAGGGCGGCGTTGCCTGGGTGCAGGAAGAAGTAGCGCGGGTCGCCGCAGAGGCGGTAGCGGCCGTTCTCGAGCTGGAAACCGATCCAGTTGGTTTTCAGCAAGTCGGTGTGGTGGCCACTGCCTTCGGTGAGGTCGCCGACCAGGCACTCGGCGGGCTCCAGCGGGCTGAGCATGTGCAGGGTGCCGGACCAGGCGGGGTTGACCTGGCTGATGTCGAGGCTGAACAACGGGTGCAGGTGGTGGGCCAGGTCGAGCTGGTCGGGGACGAACACGGCATCGGCGTCGGGGAAAGGCAGCATGCCGGCGGGCGGGGTGCGGTAGTCGGGTTTGAGGGCGTCGGTCATGGGATATGTCCTTATATCTTGGGCAGCAGTTGATGCCTTGTCGGGCTTGATCATTCAGTTTTGCTGGCAATACTCAGCCAGTTTTTCAGGCGTGCGATCAGGAATGAAGGCGCCTTACAGTCAGTTGAAGTCGACATCATCGCACAATGCCCGATATCGCCCCTCGAAATCAGTCGCCACCGCGCCGGCGTCATGCTCCGCAGTCGATCGGTGGGAGGCGCGGTGCATCTTCGCTCATTGTTCACTGACGCCCAACTTACAGGATGCTGGCTCTAGTGGCGTGTAAGGGGCAGTATCATTGACTCGGCGAACGGGTATTTCCGCAAATGGCGCTGGCAGATATACCCGCGCCGGTGAGCCTTGATCCTTGAGTATCATCTTTACGGTATCTACCATTCTACCGACCTCTTGCCCTCTCAGCGGCTCAGGTTCGTTGGGGTTGTTCCCGAAGAAATTCTCCCAGTGGCCCAGCAGCACCAACCTGGGATTGTGGGCCTTGAGCACTTGCTCGGGGTAATTGGCGGCTTTGCGCCATGAGCCGACGCTGAGTATTTCCACATCGACCTGTGTGCTATCGGGGAGAGAGGGCATGATCCCGCAGGGTGCGGATGCTGCACTGTCTTGAAAGTGAATGCGGTATCGCGGTTGGCCCCCTTCATCGAGCAGGTCGATCAGCCAGGCCATGGACTGGCCTTGTTTCCATGAGAGTACAGAGGCCGGCACCTCGGCGAGGTCTTCGTTGTAACTGCCGTGGCCAAACGTATAGCCCAGGACGTGCGGAGCATGCATGCTCTGGATGGGCATGGCTCTGATGGCGCCGCCCTTGGAGGTGATCCAGTACCCGGGCTTGGCAGGGCCGGGAGCGCCGTTGCAACCCGGAACGGTGGCCATGTATCCCTTCGCGCTCTTGACCCGGTCGGGGTCTACCCACGTCCAGTGGGCATCTTCCTTCCTGGTAGGGTCTTTCATCGCATGGAGGATGTGGACCACGGTATCCGAGCCATAGACCTCAGCGTTGGGGGCGTATCTGCGCATGATCCAGGGCACATCGAGCAGGTGATCGTAATGCCCATGGCCTACCAGCAGGAGCGTGACGTCGCACGCGGGAAGTTGCCGCATGTAGGCGTCGATGCGTTTCTTGTCGGCAGCCACCCAGAACGGTGGCCAATGCTTGAACAGGCCCTCGGGATTGCTGAAGGACGGGGCGAGCATGAACCCTTCTCCTCGCCAGTGCATGAGCCAGCCACCCACGCCCAGATACTGGATCTTGGGTTCAGGCAGGTCGTGCGCCCACCAGGGGTCCAGTTGTTCATCTTGCGCCTGTACCAGGCAGGCATTGAGCAGCAACAGAACAGCCAAGCAGAAGACCCTGGACATGCTGCTCACCTCGCAGGAGGTTTGGGGGGACAGCGTTCGATCAAGAATAGGTGAAAACGCACCAGAATTCGGTTCGCTTGTTATCGAAGGTGGCGAGCGTATTGAACAAATGGACAGGCACACGTGGGAATCTGCGCTAGCATCCCAATATCAGGGCATCAGATTCAAGTGCGATGTTTGTTTGTGCGCTGTGGTGGAAACGATGCCGCCAATCGGGTCTTCAGCCAAGCGAGATACCTATGCGCTTCCTGGTCTGCGTCCCTTTCAAGCGCTTGAGTCATATCGGGTTACTGCTGCTGGCGGCCTGGCTTTCGGCGTGCACGCATTCCAGCCCCGCCAAGACGGCCGCCGCCCCGCTGTTGCCTGACAGCCAAACCGCGCAAGTGGGAGGCGCCCTGAGTATTCCCGCGCACTGCATCAAGCCCGATGACATTGACCTTTCCAATGGTGAGCCAGACGATAATTACTACAAGGTCAAGACGCGCTGGCAGCAACTGAATTGCCGTTACGCCGATCCGCCTTCACGTAGTCTGCTGGTGTTTCTCGACGGTACGGCCAACAACAAGAAGTCCAGCACCAATATCTGGCGACTGTACGATTTGGCGTTGACCGCTGCTGACAGCGGTTCGCGCATCGTCCCTTACTACGATCAAGGGGTCGGCAACGACAAGTTGTCCAAAGTGTCAGGCAACCTGTTTGGCTCGGGTGTCAGCTTGAACATCCGCCAGGCGTACCGGTTTTTGGCGCAGACCTACAGGCCAGGCGACCGCATTTACCTGTTCGGCTTCAGTCGGGGGGCATTCACTGCCCGGTCCCTCAATGGGTTCATCGAATTTGCCGGCTTGATCAACGATCAAGCGCTTGCCAAGGACTGGGGCGATGATCTTCCGTTCTGGCTCGGCCTGAGTCACCTGCACCGCGCCACCGATGACCTCTACGACATCTATTTCAGCCGGGATACCGGCGCGGCCAGGTTCGAGCCAATCTTGCGTGAGCAATTGCGCCGTTTCGTCGTCGACAAGCAATTACCCGTGCGCCACGTGCAGGTTGAAGCCATCGGGGTTTTCGACACGGTACCGGCCATTGGCCTGGTACGCGATGAGGAGCCTGATGACCATCGACTGGCGTTATACGCCAGGCGTGGTTACCACGCCATGTCGCTGGATGAGCAGCGAGACGATTTTCGTCTGCTGCGGTTTTTTGCGCCGTTGAGCAAAGGCCAGACATTGCAGGAGGTTTGGTTTGCCGGTGTGCATGCCGATGTGGGGGGAGGATATGGATCGCCGGCCCTGAGCCGCTGCCCGCCGCGTCCTGGGTTGCCAGCCAATCAGCAACCGATCGGTCTGGAGGCCACACCGTTGCGATGGATGCTGGCCAACTTCGATGACGACGGCATCTTCCCGGCTGCGCCTTGGCCGGAGTGCCTGAATGGGCGCTTGCACGACGAGTTTCTTGATAGCTCTGGGATCAGGAAGCGTGTGTTTCGAATTTCCGGCTTGATCAAACGTCACCCGGTGACTGGCGATCAGGTGCACAAAAGCGTGCTGTGTCGAATGCACCTGCTTATTGCCGAACCCGTACGTCATCCCGAGCGCGAGCCTGATGGGCGCTATGTGCCTGCCAATCTGGGGGCTGAGCCGGAGCTTCAGCATCAGTTCCAGTTCCTGCCCGTGTCCCCTGATTATCGATGTCCGTGAGGTCTGGGCGGCGTGAGTTTTTCAGGCAAAGGGCAGCGGGTTCGGGTGAGGCGTTGAGAGGGGCATGTCATGCGCACAAAAAAAAATACCAACAGTCGTGCACAAGATGATGACTCCAAAGAGCTGTCGTTGTCTCAGGTGCTGCGCGCCGAGCACGAGGCGTTGGGCTTGCAGGGCACCCGTAAACGTACTGTGGTAGGGCTGGCGCTTTCCGGAGGTGGCATTCGCAGCGCCACGTTCTCGTTGGGTGTGCTGCAGGCATTGGCCGAAAAGAAAAGGCTCGCTTCGTTCGACTACCTCTCGACCGTTTCGGGGGGCGGCTACATCGGAAGCTGGCTGAGTGCATGGATTCATCGGCAAGGCCTGGATAAAGTGCAGGAGCAATTGGCCCAGTCTGCCAATACCGTAAGTGATGGTGCGCCTGCGTCGTCCGAACCGGCGGAAGTGGTCTGGCTTCGCCGATACAGCAATTACCTGACGCCACGCGTCGGGATGTTCTCGATGGACACATTGACATTGCTGGCTACGTGGTTGCGCAATGTTGTGCTGAACTTGATTGTGCTCCTCGCATTCTTTGCGCTGATTTTCACGCTGCCGTATGCGCTTATTATCGGTTTGAATGCGGCGATGAACTATCACGTTGCATTAGGCCAGGCAGCGGCCTGGGGAGGCATGTTCTTTGTCTTCTGCATTGGCTATAACCTGTGGCACCAAGGGTTGGCAATCAACCGAAGGCGCAACTGGGTCATTTCGACTCAAGGTGTCATCCTGACGGTAGTAGTGCCGGGCATCCTGGCGGTGATGTGCGCGGTGGTCTGGTGGAGCCAGTCAAAGCTCGATCAGCAGGCGATACTGGTCACGGTAAGCTACCTGGCAGCTTTGTTGATGGTTTTGCAGGTTCTCTGGATGACCGTCGAGTGGTTCAGCAACAAGCACAAACGCCAGATTTTATCGGATGCATTCATTCAAACGCTGGCGGGCGGTGTTGCGCTGGTGACCGGTGCCTTGCTGTTGATAATGGTGAGCCGTCTATGCCCGAGCGAAATAACCTGGGCGCCTCTCCACTATCGAATGCTGTTACTTAGCCTGGGTGTCCCGGTATTTCTCGCCGTGCTGGGTATCACGACGACTGTTTACACGGGCATCGTAGGCCGGGCTTATTATGAGCGCAGCCGGGAGTGGTGGAGTCGTCTCAATGCGTGGTTGATCACGATTGCCTTCGGTTGGGCCATCTGGTGCCTGTTGTCGTTCTTTTCCTTATCGTTGCTCGAGTGGATGAATGCGAGCCTTGACGGTTGGATCAGTCTGCTGGGGACTGGTTGGCTTGGGACGTTGCTGGCCTCCCTTTTCTTGCGGCGCCCCGAATCGGCTTCGATGAAGAAGCAACTGCGTATCGAACAGGTTTTGAACATCGCAGCGACGATTTTTGTTGTGGGATTGCTGGTGGTCATTGCTGCGCTCACGCAGAAGGCGTTGCTGATGGTTGTTGCGGATGATGGCACGCCGGCAGCGATGGCATACCTGTGGGATATGTTCCTTGAAAAGATGCAGTCTTTGGAAAGCCTGTTGGTCTACAGGGACGAACAGGTACCTGTCCTTGTCACGGTGATCGTCCTGCTCTGTGCCGTGACCCTGCTGTTTGCATGGCGGGTGGATATCAATAAATTCTCGCTGCACAACATGTACAAGAATCGTCTGGTCAGGTGCTACCTGGGGGCGAGCAATCAGACCAAGCGCAATGAGCAGCCTTTCGTCGGGCTGGATGAGGAGGATGATTTCGCACTCCACGAACTGGGTGGCCCTCAAGATCGCCCGGCCCCTCAACAGCCGTTCCATATCATCAATGCAACGCTGAACATTACCCAAGGCGCTAACCTGGCATGGCAAGAGCGCAAGGCCGCCTCGTTCGTGTTCACGCCATTGCACTGCGGATACTCGCTGGCGCGAACCCAAGGCGACTCGACTCCATTAGACGGTGAGACAAGCACTGGCGATGACGCCTTTCGAGCTTACCGTCGGACCACACGCTATGCCGCCAGCGATCAGGAAGAAAAAGGCTTCACCCTGGGCATGGCGCTTGCCACCTCCGGTGCCGCCGTCAGTCCGAACATGGGACGGGCCAGCATGCCCATGCTGGCGTTTGTGTTGACGCTGTTCAATATTCGACTGGGGCGCTGGAGTGCCAATCCGGCACAATCGCGCTGGACGTCGCCCAGCCCATCATTCGGCTTGCTGGCGTTGCTCAGCGAGTTGCTCGGTTTGAGCGACGAACGCAGTGCTTACGTCTACCTTTCCGACGGCGGCCATTTTGACAACTTGGGTCTGTACGAGTTGGTGAGACGTCAGTGTGGTGTGATCCTGGCGGTCGATGCCAGTGCCGACGAGAAGCGCGAGATGACTGACTTGGCCGATACGATTCGCAAGTGTCGGATCGATCTGGGGGTCGATATAACCTTTGATCAACTGAATGATTTTCGTGGTGATGATCATCAACGGTGTTCGCGAGGTTTCATCATCGGCACCGTACGCTACGGTGCCGCCCCGCCCGGTGTGCTGGTGCTGATCAAGCCCAGCTTGGCAACACGACACGATGAGCCGGCGGATGTACTGAACTATGCCATTCAGAACTCGACGTTTCCGCATCAAACGACGGTGGATCAGTTCTTTGACGAAAGCCAATTCGAGAGTTTTCGCCGACTGGGAAAGGGGATTGGCGATGCATGCCTATCGGTTCCGAGTATCTTGAACCTGCTGGAAGAGCGTGCGCCGGCACCGCTGCAGAAGAAGAGCGATCAGCGAGAAGAAGGCCGTAGCCACGTGACCAACTTGATAGGGTGGATGCTGGCTCGTCCGCAGGCGGAGCGCCCCGGGCGTGACGGCTCTCTGGTAGATCTGTTTATTGAGATGTTGATGCTTACCATTGTCTTCAGTGTGTTGATGCAACTTTTAGATTTGACGGTTTTCAAGACTTTCAGCCACTTCTGCTGGACGCTGACAAGCTGTGCCGCCAATGCGGAAGAACAGTTAGATAATCCGGCGCCCAGGCTGATGCTTGATAATGTGTTTGTCCTCTTGTACATGGTGACGTTCATCCTTGGGTACAAAACAGCGCTTGGAAAAAATAACGGGATATGGCTTGCGGTTATCTTACCGGTGGCCACCGCGCTGTGTGATTATGCCGAGAACTTCTTGTCACTCAGCCGGGTGCACACGGTGACCGAAGCGCTGGCAGTCGCGAGCCTCCTAAAATTCTGGGGCTTTGCACTTTGCTCTGTACTGCTCGTGCTGATGATTCCGTGCATCACCCACGCGTTCTGCGAACGCTGGTTCCGCCAAGGGAAATTGCCATAGGTTGCACAGCGCATACCGTTGGGCTGGCACTCCTGCGATCAGGCCGGCCCGCGGCCCATCATCGACCCCATCTATCACCCCATCCACCCTATCAATTTGACTGCGACATTCTGCCTCAGTAACGTGCGCCGCTCTTCGATGTAGCCCCGAGACCGCCCGTTTTGCCGTCCTCCTGAACCTCCTCCGCCGTGCCCCTGCAATCTTTAAATTCCCGACTTGCGGCATGCCTCCGGGCGTGGCCGTCGTCCCTGTGTTCGAGTTGCTGAAATGTCCGTCAATGCCCCTTCCCGCATCACCGAGCTCGTCATCGAGGCCGGCGCCAAGAAAGCCCAACTGTCCACCCGTGCGCTGCTGATCCTCGGCTTCCTCGCCGGTGGCTTCATCTCCATGGGCTTCATCCTGGCCATCCACGTCAGCGCCATGATCCCCGGGCAATGGGCCTCGCTTGGCAACCTGCTCGGCGCCGCGGTGTTCCCCATCGGCCTGATCCTGGTGATCCTGGCGGGCGGCGAGCTGCTGACCGGCAACATGATGAGCCTGCCACTGGCGATGTTCGCCGGGCGTATCGGTGTGGGGGCGGTGGCGCGCAACTGGCTGCTGGTGACCCTGGCCAACCTGCTGGGCGCGCTGTTCGTGGCGTATTTCTTCGGCCATATGCTCGGCCTCACCGAGGGCGCCTATCTGAGCAAGACCGTGGCCGCGGCCACCAGCAAGGCCAGCGCCGACTTCGCGCATGCGTTCGTTTCCGGCATCGGCTGCAACTGGCTGGTGTGCCTGGCGGTGTGGCTGGCCTATGCCAGCCGTGAAATGAGCGGCAAGATCCTCGGCATCTGGTTCCCGATCATGGCCTTCGTCGCCATCGGCTTCCAGCACGTGGTGGCCAACATGTTCCTGATCCCGGCGGCGATCTTTGCCGGCTACCTGAGCTGGGGGCAGTTGCTGCACAACCTGGCCGCAGTGTTTCTCGGCAATGCCGTGGGCGGGGCGATCTTCGTCGGGCTGGCGTATTACGTTTCGTACGGCGCAGCGGCCCAGGAGCAGGCCACCGCGCAGTAAGCCCGGCTCGGTTTTCAGGCGAGCAGGGGCCGCAGGAAGCTGCGTTCGTAGCTGAGGATGAACTTCAACCGCGCGGCATCGGCGAACAGCTCGATGCACGCCTCATCCTCGGTGGACGCCTGGCGATAGCGCTCGTAGGCGGCCAGGCTGGGGAAGCTGAACAGCGCGTAGGCGATGTTGTTCGCCCCCTCGGACGGCAGGAAGTACCCGTGGTGCTGGCCGCCCATGCGGTTGACGATGGCGATCCACGCCTTCGAATAGCGTTCGAAGGCGTCCAGCTGGTAGGGATCGATCACGTACTTCAGGTGGCAGGTAATCATTGCATCAGTCCTTTGACGGTAGAAAAGTGCTGGCATTCTACCGATTCAATGAAGGCCTGTGGCAAGGGGGTCAGAACGCGCCCTGCAAGGTCACCGTGAAATTGCGCGGCTCCCCATAGAAGTTGCCCCACGCCGGCGCCCCGATGGTGGCGTAGTACTTCTTGTCGAACAGGTTGTTGCCATTGAGCGCCACGCTCCAGTGCGGGTCGATGCGGTACTGCACCCGCCCGTTCCACACCGTGTACCCCGGCTGTACCACCTTGGTGCTGCCGGTCTTGCGGAAGTTCTCGCTCTGGCTGTTCAGCCCCGCGCCCACGTTCCAGCGTTCCAGCGCGCCATCGAGCTGGTAGTCGCCCCACACCTTGAGCATGTGCCGCGGAATGAAGCTGGAAGTGAAGGTCAGTTCGGTCGGGTCGGTGTCGTTGATGGTCTTCAGGTACTTGGTCTGGGTGTAGGTATAGCCCGCCAGCAGCTGCAGGCGCTCGACCGGTGAGCCGCTGACCTCGGCCTCGAAGCCCTGGGCGCGGACCTTGCCGCTGTCGGTGTAGCAGTACTGGTCACCCGAGCCGAGGCAGGTGTCGGCATAGTCGGTTTCCGCACGGTGCTCCTCGATGCCCTGGAACAGGTTGAACGAGGCGTTGAGCGCGCCGTCGAGCAGTTCGCCCTTGATGCCCAGCTCGTAGTTCTTGCCGGTCTTCGGTTGCAGGGCCTGGCCCTGGGCATTCACCAGGTTGCTCTGGGGCTGGAAGATCTCGGCGTAGCTGGCGTAGGCGGTCCACTCGCTTGTCAGGTCGTAGAGCACGGCGGCGAAGGGCGTGACCTGGCCGTTCTCCTGGCTGCGGTTGTGCACCCAGTAGTCGTAGGCCTGGGTGTAGGAGTCGCTTTTGTTGCGGTACCAGCTCACCCGGCCGCCGAGCACCAGGGTCAGCGGCTCGGCCAGTTTCAGGCGCAGGTTGGCGTAGGTGCCGTACTGGGTGGTGGTGGAGTCGGTCGGCTCGCTGCCACCGCGAATCGGGTTGGCCAGGTAGTCTGCCGAGGACGGGCGTGGGAAGGCCGCCGACGGTGCGAACGGGTTCTGGCTGCCGCTCAGTGACATCAGCGCGAAGTAGTCGTGGGTCTTCTGGCGGCTGGCATTGGCGCCGATGATCACCTCGTGCTCCAGGCCGAACGCCTCGAACTTGCCGTCCAGGTAGGTATCGAAGCCGTAATCGCTCTGGTCGTAGTCGAACTTGCCGGCGTAGCGGCGCATGCTGGCGCTGCTGGCAGCGACCGGCACCGAGCCTTCGGAGTAGCCGTATTCGATGTCCTGGTCGTTGTGGGTGTAGACCGAGGCGAAGTTCAGCGACCAGTCTTCGCTGAAGCGGTGCTTCAGGTCGGCGAAGCCGGTCACCCGCTGGCTCTGCTGGGTGTTCCAGCTGGCGCCCAGGCAGGTGGAGCGCGACAGCTTGAGGTCGCTGCCGTCGGCGTAGCGCGGCAGGCCGTGGTAGCAGGGCGAGGCGTCGACATCCTCATAGGCCAGGCCCACGCCCAGGGTGGTGTCGGGGCTGATGTCCCAGTCCAGGGCACCGTAGTACACCTGGTCCTGGCGCTTGGCGTGGTCGTAGAAGTACTGGCGGTCCTGCACGGCGGCCACCGCGCGGCCGCGCAGGGTGCCGGCATCGTTCAGCGGGCCGCCCACGTCGACCTGGCTGCGGTAGTTGTCCCAGGTGCCGGCGGACAGGCTCAGGGTGGTGGTGGGTTTGTCCTGGCCGCGCTTGCGCACGAAGTTGACGCCGCCGGCCGAGGAGCCGGAGCCCTTCATCATGCCGCCCGCGCCCTTGAGAATCTCGACCCGGTCGTAGAAGCCCATGTCGCTGGAGAAGCTGTTGGCCTGCACGTAGTTGCCGCCCACGTCCAGCGGCACGCCGTCGTACTGGTACTGGCCGTCGAGGTTGAAGCCGCGCGAGTAGAAATACTTGCCGCCCATGGGCGAGTCGTACACGGTGATGCCCGGGGTCTTGTCGAGCACCTGCTCCAGGGTGTTGAGGTTCTGGTCGTCGAGCATCTTGCGGGTCATCACGGTGACCGCTTGCGGCGTCTCTTTCAGGGTGTGCACGCCCTTGCCGATGGTTACCGCGCGCGCGGCGTAGGACTGGGTGCCTTCGCTGGTCGCGTCCAGGCGCCTGGCGTCGATGTTCAAGGCGCCCAGTTCCATTGCCGCGCCGCTGCTCGCCGGCACCAGTACGAAGCCGCCATTGCCCTGACGCTGTGCCTGCAGGCCACTGCCCTGCAGCAGGCGTGCGAGGGCTTCTTCGAAGCTGTAGCTGCCGTCGAGCCCGTTGCTGTTCAGGCGCCGGGTCTGTTCGGTGTCGAACGAAATGCTCACGCCGGCCTGCACCCCTAGCTGGGTGAGGGCGTTGCCCAGGGGGCCTGCGGCCACATGGTAGCTGGCCTGACTCTGCGCCTGGGCCTGTGCCGCCAGCAGCAGGGCCGGGGCGCCGGCCAACGAGAGGCCAAGCGCTACCCGGCGCACGGCCTGGCGCAGTGGGGTGGCGGGGGTGTGGAGAAGATGAGGCATTGCGTGATCCTTCCGAGTCGTGGCAGAAAGTCGCTGTCGTCGCGGCTTGTGTCAGGGACGGACGAGAATCGAAATCAGCAAGCTTCAGCGCGAAAAATGTTGCCCGAGCCTCAGGCCGGTTCCACGCTCACCCAGTAACGGCTCAGGTAGCGCACCTTCACTGGCAGGGTTTTGTCCAGGTTGGCCAGGGCCACGTCGGTGTCGTCGATATGGAACGCGCCGGAGATGCTCAGTGCCTGAATCGACCGGGCGCAGCGCAGCACGCCGGGCCGGTAGCGCCCCAGGGCTTCGATGAAATCGCCCAGGCGCCAGTCGTTCACGCTCAACATGCCGTGAACCCAGGCGGTCGAGTCGACGGGCAGGGGCCGAGGCGTGTCCAGTTCGTCGCGATCGAAGCTGAGCTGTTGCCCGGCCTGCACCTGCAGCACCTGCTGCACATGGCGCTGCGGCCGCACCTCGACGGCAGCCTGCAATACCCCGACACGTGTCTGGGACGCCAGTTTGCGCACGCTGAAGACCCCGCCCCGGGACAGGATGCTGCCGTCATCGGTGTGCACCACGAAGGGCCGGCGCTGTGCGTCGACGCTGGCCGTCACCAGGATTTCCCCACGGTACAGTTCCAGCGCCCGCAGTTTCTGATCGAAACGAACGTCAAGTGCGGTGTCGACGTTCAGTTCCAGTTGCGTGCCGTCATCCAGTTGCAGCGAGCGCCGCTCCCCGCTGCCGGTACGCTGCTGGGCGAGCAGGGCGCGGCCAGGCAACTGCTCGGCGGCCAGCCAGGTGCCAGCGCCCATGGCCAGCAGCAGGCCCAGCACCTTGAGCACGTCGCGCCGTTGCGCCTGTGCGGCGCCCAGGCTGGACAGCGCGGCTTGGCGCGGCACCAGCCTCCATTGCTGCTGCAACCGCTCCACCCGCGCCCAGGCCGCGGCATGTTGCGGGCTGGCTTGCAGCCACTGCTCCCAGGCTTGGGCAAGGGCGGCGCTGGGGGGCGCCTCGTTGAGCTGGACGTACCAGGTGGCGGCGGCTTCGAGCGTGGCGTGGTCCAAGGTGCTCACGGTTCGAGCACCACCAGGCAGCGGGTCATGGCACGGATCAGGTGGTTCTTCACCGTGGTCACCGACACCTCGTAGCGCTCGGCGACGGCGGCATAGGTCAGGCCTTCGAGCTGCACCGCGAGGAAGATGTCACGGGTGCGCGCGCCCAGTTCGTCGAGCAGGCTATCGACCGCAACCAGCATCTCGATGATCGACAGCCGTACCTCCGGCGACACCTCCACCGGTTCCGGGCGCAATGCCAGCGCCTGCAGGTAGGCCTGTTCGATGGAGCGACGGCGGGCCTTGTCGATCAGCAGCGAACGGGCGATGGCGCTGAGGTAGCTGCGCGGTTCACGAATCGGCATCTGGCTGCGCGCGGTCATCACGCGCAGGAAGGTGTCGTGGGCCAGGTCGCAGGCATCGGCGGCATTGCCCAGACGCACCCGCAACCAGTGCTTCAACCAGCCGCTGTTTTCGCTGTACAGCCGGTGAAGGGCCGCGTCATCGAGCACCGACATAGGCGTCAATCCGTAATATTAATGGGAATTGATCGCATTGTTGCGGTGCACGAAGTCAATTGCAAGCGCGATCAGCGCGCTGCTTTCAAGGCCTGTGGGTTGGCGAGATTGACCGGCGCACCGGCGAAGAACGCCAGCACATTGTCGAACGCATCGCCGAAGTACAGCTCGTAGCCGTTCTTTTCCACATACCCCAGGTGCGGTGTGCACAGCACGCGGGGGTGGCGCAGCAGCGGGTGGCCGGGGTCGAGCACGGGCTCCTGCTCGTAGACGTCCACCGCCGCATACCCTGGGCGCCCGGCGTCGAGCGCCTGCAGCAGGGCACCCGGCGCGATCAGTTCGGCGCGGCTGACATTCACCAGCAAGGCATCGGTTTTCATCCGGCTCAGGTCATCGAAGGTGACCCCATGCCGGGTGCTGTCGGCAAGCCGCAGGTTGAGGGTGACGATATCCGCCTCGGCAAAGAACGCCTCCCGCGACGCAGCCGCCCGGTGGCCATCCGCCTCGGCCCGGGCGCGGCTGGCTTCGCTGCCCCACACCAGCACCGGCATGTCGAATGCCTGGGCATAGCGCGCCAGGCGCTGGCCGATCTTGCCGTAGCCCCAGATGCCCAGTACCTGGCCGGCCACGGCATGGCCCAGGTTGACCTGCCATTGGCCCTGGCGGAAGGCGTCGATTGCCGGCACCAGCTGGCGCCGGGCATTGAGGATCAGCGTCCAGGCCAGCTCCGCCGGCGCCACCGGCGAGCCGCGCCCCTCGGTCACGACGATGCCGCGGGCGGTGCAGGCGTCCAGGTCGAGGTGGCTGGAAACCTTGCCGGTCTGGCTGATCAGCTTGAGGTTTGGCAGCCGGTCCAGCAGCGCCGCATCGATGCGCGTGCGTTCGCGGGTCAGTACCAGGGCGTCGGCGCCGGCGAAACGGGCCGCCAGTACCTCCAGCGATGCGGGCTGGGGCTCATGGAAGACACTGACGTCGTGCCCGGCCAGCTTGGCGAAGCAGTCGAGGGCGCGGATCACGTCCTGGTAGTCGTCGGGGATGGCAATACGCATGGTGGTCGGCCTTGGCGGTGGAGGGAGGGGGGTGACTGTTGGGCGGTATCAGCGAGGTCAATGATGGCAGACAACGGCCAACTCCACTTCTAGATTCATCAGGCAAGCCGGAAGCCCCGAACAATAAGAAAAGGGACTCATCGATGCACACCTCCACCCAAGCCTCGAATGCCTGGCGAATCCTGTTCCTGCTGTTTCTCGCCAACCTGTTCAACTTCTTCGACCGCACCATCCCGGCCATCATCATCGAGCCGATCCGCCTGGAGTGGCACCTCAGCGACTTCCAGCTCGGCCTGATCGGCACCGCCTTCACCCTGGTCTATGCCATCGCCGGCCTGCCCCTGGCACGCCTGGCCGACAACGGCTCGCGGGCCAAGGTGATGGGCTGGGGGCTGGCGGTGTGGAGCGGGCTGACCGCCGTCAACGGCATGGTCGGCAGCTTCTGGAGCTTCCTGCTGGTGCGCATGGGGGTGGGCATCGGCGAGGCCAGCTACGCGCCGGCGGCCAACTCGCTGATCGGCGACCTGTTCCCGCCAGCGCGGCGGGCGCGGGCGATGGGCATCTTCATGCTCGGCTTGCCGCTGGGGCTGCTGCTGGCGTTCTTCACCATCGGCGCCATGGTCCAGGCCTTCGGCAGCTGGCGCGCGCCGTTCTTCATCGCTGCAGTGCCGGGGCTGTTGCTGGCGCTGCTGGTGTTGATGATCCGCGAGCCGGCACGTGGCGCGGCGGAGCCGGTGGCCAGCGCACAGGTGGCGCTGGACCGGCCACTGCGGCGGGTGCTGAGCGTGCCGACCTTCGGCTGGCTGGTGCTGGCCGGCTTGACCTTCAACTTCGCTTCCTACGCCTGCAACTCGTTCATGGTGCCGATGCTGCAGCGCTATTACCAACTGCCGCTGCAACAGGCGGCGGTGGCCACCGGGGTGATCGTCGGGCTGACCGGGCTGGTGGGCCTGACCCTGGGCGGCTGGGTGGCCGACAAGGTGCACCAGCGTTTCGCCAATGGCCGTCTGCTGTTCGCCTCGCTGAGCATGCTGGTCGCCACCGTGGCCACCGGCTGGGCGTTGCACGCGGGGCGTGTCGAGCTCGGGCTGTTCGTGGTGGTGTTCGGGGTCGGCTGGCTGTTCTCGTACAACTTCTACACCTGCGTCTACACCGCGATCCAGGATGTGGTGCAGCCACGCCTGCGGGCCACGGCGATGGCCTTGTACTTCGCCGGGTTGTACCTGCTGGGCGGTGGTCTGGGGCCGGTGGTGGTCGGTGGGCTGTCGGACCATTTCGCCCGCTCGGCGATGGCGGCGGCGGGGCAGGTGCAGATGAACGAAGCTTTCAAGGCCGAAGGCTTGCATGATGCGATGTACCTGATCCCGGCGGCGCTGGTGTTGACCCTGGTGTTTCTGCTGTTGGCCTCGCGGTGTTACCAGCGCGATGCCCAGCGGATGCGCGAAGGAATGATGGTGGACAACGACTTGCCCAAGGCGGCGTTGCATGGCACGGGCTGCGCCCGTGTTCGCGGGTAAACCCGCTGCCACAGGTACAGCGCAGCACTTGAGTGCTGTGCCATACCTGAGATGACGCAGGCTGACTCACGCCTTGAAGCTTGCACGGTTCCCGGTGGGAGCGGGTTTACCCGCGAACACGGGCGCAGCCCGTGCCATGCGCCGCAGTGCCGTCAGGCCGCGCTGGCCCGCCGCTGCCTCACCCCGGCCATGCACTTGAGCAGGAACCCCAGCACCACCGCCACCCCGGCGCTGACGAAGATCGTCTCGCGCCCGGCGCTCTGCTGCTGCAGCGCCACGAACGCCGGTGCCAGCGCTGCCGCCGCCACCTGCAGGATGCTCACCCACGGTGTCAACGTCCCCCGTGGGTCATTGCTGGCGATCGCCCCCATGTAGTAGGTCAGTGCCAGCACCCAGCCGAAGTTCATCAGCAGCAGCGCCAGGCACAGCCACTGTGCATCGGGGCTGAAGCGCGCCAGCATCACGATCGACACCAGCACCACCAGCGAGCCGAAGCCGATCATCGGCCCCCGGCGCACCCGCGCGCCCAGCACGCTGGGCAGGGCCCCGCCCGGCAGCCCACCGAGAATCCCCAGGCCGAACGCCCAGCCCACATCCGCCGCCTCGATGCCCCGTTCGCGGGCCAGTTGGTCGACGAACCCCCAGATGCAATAGATCGCCAGTTGCAGGCACAGCATCCCCAGCAAGGCATGGCGCCCGAGTGTCGCCGAACCGAGCCCGCTGCAGGCCACCTGCGCCGGTGCCTCGCGGTGAAGCTTCGGAGGAATGGCCAGTGCCGCCAGGGCGATCAGCACGAACCAGAACCCGATCGTTGCCACCGCGCCGCGGCTGCCGAACAGCTCGGCCAGTTGCGGCATGCAGGTGGCGTAGACAGCGAACACGGCGGTCTGGATCAGCAGCGACAAGCCGTAGGAGCGGTCCTGCCCCGGCAGCCGGCCGAGCCCGCTGATCGCTCCGGCATACAGCACGCCCGCCGCCACGCCGCAGGCCAGGCGGCACAGCACCAGCGCTTGCAGTGTGCCCAGGGTGGCGCTGAGCAGGTTGAACAGCAGGGCGGCAAACGCCGCAACCAGGTACAGGCCGCGCCCGCCAAAGCGCCGGCCCAGCAGTGGCAGCAACAGGCTGCCGAGCAGGGTGCCGGCCATTTCGCTGGAGAGGATCCAGCCTTGCTGGCTCAGGTCCAGCCCGAGCCGTTCGGCCACCAGGCCGATGAAGATCGGTTGTACGCCGATGATGATCAGCGCCGTGGCGGCGATGTAGATCAAGGCGGCACGCAACAGCAGGGTATTGTTATTGTTGTGCATTGGAGTTTCCCGGGTGCGGCAGGTCAGGCGTGGGGGAGGCTGCCTGCGTCGTGGGTGATGCGGCCGTTCATCAGGGTCAGCGCCACCTCGGTCTTGCCGATCTGGTAGCGGTCGAGCTCGAACAGGTCCTGCTCGAGGATGATGATGTCGGCGCGCTTGCCGGCGGTGATCGAGCCGATTTCCTGCTCCAGCCCCAGCTGGTAGGCGCCGTTGAGGGTATAGGCGGCGATCAGCTGCGGGATGCTCAGGCGCTCGTCGGCGTCCGGCATCACCGGTGCATTCGGCTCGCCGCTGAGCTGGCGGGTATGCCCCGACTCGATGTGCTCCACCGGCTTGTGCTGGCAGCGGCACTGGCAGACCAGGCCGTCCATGCCGATCGACACGGTCACGCCCTGGTCGATGAAGGTGCGGAACTTGTACATCGAGGCCCAGCGCTTGAAACCGTACGACTGCTGGATCGCCTCGGCATAGGCGTCGACCACGCCCCATTGCAGCTGGGTGTTGGCCATCACGCCGATGCGGCGAAAGCGCGGGATGTCGTCGGCGTGGGTGAGGAAGGCGTGGGTGATCACGTGGCGGCGGTCGCGCGGCGGGTTGCTGGCGAACACCCGTTCGAACACATCCAGCGCCATGCGCACGGCGCCGTCACCCACGGCATGCACCATCACGTCGATGCCAGCCGCGTCGGCCTCGCGCACATGGCGCTCGAACACCGCCTCGGGCATGGTCGTCGAACCGCAATGGGGTTTGTCGCAGTAGGGCTCGAGCAGAAACGCGGTGTGGTTCAGTTCGGTGCCGTCGAGCATCAGTTTCAGGGTCTGCGCCTTGACCAGCGGTGAGTCGTAACGGCGGCGCATGGCCTGCAGGATGGGCAGCGGGTCGTCCTCGGTGCCCATGTTGATGTAGCTGCCGACCACGCGCAGTTTCAGGCGCTCTTCGCGTTCCAGCTGCTGCAGGGTTTCGTACAGCAGCGTCTGGTCGCCTGCAGGGTCGAGGAAGCCTGCGTCGAACACCGTGGTGATGCCGGCGGCCACCAGTTTTTCCTGCCAGAAGGGGATCGAACGCAGGTACAGGTCGATGCCGGTGGGCAGGTAACCGGCTTCGCTCAGGCGTTGCATCAGCAGCGAATAGGCGGCGCAGTCGATGATCACGCCGGTGGGCTCGCCGGTGAGCGGGTCTTTCTCGAACCAGCTGGCGCCTTCTTCCACGGGCGGGGTGTCGCGGTCGATGCCGGCGGCGTTCAGCGCACAGGAGTTGACCCACATGGTGTGGTAGTCGGTGGACAGCAGGCATACCGGCTTGTCCGGGCAGATGGCGTCGAGCACTTCACGGCGCAGCATTTCCGGCGGCATCAGCGGCTGGATCCAGCCCATGCCGGTGATGGCCTTTTCCGTGGGGTTGGCGTCGACGTAGCGCTGCAGCAGGGCCAGCACCTGGTGGGGGTCTTCGTGGTTGACCAACGCCTGGAAGGCGAAGGCGGTGCTGGAGAAATGCCAGTGCGACTCGACGAAGCCGGGCAATACCAGCTTGCCGCCGGCGTCGATCAGGCGCGTGGCGGCGCCTGCATGGGCCATGACGCTGGCGTGGTCGCCGACGCAGAGGATGCGTTCGCCGTGGATGGCCACGGCGTCGGCCCAGGGCCGGTGCGGGTCCACGGTGTAGATGCGGGCGTTGTGAATGATGAGGTCTGCAGCGGTATGCATGGCGGCTCCCTGGGTCAAAATGCCGCGCTAGTGTTGTGTCGGTAAAAAGTTTTAGTCAATAAAATATTTTTGCGACTTGGCTTTGCGCGCTATGCTGGCCGCCAGTCTTGAAAAAGGGGAGTGCAGTGAGCGGATTGCGCGAGCAGCAGAAGGCGATGCGCCGGGAAACGATCAGCCGCACGGCGCTTGGCCTGTTCGAGGCCCAGGGCTTCCAGACCACCACCATGGAGCAGATCGCGCGGCTGGCGGCGGTGTCGGTGCCGACGGTGTTCGCCTATTTCGGCAGCAAGCAGGAGATCCTCCTGGAGAAGCTGCGCGAGGCCGACCACCGCGCGGTGGCCGAGGCGCGTCGGCGCTTGCCGGAATTCGACGATGCGCTGGATGCCCTGTGCTGTTACGAAAGGCACCTGACCGAGTATGCGTTCGAGGTGCTGCCGGCGCCGTTGTGGCGCGAGATCCTGCCGCCGTTGCTGCCACTGCTGGGGCCTCGGCAGCAAGACGTGCCCGAGGCGTACAAGCGGGTCAACGATGCGTTGGTGGCGGAGCTGACGCGGCTGCTGCAGGACCTGTGCGACAGCGGCCGGCTGCGCGCCGGGCTGGATGTGGATTACGCGGCATTCCTGATCAACGACTATGGGCACTTGCAGCTGTTGCGCCTGTGCAGTGCCGAGCCGCTGGACCTCGCCGGGCACCGCGAGGAAGTGCGGCGGTTCATGGGCTTGCTGCTGGCGGGCATGCAACCCTGATTATCCGACACCACAATAGCCCCCTGTGGGAGCGGGTTTACCCGCGAACACGCGCGAAGCGCGTGCCATCCTGCGCGTTGCCTGCTTCGCGGGTAAACCCGCTCCCAGAGGTATCGCGCAAGCGGCCGGAGCTTCAGTAACTCTGATTCATCGGCCACCCCTGGTGATGCTCCACCAGAAAGTCCACAAACACCCGCACCCGGGCCGGCATCGCCGGCCCCCCGACGAACACCGCATGCAACGGCTCCTGGTCCCCGGGGTTGAAGTCCTCCAGCAATGCCACCAGTTGCCCGTTCTTCAGTTCCTCGGCAACAGTGAAGGTCCCGATCCGCGCCACCCCGGCCCCCAGCCTGGCCAGCTGCGCCAGCGCCTCGCCACTGCTGCACTCGATATTTCCCGCCACCTTCAGCGAAAACACCTGGCCCTCACGCCTGAACGGCCAATCCATCGCCGCCCGGCGGAAGTTGAAGCGCAGGCAGTTGTGCCGCGCCAGGTCTTCCGGCACCTGCGGCGTGCCGCAGCGCTGCAGGTACTCGGGCGAGGCCACCACCACCTGCCCGGTATGGCCGATGCAGCGTGCGCTCAGCGAGCTGTCGGGCAGGGGGCCGAAGCGCAGCGCGACGTCGGCCTGGCCGCCATGGATATCGACGATCTCGTCGCTCAGGGTCAGGTCCACCAGCACCTGCGGGTACAGCTTGCTGAACTGGGTGAGCAGCGGCACCAGGGTCATCCGGCCATGGCCCAGTGCCGCGCTGACCCGCAGCCGCCCGCGCGGCACGCCCTGGTCGGTGATCGCCTCTTCGACCTCGACCAGGTCCGCCAGGATCCTGCGCGCCCCGCGCAAATAGGCCTCGCCCTCGGTGGTCAGGGTGATTGCCCGTGTCGTGCGCAGCAGCAGGCGGGTGCCCAGGCGCTGCTCGGCGCGGGCAATGATGCGGCTCACTGCGGAAGGCGTCAGGCCCAGCTCACGGGCCGCCGCAGACAGGCTGCCTTCGTCCACCACGCGGGTGAACACTTCCATCTCGCCGGAGCGGCCGTTGAAGTCCATCTGTGCCTCCTGCGCAAAGGTGATTGCCGAAAATGCGGTCTAGTGCATTGAAAGCGCTGATCGTAGCATTTGCGGCATAGATAAGGAGCCTTCCCCATGCGTATCAATCCACCCCTCGTGGCACTGGCCATCGGTGCCTTCGGCATCGGTGTCACCGAGTTCGCCCCCATGGGCATGTTGCCCAGCATCGCCGCCGACCTCGGCGTGTCGATCCCTGCCGCCGGGCTGCTGGTCAGCGCCTACGCGGTCGGCGTGCTGCTCGGCGCGCCACTGATGACCCTGGCCACCGGCAAGGTCCCGCGGCGCTACCTGCTGATCGGGCTGATGGCGATCTTTACCCTGGGCAACCTGCTGTCGGCGCTGGCCACCGATTACCAGAGCCTGATGCTCGCGCGCATCGTCACCTCGCTCAACCACGGCGCGTTCTTCGGCGTCGGCTCGGTGGTCGCGGCCAGCGTGGTGCCACCGGAGAAGCGCGCCGGCGCGGTGGCAGCGATGTTCATGGGGCTGACCCTGGCGACCATCGGCGGCGTGCCGCTGGCCACCTGGTTCGGTGAACTGCTGGGCTGGCGCACGGCGTTCTGGGGCATTGCCGGCCTTGGCCTGGTGGCGATGGTCTCGCTGTGGTTCGCGCTGCCCGACCTGCCGCTGCCGAAAAGCGGCGGGGCGATGGCCGAGATCCGCGTGCTTGGCCGCGGGCCGGTACTGTCGGCGCTGGCGCTGACCGTGGTCGGCTCCAGTGCAATGTTCACCGTGTTCACCTACATCGCGCCGATCCTGCACGCCCAGGCACAGGCCTCGACGAGCTTCATCACGGCCATGCTGGTGTTGTTCGGCATCGGCCTGACCTTGGGCAACCTGTGGGGTGGCAAGGCGGCGGACCGCTCCATCGAGCGGACCTTGCTGGTGTCGCTGGCGGTGCTGATCGCGGTGCTGCTGGTGTTCCCGGCCACCTTGGGTTGGTCGCTGCCGACCGCCGTGGCGATCCTGGTCTGGGGCATTGCCAGCTTCGCCCTGGTGCCGCCTTTGCAGATGCGCGTGATGGAAGCCGCCAAGGACGCGCCGAACCTGGCGTCGGCGGTGAACATCGGCGCCTTCAACCTGGGCAACGCGATTGGCGCGGCGCTGGGCGGCGCGGTGATCAATGCGGGGCTGGGGTACCCGGCGGTGTCGTATGCCGGGGCAGGGATGGCAGTGCTGGGGCTGGTGCTGACCATCGCCTGGCGGACGCGGCCGGTGGTGCCTGCGCAGCAGGCGGCGGCGTGACCGCGTTGGGCTGTTGGGGTATGGCGACAGGGTGGTAGCGCCTGTGAGATCGAGCGCCGCCCCCGGAGCCCAGCCTGCCCGCGCTCTACCGCGAGCACCGCAACTGGCTGGAAGCCTGGCTGCGCCGGCGCCTGGGCAACGCCTGGGATGCCGCCGACCTCAGCCAGGACACCTTCCTGCGCGTACTCGCCAGCGCCCAGCCGCTGGCGGAGATCCGCGAGCCGCGGGCCTACCTGCTGACCGTGGGCAAGCGCCTGTTGAGCAACTTCCACCAGCGCCGCAGCCTCGAGCAGGCCTACCTCGACGCCCTGGCGCAACTGCCCGAGCAGAGCCTGCCATCCCCCGAACAGCGCTGGATCCTGCTGGAAACCCTGCAAGCCCTGGATGAGTTGCTCGACGGCCTCAAGGCCCCCGTGCGCAAGGCGTTTCTCTGGAGCCAGCTGGAAGGCCTGGGCTACGCCGAAATCGCCCGGCGTCTCGACATCTCCGAACGCACCGTCAAACGCTACATGGCCCAGGCCTATGAGCACTGCCTGCTGGCGGACCTCTGATGCCTGCGCATTCCCTCGAGGCGCGCGCAGTGGTGCGCGCCGCCGCCCGCTGGCTGGCACTGCTGGAGTCCGGCCAGGCCAGCCCAGCCGACCTCCAGCGCCTGGCGCAATGGCGTGCCAGCAGCAGCCTGCACGAAAGCGCCTGGCAAAAGGCGCAGCTGCTGCGCCAGCGGTTCTCGCAACTGCCCGGCGAACTGGCCATGGCCACCCTCGACCGCCCGGATAGCGGCCGCCGCGCCTTGCTCAAGCAAGCCCTGGGCATCGCCGCGCTGGTGCCGACGGCCTGGCTGCTCAGCCGGCAGTTGCCGTTGGACGCCTGGGCCGCCGATGTGCACACCGCCGTCGGCGAGCGCAGGCAGTTGACCCTGAGCGACGGCACCACCTTGCAACTGAACACCGACAGCGCCGTCAACATCGACCTCAGGACAGGGCGCATCGTGCTCGTGCGTGGGGAAGTGGCGGTCAAGGTTCCCGAAGCGGTCGAGCTCAATATTCGCGTCCCCTATGGCCAGGTGGCAGTCAGCGCTGCCGAGGTGTGCATGCGCCTTTACGATGATTACTGCCGTGTATCGGTCGCCAGCGGGGCCGCGACCTTGCAGCCGCTACGCGGTGCTGCAATTACCCTGAAGGCTCGCCAGCAGGCCAGTTTGCGGGCAACTGGCCTGGGGCCGGTCACGGCCGTGGACGACCTGCTGCTCGGTTGGCGCGAGGGCGTGCTGCGCCTGGACGATCGCCCCCTCGGCGACCTGCTGCACGAGCTGCGCCGCTATCGCCCCGGCCTGCTGCGCTGGGCGCCGGAACTGGAAGCCCTGCGGGTCACCGGCACCTTCCGCCTCGACGACAGCGACCGTGTGCTGGCGCTGCTCGCCGCCAGCCTGCCGCTGGAGGTGCATGCCCGCACCCGTTACTGGGTGACGTTGGCGCCGCGAGAAAAGCGTGCCTGAGGCTGTCCCCTTTTTTTCCCTCACCGGTCATTACCGGTAAGAGAACACAAAGGGAGCCTGTTTCAATGCCAGCCGTAACGCCATACCGCCTGATCCCGCTCGGGTTCGCCATGAGCCTGTTGCTGAACGTGCCTGCCTGGGCCGAAGCGCAAGCCCGCCGCAGCTATGAAGTCCCTGCCGGCAGCCTGGGTGCCGCGCTGACCCGCTTCGCCGACCAGGCCGGCGTCAGCCTGTCGCTGGACCCGGCGCTGGTCAGCGGCCGGCAGAGCGGCGGCCTGTCCGGCAGCTACAGCGTCGACGAAGGCTTCCTGCAACTGCTGCGCGGCAGCGGCCTGCGCTTGCAGCCGGTGGGCGAGGGCGCCTTTACCCTGGTGCCCGCCCCCCAGGGCGCCGATGCCCTGGAGATCGCCCCGACCACCATCGTCGGTGGCCAGCCCTCGGGCAGCGAGGCCCAGCCCTACGCCGGTGGCCAGGTCGCCCGCAAGGGCTCGCAGGGCTTGCTCGGCTCGCGGGATTTCATGGAAACACCGTTCAGCATTACCACCTACACCAGCGACCTGGTGAAGAACCAGCAGGCCCGCACCCTCGGCGACCTGATCGGCAGCGACCCATCGGTACGCGCTACCAACCCGGCCGGAGGGCGCTTCGAGCAGTTCACCATTCGCGGCTTCAGCCTGTTCAACAGCGATGTCTCCTACAACGGCCTGTACGGCATCCTGCCGACCTATTCCATCGACATGGAAATGGCCGACCGCGTCGACATCATCAAGGGCCCCAGCCAGCTGATCAACGGCATCTCGCCACGCGGCAGCGTCGGTGGCGGCATCAACGTGGTGCCCAAGCGTGCCGGTGACAAGCCGATCACCGAGTTCACCGGCAGCTACGCCTCGGGCAGCCAGGTTGGCGGCGCGGTGGACATCGGCCGACGCTTTGGCGAAGGCGAGCAGTTCGGCCTGCGCTTCAATGGCGTGAAGCAGTCCGGCGATACCGAGTGGGATCACCAGCGCGTCGACCGTGAAATGGCCGTGCTCGGCCTGGACTTTCGGGGTGAACGCCTGCGCCTGTCCGCCGACCTGGGGCACACCCAGCGCGACACCGATGCCCCGCAGGAACGTGTGCTGGTCGGCGCCAACGCCCAGGTACCGAGCGCCAACCACGTGCGCCACAACTACGCCCAGGCCTGGAGCCAGGCGCGTACCGAGGACACCTTCGGCGCACTGAACGCCGAGTACGACCTCAGCGATTCGCTGATGGCCTACGGCGCGGTCGGTGCGCGCAAGAGCAACCATGACTTCCTCCGCCACAACGTGTCGATCGTCAACGACGCCGGCGACTTCACCGTGCAGCCGCGCGACTTCACCCGCGACGAGTCGGTGCGCACCGCCATGGCCGGGCTGCGCAGCTGGTTCCACAGCGGGCCGGTCAGCCACGAAGTGAACCTGGCCGCCAGCTATTTCTACATGGACTTCACCAATGGTGGCGCCCGCTACGCCTCGGCGCCAAGCAACCTCTACCGCCCGCTGCCGACGCCGACGCCGGGCACGCCGACCCGCACTGATGCCGAGGTGTACACCGAGAACCGCTTTTCCGGCGTCGCCCTGGCCGATACCCTGGGGTTCTTCGACGACCGCCTGCTGCTGACCCTCGGAGCTCGCTGGCAGCGGGTCCAGGTCGATGACTGGAGCAATGGCGTGAAAGGCGACACGGCTTATGACGAGGAAAAGGTCTCGCCCTCGGCTGGCGTGCTGCTCAAGGTCACCGACCAGCTGTCGCTGTACGCCAACTACATGGAAGGCCTGAGCCAGGGCAAGATCGCCCCGTCGACCTCGGTCAACGAGGACCAGATCTTCCCGCCGTTCACCAGCCGCCAGGTCGAGGTCGGCGCCAAGTACGACTTCGGCCGCGTCGCCGTCACCGCCAGCGCCTTCCGCATCCGCCAGCCGGCCTACGAGACCAACGCCACCTCGCGGGTGTTCGGCGCCAACGGCAAGCGCGACAACCGTGGCATCGAGCTCAGCCTGTTCGGCGAGCCGCTCGATGGCGTGCGCGTGCTGGGCGGGGTGATGTACATCGACAGCGAGCTGACCGACACCGTCAACGGCGCTTTCGACGGCAACCGCGCGCCGGCCACGCCCGAGTACAACGTCAACCTGGGCGCCGAGTGGGACATCCCCGGGGTCAACGGCTTGACCCTGACGGCGCGCGGCATTCACTCCAGCTCGCAGTACCTGGACCAGGACAACAGCAAGCAGATCGACGGCTGGGAACGCTTCGACCTGGGCGCGCGCTATGCCTTCAAGGTCGACAGCACCGAGGTGACCCTGCGCGCCAGTGTCGAGAACGTGCTGGATGACCGTTACTGGGCCTCGGCCGGGGCCTCGGACGACAGCGAGCCGGGGCTGACCCTGTCCACCCCGCGCACCTACCTGCTGTCGGCGACCCTCGGCTTCTGATCATCAACAGCAAGCCGGGCACAACGCCCTGTGGGAGCGGGTTTACCCGCGAACACGGGCGAAGCCCGTGCCATCCACCGCAGCGCCTGTTTCGCGGGTAAACCCGCTCCCACATTACTGGCTTCAAATACAGCACATATCTGTGGGAGCAAGCCATGCCAAACCGTTATGGCCGCAATCCGAAGACGCTATTTGTGGCCCGCCACACACCTCCCTACCATCGGCCAGACCTCACCTCCAATAACCAGAAAAGAGGTTCAACGTGGCCCATTCCCTTGCCCGCGGCCTGCCGCTGCTACTGTTCGCCACACCCCTTTACGCCGCAGATTTCCAGGTCGGCTCCATCGACGGCCAGTTCGACACCAGCCTGGCCCTTGGCCTTGGCATCTCCACGTCCAACCCCAATGCCAAGCAGCTGCAAGCCGCCAACGGCAACGACGGCCGGCGCAACTACCGTGCCGGCGACGTGTTCTCGGCAATCTTCAAGGGCACCCACGACCTGGAACTGCGTCACGGCGATGTCGGCGTGTTCCTGCGCGGCACCTACTGGTACGACACCGCCCAGCGCGACCACGACCAGCGCTTCAAGCCCATCGACGACCGCAACCGCAAGGCCTCGGCCAAGACCGCCGGCGCAGAGCTGCTCGACGCCTTCGCCTACTACTTCTACGACATCCATGGCGAACCGGGCTCGGCGCGCCTGGGCAAGCAGGTGGTCAACTGGGGCGAAAGCCTGTTCATCCAGGGCGGGCTGAACGTGCTCAACCCGTTCAACCAGGCCGCGCTGCGCCGCCCGGGGGCAGAGGTGAAGGACGCGCTGGTGCCGGTGAACCTGTTCTATATGACCCAGAACCTCAACCAAGCGGTGTCGCTGGACGCCTTCTACCAGCTGGACTGGGAGCAGACCCAGCTGGACAACTGCGGCACCTTCTTCTCCGGCAACGACTTCATGCCCGACGGCTGCAGCGGCCTCGACGTCGGCGGGCGCCAGGTCGGCGACCCGCGTATCGCCCAGGGCCTGGCGCCGTTCGGCGTGACCCTGAACGAAGAGGGTATCCATGTGCCACGAGGGGGTGACCAGGATGCCCGCAACAGTGGCCAGTGGGGTATGGCCTTGCATTGGTACGTGGCGCCGCTGGACACCGAGTTCGGCATCTACGCCGCCAACTACCACAGCCGCTCGCCGTACCTGGGCACGGTCAGCAGCCCGTATTTCAGCAACACCACATTCGCCCCGCAGCTGTGCGCCAACATCGGCGTGGCGGCGGGCCGCTGTGGCGCCTTTCTCGCCAGCGAAAGCGGCCAGACCATCGCCGGCGCGCTGCGCATGGGCACCTCGCAATACCAGGCCCAGTACCCCGAGGACATCCGCCTGTATGGCCTGACGTTCGCCACCACCCTGCGCACCGGCACCGCCGTGCAGGGCGAGCTGACCTACCGGCCGAACATGCCGGTGCAGCTCAACGGCACCGACATCCTGCAGTCGCTGCTCAACAACGCCAGCCGCAGCCCACTGCTCGCCGACGGCCTGCGCCCGGCCAGTGACAGCACCCTGTTCAACGGCTATCGGCGCAAGGAGGTGAGCCAGTTGCAGGTGTCGGCGATGCACGCCTTCAGCCAGGTCATGGGGGCCAACCAGCTGTTGCTGGTGGGGGAGGTCGGCGCCACCTACGTCGGCGGCCTGGAAGGCCGGTTCGGGCCGCGCTACGGCCGCTCCGGCGCCTATGGCAGCGGCGAGCTGGCCGACAACAGCGTGTGCGTGGCGATTGCCCGGGACCCGGACGACTGCAACGGCGAAGGCTTCGTCACGCCGTTTGCCTGGGGCTACCGGCTGCGCGCGACCTGGAGCTACCCCAACCTGGTGCCCGGCGTCGACCTGCGCCCCAACCTGTCCTGGTCCCACGACGTCAAGGGCTATTCCCCCACCGACGGTTCGGCCTTCAACCAAGGCTCGCGGGCCGTCAGCGTCGGCCTTGACGCCTCGCTCGGCGGCCAGTATTGGCTAAGCCTGGCCTACACCGATTACCGCGACGGCGACTACGGCACACGCGGCGACCGCGACTTCGTGTCCCTCGGCGTCGGCGCCACCTTCTGACCCAGCCCCAAAGGAAATGGCATGAAAAAACACTCCACAGCGTCCACCTCCAGCCTGGTGCTGGGCGCGAGCCTGCTGCTGGCCGGCACGTTGCAACCGGCGCTTGGCGCCGATGAGGTGATGCAAGGCTTCCCGCCGGCGCCGGAACTGCGTGTGACCAAGGCCAACGCCTTCCAGCCGCCGTTCCTGCGCTGGTCGATCCGCCATGCCCGCGAAGTGTCGCCGACCCGCGATATCCGCCGTGCCCAGGTGCCGCTGGCACTGCCGGGCGAACCCGTGCAGGCCCTGGACCAGCTGGCTTTCAGCGTGGGCGAAGTGCCGTTGACCCTGGAGCGTTACCTGCGCGAAAGCACCACCGACGGCCTGATCGTGCTGCACCGCGGCAAGGTGGTGTACGAGCGTTACCTGGATGGTTTCGAGGCCGGCCAGCCGCACATCTGGGCTTCGATGACCAAGTCGGTGACCGGCCTGCTGGCCGCCCAGTTCATCGCCGAGGGCAGGCTCGACCCGCAGGCGCGGCTGTCGACCTACGTGCCGGAGCTTGCCGGTACCCCGTTCGGCGAGGCGACGCTGCAGGCCAACCTCGACATGCAGGTGGCCGTGGCCTACCCCGAACAGGTGCCGCCGGACCTTGGCCTGTTCGCCGCCGCAGGCCTCATTCCGCGGGCCGCGCACATGCCCACCGATATCTACGCTTACCTGCATGTGGCGCAGCCGGTGCCGGGTGCCGGCCCGCTGTTCTTCTACCAGAACGGCTCGGCCGAGGCGGTGGCCTGGGCGTTGCGGCGGGTCTCCGGGCAGAACTGGGCGCAGCTGGTGAGCGAACGCCTGTGGTCGCGCTTCGCCCAGGACGATGCCTACGTGCAGGTGGATGAACTGGGCACCGAGATGGCCAGCGGCGGCATCAGCAGCAACCTGCGCGACAGCGCCCGCTTCGCCGAGCTGGTGCGCCTGGAAATGGCCCGCGCACCCAGCGCCGACAGTTTCAACCAGGCGGTGCGCAGCACCTTCGAGCCAGGTGACGCGGCGCTGTTCGCCAAAGGCGACATGGGCCCGGGCCGCCCTGGGTACGCCTACCGCAACTACTGGTACCAGAGCAACGATGGCGACGGCTCGGTCGAGGCCAGCGGGCGCTTCGGGCAGAAGATCTACATCAACCCCAAGCGTGAAGTGGTGATCGTCAAGCTGTCCTCGACCCTCGACCAGGCCCGCCGCGCAACCCAAGCCGATGGCAGCGCCCGGCAGACGGCCCGGGCGGTGGACTCGCCGGCGGCGTTCAGCGGCATGGTCAAGGCACTGCTCGGCGCCTTGCCTGGTTAAGGCTGGCCGTTGCGCCCGTGGGCGAGGTACCCCGGGCGCTGGCTCAGGCGTTCATAATAGGCGCTGACGGCGGGCAATTCAGGGTGCGCCAGCGGGGTCGAGAACCAACGCTGCACCGACAGGCCGATGGGGATGTCGGCCAGGGTGAAATGCTCGCCGGCAACGAAAGCGCCGGTCTGGTTCAACTGTTGTTCGAGGATGCCCATGTAGCGGGCCCACTCCGCACAACCGGCGGCCAGGGCCTTGGCCTCCTGATGCGCGGGCGACTGGCGCACCAGCGCCATGAACGGGTAGCTCCAGGCGCGGTTCAGGTCCGAGGCCTGCCAGTCGATCCACTGGTCGATGCGGGCCCGTGCCTGGGCGTCGGTGGGGTAGAGGGCCGGGTCGCCATAGCGGTTGGCCAGGTAGCGGATGATGCTGTTGGATTCCCACAGGGTGAAATCGCCGTCCTGGATCACCGGGACCATGGCGTTGGGGTTGAGTGCGAGGAAGGCGGGTGCGTCGGTGGGCTGGAAACCGATGCCCCAGTCCTCGCGCGCGAAGGGAATGTTGAACTCGGCGCAGGCCCAGAGCACCTTGCGCACGTTGATCGAAGAAGCCCTGCCCAGTATCCGGATCATGCCTGCGTCCTTGCCAGAGTGAGCGCTGATCGTCACCGACCGCACTTCCCCCGGTCAAGCCCACACTCGCGTGGCGGGTTCTGTAGGAGCGGCCTTGTGTCGCGAAAGGGCTGCGAAGCAGCCCCAGGATTTCTGCACTCATGCACAGATTGCCGGGGCTGCTTCGCAGCCCTTTCGCGACGCAAGGCCGCTCCTACAAGGGGCCGTGCAGGCTTTAGCGGTTGGCGAATTGTGGGGCCAGCTTGGCCGCAGCGCGCTCGAAGGCCGTCTTCATCTCCTCGACCACCCCATCGTCATGCTCGAACGACAGGTACAACCGCCCATACGGCGAAGGCATCACCAGCACCCCGGCCTCACGCAGCGCCAGGTGCAGCGCCTGGCTGAACGCCGCACTGCCCACCGCCAGCGCCTGCTCGTAGGTCGTCGGTGCCTGGCGCGACGGCCACAGGCTGAACACGTTGCCATAGCCACTGGTGCTGACCACGATGCCTCGGGCTTCGAAGATCGCTTCCACGGCCTGGCGCAGCTGCTGGCCGCGGGCGATCAGGCCGGCATAGTCGTGCTGGTCGAGCTGCGCCAGGGTGCTCAGCACTGCCGCGCAGGCCAGCGGGTTGCCGCTGAAAGTGCCGCCGCGCAGCACCTTGCCCTGCTCGAAGGCGGCCAGCACCTCGGGCTTGCCGACGATCGCCGACACCGGCACGCCGTTGCCGATGGCCTTGCCGACGCTGGCAATGTCCGGGTCGAGGCCCGCCAGCTGGCTGGCCAGCCCGGCGTGCAGGCGAAAGCCCATCAGCACCTCGTCGGCGATCACCAGCGCGCCGTGGCGGCGGGCGACCTCCTGCACGTGTTGCAGGTAGCCGGGCGCGGGCATCAGGCAGCCAGCGTTGGCGAGCATCGGTTCGAGGATCACCGCGGCAATGTCCCTGTCCTCGGCGAACAGCCGCTCGACATCGTCGAAATCGTTGAAGCGCAGCAGCGTGGTACGGGCCGTGGCGGGGCGCTGGCCATCGGCGAAGCCGGCCTCGGCCGAGCCGACGTTGCCGAAGCTGACGTCATCGAACCAGCCATCGAAACCGGCCGCCATCTTGGCGATGCGCCCGCGCCCGGTGTGGGCGCGGGCGGCGCGGCAGGCCAGGTGCACCGCCTCGCTGCCGGAGTTGGTGAAGATCACCTTGCTCAGGTTGCCGGTGTGGGCGGCCAGGGCCGTGGCGGCGGCGTGTTCGCGCACATGGGCCCAGGATGGCGAGGCGGAGTCGGCAAGGGCGGCGGCCACCTCGGCGTTGACCCGGTCGTTGGCATGGCCGAGCAGCACGGCGCCGAAGCCGAGCGCGGTGTCGATGTAGCGGCGGCCCTGGTCGTCGTGCAGGTACGCACCCTTGCCGTTGCGGATGAACAGGGCCTGGCCGTCGAGGTCGGGCAGGATACGGGCGGCGCTGGAAACATCGCCTACGAGATTGCGCATGGGGTACCTCAATGTTCTGGTCGGGGGCTTGGGCTCAGCGGGTATTCCACGGGCTCTGCGCGAGCTTGTGTTCGAGAAAGTCACGGAACACGCGGATACGCGGGCTGAGGTGCTTGCGATTGGTGTAGATCAGGTAGATCGGTTCGACACTGTCGCTGCTGAACGCCTCCAGCAACGGCACCAGGCGGCCTTCCTGGATGTCCTGGCCGATATGGAACTCGGCCAGGCGCACGATGCCGGCGCCGCCCAGGGCCAGGTCGCGCAGCAGGTCGCCCTGGGCGAAGGTGGCCTTGGGCAGCACCGGCACGGTCATGGCCTGGCCATCGACGACGAAGCTCCAGGTGTTCCACACGCTGCTGAACCCGAACGAGAAGCAGGTGTGCGCCAGCAGCTCGGCAGGGTGGCTGGGCGTGCCGTGGCGGGCCAGGTAGCCAGGGGAGGCGCACAGCAGCCAGCGGCTCTGGCCGATCTTGCGGGCGATGCGCGTGGAGTCGGGCAGCACGCCGCTGTGGATGGCCACGTCCAGGCCCTGGTCGAACTGGTCGACGAATTGCGCGCCGACCTGGATGTCCACGCTCAGCCCGGGGTAGGCGGCGAGAAACTCCGGCAGCCAGGGGATGATCTGGTGCTTGGCGAAGGTGGTCATGGTGTGCACGCGCAGGCTGCCGCTGACCCGGGTCGGGAAGGCCTCGGCCAGCGAGTCGGCCTCGGCCATGGCGTTGACCACGGCGCGGGCGCTGACCAGGTAGGCGCTGCCTTCCTCGGTCAGCGTCAGGCTGCGCGTGCCGCGCTGGAACAGGCGCACCTGCAGGCGGTCCTCGAGCCGGGAAATCAGTTTGCTGATGGCCGAGGGCGTCATCCCGCAGGCCCGCGCGGCGGCAGAGAAGTTGCCGTGCTCGGTAGCCCAGAGAAACGCCAGCAGTTGCGTGTAGTTGTCCATGTCCTGCCTCCGTTGATTGAGCGGAAGACTGGCAGCGCAGCGGTGCACTGGCAACCCGATCAGCGGATGAACTGCTCGATGTAGTCGTCGGCCAGGCCCAGCGCCTTGTAGTGGGCGCGGGCGGCTTCGAGCTTGGTGAACACATCCTCGTAGCCCACCGCCACGCCTTGCGGGTCGACGTAGGTGTAGCCGCCCTGGACGTGGAACCAGGTGATCATCTCTTCGACATCTTCCGGCACGAACAGGGTGTGGGTCTCGCCCGGCGGCTCGTAGGCGAACGAACCTTCCTCGGCGACCCAGTCGTGTTCCAGGTAGTACCAGCGGCCCTTGAGCACCAGGGCATGCACGCCGCCAGTGTGGCGATGGCGCGACAGCACGCCGCTCTGGCGCACCCGCAGCAGGTTGATGTAGTAGCCACCGGAGACGTTCAGCAGCAGCGGCTTGAACGACACCGAGGCGGTCACCGGGACCCACAGCTGGTCGTCTTCGAGCCATTTGCCGAGTACGCCGGGGTGGACCATGTCGGGCGACATGAAGGGGACTTGCGGCAGTTGGTAGGGGATGGCCAGTTCGTCGGGTTTGCGGGCTACGGTCATGGGGAGTTCCACATTGGTTTTCTTGGAATGCCCGGGGCGGTGCGCCCCGGGAGTGAAGTCAGGTTAGGGCTGCGCCGGCAGCGGAAAAAGGCCCTGCGGGGCACAGCCGCTGTGACGCGGCGGCACAGCTCAGGCGAAAGCGGCGCGCTGGGCCGAAAGGGTCGGCTGGCTTTTTTGCAGGTAGGCGCCGATGCACACCAGCACGCCGGTCAAGCCCAGGGTCGCGAGCAGTTCGGCGCGCTGCCCGGGGAACGCGGCCATGACCACGAACACGCCGGCGATGAAGGCGATGGTCAGCCAGGTCAGCCAGGGGAACAGCCACATGCGCACCTCCAGCGGCTTGCCCAGCGCCACCAGCTTGCGGCGCATGCTCAACTGGGTCACGGCGATCACCAGGTACATCAGCAGGGCCAGGGCGCCGCTGGTGGCCAGCAGAAACTGGAACACCTCGGCGGGCAGCAGGTAGTTGGCCGCCAGGGCCGCCAGCGCGGCGCCGGCGGTAAGCGCCACCGCCAGCAGCGGCACGCCTTTGGCCGTGGTGCGCGACACTGCGTTCGGCGCGTCGCCGCGGCGGGCCAGCGAGTAGGCCATGCGCGAGGCAGTGTAGATCGCCGAGTTCAGGCAGCTGGTCACCGCCACCAGCACCACGATGCTCATGATCGCCGGCGCCCAGGGGATGTTCATGGCGCTCAGCACCGCCTGGTACGAACCCTGGGCCAGGCCTGGCGCGTTCCACGGGATCAGGCACACCACCACGAACATCGAGCCGAGGTAGAACAGGCCCAGGCGCCACACCACGGCGCGGATGGCTTTCTTGATGTTGGCCTTGGGGTCGCGGGACTCGGCGGCGGCGATGGTCACCACCTCGCTGCCCTGGAAGCTGAACATGGCGGTCAGCAGCGCGGCGACGATGGCCACGTTGCCCTTGGGCGCGAAGCCGCCGTTGGCCCACAGGTTGCTGATGCCGCTGGTCGACGAGCCGGGCAGCAGGCCGAGGATGGCCAGCACGCCGAGCCCGATGAAGCTGACGATCGACACCACCTTGAACAGCGACAGCCAGTATTCCAGGGTGCCGAACGAGCCGACGCTGAGGCTGTTGCAGCCGATCAGCACCAGGGTGATGGCGAAGGCGGTGAGGGCGTGGGGCAGGCCCAGCCAGTCGCCGAGGATGTGGCCGGCGACGATCGCCTCGATGGCGATCACCAGCACATAGAACCACCAGTACAGCCAGCCGATGGAAAACCCGGCCCAACGGCCCAGGGCCTGGTCGGCGTAGGAAGAGAACGAACCGGTGTCCGGCCGCGCCGTGGCCATCTCGCCGAGCATCTGCATCACCAGCACCACGATCGCCGCGGCGATCACGTAGGCCACCAGCACCGCCGGCCCGGCGGCGGCGATGGCGTTGCTCGAGCCGACGAACAGCCCGGCGCCGATCACGCCACCGATCGAGATCATCGTCACTTGCCGGCCCTTCAGGCCGGTGCCCAGCTTGTCATTCTGTGTGTGTTGTTCGCCACGCATCGGCTTTCACCTCGGTTGCACGCTTGTTTTTGTCATGGGCCGTCGTGGAGAAGGCCTTGATGGCAACCTTAAGGGGCAAACGGGCGGAGGATTAGACAGTGCGGCGGCATAGCGGGTGTGACGAGGGTTCACAGCAGTGCGCGACCTTTGTGGGAGCGGGTTTACCCGCGAACACCGGCAAAGCCGGTGCCATGCACTGCAGCATCTGGCACCGGCTTCGCCGGTGTTCGCGGGTAAACCCGCTCCTACAGGGAGATATGCAGGCCTGCGCGATCCACGATGAAATATCCCTACAGCCGTCCCGCTTTGGTGCATGCCCGCCTCAAGTTAAGTCATAATGCACAGCTCAGAGCCGTAATGACTGGAAGACTGTGCAGCATGCACAGGTTTTCCTATTTCGGCTGCCCGCTTTTCTTCCAATAATCCAAAGGCCTGAAGCGGCCCGCATCTTGCTGTCTGAGCGCCATCGACCAACCCTCGGAGCCCCACCCATGACCGCCCCCAGCGAATTCCCGCTGTCCGAAGCCCCGCCGTCCTCACGCAAGGGCCTGTTGCCCATCGCCATGGTGTTGTTCAGTTTCACCTTCTTCACCGGCACCATGTTCGCCGGTGGCAAGCTCGGCATGGCCTTCAACTTCGTCGACATGCTGTGGATCGCCACTATCGGCAACAGCCTGCTGGCGGCGTATGCCGCGGCGCTGGCCTTCATCGCCTCGCGCAGCGGGCTGAACACGGTACTGATGGGCCGCTTCTGCTTCGGCGAAGCAGGCAGCCGGCTCTCGGACTTCCTGCTGGGCTTCGCGGAACTGGGCTGGTACGCCTGGGGCACGGCCACCGTGGCCATCGTGCTGGTGAAGATGCTCGGCCTGGCCGAAGGCTTCACCGTCCCGCTGATGGTGCTGTTCGGCCTGGGCTTCAGCCTCACCGCGATCATCGGCTTCAAGGGCCTGGACCTGCTGTCGCGGGTCTCGGTGCCGCTGATGTTCGGCTTGCTGGTGGTCTCCATGGTCCTGGCCACCCGCCATGTCGGCGGCCTGGAACAGCTGGCGGCGCTGGTGCCGCACGAGGCGATGACCTTCTCGGCGGCGGTGACCATGGTCTTCGGCACCTTCGCCAGCGGCGCCACCCAGGCCACCAACTGGACGCGCCTGTCGCGCAGCGGCCGGGTGGCGGTGACCGCCAGCGTGGTCGCGTTCCTGCTCGGCAACGGCCTGATGGTGGTGGCCGGCGCCTGGTGCGCGATGGTCTACCAGCAGGCCGACATCGTCGAAGTGATGATGCTCCAGGGCCTGTCGTTCGCGGCCGTGGTGATGCTCTGCCTGAACCTCTGGACCATCCAGGGCCCGACCATCTACAACGTCTCGGCCGCGGCCTGCCACCTGCTGCGCAGCGAGCGCCGGCGCACCATGACCCTGGCCGCCGCCGGGGTAGGCATCGTGCTGGCAGTGGGCGGCATGTATGAAATGCTGATCCCGTTCCTGGTGTTGCTGGGCTCGATCATTCCGCCGGTGGGCGGGGTGATCATGGCCGACTTCTGGTACCGCCACCGTGGTAAATACCCGGCGCTGGCCGCGGTCAGCCTGCCGCGCTACAACCTTCTTGGCCTGCTGGCCTATGCCGTGGGTGCGGTGCTGGCCTACAGCTCGCCGTGGGTCGCGCCGCTGGTGGGCATCGGCGCCTCGGCGCTGTGCTACATCGTGCTGCTCGAACTCAGCGGCAAGCGCAAGCTGGCCGCCGCGGGGCAGGCCGAGTCGTGAGCCTGGCACTGGAGGCGCTGCTGAGCCTGCCCGGCCTTGAAGTCATGGCCGTGCGCGCTGGCGCCCGCAACTTGCAGCGCAGCGTGCGCTGGCCCTATGTGGCGGAGAACGAAGGCATCGCCGAATGGGTGATGGGCGGCGAACTGGTGTTCGTCACCGGCATCAACCACCCGCGCGACGAGGCCAACCTGCTGCGCCTGGTCGAGGACGGCGACGCGGTGGGCATCGCCGGGCTGGTGATCCTCACCGGCGGCGGCTACATCCATGAAATACCGGCTGCAGTGATCGCCCGCGCCGAACAGCTCGGCCTGCCACTGATCGAACAGCCCTATGCGCTGAAGATGGTGCTGGTCACCCACCTGATCGGTACCGCCCTGGTGCAGATGGGCCAGGTGCGCCGCTCGCGGCATGACCTGCTCGGCCAGTTGCTCACCGGCGACTACCCGAGCCTGGCCATCGCCCGCCAGCGCGCCGCCCACCTGCAATTGCCGCTGGACCAACCGCAGCGCCTGGTGGCGCTGCGCTTGTCGGCGGTCGAGGCGCTGTTCGCCCGGCACGGCGCGGAGCAGGGCGAGCGCCTCTGGCAGCGGGCCCGCCAGGCCCTCGAAGAGCACCTCGAAGCCTGGTGCCGGCGTTTGCCCGGCGCCATGCACGCGGTGCTGCCGGGCGAGCTGTTCGTGCTCCTGCTGCCCGCCCGGGGCGACCTGCGCGAGGCGCTGGCGCAGCTGTACAGCAAGCTGGCCGAGCCTGCCGGCGAGCTGGACCTGTTCATGGGCCTGTCGACCACCGTGCACGACTGCGCGCACTACCGCCAGGCCCTCAACGAAGCGCGCCAGGCGCTGGACGTGGCGCACAACCTGCGCCCGGCCACGGGCCTATGCGACTTCAGCGAGCTGGGCGTGCTGCGCCTGCTGCAAGGCATCGGCGACCGCGCGGTGATCGATGCCTTCGTCACCCAGACCCTCGGCTCCCTGATCGAAACCGGGCGCAAGCACCCTCACGCCCTGCTGCACACCCTCGACGCGCTGCTCGGTGAAAACGGCAATGCCCAGCGCGCCGCCCAGCGCCTGGGCCTGCACCGCAACACCATCAACCAGCGCATGCAACGCATCGAACAACTGAGCGGCCTGTCGCTCGACGACCCCCTGTTTCGCATGAACGCCTCGGTCGCATTGCTGATCTGGCGCATGTCCGAAGCCAATAACAAGGAGTAACGCCTGATGAACATCGTCAACGCCCGCCTGCGCGGCAAACCCGGCCTGCACCGCATCGAACTGGCCGGGGAGCGCATCGCCGCGATCCACGCCCAGGCCGAAGTGGTGGCCGCCAGCGCCGGCGACATCGACGCCGGCCAGAACCTGGTCACCGCACCGTTCGTGGAGCCGCACATCCACCTCGACGCCACCCTTACCGCCGGCGAGCCGGCCTGGAACATGAGTGGCACCCTGTTCGAAGGCATCGAGCGCTGGGCCGAGCGCAAGGCCATGACCACCCACGAGGACATCAAGACCCGCGCCAAGAAGACCATCGGCATGCTGGTCGACCACGGCATCCAGCACGTGCGCACCCACGTCGACGTCACCGACCCGACCCTGGTCGCGCTCAAGGCCATGGTCGAGGTGCGCGAGGAAGTGCGCCACCTGGTCGACCTGCAGATCGTCGCCTTCCCGCAGGAAGGCATCGAAAGCTACGACAACGGCCGCGAACTGATGACCGAGGCGGTGGCCCTGGGCGCCGACGTGGTCGGCGGCATCCCGCACTTCGAGAACACCCGCGACCAGGGCGTGTCGTCGATCAAGTTCCTCATGGACCTGGCCGAGCGCACCGGTTGCCTGGTGGACGTGCACTGCGACGAGACCGACGACCCGCAGTCGCGCTTCCTCGAAGTGCTGGCCGAGGAAGCCCGCGTGCGCGGCATGGGCGAGCGGGTCACCGCCAGCCACACCGTGGCCATGGGGTCCTACGACAACGCCTACTGCTCCAAGCTGTTCCGCCTGCTCAAGCGCTCGGGCATCAACTTCGTTTCCTGCCCGACCGAGAGCATCCACCTGCAGGGCCGTTTCGACACCTGGCCGAAGCGCCGCGGCGTGACCCGCGTGGGCGAGCTGGACCGTGCCGGCATCAACGTGTGCTTCGGCCAGGACTCGATCGTCGACCCGTGGTACCCGCTGGGCAACGGCAACATCCTGCGTGTGCTGGAGGCGGGGCTGCACATCTGCCACATGCTCGGCTACGAAGACATCCAGCGTTCGCTGGACCTGATCACCGATAACAGCGCACGCACCATGAACCTGGGCGAGCGCTATGGCATCGAAGTCGGCCGCCCGGCCAACCTGCTGGTGCTGTCGGCGCCGGACGACTACGAGATGATCCGCAGCCAGGGGCATGCGCTGGTTTCGATCCGGGGTGGGAAGGTGCTGATGCAGCGTACGCCGGCCAAGGTCGAGCGTTTCGGCTGATATCGTAGGGGGCCGCTTTGCGGCCCTTTCGCGACACAAGGCCGCTCCTACAGGACATCGCGGTGCTTGTAGGAGCGGCCTTGTGTCGCGAAAGGGCTGCACAGCAGCCCCCGATGCAGACATCGATTCAAGGCTCTGGCAAGGTAGCCCCCATGGATAGCATCTACCTCATCGCCCTCGGCGCCGTCGTCGCCGGTTTCGTCCAGGGCCTCTCTGGCTTCGCCTTCGGCATGGTCGCCATGTCGTTCTGGGCCTGGGGCCTGGAGCCGCGCCTGGCCGCCTCGCTGACCGTGTTCGGCAGCCTCTGCGGCCAGCTCATTGCCGTGTTCAGCGTGCGCCGCGGCTTCAGCTGGGCGCTGCTGTGGCCGTTCGTGTTCGGCGGCCTGGCCGGCATCCCGCTGGGTGTGTGGGTGTTGCCGTACCTCGACATGCTCTGGTTCAAGGCCGTGTTCGGCACGCTGCTGGTGCTGTGGTGCCCGCTGATGCTGCTGGCGCCGCGTCTGCCTCGGCTGCCGGGCAACCGCCTGGCCGATGGCACGGTGGGGATGATCGGCGGGGCCCTGGGCGGTATCGGCGGCTTTACCGGCACAGTGCCTACACTCTGGTGTACCTTGCGCGGCTTCGAGCGCGACACCCAGCGTGCGGTGATCCAGAACTTCAACCTGTCGATGCTGCTGGTGACCCTGCTCACCTACCTGGGCACAGGCGTGGTGACCCGCGACATGCTGCCGTCGCTTGCCGTGGTGCTGCTGGCCATGGCCGTGCCGGCGCTGGTGGGCACGCGGGTATACCTGGGCATCAGCGAGCTGGCGTTTCGCCGGGTGGTGCTGAGCCTGCTGACCGCGTCCGGCGTGGCGATGCTGTTGGCGTCGTTGCCTGTACTGCTGAGTCGCTGAGCGCTTGCCTGACGGCCTCGAACTTGGCACCCTTTGAGCCCCTTCGATCTTCCGTGGCGCAACAGAAGGAACCGTACCGTTGAGTTGGGAAAAAGTCGGCAAACTGCTCGTGGCCTTGCTGCTGGGCATCATGGCCTTGCTGGTGGGCTACGTGGCGCTCAAGGACAACCCACGTCTCGAGGCGACCCTGACCTATGCCTACCTGACCTACCCGAGCCAGTTCAGCGAACGTATCAGCCAGGCCAGCGAGCAGCTCAAGTACGAGCAGTTGCAGCCACGCATCAACCACATCGGCGAGGGCGCGTTGAGCCAGTACCAGGTCGACAAGCTGATCGAACTGGCCCAGGCGCCGTATGCGCAACTGTTCGCCAAGCCGTTCGAAGCGGGGCTGGTGGATCATCGTACCGGCCTGCTCATCGACCTGCAGAACAGCGGCGACAGCGACGTGCGCGAAGTGAAGATCCGCCTGCCGGCCAAGGGCCTGGTGCAGGTCCGGGACGCCGCCGGCAACGACCGCATCATCGAGACGGCCACTTCGCAGGTGGAGATCCCGGTTGTCGAGGCGGGCAGGGCGTGCAAGGTCTGGGTGTACTTCGACGCGGACTATTCGCAGATCCGTCAGGGTGGCTTCAGTGTCAGCTTCGACGGCGGCACCGCGGATGTGCGGGTGTTGCGCGAGTTCACCGGGTTCCCGGCGCTGGTGGCGCGCTACAGCCGTGAGCTGGTGGGCTTGCTGGGGCTGCTGGCGGTCGCGCTGCTGGGCTTGGGGTATGCCTGCCTGAGCCGGCGCCGGTCCCTGGTCTGACTTGACCTGCACCGGCCTCTTCGCGGGTAAACCCGCTCCCACAGGGGTATGCAGTTCCCTTGTGGGAGCGGGTTTACCCGCGAAGAGGCCGGTGCAGGCTGGCACGACTCCCCCCAGCCAATTTCGTTATGGCGCGCATCCACATCTGGTATTACGCCACCCCCGCCGAGGCTGATTAGCATCGTCCAGGTCTTCCTGTCGACGAGAACAACAACGTGAACCTCGGAAAGATCATCAGTCGCAGTGCCCGCTACTGGCCCGCGCGCACCGCCGTGGCGGATGCCAACACCCGCATCACCTTCGCCCAGCTCGAAGCCCGCAGCAATCGCCTGGCCTCGGGCCTTTCCAGCCTGGGCGTCGCCAGCGGCGAGCACGTGGCGATCCTGGCCGCCAACCGCGTCGAGCTGGTGGAGGCGGAAGTGGCCTTCTACAAGGCGGCGCTGGTCAAGGTGCCGATCAACGCCCGGTTGTCCGTGGACGAGGTGGTCAGTGTCCTGCAGGACTCGTGCAGCGTGGCCCTGATCACCGACGCCAGCTTCGCCGCCGCGCTGGCCGGGCGCCGTGGCGAGCTGCCGCTGCTGCGCCATGTGCTGGCGCTGGAAGGCGAGGCGGGCGATATCGCCTACCCCGCGCTGCTGGCCGATGCCAGTGAAGCCTGGCCGTGCCAGGACCCGGCCGACGACGCCCTGGCCGTGCTGCACTACACCTCCGGCAGCTCCGGCGTGCTCAAGGCCGCCATGCTCAGCTTCGGCAACCGCAAGGCGCTGATCCGCAAGAGCATCGCCAGCCCCACCCGCCGCGCCGCGCCCGGCGACGTGATGGCCCATGTCGGGCCGATCACCCATGCCAGCGGCATGCAGGTCATGCCGCTGCTGGCAGTCGGGGCCTGCAACCTGCTGCTCGACCGCTACGACGATCGCCTGCTGCTCGAGACCATCCAGCGCGAGCGGGTCACCCGGCTGTTCCTGGTGCCGGCGATGATCAATCGGCTGGTCAACTACCCCGGCGTCGAGCGCTTCGACCTGTCGAGCCTGCGCCTGGTGATGTACGGTGCCGCGCCCATGGCCCCGGCACTGGTGAAAAAAGCCATCGCACTGTTCGGGCCGATCCTCGCGCAAGGCTATGGCGCCGGTGAAACCTGCTCGCTGGTGACCGTGCTGACCGAGCAGGATCACCTGGTCGAGGACGGCGACTACCAGCGCCTGGCGTCCTGTGGCCGTTGCTATTTCGAGACCGACCTGCGGGTGGTGGACGAGGCCTTCGAGGATGTCGGCCCCGGCCAGGTCGGCGAGATCGTGGTCAAGGGCCCGGACATCATGCAGGGCTACTGGCGCGCCCCCGAGCTCACCGCCGAGGTGATGCGCGACGGCTACTACCTCACCGGCGACCTGGCCACGGTCGATGCCCAGGGCTACGTGTTCATCGTCGATCGCAAGAAGGAAATGATCATTTCCGGCGGTTTCAACGTGTACCCGAGCGAGGTCGAACAGGTGCTCTACAGCCTGCCCGAGGTGTTCGAGGCGGCCGTGGTCGGCGTGCCCGACGAGCAGTGGGGCGAAGCGGTGCGCGCGGTGGTGGTGCTCAAGCCGGGCATGCAATTGAGCGAGGCCGAAGTGATCGAGCGTTGCGGCCGCGCCCTGGCCGGCTTCAAGAAACCGCGGGCGGTGGACTTCGTCGAGGAACTGCCGAAGAACCCCAATGGCAAGGTGGTCCGGCGCCTGGTGCGCGACGCCTACTGGCAACACAGCGAACGTCGGATCTGACCAGGAGAACACACATGTACCAACCCAGTGCCAAAGCCAGCCAGATCATCGAAGCCATCGACGGCTTCGTGCGTGACCAGGTCAAACCCCTGGAGCAGGGCGAAAATCTCAGCTGGGCACGCCCGCACCCGTTGCCGGTGCTGCGCGAGGTGTGGCGCCGTGCCAGCGAGCAGGGCCTGTATACCCTGATGCTGCCTGAGCCGTTGGGCGGCGCCGGCCTCAATGTCGCCGACCTGTGCGCGGTCAAGGAGGCCACCCACCTGACCGGCTCGATGCTGGCGCCCCACGTGCTCGGCGAGCTGTCCGGGCCGCCGCGGGTCGGGCACCTGTTCAAGGTGGCCAGCGCGTATCAGGTCGAAGCTTTCCTGCAGCCGGTGTGCCGCGCCGAGCAGGCGGTGTGCTTCGCCCTGACCGAAGCCGAGGCCGGCTCCGATGCCAGCGCGATCAAGACCGTGGCGCGCCGCGACGGCGACGACTATGTGCTCAGTGGCTGCAAGCGCTACATCTCCGGCGCCAGCTACGCCGACCTCGCCGTGCTGCTCGCGGTCACCGGCCCGGGCCGTGGCGCCCAGGGCATCTCGGCATTCTTCGTCGACCTCCGGGCGCCTGGCGTGCGCGTCGAGAGCGACTACTCGGTGATGTCCGGCGGTGGTGCCCACGGCGATATCTACCTCGATGAAGTGCGTGTGCCGGCGGCCAACCTGATCGGCGAGGAGGGCTTGGGCTTCAAGCTGGCGATGGGGCGCATCACCCTCAACCGCCTGCTGCATTGCCCGACCCTGCTGGGCATGGCCGGCCACGCGCTGAACCTGTCGATCGAGCATGTGCGCACGCGCACCCAGTTCGGCCAGCCGATCGCCATGTTCCAGGCGGTCAGCCACCAGATCGCCGACATGGCCACCGAGCTGCACGCGGCGCGCAGCATGGTGTATGCCACGGCGGCGCTGAACGATGCCGGTGGCGACATCCGCACCCAGGCGCCGATGTGCAAGCTGTTCGTCTCGGAGGCGGCGTTCCGCATCGCCGACAAGGCGGTGCAGGTGCATGGCGGGGCCGGGCTGATGCAGGGACACCCGGTGGAGTGGATCTTCCGCGCCACGCGGATGATGCGCATCCTCACCGGGACCAGCGAGATCCAGCGTAATACCATCGCCAAGGGGATCTTGATGCCTGGCTGATCGGTGCTGGCTTCTTCGCGGCGGTTCGACGCCTCGATAAACCCGCTCCCACAGGGATTACCGCAGGCCTGTGTGGGAGCGGGTTCACCCGCGAAGAGGCCAGGCCTGCAAATAGAGAACTCCCAGACAAGAACAATAAGGGAATACCACGATGTCCAACTCACCCTCACTGCCCAACCCCCGCACCGCCTGGCTCATCGCCCTGCTGCTGGCCCTGCTGATGCTGGTCAACTTCCTCGACAAGGTGGTCATCGGCCTGGTCGCCGTGCCCATGAGCGCCGAACTGGGCCTCAGCCCCACCGAGTTCGGCCTGGTCGGCGGTGCCCTGCACTGGTTCTTCGCGGTCTCCGCCGTGGTCGGCGGCTTCATGGCCAACCGCCGCCCGACCCGTACCCTGCTGCTGGGCATGGGCCTGTTCTGGGCACTGATCCAGCTGCCGATGCTGTTCGTCACCTCGCTGTGGGCAGTGGTCGCCTGCCGCGTGCTGCTGGGCATCGGCGAAGGCCCGGCCTCGCCAGTGGCCACCCATGCCCTGTACAAGTGGTTCCCCAACGACCGCCGCAGCCTGCCGGTGGCGTTGCTGCACGGCGGCAGCGCCATGGGCCTGCTGGTGGCCGGGGCGATGATCCCGTGGATCAGCGTGCACTACGGCTGGCGCATGAATTTCATCGTCCTGGCCGCGATCGGTGCGGTGTGGTGCCTGTTGTGGTGGCGCCTGGGCCAGGAAGGCAGCCTGGACCGCCTGCGCGCCACCCAGCTGCCGGCGGACGAACCGGCAGTGCCTTACCGGCGCCTGCTGCTCGACCCGACCGTGCTGGGCAACTACCTGTGCCATTTCGCCGCCAACTGGTCGCTGGCACTGACCCTGACCTGGGTGCCCAGCTACCTGCAGGTCGGCCTCGGCCTGGACCCGCTCACCACCGGCCGGCTGTTCGTGCTGTTCGTGGTGGTGACCACGCCGCTGAGCCTGTTCATGGCCTGGTGGTCGCAACGGCTGATGCGCCGTGGCTGGTCGTCGCGGGTGGCGCGCGGGGTGTTCGTCTCGGTCTGCCTGATGCTCAGCGGGTTGCTTTCGGCGGCGTTGATCCTGCCCGGGCTGGGCACGGTCGAGCGGGTGCTGGCGCTGACCTTCAGCGGTGGCCTGGCGCTGGTGATGTATTCGGTGGGGCCGGCAATGCTCGGCGAGTTCACCCCCAGCCGCCAGCGCGGCGGGGTGCTGGCGATCGGCAATGCCATCGCTTCGCTGGCGGGGCTGGCAGCGCCGGTGGTGACCGGGGTGCTGGTGCAGGGGGCCGGGGCCGGGCACCCGGCGGGGTATGCCCAGGGGTTCCTGGTGTGCGGGGTGGTGCTGGTGGCAGCGGGGGTGGTCGGGCTGAAAGTGTTGAACCCGCAGCGGACTTTGGCGCGACTTCAGGACCCTTTGGCTGATGATGCCAGGGCAGTGTTGAACCATTAGCCCTGTGTTGTCTGGGCAGGCCTCTTCGCGGGCAAGCCCGCTCCCACAGGTACTGCACCGGTTTCGAAGCCCGTGCGGTCGCTGTGGGAGCGGGCTTGCCCGCGAATCAGGCGATGCGGTCTACCAGGCAAACCGCAAGCCCTCATTGCGGCTCGATGGCTCAGCGGCCTCATCGACAATCAACTCCCCCTGCCATTGCCCACTGCGCACCAGCTCCACCACCACCCCACGCACCAGGTCGCGCATGCACGCTGCGGCAAACGACAGCGGCTTGTGCCGCGAATGCGCCAGGGCGATGGTGCGGCTGATCTCCGGCTCGACGATGCGCCGCGCCGCCGTCGGGTCCAGCCGGTCGCTCAAGGGCGGCCAGTTGCTGATGGTCGCCGCCAGCCCGCCGCGCACCAGGCTGGTGATACCCGGCGCGGACTGCTGTTCGTAGGCCACGTTGAGCGTCACCCCGGCCTCCATCGCCGCCTGCTCGATGCGCCGGCGCAGGTGCAGGGCCTTGGGTGGCAGCACCAGCCGCGTGGCGGCGGCCTCGGCGAGGGTGATGGTGTCCGCCGTGCCCGGGGCCGCCAGGCTCACCCAGTACAGCGCCTCTCTGAGGATCGGCTCGGCTTCGACGTACTCGAGCTCCTCGGCGTTGGGCACCACGCCGAAGTCCACCTTGCCCAGCTCGATGGCCTGGCCACCTTCGCGGCTCAGGCCGTCCCACACGGTCAGGGTCACCCCGGGGAAGCGCTGCTCGGCCCGGCGCAGGATCTCCGGCAGCAGCAGGTTGGCGGCGGTGGCGGGAATGGAGATCGCCACATGGCCCTTGGGGTTGCCGCGGCTGGACTTGAGTTCGTCCTTCACCGAATCGAGCTTCTGCACCACCTGGCGCGCCACCTCGTACAGCTGGCGGCCGGCGTCGGTGAGGGCGATGCCGTCGTGCTGGCGGTCCAGCAGCTGCATCTCCAGCTCGCTTTCCAGCAGCCCCATCTGCCGGCTCAAGGCGGGCTGGGCGATGTATGAGCGGCGGGCGGCGCTGGAGAAGCTGCCGGCCTCGACGATGGCGATCAGGTAACGTAGCTGTTTCAGGGTCATGGCTGCATCCAGGCTATGCCGTGTCGTTATGGCGCGCATCGGAACTCGCTATTGGTCGGCCCCGGCGCGTGGCGCCTAGTATCACCCGGGACCGGCGCCGACAGGCAAGCCTGTCGCACAACAAGAAGAAGGTCTTCGAGGACTTGCCATGCACCTGCCCATCTCGCTGCTCGCCGCCTGCACCTTGGCCATCGCCCCAACCCTGTTCGCCGCCGGCGAACCCGCCCCGTTGACGCCGCTGGGCGCCGAGCGCGGTGCCAGCCCCGACGGGCAGATCCCCGCCTGGAACGGTGGCTTGACGGCGGCGCAGGTGTCGCTGGCGCCCAATGGTACGCCGCTCGATCCCTATGCCGACGAACAGCCGCTGCGGGTCATCAGCGCCGCCAACCTCGAACGCTATCGGGGCCAGCTCACGGCAGGGCAGGTGGCCTTGCTCGAACGCTTCCCCAAGACCTACCAGCTGCCGGTCTACCCCAGTCACCGCAGCATCGCGGTGCCGGCCAAGGTGGCCGAGTGGGCGCGCCAGAATGCCGGGCGTGCGCACCTGGCGCACGACGGCAACCGCGTCGAAGGCTTCGCTGGCGTGGTGGCCTTCCCGCAGCCGCGCAACGGCCTCGAAGTGCTTTGGAACCACCTCACCCGGCCACGCAACGCCAGCTTCAACCAGGCCTCGGACAGCCTGACCCCGCGCGGCAATGGCCGCTACGTGCAGAGCAGCGTGCGCCAGGCCTTCGCCCGCCCCGATGCGCTGCCGGGCTGGCAGCCGGGGGCGTCGGGCAACGTGCTGTACTACTTCAGCCACCAGATGACCGCGCCGGCCCGGGTCGCCGGCGAAGCGCTGGTGATGCACGAAACCCTCGACCAGGTCGCCGAGCCGCGCCTGTCGTGGCTGTACAGCACCGGCCAGCGCCGGGTCCGGCGCGCCCCGGGCATCGACTACGACAGCATCACCCCGGGCACCGCCGGCCTGCGCACCGCCGACAGCCGCGACATGTTCAATGGCGCGCCGGATCGCTATGACTGGACGCTGGTGGGCAAGCGCGAGCTGTACGTGCCCTACAACAGCTACCGGCTGGCCTCGCCGATGCTGGCCTATGGCGCGCTGATCGGCCCTGGGCATGTGCAGCCGGCGCCGACCCGCTACGAGCTGCACCGGGTCTGGGAAGTGCTCGGCACGCTGAAGCCGGGCATGGCCCATGTGTATGCCAGCCGGCGCTACTACGTGGACGAAGACAGCTGGGCGATCCTCGAGGCGGACTTCTTCGATGCCCAGGGCAAGCTGTGGCGCACGGCGCAGGCGCATAGTTATTACCATGTGGTGGGTGAGGCGGCGGTGAATGCCATGGAAGTGATCTACGACCTGCGCAACGGGCGCTACCAGGTGTCGGGGCTGACCAACCAGCAGGCGCGGCCGTTCGAGTTCAACGTGCCGGTCACGGCGTCGTACTTCTCGCCCGGGGCGCTTCGCAGCCGCAGTGTTCGCTGAAGACCGGCGTGTGCTTCTTCGCGGGTAAACCCGCTCCCACAGGTACTGCATTGGCCTCAGGGGTAGTGCATTTCCTGTGCTCCCACAGGTACTGCATTGGCCTCAGGGGTTGTGCATTTCCTGTGCTCCCACAGGTACTGCATTGGCCTCAGGGGTTGTGCATTTCCTGTGCTCCCCCAGGTACTGCATTGGCCTCAGGGGTAGTGCATTTCCTGTGCTCCCCCAGGTACTGCATTGGCCTCAGGGGTTGTGCATTTCCTGTGCTCCCACAGGTACTGCATTGGCCTCAGGG
>NZ_JBIVIA010000015.1:0-28700 GCF_044749485.1 Pseudomonas sp. NPDC089401 | reverse complement strand
AGGGGTAGTGCATTTCCTGTGCTCCCACAGGTACTGCATTGGCCTCAGGGGTAGTGCATTTCCTGTGCTCCCACAGGTACTGCATTGGCCTCAGGGGTAGTGCATTTCCTGTGCTCCCACAGGTACTGCATTGGCCTCAGGGGTTGTGCATTTCCTGTGCTCCCCCAGGTACTGCATTGGCCTCAGGAGTTGTGGATTTGCTGTGCTCCCACAGGTACTGCATTGACCTCAGGGGTTGTGCATTCCCTGTGGGAGCGGGTTTACCCGCGAACCGGGGCAAGGCCCCGGCCAGGTTCAAGGGGTCACGATGTTGAACCGCGCCGGCGCCTCTTCAAGCCCCGCCATGAAGCGCAGGAACTTCACCCGCTCGCCACTGATGCTGATATCGCCAACCGTCGCTTCCTTGAGAAACCCGGTCTGCTTCAGGGCAATCCGGTCCAGCGTCGCTTTGCTCATGTTCACCGTCACATCGGCCTGGGCATGAAGTTGCAGGTCGCGGTGGGTCAGCACGCCGTTGCGTACGGTCAGCGCGTAGTCCTCGCCCAGGTCGCCGAAGCGCCAGTTGATGGTCAGGTCCTGGGCGTCGGCCTTGCCTGCGTCCACCCGGGTGCCCAGGTAGTCGAAGAACAGTGCCGGCGTCAGTGCCCGCACCAGGTCGTCGGCACTGCCGCCGGCCGCGGCCTGGGCCACGCCGTTGCGCAGCTCCTGGGCGCCGCTGAGGTAGGCGTTGCGCCAGGTGGCGTTCTCGCTCTGGTAGCCGAGCTGCTCCAGGGCGTCGGCCTGCAGCTCGCGGGCGGCGGCGTTGTCGGGCTGGGCGAATACCAGGTGATTGGCCAACTGCGCCACCCAGCGGTAGTCGCCGGCGGCAAAAGCCTTGCGCGCCATCGCCAGAACCTGGTCGGCGCCGCCCATGGCCTCGACATAGCGCTGGCCGGCCTCGCTGGGCGGCAACGGGTCGAGGTTGGCGGGGTTGCCGTCGTAGAAGCCCATGTAGCGCTGGTACACCGCCCGCACGTTGTGGCTGAGCGAGCCATAGTAGTCACGGCTGTACCACTTGCTGGCCAGGCGCGGCGGCAGGCGGGTGAGCTGCGCGGCGATCTCGGTCGGGGTCAGGCCCTGGTTGATCAGGCGCAGTGTCTGGCTGTCGAGGAAGGCATACATGTCGCGCTGGTCGGCCAGGTACTCGCGGATCGCCGCGCCACCCCAGGTCGGCCAGTGATGCTGGGCGAACACCACTTCGGCCTGGTCGCCGTAACGCTGCAACGACTGGTCGAGGTAGTGGGCCCAGACCTTGGCGTCACGCACCTGGGCGCCGCGCAGGGTGAGGATGTTGTGCTGCACGTGGGTGGCGTTTTCGGCCATGCACAGGGCCTTGAAGCGCGGCAGCCAGAGGTTCATCTCGGCGGCGGCCTCGGTGCCGGGGGTGAGCTGGAACTCGATGTCGACGCCGTCGATGGTCAGCTTTTCCAGCGGCTGGCTGATCTCCCGGGTGGGGGCGATCAGGCTGATGGTGGCGTTGGCTGGCACGCCTTTGCCCAGGCCAGCGTCGACCTGGCCGCGCGCGCCGCGGGGTAGCGGCGCGCCATACATGTACTGGGCGCGGCGCTTCATCGCCGGCCCCGCCAGCACGTTCTCGCTGATGGCGTGCTCGAAGAAGCCCTGGGGCGCGATCACCTGGACCTTGCCGGCGCGCACGTCGGCTTCGTCGATCACCCCGCGCACGCCACCGAAGTGGTCGACGTGCGGGTGGGTGTAGATCACCGCTACCACCGGGCGTTTGGGGCGGTGCTTGAAGTACAGGGCCAGGGCGGCGCGGGCGGTTTCCACCGAGAGCAGCGGGTCCAGCACGATCAGCCCGGAATTGCCTTCTATCAGGGTCATGTTGGCCAGGTCCAGGCCGCGCACCTGGTACAGGCCTTCGCTGACCTGGAACAGCCCGGCGCTGGTGTTGAGCTGGGCGATGCGCCACAGGCTCGGGTTGACCGTGGCCGGTGCATTGCCGGCGAGGAAGTGGTAGCGCGTGAGGTCCCAGACCGGCTTGCCTTCGGCGTTGGCGACGGTGCCGTCGAAGCGCTCGATCAGACCGCGCTGGGCGTTGTCGAAGTCGCTGCGGTCGGCGAAGGGCAGGCGTTGCAGCCATTGCTGGTTGCTTTGCGCGGTGATGGCGGTGGCGTCTTTGGGCGCGGTGTCGGCGAAGCTGGCCATGGGCAGCAGCAGGGCCAGGCTGAGCAGGCGGGCTGGGTGGGGCATGGGGTGTCCTTCTTGTTATGGGGCGGGGGCTGCTTTGCAGCCCTTCGCGGGCTTGCCCGCGAAGGATCCAACTCGACTCTAAAGACCGAAACCGCGATTCAGCCAATACCAGTGCAGCATGCAGGCCATGCCGTTTCGCTATGGCTCAACCGATCTCCATGATCCGCTGCACCAGCCAACCCAGCGCCGGGTCATGCTGGCGATGGGTCAGGTACACCAGCTCCAGGTCGAACGGCTCCAGCGCGAAGGGCAGTTCGAACACGCGCAACGGCAACAACCGGGCAAAGTGCGTGGCCAGCTGGGTCGGCAGCACCACCCCCAGGTCCGAGGTCGCCGCCAGGTGCGCGGCCTGCAAGTAGTTGGGCGTGCTGTAGGCGATCTGCCGCGCCAGGCCCTGTTCGGCCAGCCACTGGTCGACCATGCCGCGCGTCTGCCCGCCATGCACCCACAGGTGGCGCAGGTTGAGGAAGGTGTCCAGGTCCAGCGTGCGCTCGACCTCGGGGTGGCCTTCGCGCACCGCCACGCGCAAGGTTTCGCTGCGCCAGTGGCGGCGGTCGAAGCGCGCCGGCACCTCGTCGAAGCGCCCCAGCACCAGGTCCAGCTCGCCGCGGTCGAGGGCGTCCACCGGCAGGTTGGGCGCCAGGTGCAGCACGTCGATGCGCAGGTGCGGCGCCTGTTCGGCGAGCACCGCCAGCAGCCTGGGCATGCACAGTTGCTCGGCAAAGTCGGTCAGGGCGATGCGCAATTGCTGGCGGCTGTGGCGTGGGTCGAAGCCATCGGCGCCGCCGAGGGTCTGTTCGATCTGCTGCAGCGCTGCGCGGATCGGCCCTTCCAGTGCCAGGGCCCGCGGGGTGGGGCGCATGCGCCGGCCGACGCGCACCAGCAGCGGGTCGTCGAGCAGGTCGCGCAGGCGCGCCAAGGCGTTGCTCACCGTCGGTTGGGTGAGCGACAGGCGCTCGGCGGCGCGCGACACGTTCTGCTCGCGCAGAAGCATGTCGAGCACGCGCAGCAGGTTGAGGTCGAAGGTTGAAATATTCATCGCTTGAATACATGGCATACGCAAAGAAAATTTCAAAAATACTAGAGCGCTGACTAGGGTGACTGCAATCCCTTGAACTGGATGCAGGAGCACTGTTCGTGAGCAACCCCTTCGATGTGCAACAGGCCGCCGTGATCGGGGCCGGAACCATGGGCCGCGGCATCGTCATCAGCCTGGCCCGCGCCGGGCTGCCGGTGTTGTGGCTGGACAACGACCCGCAGGCCGTACAGGCGGGCCTGGCCATGATCGAGCAGACCTGGGCCCAGCAAGTGGCCCGCGAGCGCATCGGCCAGGCCGAAGCCGACGCCTGCCGGGCGCGGGTACGGGGCGTGCAAGGCTATGCCGAGCTGGCCGAGGTCGACCTGGTGATCGAGGCGGTGTACGAGAACCTGGCCCTCAAGCAGGACATCTTCCGCACCTTGGACGCCACCCTCAAGTCCACGGCGATCCTCGCCAGCAACACCTCGGCGCTGGATATCGACGCCATCGCCGCCGTCACCCGCCGCCCCGAGCAGGTACTGGGCCTGCACTTCTTCAGCCCGGCCCATGTGATGAAGCTGCTGGAAATCATCCGTGGCGAGCGCACCTCGCCGGCAGTGCTCGATGTTGCCCTGGACGTGGGCCGCCGCATGGGCAAGGAGGCGGTGGTGGCCGGCAACTGCCACGGCTTCATCGGCAACCGCATGCTCGCCAGCTACGTGGCCGAGGCGCGCAAGCTGCTGCTCGAAGGCGCGCTGCCACGGCAGGTGGACCAGGCGCTGCAGGGCTTCGGCCTGGCCATGGGGCCGTTTCGCATGTACGACGTGGTCGGCATCGACCTGGAATGGCGCGCCCGCCAGCTGGCCGGGCAGGGCATGGACGCGCCGCTGGTGCAGGTGGACAACGCCCTGTGTGCGCTGCAGCGCTTCGGCCAGAAGAGCGGCCAGGGCTACTACCGCTATGCCCCCGGCAGCCGCGAGGCGCTGCACGACCCCGAGGTCGATGCGCTGGTGCTCGAGGTTTCCCAGGCACTGGGCGTGCGCCGCCGCGAAGTGGCCGACGAAGAGATCGTCGAGCGCTGCCTGCTGGCGCTGGTCAACGAAGGCGCGAAGATCCTCGAGGAAAACATCGCGGCCAACAGTTACGACATCGACCGCGTCTACCTCAACGGCTACGGCTTCCCGGCCGCCCTCGGCGGGCCGATGGCCTGGGCCGACAACCAGGGCCTCGGCGCGATCCTGGCACGCCTCGAGCGGTTGCAGGGGCTGTTCGGCGAGCATTGGCGCCCGGCTTCGCTGCTGGTGCGCCTGGCGGCCGAGGGCAAGCGCCTGGCCGATGTGCGGGAGGGCCGGGCATGAGTTATCAGGCACCTGTGCGTGACATGCGTTTCGTGCTGCATGAGCTGTTCGACGGCGTCGGCCATTGCCAGCGCCTGGGCCTGGCGCTGGATGGCGAAACCCTGGACGGCATCCTCGAACAGGGCGCGCGTTTCGCCAGCGAGGTGGTGGCACCGCTCAACCGCAATGGCGACGAGCAGGGCTGCTGGTTGCAGGAAGGCCGCGTGCACACCCCGGAAGGTTTTCGCCACGCCTACCGCCAGTATGTGGAGCAAGGCTGGGCGAGCATGACCGGCCCGCTCGAGTACGACGGCCAAGGCCTGCCGCAATTGCTGGCGGCCAACTTCCACGAAATGCTGATGGGCGCGTCGTTGTCGTTTCGCGTCTACTCGGGCCTGACCGAAGGCGCCGTGCTGGCCTTGCACCGGCATGGCAGCGCGCAGCTCAAGCAGCGCTACCTGGGCAAGCTGGTCAGCGGCCAGTGGGCCGGCACCATGTGCCTCACCGAACCCCAGGCCGGCACCGACCTGGCGCTGCTGCGCACCCGTGCCGAGCCGGAGGCCGACGGCAGCTTCCGCCTCAGCGGCAGCAAGATCTTCATCAGCGGCGGCGACCAGGACCTGAGCGAGAACATCGTCCACCTGGTGCTGGCGCGGCTGCCGGATGCACCGGCGGGGGTCAAGGGCATCAGCCTGTTCCTGGTGCCCCGGCAACTGCCGGACGGCCAGGACAACGCCCTGGGCTGCGGCGCCCTGGAACACAAGATGGGCATCAAAGGCGCCGCCACCTGCGTGATGAACTTCGACGGCGCCCGCGGCTGGCTGGTGGGCGAGGCCAACCAGGGGTTGGCGTGCATGTTCACCATGATGAACGACGCGCGTTTCCAGGTCGGCCTGCAAGGGCTGGGCATCGCCGAAGCGGCCCTGCAAGGTGCGCTGGCCTATGCCCGCGAACGCCTGCAATGCCGCGGCCTGGCCGGGCCGGTGGCACCTGAGCGGGCGGCCGACCCGATCCTCCACCACCCGGATGTGCGGCGCATGCTGCTGACCCAGAAAAGCCTGGTCGAAGGCTGCCGGATGCTGGCGGCCTGCACGGCGCGCGAACTGGACCTGGAGCATGGCGCCGAGGACCTGGACGTGCGCCAGGCGGCCGGACGGCGGGCGGCGTTGCTGATCCCGATCGTCAAGGCGTTTCTCACCGATGTCGGCCAGGAGGTCGCCAGCCTTGGCGTGCAGGTGTATGGCGGGCACGGTTATATCCGCGAGTGGGGCATGGAGCAGCTGATGCGCGACAGCCGCATCACTCAGTTGTACGAGGGCACCAATGGTATCCAGGCGCTGGACCTGATCCGGCGCAAGGTGCTGGGCGATGGGGGCGCGGAGTTGTTGCGGCTGATCTGCGAACTGGCGGCGCAGCCGGTGCACCCGGGGTTGGCCGAAGCAGCGGCGCGGGTGGAGGGGTTGCTGGGGCAGTGGCGCGAGCTGACCGGGCAGGTGCTGGATGCCTGTCGTCGGGACCCGCAGGAGATTGGCGCGGTGTCGGTGGATTTCCTGGCTTACAGCGGGTACGTGCTGCTGGCGGCCTTGTGGCTGCAGGCGGCCTCGCGGGCCAGCGCGGCGTTGGCAGCGGGCAGTGGTGACCCGCAGTTCTACCGGGCCAAGCTGAAGACCGCTGATTTCTATTGGCGGCGGGTGCTGCCCCGGGCCGAGGGGCATCGCCAGGCCCTGCTGGGCGGGGCCGGGTGCCTGATGGCCATGAGTGACGAAGAGTTCGGCTTGTAATCGGCGGCGCCTGCTTCGCGGGTGAACCCGCTCCCACAGGGATCGCACAGGATTCAAGCCAGTGCAGTACCTGTGGGAGCGGGTTCACCCGCGAAGAGGCCGGTACTGCCACCCCATAACAACAAGAGGAACACCCATGCAGCCCTTCAGCTTCAGAACCACTCCCCACCTGCTCAGCGAACCCGGCGCCTCGCGCCGCCTCGCCGACCTGTGCCGCGAACGCGGCGCCCGCCGTATCCTGATCGTCACCGACCCTGGCATCGCCCGCCTGGGCATGCTCGACGACCTGCTCCCCGGCTTCACCCAGGCGCGCCTGAGCGTGGCGATCTTCAGCGAGGTCAGCGCCGACCCCAGCCAGGCCTGCGTGCTCGCTGCCGTCGACCACGCGCGGCATATCGGCGCCGACCTGATAGTCGGTTTCGGCGGCGGCAGCTCCATGGACGTGGCCAAACTGGTGGCGCTGCTGGCACACCCACAATGCCGCCAGCACCTGGACGAACTCTATGGCATCGACCGCGCCCAGGGCAGCCGCCTGCCGCTGATCCAGGTGCCGACCACCGCCGGCACCGGCTCCGAAGTCACGCCGATCGCCGTGATCACCACGGGCGAAACCACCAAGATGGGCGTGATCTCGCCATTGCTGCTGCCCGACCTGGCCCTGCTCGACGCCGACCGCACCCTCGGCCTGCCTGCGGCGATCACGGCGGCGACTGGCATCGACGCCATGGTCCACGCCATCGAGGCCTACACCAGCAAGCTCAAGCGCAACCCGATGTCGGCCTTGCTCGCCCGCGAAGCCCTGCACCTGCTGGCGGCCAACCTCGACCAGGCGGTGCACAACGGCGGCAACCTGCAGGCCCGCCAGGCCATGCTGCTGGGCGCCTGCCTGGCCGGCCAGGCGTTCGCCAATGCGCCGGTGGCGGCGGTGCATGCGCTGGCCTACCCGCTGGGCGGGCACTTCCATGTGCCCCATGGCCTGGCCAATGCCCTGGTGTTGCCCCACGTCGCCGCGTTCAACCGCCCCCAGGCGTTCGCCGATTACGCGAGCCTGGCGCCAGCGCTGCTGGGCGCGCGCCTGCAACCCGGCGATGTGCATGGCCAGTGTCAGCAGTTCATCGACGAACTGGCAGAACTGGCGCCACGCTGCGGCCTGCCCAGTCGCCTGCGCGACGTCGGGGTGCCGCAGCACCGGCTGCCGCAACTGGCGGCCGATGCGATGCAACAGCAGCGGCTGCTGGTGAACAACCCGCGCGAGGTCACCGAGGCCGACGCCCTGGCCCTCTATCAGGCGGCGTACTGAGCATGGCCGTGCAGCGACCGCAGCGCGGTGACTATCGCCACTTCCAGCCGCTGACCACGCGCTGGCATGACAACGACGTCTATGGGCACGTGAACAATGTCGTCTATTACGGGTATTTCGACAGTGCGGTGAATGCCTGGCTGATCGAGCAGGGGCTGCTGGATATCCACAACGACCGCGTCGTGGGGTATGTGGCCAGTTCCAGTTGCGACTACTTCGCCGCCGTGGCGTTTCCGCAGCGGCTCGAGGTGGGAATGGCAGTGGAGCGGTTGGGCAACAGCTCGGTGCGCTATGTGCTGGGGGTGTTTGTCGAAGGCGAGCAGGAAGCGCGGGCGGCGGGGCGTTTCGTGCATGTGTATGTGAACCGGGAGCGGGGGTGTGCAGTGCCGGTGCCTGCTGGCGTGCGGCGGCGGCTTGAGCCCCTGCTTCTCGGTTGAATCGAGTGTTGGCCTCTTCGCGCCGAACCGCCGCGAAGAGGCCAGTGAAGTCAGTGAATGGCCACCGGGTTGATGTTGACCTGGGTCGACCCCTTGTACAGCGGCTGCCCAAGCACGAACAGGAACTCGAACGCCTTGTCCTTCACCAGCGCCCGGGTGTCGATCAGCTCCAGGTTGTAGATGCCGCGTTTGGCCAGCATGAACTGGTTCACCGGGAACTCTTCACCGGTCGGGTTCGGGTACACCTCCGAGGCCCAGGTGTCGCCACCAAAGGCGACGATGCCCTGGTCCGCCAGCCACTGGGCCGCGGCCAGGTCGATGCCCGGCTCGGTGGCCAGGAACTGTTGGTTGTCCTTGCCGATCAGCTCCAGCCAGCCGGTGTTGAACAGCACCACGTCACCCTTGCGCAGGGTGATGCCTTCTTGCTTCAGCACTGCCTTGATATCGTCGACGCTGAACGCCGTGCCGCCGGGGACGATAGCCTTGCCGTAGTAGGCAGTCATGTCCAGCACCACGCCACGGGTGACCATCGGCGGGACCTTCTCCACGCCCAGCTTGGTCACGCCTTCGACGGTGACGAAGTCGGCGGCCTTGTTGCCGTTGTAGTAGACGTTGTCGATGCCGATGTGGCCGATGCCGTTGAGCTGGGTGCCAACGCCGGTCCAGCCGTTGACCAGCTCGTCGTTGAAGGTGAATTTGTTGCGGCCCAGGCTCTGCCCGGCCTGTTCGCCCGGCTGGATGTTGTACAGGTGGAAGCTGCGGTGGCGGAAGGCTGGCAGGTCCTTGCTCACCGGCACGGCCAGTGGGTAGGTCTTGCCGGTCTTGACCAGGCCCACGGCCTGTTTCACCACGTCGGGGGTGAGCAGGTTGGCGGCGCCGATTTCGTCGTTTTTGCCGTAAGGCGAGGCCTGCCAGTCGGCGGCCAGGGTGGCCTGGGCGGTGGTCGCCAGGGCGACGGCGAGCAGCAGGGGCTTGAAGCGTTTCATTGCGTTCTCCTGAAGGTGAAGCGTTGTCAGGAGCGCATTCTGGGCAGGGCCGCCGAAGGGAAAAAGCGGCCCGGGGGACAATGAGTTTTGCCTGCCGGTCAATAACCGTCGTCGTTCAGGGCCAGGCTCTGGCGCAGCTGTTCGACCATCGACACGCGCAGGTTTTCCGGCGCCTTCACCCGGATGGACCCGGCCTGGGACAACAGCCAGCCCATCAGTGCACGGCTGTCCTCGACCGTGGCCGCGAGCATCGCGCCGCCCTCGTTGTGGGGTGCAAGGTGCATGTCCTGGGACAGCGGCTGGTCTTCCAGGCGACGGGCCAGGCCGTCGTCGACCCAGGCGCGCAGTTCGATCTGCTGGGAGGGGGAGAGGGCATCCGGCTGCAACTGCTCGGCCTGGCCAAGGCTCAGGCCCGGCTGCCAGTACCAGCCGTAGGGCATGCCCTTGCTGTTGCAGTGCAGCGGGAACAGCACCGCCAGCTCGTTGAGGTCACGCTCGACCGTGCGCTTGCTGGTCTTGTGGCCCGCCAACGACAGCGCGGCCTGCAGCTGCGTCGAGCTCATCCCGGGGTGACGATCGGGCAAGAGCTTGAGCAGTTGCCACTGGCGGGCGATGGTATGGCGGGTCGGGTGGCTGGGCACGGGGCTTCGTCCTTGAGTATCAAGTGCTTACTGCACCTGAGTGATGGCATATGGCTATGTGTCGAGCATACTCCTTCAATGGATCGGATCCAAGTTCAGTAAGATCGGCGGTCGTAAGGGGAATTGTCTGAAGGGTCGATCATCCTCAAAGGCCGTAGGAGCGAGCGTTGCTCGCGATGCGCCGCGCGAGCGGCGCCCGATCCGACAGCCGACCTACTCCTCGAACTCCGCCATGGCATCCAGCATCGCCGCGCGCATGTAGGCCAGCGATGCCCTGTCGAACAGCAGTTGCAACGTCGGCAGATCATCCGTGCCGACATTCACCACGATCACATTGATCCGCGCCACCGAGGTCTGCGCCACTGCGCCGACCGGGAACGCCGGCAGGCGCAGGTCGACCCCGCACAACTTGGCCATCACCGCACTGCAATATTCCCCCGACAGCTGCAGCCAGGCATGGCTGTCCTGGCGCGGCAGCAGGTAGTTGCGCCGGGCATCCTGCACCCACGCGTTCTCTTCGGCGGCCACCCGCGCGCCTTGGTCGGCAGCGCTGCCCAGCAGCAGGTACTCAGTGGCCGACAGGCGTGCTACCCAACCGCCATCTTCCTGGCGCAGCGCCTGGTTGGGCAGGGTGGGCAAGCGATACCCGCGTGCTTCCAGGTACGCTGCACTGTCCGCCCCGCGAAACCCGACCCGCGGCGAATCGGTCAGGTCGGTCAAGGCGCAGCTCTGCAACAGCTCGGCTGGCAGGCTGGGTGGAGTGAAGGCTTCGGCTTTCAGGCTGGTCATGGCTCAGAGCTCCTGGCGCAGGTTGTCGGGGTCGTGGAAGGGCAGTTGCACCACCTTGGCATTGACCATCACCCCGCCTTCCACGCGGATCGGGATGTGCATGCCGGGGGTGGCCTGATGGGCGCCGGCATAGGCCAGGCCGATGATCTGCCCCAGGGTCTGCGAGTATTCGCAGGAGGTGACGTTGCCGCTGATCTCGGCACCGTCGAGCACCAGGTGCCCTTCCAGTGGCTGCGGGGTGCCTTGGGGCAGGGTGAAGCCGACCAACTTGCGCTTGAGCGGCTGCGCCTCGAGGATCTCGATCGAGCGCTTGCCGACGAAGAACGGCTTCTTGCGGCCGATCGCCCACTGCATGTCGATCTCTGCCGGGTGGGTCATGCCGTCGGTGTCCTGGCTGATGATCACGTGGCCTTTTTCCAGGCGCAGCAGGCGCTGGGTCTCGACCCCGAACGGGCGGATGCCCAGGCCCGTGCCGGCCTGCATCAACGCATCCCACAGGCGCTCGGCATGGCGTGCCGGCACGTGTACTTCATAGCCCAGTTCGCCGACGAAACCGACTCGCAGGATGCGTGCCGGGATGCCGGCCACCTTGCCCAGGCGCACGCCCAGGTAGGGGAAGGCCTCGGCTGACAGCTCGACGTCGTCGCAGACCTTGGCCAGCACCTGGCGCGACAGCGGCCCGGCCAGGTTGACCGCAGCCAGCGCGGCGGTGACGTTGCTGATGTCGACGTCCAGGCGCCACTGGGCGTTCCACTTGAGCATCTGCTGGTAGATGCGATCGACGCCGCTGGTGGTGGCTGTGACGTAGAAGTGCTGCTCGGCCAGGCGCGCGCAGACGCCATCGTCGATCACCACGCCGTGTTCGTTGGTCATCAGCGCATAGCGGGTGCGGCCGACGGCCAGCTTGGCGAAGCCGAAGGTGTACAGGCGCTCCAGCAGCTCGGCGGCGTCGGGGCCGCGCAGGTCGAGGCCGCCGAGGGTGGAGACGTCGATCAGGCCGACCTTCTCGCGCACATGGCGGGCCTCTTCCTGCATGCAGCGCTCGCGCTCTTCAGGCTTGCCGTAGAAGGCCGGGCGCTGCCAGAGGCCGGCGGGCATCATCTTCGCCCCGGCTTGCAGGTGGCGGCGGTGCATCGGCGTTTGTCGATACGGGTCGAAGGCGCGCCCGGCGACGTGCGCAAGCTTCTCTGCCTGGAACGGCGGGCGGGCGGTGGTCACCCCGGTTTCGCCGATGCTGCGCCCCGTGGCCTGGGCCACCAGGCGCGCGGTGGGCAGCGCCGAATGGCGGCCTTGGGACGGGCCCATGCCGACCGTGGAGAAACGCTTGACCAGCTGCACGTCGCGGTAGCCGCTGCGGGTGGCGTTGACGATGTCGCGCACTTGCAGGTCCTCGTCGAAGTCGACGAAGTCCTTGCCCTTGGGGTGCGGGAAGATCGGCCAGGGGAAGTTGACCTTGGCCTCGGCGACGCAGGCCGACGGCGCAGGCGCCTGCAGACCCAGTGCGGCCAGCGCAGCCCCCGCGCCGCGGCTGGCATCGGCGAGCACGTTGTCCAGCTGGTGGCGACCGTTCAGCGAGCCTGCGATATCCAGGCCGGCCGGCAGGTCACTGATGGCGAACTCGTCGCGGTCGACGTCGTAGGCCAGCTTGCCGCCGGCCTGGCACAGCAGCTGGTACACCGGCATGTAACCGGCCGACATGCACAGCAGGTCGCAGCTGACGCGCAGGCCATGCTCGGCGACCTTGCCCTGGCCCGTGATCGGGCGGATGTCGGCGCCACTGACATGGCGCATGCCGGCTTCGTGCAACGCCTCGTATACGGTGCTGCCCAGGTGCACGGGCACATCGCGGCGCTTCAGTTCGGCGGCCAGGGCGGCGTCTGCCGGGGCGGCGCGCATGTCGACCACGGCGGCGACGGTCACGCCTTGTTCCTGCAGGTCGAGGGCGGCCAGGTAGCCGTCGTCGTGGCCGGTGAGGACTACCGCGCGCTGCCCCGGCTTGACCGCGTACAGCTTCATCAGGCGCTGGGCGGCGCTGGTCAGCATCACTCCGGGCAGGTCGTTGTTGCGGAATACCACCGGCTGGTCGAACGACCCGGCCGCTACCAGGCAGCGCGTGGCGCGCACCTTGTACATGCGCTTGTGCTGGATCACCGGCAGGTAGTTGTCGGTGAACCAGCCGTTGCAGGTGGCCTCGCACAGCACCTGGATGCGCGGGTGGCCCTCGACGGCGGCCAGCAATTCCTGGCGCAGACGGGTAGCGCGGGTGCCGGCGATGTCGAAGCGTGCGTAGGTCAGCGAGCCGCCGAGCACTGGCTGCTGCTCGACCAGCAGCACCTGGGCGCCGCCGTTGGCGGCATCCAGCGCAGCACGCAGGCCGGCGGGGCCGGCGCCGATGACCGCCACGTCGACGAACAGATAGGCCTTGTCGTAGTACTGAGGTTTGAACTGGAGGTTCAGCACGCCGAGGCCCGCTTTCTTGCGGATCAGTGGCTCCCAGACTTTCCACATGCCCTTGGGCTTGTAGAACGAGCGGTAGTAGAAGCCCACCGGCATGAAGCGCGAGAACTTGCCCAGGTAAGCGTCGCGGTCGTGTTCCAGGCTGCCGTTGAAGTTCTGGCCTTCGACCACCAGGCCGTCGCGGGCGGCTTCCAGGTCGGCCAGTACATTGGGCTCATCAGGCAGTTGCACCAGGGTGTTGGCATCCTGCCCGGCCATGCTCAGCGGGCCACGCGGTCGGTGGTACTTGAACGAGCGCGACAGCAGCCAGCGGCCGTTGCCGAGCAGGGCGCTGGCCAAGGTATCACCGGCAAAGCCCGGGCAGGCCTGGCCGTCGAACTGGAAATGCAGGGGCTGCTGGCGGTCGATCAGCAGGCCCATGGGCGCGGGGAGGCGAGTGTGGCTGTTCATCCGGCGATCTCCGGGGTGGCGGCGGGGGTGAAGTCGACGCGGCGGTCGAACAGTTGCCTGGGGTCGAAGGTGCGCAGCACCTGGTCGCTGACGGTGTGGCGCTCGGCCAGGAACCAGTAGCTGGAGGCGTTGTGCAGCCACCACTCGATGACCACGCCGGCCAGGTTGTCGCTGTTGAACACGTAGTCGGCCCACTCGGCGTCGCTGCAGGCGGCCGGGTCGGGCATGTGCCTGAGCTCGCCGCCGTAGGTGAACTCGCTGATGTTGCGCGGGCCGTTCAAGGGGCAGGTGAGGATCTTCATCAAGGTGCTCCTTAGTGGCTGGCCGCGGTGGCGCCCATTTCGTTGACTTGCCGGAAGCGGCTGAAGCGCTCCAGGGCGAACGGCGCGATCATCGGCGGCACCTTGCCGCCGCTGGCGACCAGCTCGGCCAGGGTCTTGCCGCAGATCGGCGTTGCCTTGAAGCCCCAGGTGCCCCAGCCGGCATCCAGGTAATAGTTGTCGACCGGCGACAGGCCCATGATCGGGCTGTAGTCCGGGGTCATGTCGGTGATCCCGGCCCACTGGCGCATCAGCTTGGCGTTGGCCATGAACGGGAACATCTCGATGGCGTGGGCCAGCAGGCTTTCCTTGAGGTCGAGGGTGGAGCGGGTGTTGTACAGCGGGTAGGGGTCGGAGCCGCCGCCGAAGACGATCTCGCCGCGGCTGGTCTGCTGCACGTAGCAGTGCAGCGCCGAGGAACTCACCAGTGGATCGAGGAACGGCTTGAACGGTTGGGTGACCATGGCCTGCAGCGGGTAGGTGTGGATCGGCGCGCGGATCCCGGCCTTGGCCATCAGCTGCGAGCTGGCCCCGGCCACCGCCTGCACCACGCAGCCGCACTGCACGGTGCCGCGGTTGGTCTTGACCGCTTCGATGCGGCCATTGCGGATCAACAGGTCCTGCACTTCGGTCAGCTGGTGGATTTCCACCCCGCGCTTGGCCGCCTGCTTGGCGTAGCCCCAGGCCACTGCGTCGTGGCGCGCGGTGGCGCCGTCGATGTGCCAGAGGCCGGCCAGCACCGGCAGGTGACCAGGGTCCAGGTTCAGGCTCGGGACGAGTTCGCGGATCTGCTGGCGGTCGATCATCTCGCTGCGCCCGCCAAAGTGCTTGTTGACTTCGGCGCGCTGGCGGAAGGCGCGCACGGTGGCGTCGGTGTGCGCCAGGGTCAGCTGGCCGCGCTCGGAGTACATGATGTTGAAGTCGAACTCGTTGGACAGGTTCTGGAACATCCGCACGGATTCTGCGTAGAAGCGCACGCCCTCGGAGGTGAGGTAGTTGGAGCGGATCACCGCCGTGTTGCGTGCGGTATTGCCGCCGCCCAGGTAGGCCTTTTCCAGCACTGCGACCTTGGTCACGCCGTGGTACCTGGCCAGGTAGTAGGCGATGGCCAGGCCATGGCCGCCGCCGCCGATGATCACCACGTCGTAGCGTGGCTTGAGTTCGCACGGTGGCGGCAGGTCGACCTCCACCGGGTAGTCGGCGCTCAGGCCGTATTTCAGCAGGGCGAAAGGCATGGGGTGCGCTCCTGGTGGGCGGCCTGCTGTTGCAGGTCGAGGGCGAGCAGGGTGTTCTTCATGAGATACGCGATGGTCATCGGGCCGACGCCGCCGGGTACCGGGGTGATGCCGGCGACCTGGGGCAGGGCGGCGGTAAAGTCGACGTCGCCGACCAGGCGGCTGTGGCCGTCTTCCTCGATGCGGTTGATGCCCACATCGATCACCACCGCGCCGGGCTTGAGCCAGTCGGCGCCGATCAGCTTCGGCTTGCCGACGGCGGCGACAAGGATGTCGGCCTGGCGGCACAGCGCCGGCAGGTCGCGGCTGTGGGAGTGCACCACGGTCACCGTGCAGTCGGCCTGCAGCAGCAGTGCGGCCAGCGGTTTGCCGACGATATTGGAGCGCCCGACCACCACCGCATGCTTGCCGCGCAGCTCGCCGCAGGCATCGCGTAGCAGGCGCATGCAGCCGCTGGGGGTGCAGGGCGTGAGCACATCACGCCCTTGGGCCAGGCCGCCGACATTCTCGCTGTGGAAGCCATCGACGTCTTTCAGCGGGCTGATTGCCTGGAGGACGCGCTGCTCATCGACATGGGCAGGCAGGGGCAACTGCACGAGAATGCCGTTGACCTCGGGGTCGCCGTTGAGGCGGTCGATCAGGGCCAGCAGCTGGGCCTGGGGGGTGTCGCCCGGCAGGCGCTGCTCCAGGGAGCGGATGCCCACCTCTTCGGCGCGCAGCACCTTGTTGCGCACGTAGACCTGGCTGGCGGCATCGGCGCCCACCAGCACCACCGCCAGGCACGGATGCACGCCGCCCTGGCGCAGGGTCTGGACCTGTTCGCGGACCTCGGCCAGCACCCGCGCCGCGGTGGCTTTGCCGTCGATCAGCTTGACGCTGGGGATGGCGTTCATTTGAAGATCACCGTGCGGTCGTGGTTGAGAAACACCCGGTGTTCGAGGTGGTACTTCACCGCGCGGGACAGGGCGATGGTCTCGGTGTCACGGCCGATCGCCACCAGGTCGTCGGGGGCATAGGCGTGGTCCACGCGCTGCACTTCCTGCTCGATGATCGGCCCTTCGTCGAGGTCGCGGGTGACGTAGTGGGCGGTGGCGCCGATCAGCTTGACCCCGCGCTGGTAGGCCTGGTGGTACGGCTTGGCGCCCTTGAAACCGGGCAGGAACGAATGATGGATGTTGATCGCCCGGCCCGACAGCTGGCGGCACAGGTCATCGGAGAGGATCTGCATGTAGCGCGCCAGCACCACCAGCTCGGTGCCGGTGTCCTCGACGATGCGCATCAGCGCGGCTTCCTGCTCGGCCTTGGTGTCCTTGCTCACCGGCAGGTAGACGAAGCGGATGCCCTGGCGCTCGGCCATGGGGCGCAGGTCCAGGTGGTTGGAGACCACGGCGGTGATCTGCATGTCCAGTTCGCCCTTGGCGTGGCGGTACAGCAGGTCGGCCAGGCAGTGGTCGAACTTGCTGACCATCAGCAGCACGCGCAGTGGCCGGGCGCTGCTGTGCAGGCTCCAGTCCATGGCGAAGCGTTGGGCCACGTCGACGAAGCCGGCCTCCAGCTGCGGGGTGTCGCCGCTGACCCCGGTGTTGTAGCGGAACACCGCGCGCATGAAGAAGCGGCCATTGTCCTCGTCGTCGAACTGCGCCATCTCGCTGATGTAGCAACCGTGCTCGGCCAGGTAGGTGGTCACCGCGGCGACGATGCCGGACACGGCCGGGCAGCTGACGCGCAGGATGAAGTGATCGGGAGCTGGGTGCATGTCGGGTAGGCCTCGTGATCAAGTGGGGCAGGTCGGCACAAGGGCAAAAGAGGTTTCGCGGGCGGCGAAGGGTGTTTCTTGATAGGAATATAAATTTCCTTTAGGCGATTTATAGGCGAAGCAAGGGTACGCGGTCCAGCGCTTTGTGAAATTTTTTATCCTGGCAGGAAAGTCTTATCAGGTGTTCCACCGCCCACTGTGGGAGCTATGCTTAGCCCATGACCACACCCGTGCCGCTACGCCAACCGTGCCCCCCTGGCGCCTGTGACTGCGGCCGCGAGCACCTGGCCGCCCACCCACCGGCGGCCCAGCGCATCCTCCTGCTCACCCGCCAGGAAGAAAAACGCCTGATCGAACGCCTGGAAAACCTCAAGGACCTGGAAGACCTGCACCGCCTGCAGCAGCGGATGTACGAAAACCTCGGCATCCGTGTGCACATCGCCCCCGGCTTCAACGAGGTGCGCACCATGCGCGGCATCCTGATCGAGCTCGACGCCCAGCCCGGCCTGTGCCGCAAGACCCGGCAATCCATCCCGGCGGCCATTCGCCGTGGCCTGGAGCGTAACCCCGAGGTGGCCTTCCGGTTGCTCGATACCCACGACCTGTTGCGCGATACCTGAGGCTCGCGAGATTTTCGCGTAGGAGCGAGCGTTGCTCGCGATGGGCTGCAACGCAGCCCCGACAATATTGGCGGCGAAGCTGAGTACCTAGGGCCGCTACGCGCCCCATCGCGAGCAACGCTCGCTCCTACAAGGATTCATGCCCGCGCGGCTAATTTTTTCCGGGCTTGCAACGTCTACCTGAAAGCCTCCCTGCGCTGGGCGCGCAGCGGCACCTATCACTCAAGGAGACAGGCAATGACTTCCGTATTCGACCGCGACGATATCCAGTTCCAGGTAGTGGTCAACCACGAAGAGCAATATTCCATCTGGCCCGACTACAAGGCGATCCCCAACGGCTGGCGTGCCGTGGGCAAGAGCGGCCTGAAGAAGGACTGCCTCGCCTATATCGATGAAGTCTGGACCGACATGCGCCCGCTGAGCCTGCGCCAGAAAATGGCCGAAGCCGCCACCCAGTGACGGCGTTGAACCTGCTGTGCCTGCCGTATTCGGGGGCCAGCGCGATGGTCTACAGCCGCTGGCGGCGCAAGCTGCCGGCCTGGCTGCAGGTGCGCCCGGTGGAACTGCCCGGGCGCGGTTCGCGCATGGCCGAGCCGCTGCAGACCGACATGCAGGCGCTGGCCCGGCAGCTCGCCGCCGAGCAACGCCTGGCCGCCCAGGCGCCCTATGCTTTGCTGGGGCACAGCCTGGGCGCACTGCTGGCGTTCGAGCTGGCGCATGAACTGCAGGCGCTGGGTTGCCGGCCGCCCGTGGCGTTGTTCGCCTGCGGCACGGCGGCCCCCACCCGGCGTGAGGACTACGACGGCGACAACTGGCGCGATGCCAAGACCGACGAGCAGCTCAAGGCCGAACTGCGCGAGCTCAACGGCACCCCGGAAGAGGTGCTGGCCAATGACGAGCTGATGAGCCTGACCTTGCCGATCCTGCGCGCCGACTTCCTGCTCTGCGGCCGCTATGCCTACCGCCAGCGCCCGGCGTTGCAGTGCCCGCTGCATGTGCTGGGCGGTACCGACGACCGGGCCAGCGACGAGCAATTGCTGGACTGGCGCAAGGAAACCCAGGGCGAGTTCTCCCTGCGCATGTTCCCCGGCGGCCACTTCTTCATCCATGAGCATGAAGACCCTGTGCTGGGGGCGCTGGCCGAATCCCTCGAACCGCACCGGCTGTCGGCCTGATTGACGTCACCGCTTGCCTGGGGGAGGCTAGGCCTTTTCCCAGGCAAGAGGCAGACAATGCTGATCGAACACCGCAAGGCCACGCTGCTGGTCGTCGACATCCAGGAAAAACTCATCGGTGCCATGAGCGACCCCGAGGGCACCCGGGCCCGGGCGCGCTGGTTGCTGGCGGCCAGCGCCGAGCTGGAAGTGCCGGTGGTGGTCTCCGAGCAGTACCCCAAGGGCCTGGGCCACACCTTGCCGGAACTGCTCGCCGCCGCACCGGCCGCCGAGGTGGTGGAAAAGACCCATTTCTCCTGCGTGGCGGCCGACTGCCTGCCGGCCAGCCTGCTGGGCCGCGAGCAGGTGATCGTCTGCGGCATGGAAACCCACGTCTGCGTGCTGCAGACCGTGCTCGGCCTTTTGGCCCTGGGCAAGCAGGTGTTCGTGGTCGAGGACGCCTGCGACAGCCGCACACCTGCCAACAAGGCCGCCGGCCTTGCCCGCATGCGCCAGGCCGGGGCCCAGCTGGTGACCCGCGAGATGGTGCTGTTCGAGCTGATGGGCAGCGCCAGCCACCCGTTGTTCCGCCACATCAGCAAGACCTACATGGTCGGTGAACAGCCCTGAACGGCCGGCTGCTGACGGCAGGGCTGATGGCCCTGGCGCTGTTGCAGGGCTGCGCCGGGCGCCGCGGGGAAGAACCCGAGGAGGCCGACCCGGCCAAGGTCCGCGCCCAGCTCATGCGCCTGTTGCCGGCCCAGGCCAAGGATCGCGAAGGCTGGGCCAGGGATATCCAGGCGGCGTTCGAGGCCCAGCGCATTGCGCCGAGCAAGAGCAACCTGTGTGCAGTGCTGGCGGTGACCGAACAGGAATCGACCTTCAATGCCGACCCACAGGTGCCCAACCTGGGGCGTATCGCCCGCGAGGAGATCGACCGTCGCGCGGCGCGGCTGCACATTCCAAAGCTGTTGGTTGATGGCGCGCTGAAGACGCCGTCAGGCAATGGCCAAAGTTATCAGCAGCGCCTGCTGGCCGTGCGCAGCGAGAAGCAGCTGAGCGCGCTCTACGATGAATTCATCGCCCGCCTGCCCATGGGCAACACCTTGCTCGGCGGGCTCAACCCGGTGCACACCGGCGGGCCGATGCAGGTCAGCGTCGAATTTGCCGAGCAGCATGCCAAGGATTACCCCTACACCTACGACGGCACGATTCGCCAGGAGGTGTTCAGCCGTCGGGGTGGCATGTACTTCGGTATCGCCCACCTGCTCGGTTACCCCGCGCATTATGAGCGCCCGCTGTACCGCTTCGCCGATTTCAATGCCGGTTGGTACGCCAGCCGCAATGCGGCGTTCCAGGCGGCCTTGAGCCGCGTGACAGGGGTAGCCCTGGCGCTCGACGGCGACTTGATCGCGCCCGGCGCGATCATGCCTGGCAGCACCGAACAGGCGGCGCGCAAGCTGGGGGTGAAACTGGGCCTGCGCAATCCGCAGATTCGCAGCCAGTTGGAGCTGGAGGACCGCCTGGCGTTCGAGGACAGCAAACTGTACAGCGGGGTGTTCGCCCTGGCCGACGGGGCGGCAGGCAAGCCGCTGCCGCGGGCAGTGTTGCCGGGGATCGAGCTGAAGAGCCCGAAGATAACCCGCAAGCTCACGACCGCGTGGTTTGCCGGGCGGGTGGATGAGCGGTATCAGCGTTGCATGAAGCGCTAGTGTTCGCCTGTGCCGGCCTCTTCGCGGCGGTTCGACGCCTCGATAAACCCGCTCCCTCAGGTATTGCACCGCATTCAAGGCCAATGAATTACCTGTGGGAGCGGGTTTACCCGCGAAGAGGCCGGCACAGCCTACATCACCCTTCGCTCAAGGCCCCGACCACCTGTTCAACAGAAGCTTTGAGCCCCGCGACAGCATCCTCGGGATCACTTTCCACCACCAGCAACCTGGCCCCGGACGCTTCGATCACCTTGGCCACCGCCGGCTCCGGCTGCCGGTGATCCAGCACCAGCGCCACATCCTGCCCCTTCAGGTTCTCCCCCAGCGCCTTCAACGCCGCCTCATCCCACTGGCCATCCTCCGGCAGCCGCTGTTCCACCACATCCAGGTTCAATCCGCTGGCCAGGTAGCCCAAGCGTTCCGACAGGCTGACCACCGTCAGGTTGTCGACCTGGGCCAGCCGGGTCTGGCTGCTGGCGCTCAGTTCAAGCAACTGCCGCTTGAGCCCCGCCAGGTTGCCCTGGATCTTGTCCTTGTCCGCCGGTGCCAGGCGCTCCAGGTCGTTGGCCAGCACATCGGCCATGCGCCCGAGGTTGCCCGGGTTCAGCCAGGGGTAGGCGGCGTAGGCGTCGTCACCTGCCACCGCGATGCCCGGCAACGCGCCGTCCACCGGCCGCGCCGCGTCGATCTCGACGATGCGGATGTTGCTGCGCCGGGCCATCGGGTACAGCGGGTCGTCGCGCCAGATCGAGCGCACGCCGATCACCGCGTCGGCCTGCTGCGCCGCCTTGGCCAGGCTCGCGCCACCGCGGCTGCTGAAGTACGACGGCTGGCGGCTGGCCGGCAGGTTGGCCGGCGCGGCGCGGGTCAGTTGCACCCCGGTGCCGGCGAGCAGGGCGCTGGCCAGGCTGTGGGTGACGGGCAGGGCGGTCAGCACTTGGGTGGCCGAGGCGAGCGCGGGCAGGCCGGCGAGGGCGATGGCCAGGCTCAGCTGTTTCAGGTTCATGCCGGGTTTCCTTGCAGGCGGGGGACGAGGGCGCGGGCCAGGGCGGCCAGGGCAAAGCAGAGGCCGGCGACCAGGATGATCGCGGCGCCCGAGGGCACCGGCAGGTCGAGGGTGATCGGCAGCAGGATGCCCAGCAGCGTGCTGAGGGTGGCGATCAGCACCGACAGGAAGAAGAAGCCCCTCAGCGACTGGCTGACCAGCCGCGCGGCAGCTGCCGGAATGACCAGCAGCGCGCCGACCAGGATGGCGCCGATCACCTTCACCGACGCCACCGTGACCAGGGTCACCAGCACCACGAACAGGTAGTCCAGGGTCTTCACCGCGACCCCGCGCACCGCCGCCAGCTGCGGGTTGAAGCTGGCCAGCATGATGCGGTTGTACAGCGGCAGGGCCAGGGCCAGCACCAGCACCGCGACGATGCCCAGCACCACCAGGTCCTGGCCGCTGACGGTCAGCACCGAGCCAAACAGCACGTTCTCGAGGATGTGCACGTTGATCTTGCCGGCCAGCATCAGCAGCAGGCTCGCGCCCAGGGCCAGCGACACCGAGAGGAATACGCCGATCAGCGTGTCCGGTGACAGGCCGGTGCGGTTGCGCAGGAAGTTGAGCAGGATGCCGAACAGCAGGCAGTAGCCGAACAGGCTGCCGTAGGGCCCGGTGTAGGGTTCGCCGAGCAGGATGCCGATGGCCACGCCGGTCAGTGCGGCATGGCCGACCGCCTCGCTGAAGAAGGCGAAGCGCTTGACCACCACCAGGGTGCCGAGGCCGCCGAGCACCGGGCCGATCATCAGCCCGGCGAGCAGCGCGTTGATCACGAAACCGTAGGCCAGCGCCTCCGGCAGGTAGCCAGCGCCGGCCCAGCCCTGGACCAGTTGGCGGAATGCTTCGAAGCTCATCAGGCAAGGCTCTCGCTGCGGGGGTGGACGGAGAACAGGCCGAGCAGGCGCTCGGGGGTCAGGGCCTCGACGGGCGGGGCGTCGAACAGCACCCGGCGGCTCAGGCCGGTGACCCGGTCGGCCAGGCGCAGCACGGCCTGCAGGTCATGCTCGATCCACAGCACGGTAGTGCCGGCCTGTCGCCAGCCGTGCAGCAACTGCTCGAACACCTGGATGCCGGCTTCGTCGAGCGCCGACATCGGTTCGTCCAGCACCAGCAGCTGCGGCTCGGGGATCAACCCCTGGGCCAGCAGCACGCGCTGGCGTTCGCCGCCGGACAGCGCGCCCATGCGCCGCTTGCGCTTGTCGAGCATGCCGACCCGCGCCAGCGCCGCGTCGACCGCCGGCTGCACGCGGCGCGACAGGCCGAGGAAGGCCGGGCGCTGCTGGCACAGCGCGGCCATGAAGTCGTCGACGGTCATCGGCAGGCCACGGTCGAATTCCAGCGCCTGGGGCACGTAGCCGATCACCTGACGGGCGTCCGGCCAGTGCAGGGTCAGCTGGCCCTGGTGCGGCATCTGCCCGAGCAGGGTCTTGATCAGCGAGCTCTTGCCGCCGCCGTTGGGGCCGACGATGGCATGCACGCTGCCGGCGGCGACGGTGAACTGCACGTTTTCGAGGATGCGCGTGCGGCCCAGGGTCAGGTCGATGCCGGCGAACTCGATGCGCGGCCCGGCAGCGGCCGCGAGGTGGGCGGCGGCGGTCATGCGCGGTTCTCCTGGATGGCGCGGACCACGGTGTCGAGGTTGCGCTTCATCTCCACCTCGTATTTTTCCTTGGTGTATTCGCCGTAGGAAATGTGCGTCAGCGGGTACAGGCGCACGCCCGATTCGCGCTGGATGGTCTCGACGTAGGCCGAGGGGAAATCCATTTCCGAGAAGATCACCTTCACGTCCAGCGCCTTGAGCTGGTCGATGGTCTTCTTCAGTTGCGCCGGGCTCGGCTCGATGCCGTGGGCCGGCTCGACCACTGCGGTCACTTCCAGGCCGAAGTCGCGCACCAGGTAGTCATAGGCGGCGTGGATGGTGGCTACGCGGAAGCTCGCGCCCGGCGCCTCGGTGACCTTGGCCAGGGCCTCGGCACGCAGCGCGCGCAGGCGCTTGGCGTAGGCGCGGGCGTTCTGGGTGTAGAACCTGGCGTTGTCCGGGTCGAGCTTGCCGAGTTCGCGGGCGATGTTGTTGACCTGGGCGATGGTGGTGCTGATCGACAGGAAGGTGTGCGGGTTGACTACCTTGCCGGCGCCGCGGGCGGCGATGCCGGTGGCGGCCAGCAGCGGCACGTTCTGGTTGGCCTCGATGGTTTTCACCCCAGGCTTTTCGCTGGCGGCGATCATGCGGTCGGCGAAGTCGTCGTGGCCGACGCCATTGAGCACCACCACGTCCAGCGTGCCGATGCGCTTGATGTCTTCGGCGCGCGGCTCGTAGGCATGCGGGTTGAACCCCGCCGGAATCAGCGGCACCACCTCGGCCTTGTCGCCGACGATGTTGCTCACATAGCTGTAATACGGGTGCAGGGTGATGCCGATGCGCAGGGGCTTGCCGGTGTCGGCCAAGGCCAGGGCGGGCAGGGCGCAGGCCAGGAGCAGGGCGAGGGCTTTGCGGAGCATGAAGGAGTCCTTGGGTTCAGTGACGGTGTTCGCGGGTGACCCCGGCGTCATAGTGGCTGACCACCTGGCGCCAGCCAGCGGCGATCAAGGCGGCCTGGCCGAGGTCGTCCGGCAGCACGGCGGCGCTGTCGCGGCGCAGCCAGACATCGGCCTGGCCGGCGCTGTCGCCCGGCAGGATCAGCAGGAAGCTGCCGGCCACTTCGGGGGCCTGGCTGCGGCCCAGGTAGGCGCCGGCCGGCAGCCATTGCCAGCGATGCTGGCCGCGGCTCTGGCTGCCGGCGTCCGCGACGAAGGGTGGCAGGCCTTCTTCGCCCAGGGTTTGCACGTCGGGCACGCCGGCACGTTCCTCGCGCAGTAGCTGGATTTCGTCGAAGGCCACCCGCAAGTCGGTGTAGAGGCCTTGTTCGGCGGCGGTCAGGTCGCGGCGCGCGTCGAGCTGGTGGCTGGCGACGGCCTGCTCGTCCTCACGCTCGCCACGCAGCAGCACCACCGTGGCGGCCAGCACCACGATCAGCGCGCTGACCAGCAGCACGTAGAGGGTTTCGTGCCCGGCCCCGGCGGGGCGCACCACCTGGGTGCGGCTGGCAGTCGAGGCGCTCATGGTTGCGCGATGTCGGCGTGGTCGACTTCCACCACGTGCCCGGGGCCGGCGTCGAACAGCACGTAGAACTCGCCATCCGGGCGCTTGAAAGTCAGGGTCGAGTCTTCGCCGAGCTTGCCGCCGACCAGCACCTGTTCGTCGTAGCCGATCACGTCGAGGGTCACGCCCGGGGCGCCGCTGCCGTCGGAGAAGCCGCCGGTGCACTTGACCTGGCCGCCGGCGACGTCCTCGCACTCGCACATCGGGTTATGCGCCAGTGCCGGGCCGGCGGCCAGCAGCAGGGGCAGGGTGAGGGTGCGCAGGGGATGTTTCATGGTTTGCCTCCTTGTTTCTCGAGCCAGGCCACGGTGGCCGGCGAAGCCTTGCTCAGGGGGACCGATGCCTGGTGCAGGCTGCCGTCCCAGCCTTCGATGCTGATCCAGATCTGGGCATCGGCGCGGGTGCGCGGCGCAATCGGCAGGTTGGTCGCCATGCGGTACGGCGAGCCGAAGAAGATGGTGCCGGCGGCGCGGAGGCTGCGCGGCTTGCCGATGCGCAGGTAGACGGCCTTGACGTCGGCGACGCAGGCCTTGCACAGCGCCGCGTTGAAGGCCTTGAAGTAGCCCGCCGGGCCGTCGGCGCGCGGGGCTTCGTCGCGCAGCTCGGCGAGGTCCAGGGTGTAGGGGCCGACCGGGATGGCGCTGATCAGGTTAACGCCCAGCCCGGCATCGCCGCGAAACAGCTTGGCATCGGCGAAGTACTTGGGCATGAAGCCCAGCGGGATGAGGATCAGCAGGATGTTCAGGTGAAAGCGCCACTTCAGCCACCACTGCTTCAACGGGCGGGCGGGCAGGGCCTGGGCCTGGCTCATGGGCGGATCTCCACGGTGGTTTCAGGGCGGGTCGCGCGCGGGGCACGTTCGCCACGCTTGAGTGCGGCGGCGGTGGCCTGGGCGGTGCGCTTGGTCCAGATCAGCAGGCCGCTGAACACCATCAGGGTCAGCACCAGGCCGAAGAAGAACCACACCAGCTTGATCGGCAGGCCCCCGAAATCACCGGTGTGCAGCGGGCGCATGGACTCGGTGACGAACTCCAGGGCCGAGCGGTCGCTGATCAGGAACTGGCTGTCGACGTTGCGTGTGTAGGGGTTGACGCTGGCGCTCTGGTTCATCAGCGGGTACCAGCCGGGGCCGTTCAGGGTGATATGGCTGTAGTGGGTGGCGGGCATGATGATGGTGCTGATCTCCAGGCCCGGGAGGGCCAGGCCGGCGATGCGTGCGGCTTCGTCCAGGTCGATGCGTGGCGCCGGGCTGCCATCGGCGGTCTGCGGCACGTCCTCGCGGGCGATCACCGGGGTGATCGGCTGGCTGGAAATGGTGATGTGGTTGTCGAACAGGATCGCCTGGATCAGGAACCAGGTGCCGGTGATGGAGATGACCGCGATGAACCAGATCGACCAGACCCCGGCCAGGCGGTGCAGGTCGCCCCAGAAGATCCGCGCGCCGTGGCCGGTGCGCACCGGTTTGAAGAAGCCTTTCCAGAACTTCTTGTACACCACCAGCCCGGTGACCAGCGACGCCAGCATCGGCAGGCCGAGCAGCGACACCAGGTACCAGCCCCAACTGAAGCCGTTGGTGAAGGGCACCAGCCACCAGCCGTGCAGTGCGCGGGTGAAGGCTTCGAAGTTGAAGTCCGGGATCTTGCCCTGGATCGCCCCGGTGTAAGGGTTGACGTACAGCGTCGGGCTGCTGCCGTCGGGGTAGGTGACGGCGGCGGTGAGGGCGAAGTGCGAACCGTCGGGCTGGCGCAGGAAGCGCACGGACAGGTCCGGTTCGGCCTGGTGCAGGGCATCGAGCACCTGCTGGTAGCTCAGGCGCTCGGCGGCATCGTCCGGTTTGTTGGCACGCACGTCAGGGTTGGCCAGCCAGACGATCTCCTGGCTGACCACGGCGAGCATCCCGGTGAAGCAGACGATCAGCACGAAGAACCAGATCGGCAGGGCGAGCCAGCTATGGACCAGGAACCACAGCCTGGACTTGGATTTTTTCGGTGATTTGGCCATTGGTCGTTCTTCTGAAAATTACGGGTCGAGCACCTGCCCAACCACGGGGCTGCACTTATTAAGGACGAATGAGAATGAAAATCCTGCCAACTCAAGTGCAAGCAAATGTTTCAGAAAGCACAAAGCCGGCAGGGCGCGAGGCACCCTGCCGGCTTTGTGCTGACGCCTGGCCTGGATCAGGCGCTGGTCAGGGCCATCGCGGCGAGCGGCTTGCCGTGCGAGTGCGCCAGGTCCTGGTACAACGCCTGGCCGATTTCTGCCGCACGGGAGGGCAGCACCGACAGCAAGGTGTCGCTCAGGCCGTGGCTGTTCTCGCAGAAGCCCTGCAGGTAGACCGAGGCTTGCAGTTGCGGGCTGGCCTGCACCCGGTAGTTGCGGTCGACGGCGAAGTCTTCCAGGTAATCGGCCAGCGGTGCCAGCAGGTCGCGGTGCGAGCGGCGCTCGTAGCCGGTGGCGAGGATCACTGCGTCGTAGCGGTGGGTCTGCTGCTGGCCGGTGGCCAGGTCGCGCAGGGTCAGTTCGATGCCGTCACGGGTGGCCACCACGGCTTCCACCTGGCGGCGGCACAGCACGTTGTGGCGGAACTGGTGAGCGACCTTCTGGCGGTAGAGGATGCCGTAGATGCGCTCGATCAGGTCGAGGTCGACCACCGAGTAGTTGGTATTGTGGTATTCGCCCACCAGCTTGGCGCGTTGGTCGGCCGGCTCGTTGTAGACCAGGTCGGTGTAGTCCGGCGAGAAGATCTCGTTGACGAACGGGCTGTCGTCGGCCGGCTTGAGCGCCGAGCCGCGCAGGACCATGTCGACCTTCACCGACGGGTAGCTGTCGTTGAGGTCGATGAACGCTTCGGCGGCGCTCTGCCCGGAGCCGATCACCGCGATGCGCATCGGCTTGCCGGCGGTGCAGGGCAGCTTGTTCAGGCTGCTGAGGTACTGGGAGTGGTGGAACACCCGCGGATCGTCCTTGAATGCGCCGAACTTCTCGGGGATTTTCGGCGTACCGCCGGTTCCGACCACCACCGAGCGGGTGCGCCGGCTGAATTCGCGGCCCTGGCTGTCGCGCGAGACCAGGCGCAGGTGCTCTACGCGCCCGGCCTTCACTTCCGGCTCGATGCGCAGCACCTGCTCGCCGTACACCGCCTGGGTGGCGAAGTGTTCGGCGGCCCAGCGCAGGTAGTCGTTGTACTCCAGGCGGCAGGGGTAGAAGGTGCCGAGGTTGATGAAGTCGGCCAGGCGCTGCTTCTGGTGCAGGTAGTTGACGAAGCTGTAGGGGCTGGTGGGGTTGCGCAGCGAGACCAGGTCCTTGAGGAAGGAAATCTGCAACTCGCTCTGGGTGGCGAGGGTCTCGCCGTGCCAGCGGTAGTCCTGCTGCTTGTCGATGAACAAGGCGTCGAGGGCGTGGCCGTGGGTCTGGGCGAGTTCTTCCAGGGCGATGGCCAGGGCCAGGTTGGAGGGGCCGAAGCCCACGCCGATCAGGTCCTTGATGGTGTCCGTGTTTGCAGGCTGGCTCATGGCTGCGGTTCCGTAATGGGGCGAATGTGGGCGCACGCCGGGGCTCGGCGCCTGCGCTTGTACATTGGGTGGAACGAGCCACGCGGCAGGGAATTTACTGGATGGCGATCCTGCGGCCTGTGCGTGGGGCCTAAAGTTCGGCGGCGGTCAGCCGATAGGCAGGTCAACGCAAGGACCCATTGCAAAACAGGGAGACAGTCATGGTAGGTATCGCGGCAATCAGCATCAGCAACCCGTCGGCCCAGGCAGCCAGCACCACCCAGGCGAGCGCCAGCGAGACGGACAAGACCGAGTCGGGCAGCGGCACGCTGCAGGTCGACACGTCCAAGCTGCGCAGCAGTGGCCAGGCACAAGGGGCCAAAGGGGCAGACGAAAGTAGCGACAGCTCGGAGCCTGCACACATCAAGCAACTGCGCGAGATGATCAAGAAACTGCAGAAACAGTTGGCCGATGAGCAGAAGCAACTGGCCCAGCTGATGGCACAAAAAGGCGATGACATCGGCAAGCTGACGCAGATCACGGCCAAGCAGGCCAGTGTCGCCACGCTCAACGGCGAGATCATGGCCGCTACCGCGCAGCTGCTGACGGCGTTGGAGAAAAGTGGTGGCAGCAGTGCCGGTAGCGTGGTCGACACCCAGGCCTGAATCACGCTTGGCACTTGCCTGTAGGAGCGGGGGGGGGGGGGGGGGGGGGGGGGGGGGGGGGGGGGGGGGGGGGGGGGGGGGGGGGGGGGGGGGGGGGGGGGGGGGGGGGGGGGG
>NZ_JBIVIA010000014.1:0-141851 GCF_044749485.1 Pseudomonas sp. NPDC089401 | reverse complement strand
AACATGTAGCTCAGGCGTTCGGCGGGGTATTCCGGGTCCAGCGGCACATAGGCGCCACCGGCCTTGAGGATGGCGAGCAGGCCGACTACCAGCTCTAGGCTGCGTTCGGCGGCGATGCCGACCGGGGTGTCCTGGCGCACGCCCTGGGCGATCAGGGCATGGGCCAGCTGGTTGGCCTGGCGGTTGAGCTGGGCATAGCTCAACGTGCGTTCGCCGAACACCAGCGCGGTGGCGTCGGGTGTGCTGCGTACCTGGGCTTCGATCAGGGCGTGGATCGACGGTGCGGCGGGGTAGCTGTGGGCGGTGGCGTTCCACTGTTCCTGCAACTGCTGGTGCTGGGCGGTGGAGGGCAGTTGCAGTTCACCGAGCGCGCACTGCGGGTTGTCGAGCATGGCCTGGAGCAGGGCCAGACAGTCCTGGCCCAGGCGCTGGGCAGTTGCGGCGTCGAACAGCGCGGCATCGTATTCGAGGCAGATGCGCAGTTGCTCGCGGCCGGCCTGGATGTTCAGGCTGAGGTCGAACTTGGCCGCAGCGGGTGCGCCTGGTAGCGCCTCGATGCGCAGGCCGGCGAAGCCTGGGGTGGCCTGTTCGGCGTTGTCGCTGGTCCAGTTGAACAGGGCGTGGAGCAGCGCGCCGGTGGCGCCCTGGCGCTGCTCGGCAACCACTTGCTCCAGCGGGTGATCGGCGTGTTCCAGGCAGGCCAGGGCATGGCGACGTACCTGGTCGAGCAGGCCGGCCACGGTCTGCCGTGGGTCGAGGCGGGCGCGGTGGATCTGGCTGTTGACGAAGAAGCCGATCAGTTCCTGCACCTGCTCCTGGTTGCGCCCGGCGTTGGGCACGCCGACGATGAAATCGTCCTGGCCGCTGTGGCGGCCGAGCACCAGTTGCCAGGCGGCCAGCAACACCATGAACGGGGTCAGGCCGTTGGCCCGGCAGGCGGCTTGCAGCTGGCTGAACAGGGCCGGCGGCAGGGCGAACTCGCAGTTGCCCGCGGCCACTGGCGGGCGGTTGTCGCGCGGGTGGTCGGTGGGCAGTTCGAGCAGGTTGATGCCACCGTGCAGGTAGTCGCGCCAGTAGGCGGCGGCCTGGGCCTGGGCCGGGCTGCCCAGGTAAGCCCCGCGTTGCCAGTGGGCATAGTCGTGGTACTGCACGGCCGGGCGCGGCAGGGCCTGGCCATCGCCATAGGCCTGTGCCAGGTCGCGCAGCAGCAACGGGTTGGACCAGGCATCGCTGATGCTGTGGTGGCTGGTCAACGCCAGCACATGGTGCTCGGCACCCAGCTGGTACAGGCAGGCGCGCAGCAGTGGCGCCTGGGCGAGGTCGAACGGCGTGGCGGCCTCTGCTTCCAGCGCCTGCTGCAGCACGTGCGGTGGCTGGCCGCGCAGGTCGACGCTGCGCAGGTTCAACCGCGCCTCGCGATCGACCAGCAGGCGTGGCTGGCCCTGCACCTCGGCAATGCGCGAGCGCAGGATGTCGTGACGGTCGATGACCCGGTCCAGGGCCTGCTGCAGGTCGGCGGCGTGCAACGCACCGTGCAGCGCGAAGGCGCGCGGCTGGTTGTAGGTGGCGGCGTCGGGGTCGAGCTGGGCGAGCAGCCACAGCTGCTCCTGGGCGAACGACAGCGGCGCGTCGTCGGCGCCCTGGGCAATGATGCCGGCAGGGGTGGCGGAGGGTGCGTCGAGCTCGCAGAGCAGGGCCAGCAGGGCGTCATCGGTGGAGTGGTCGTGGGATGTCATCTCGGTCTCGCCATCACTGGAGAATTAAGCGTACTGAGAGAGACGAAGGGACCGTGGGGTGATTTAGGCGGGCGACGCAACGGCCGCGCCAGGCGCGCACGGGGCGCGCCTGGCGGATTTCAGGCGAGGGCGGGGGCGGCTTCTACCACCACCTGGCCGGCCTGCAGGCGCACCAGCTGGTCGGCGATGTCGAAGTAACGGTCATCGTGGGAGATGACGATGATGGTCTTGCCCAGGCGCTTGAGGTCGGGCAGCAGCTCGGTGTAGAAGATGCGCCGGAACGTCGGGTCCTGGTCGGCGGCCCACTCGTCGAACACCAGCACCGGGCGTTCCTCGAGCCAGGCGTTGACCAGCGCCAGGCGCTTGCGCTGGCCGGTGGACAGGTCGGTGGTGCTGAAGGCGCCGTCCTTGACGCTGACCTTGTGGGCGATCTCCAGGCGTTCGAGGTAGCGGTTGGCATCCTCGGGGATGTGCGTGTCGCCCTGCACCACGTCGTCGAACAGGTAGTAGTCGGCGAACACCGTGGTGAACAGCTGGCGGTAGTCGTCGCGCGCGGCGGCATCGATGGCCTGGCCATTGAGCAGGATCTGCCCCTGCTGCGGCGGGTACAGGCCCAGCAGCAGCTTGATCAGGGTGGTCTTGCCGCAACCGTTCTCGCCGACCACGAAGACGATGTCGCCGTGGGCGATGTTGAGGTTCACCGGGCCCACCTGGAACGGCTGGGCGCCGGGGCTTGGCTGGTAGGCATAGCTGACCTCGCGCAGTTCCAGGCTGTCGACCCGCACCGGCTCGCTGCCGTGGTCGTCCAGCAGCAGGTGCGGCTCGGGCGAGGAGAACTGTTCGCTGAGTTCGGCGATGCGGCGGAAGGCGATCTGCGCACGGCTGACCACCGGCAGGGTGCCGATCAGGTGTTCCAGCGGGCCCTTCATGTACAGCAGCACCAGGACGAAGCCGCTGACCGCCTTGGGGTCGGCGCTGGGCCAGAGGAACTGCAGGGTCAGGCCCAGGCCGATGACCACGAAGAACAGCATCGAGCCGAAGCTCTTGGCGATCACGAAGGTGTTGATCGAGCGCACCTGGGTGGCGCAGATCTCGTCGGCGGTGTCCTGGATGCCCTGGCGGAACATGCGCTGGCGGCGCGGGCGGTGGATGCGCAGTTCCTTGGCACCCTCGGCCACGGCGTGGTAGTGCTTCTGCAGGCGGTCCTCGGCGTCGCGGGCGGCCATGAAGCCCTTGATGCCGCGGCCGCGGGCGATGTACTGGATGATGCTGCCGATGCCGATGGCCAGCAGCATCATCAGGAACATCGGCAGCGACAGGGTGGCCAGGTAGCCCAGGCAGCCGAGGGTCACGGTCAGCGAGATGGCCAGCGGCGCGAAGGCGAAGGCGAAGTCGCTGATGGTGTCGACGTCGTGCGTCAGCACCGGGATTAGGCGGTGGCTGCGAAAACGCTCGATCTGCTCGATGGGTGCCGACAGCACCTTCTCGCCCAGGGCCTTGCGCAGCCGGGCGATGATGTGCTGGCCGACGTAGTTGGTGCCGATGTCCGAGCAGATCGAGCAGGCCAGGGCCAGCGCGCAGAGCCCGGCGAAACCGAGGATCACGCCATTGCTCAGGCCGCCTTCGGCGTGCAGGCCGCTGTTGATGGTGGCCAGCAGCGCGGTGACGCTGAGGCCGCCGACCATGCCCATGACGACCGACAGGGTGACGATCGGCCAGAAGGGCTTGAGCAGGGCGAACAGCTCGCTCAGGGCCCCGCGGGGTTTGGAGGTCATGTTGGATTCCTGGATCAGAGACGGATACACCGTTTAGGACGAGTGCCGCGCAGGGCAATTTAACCGCGTGCCGTCACAGCTCGCGGACCACCCGGAAGCCCAGCCAGTCGCCCTGGCGGGTGGGATAGTTGGTGTTGCGGTTGCCCGAGCGGGAGAAGATCGGTGCCTCGCCCCAGTCGTTGCCGCGGATGCTCACCACCTTGCAGCTGTCGGCGGCGCGGCTGGCCTGGCCCCAGGCGCTGCCGTCGGCCGGGGCGCCGTCGTAGCTGTTGTGGTAGCAGTCGGCGACCATCTCATAGACGTTGCCGTGCATGTCGTGGACGCCGAAGGCGTTGGCCGGGTAGCTGCCCACCGGCGAGCTGAAGCTGTAGCCGTCCTTGGGCCCGTAGACGTTGGCGTGCTGGCTGATTTCCAGGGTGGCGTCGGGGTCGATGGGGAAGGGGAACATGCCGGTGCTGCCAGCGCGGGCGGCGTATTCGCGCTCGGCTTCGCTGACCATGCGGTACTGCTTGCCGGTTTTTTTCGACAGCCAGGCCACGTAGTCCTGCACGTCGAGATAGGTCATGCACACCGCCGGCTGCCGTGGCCCTTGCTTGTAGCTGGGCTTGCTGGCGGTGCAGCGGCGCCCGGGGCGGTCGTCGCCATCGGCGATGCGCGTGCCGCTGGCCTTGAGGTAGGCGTCCCACTCGCCGGCGGTGACCTGGAAGCGGCCGATGGCGAAGGGCTTGGCGAAGGTCACGTCATGTTGTGGGCCTTCGTCGTCCTGGCGGCCCATTTCATCCGCCGGGGTGCCCATCTTGAAGGTGCCGGCGGGCAGCACGACCATCTCTGGGCAGTACTTGTCGCAGTCACGGAACACCGTACCGGGCTTGTCGGCGGGCTGCGCGGCCAGGGCTGGCAGGCTGCAGGCGGCCAGCAGGGCGGCCAGGGTCAGGCGGTGCAGGGGAGCGCTCATGGGAATGCCTTGTTCAGAATGGTGAGTTCAGAGTGGTGAGTTCAAAGTTGTGAAACGATCAGCTGCATCGCCCGTTCGATCTGCTGCTCGTCGTTGAGCAGGCCCGGGGCCAGACGGATCACCGGGCCGACGTCGCGGTACACCGCGTCGCACATCACCCGGTTGGCGGTGAGGTGGGCGGCGACGGCGTCGGGGTCGCGGTCCTTGATACGGAAGAAGGTGAAACCGGCGGAGTAACGCTCGCTGCGCGGTGTCACCAGCTGCACCTGGGGGTGTTCGGTCAGGCGCGCCTTGAGCAGGTCGTTGAGCTGGTGGATGCGCTGCTGCACGTCGGCCTTGCCCAGCGCCAGGTGCAGCTTGAAGGCTTCGCTGGCGGCCCAGCGGTATTCGAAGGCGTGGTAGCCGCCGGGGGTCATGATGGTGGCGAAGTCTTCATCGCGGGAGAAGGTGGCGACGCTCGGGGTCAGGTGCTCCATGCCGGTGGAGGCGGCGCAGATGATGCCGGTGCCACGCGGGCCGAACATCCACTTGTGGGTGCCGGCGATGAAGTAGTCGCAGTTGAAGTCGGCAAAGCGCACGTTTTCCACGCCGAAGCCGTGCACGCCGTCGACCACGTAGAGGATGCGCTCGGCGTCGCTGCGGTTGCGGTTGTGCTGGCGCACCAGCTCGCCGATTTCGCCAACGGGCAATTTCACGCCGCTGCCCGAGTGCACCCAGGTCATGCCCAGCACCCGGGTGTTGGGGCGGATGGCCTTGTCGAGGGTGCTCAGCACCTGGTCGCTGGAGATCGTCCAGGGGTTGTCGAACAGGCGGATCTTGCGCACCGCGGTGCCCTGGCGCTGGGTGCGGAAGGCCAGGGTCTTGTGCGCCGAATAGTGCTCGTGCTCGGTGATCAGGATCTCCTGGTCGGCACCGACCTTGAGCCCGCCGTAGATCATCGCCAGGCCTTCGGTGGTGCTGCCGGTGAGGGCAACCTGGCGCGGGCCGACTTCCAGGTAGCGCCCGGCCCACTCGCGCACTTCGTCCTCGCGCTGCCATTCGTACTGGCTCTCCCAGTCCATCAGGGCGGCAGGGTTGCGGTCGAGGTCGGCGCGGTGGCGGTCGATCGCCGCCTGCACCGGGCGCGGGTGGGCGGTGATCAGGAAGTTGGCGAAATGGGCGATCTGCGGGTCGAGCGGGAATAGCTCACGCAGGTTGCGCCACTTGTCGCTGCCGGCCAGTGAAGGGGTGGGCGGCTGGGCGGGGGTGGCCAGGGCCTCGGGCAGCAGCGGCAGGCTGGCGGCCAGCAGGCCGGCCTGTTTCAGGAAGGTGCGGCGGTTGCTCATGATGGGCAGGGCTCGGATCAGCGGTTGGCGACGGGGTGGGCGGCTTTCTGCACCTGGTCCCAGGCTCGCAGGAAGTTGCCGGCCCAGAGCTTGGCGATGTCCGTTTCGCTGTAGCCTCGGGTGAGCAGTTCGGCGGTGACGTTGCGGATTTCGCTGACATCGTTCCAGCCGTCCAGGCCGCCACCGTCGTTGAAGTCGGAGGCGATGCCGACGTGGTCGATGCCGACCTTGCGCACCGTGTAGTCGATGACGTCGACGTATTGCTTGAGGGTGGCCTTGGGTTCCTCTTCGAGGATGCCGTAGAGGGAACTGGCGTACTCGCCGAAGCGCGCCTCGGGCCAGGCGGCGATCACCGCGTCGCCCGGCATCAGGGCGTTGGTAAGGCCTTGCAGGGGCTGCAGGTCGAAGCGCGCGCGCAGGGCGTCGAGCTTGTTCACCACGGGCTGGGTCAGCGGTTTGAGGTACTGGCCAAAGCCGACCACCTGGATCACCCCGCCACTGTCCTTGATCAGTTGCATCTCCTTGTCGGAGAGGTTGCGCGGGATGTCGACGAAGGCCCGTGGCGCCGAATGCGAGGCGACGATCGGCGCGCGGGTCAGGCGGGCGACGTCTTCGAGCGCCAGGGTCGACATCTGCGACACGTCGATGATCACCCCCAGGTCGTTGAGCCGGCGTACCGCCTGTTCACCCAGTGGCGACAGGCCGCCGAGGGCGTCGGCGGTGTCGTTGAAGAACGGCAGCGGCCGCGACGAATCGGCCCAGTCGTTGTTGCCGACGTAGCTGAAGCCGAACATGCGCATGCCGCGCGCCGCCCACAGGTCCAGCTGTGACAGGTCGTGGCCCAGCGGGTAGGCGTTGAGCATGCTGATGAAGATGGCGAACTTGCCTTCGCCGTTGAGGCGGCGGAAGTCGTCGGGGGTGTAGGCGATGCCGACCTGGTTGGGGAAGTCGCGGACCATGCCGCTGATGATCTTGTAGCGCGCTTCCTGCTCCTGGCGGGCGGCGTCGACGAAGCCCGGGGTGGGACGGTGCGGTGCGTTGGGGCCGTTCCAGATCTCCGGCCAGCCGAAGATGGTCAGCGCCGCACCCGACAGGCGTCCGCGGTTGGCCTTGACCAGGTCGAACTGGCCGGGACCGTCCTTGTCGACTTCATGGCCTTCGCTGCCCATCGACAGCGGCACGGTGAGGTGGCTGTCGAACGACAGCATGTGGTCGTGCAGCGCGTCTGCCTGGCGCACGATCTTCAGCGGGTAGCCGGCGTGCAGGTGGCGCCAGTAGAAGAAGCCGGCGGCACTGCCCAGGGCAACCGTCAGGGCCAGGGGCAGGCCGATGTACAAGGCTTTGCGGGAACGGGTCTTGGTCATTGCCATCTCGTTGCGCGGTGGGTCATGGGGCCCTGCCGACAGCGCGATGGCTGCCCGGGCAGGGCTTGGGTATCAGGTGGACGAATGACCGACAGGCAAATTTATCGTCGCCGTCATCGGTAAATTTCCCGTCGGGCACAACGTTCTAGCCTTGGACAGGCCGTGCCCCATGGCCGCAATGAATGCTCAGGTAGTGGCAATGACGATTTCTCGACGCGGGTTCATCGCCGGTGTGGCATTGACGGGCGTGGTGGTGCCCGGGGCGTTGTATGCACGGCATGTGCAGCGCCAGCGGTTCGACGAAGAGTTTCCGGAGACTCCGGGTGAAGCGGTGGTGGAACTGGCCGACGCGCCGTTGCAGCAGCTGGGTGATACCTTGCGCGGCATCTGGCGTTTCAGCCTGCGCGGCGCCGATGCCGGGTTGCTTGGCTTGCCTGCCGGCGAGCTGGAGATGTTTCTCGATGTGGCGCCGACGGGACGCGGCCTGCGCGGCTACCTGGATACCCCCGAGCGCCTGCGTGGCGCCGACGAGCCGCGCTACCGCGTGGTCGGCGACCTGCTGGCGGACGCCACGCGAACCTTGCGCTGGCGACTGTTCTCGACCCGACCGGGTGACGCGCAGGCCGACTATCAATGCAGGGTGAAGCTGGACGAAGCCTGGGGCGGGTTCGGCAATGCCGGGCAGGCGACTCTCAATGGCCACATCGCGCCGCTCAGCCGCTCGCTGACCTTGCCGGTCGAGGACAGTCAGTTTCTCGCACTCAAGCAGCGCTTCCCCGAGGCTCGCGAGCGCACGCCGCTGTCACCGGCCCTGCAGGCCTGGCTGATCGCCCCGGAGCATCGGCTGTTTCACCAGCTGTGGCATGCCTCGCGGGACAAGTGGCACAAGCTTGCCAAGGACAAGCAGGCGGCCGTACGCGGCCTGGGCTGGCAGCCCGGCCCGCGCGACCAGGAGCGCGAGGCCCGGGGGCGGCTCAAGGACCGCAATGGCTCGGGGGAGGACTTCTTCTTCATGCACCGGCACATGCTGCAGGCTGCCCGTGCCCTTCAGGACCTGCCGTCGTGGACGCGCCTGCCACTGCCGCAGCCGGAGCTCGAACGCGACCGCGTGGGTTTCGCCCGTTACTTCGACAACCACGATGGCACGGCCCTGCCACCGACCTGGCTGGCGTCGGGTGATGCCGCCTACACCCAGTGGGTGCGCGACATCAAGACGCCGGACACCTTCCACGGCAACTTCCAGGTGTGGGAGTCGAAGTACACCGACCCGCACTACCTGAGCTCGGTGACCCTGGGGCAGTTCGGCTCGGAGATGGAACTGGGCATCCATGACTGGTTGCACATGCGCTGGGCTTCGGTGCCGCGCGACCCTTCCAGCGGCCTGCCGGTGCCGTTCGCACGCAAGCCGGAAGACTTCGCCGCGCGCTGGTTCGAGCCTGAGAACGACTTCCTCGGAGATCCGTTCTCGTCCCATGTGAACCCGGTGTTCTGGCATTTCCACGGCTGGATCGACGACCGCATCGAGGACTGGTTTCGCGCCCATGAGCGGGCGCATCCCGGGCAGGTGCGACGGGCCGAGGTCAACGGTGTGCCGTGGTTCGCGCCGGGGCGCTGGGTCGAGGTGTCCGACCCCTGGCTTGGGCCGGACACCCATGGTTGCTCGACGGTGTCCGGGTTGCGGCCGGGGCGCAGCGTGGAGATGGACCCGGAGACCATGAAACTCGCCTTGCGCATCATCTTTGGCGACGACGACCTGTTCGACCGGGTGCGCTCGAAGGTGCCGCAACGGCCGTGGTATGCGCGCAACATGAAGCTGGCGCAGCGCTGACAGGGCGTACGATGGCGTGGGCTTGTCCCATGCCATTTACCGCGTCGCCTGATTCGCGGGCAAGCCCGCTCCCACAGCCTTGCGACCTGTGCAGAGCCCTGTGGGAGCGGGCTTGCCCGCGAAAGGCCGAACGCGGTCAGCGCTGCACCCGCCAGCCCCCACCCAACGCCTTGTACAACGCCACGCTGCCCTGCAACCGGGCCAACCGCAACTGCGCCTGCTGATCCTGTGCACCATACAGGGTGCGCTGGGTTTCCAGCACGGTGAGCAAGGTCTCGGCGCCCGCACCATAGCGCTGCTGGGCCAGGTCGAAGGCGGTGCGCGCTTCCTGCACTTCCTGGTCCTGCCACAGGCGCTGGCGGTCCACGCCGTGGATGGCGTTGAGCGCCTTCTCCACATCGGCGAAGCCGGCGAGGATGCTGCTGCGGTAGTTCTCCAGCAGTTGCGCCTGCTCGGCCTCGGCCAGTTGCCGCTCGGCGCGCAGCCGGCCGTTGTTGAACACCGGCGCGAGCAGGCCGGCGGTGAGGGTGTAGGCGGAACTGTCGAGCACCTCGGCGAAGGCGTTGGCGCCGGTGCCGAGGCTGGCGCCCAGGGTCAGCTTGGGCAGCATGGCCGCGCGGGCTACCTGGATATTGGCGTTGGCCGCGGCCAGGCGCGCCTCGGCGGCGGCGATGTCCGGGCGGCGGCTCAGCAGCTCGCTGGGCACGCCGCTGCCGATGCCGGGCCATTGCACGCTGGCCAGCGCCTGGTGGCTGGCGGGCAGTGCCTGCACCGGGTCGCCGAGCAGGGTGGCGAGGGTCACGCGGCTATCTTGCCATTGCTGCTCGAGCAGCGGGACCTGGCGCTCCTGGGCGGCCACCAGGCTGCGCTGCTGGGCCAGTTCCAGGCGTGTGGCGGAGCCGGCCTGCTGGCGGGTCTGCACCAGGTTCAGCACGTCACGCGCATTGCGCAGGTTGAGGCGGGCGATGCGCAACTGTTCTTCCAGGGCCAGGCCTTGCAGGTAGGCATTGGCCACGGCGCTGACCAGGGTCAGTTCCACCGTCTGGCGGTCGAAGCGGCTGGCGTCCAGCTCATGCAGGGCGCTGGCCCGTGCGGCGCGCAGGCCGCCCCAGAAGTCCAGCTCGTAGCTGGCGGTGAGTTGCAGGCCGTAGGTGCTGTAGGTGCGCAGGCTTCTGCTGACGTCCAACGGATCGTTGCCTGGGCCGTGAAGCAGGTGCTGGCGACTGCCATCCAGGCCCAGCTGCAGCTCCGGCAGCAGCGGGGCGCCGGCGATCACGGCGCGCGCCTGGGCCTGGCGTACCTGCGCGGTGGCGGCGGCAAGGTCGTGGGCATTGGCCAGGGCGCGCTGGATCAACTGGTCCAGCTCGGGGCTGGCGAAGGCCTGCCACCACTGGGCCGTGGGCAACTGGCCGGCGTCGGTGCGGCCTTGCCAGGCCGTGGGCGCCGCGATGCCGCTGGCTGGTGCCGGGGCTGTACTGCAGGCGGCGAGGGCAAAGCTCAGGGTCAACAGGCTGATACGGCTTGGCAGATTCATGGGTTATTCGCTGGTAAGGGCTTTGACCGGGTCGAGTCGGGCGGCCTTGCGTGCCGGCATGAAGCCGAACACGACGCCGGTGGCGACGGCACAGCTGAAGGCGCCGAGGATCGCGGGCAGGGCGAAGGCGACGGCGATGTCGGCCAGCAGCAGGGCGCCGCCGATCAGCAAGGCCAGGGCGATTCCGGTGATGCCGCCGACCATCGACAGCATCACCGCCTCGCTGAGGAACTGGCGCAGGATGTCGCGCTGGCGGGCGCCGGTGGCCATGCGAATACCGATTTCGCGGGTGCGTTCGCGCACGGTCATGAGCATGATGTTCATCACCCCGATGCCGCCCACCAGCAGCGAGATCGCGGCGATTGCCCCGAGCATCAGTGACAGGCTGTTCTGGGTGCGCGCCTCGGCCTGGATCAGCGCGGCGTCATTGGTCAGCTCGAAATCCTTGCGGCCCTGGTGACGCTTGCGCAGCAAGCGATCGATGGCCGCTTCGGTGGCGGCGACCTGGGCCGAGTCGGCGGCGGCGATGATCACGTACTCCGGATCATGGCTGGCGAACAGGCGGGTGGAAGCGGCGGCGTAGGGAACGACGATGCGCTCGTCGCTCTTCTGGTCGCCGGAGCTTGCGCCCTTGGCGGCGAGGATGCCGACCACCTGGAACGGCACGTTGCCGATCAGCAGGTACTGGCCGATGGCATCGCTGCCGGGGGCCAGGAGCTTTTCCCGGACCTTCTGCCCGATCACCGCGACGGCGGCGCCGCTGCGGGCCTCGGAGTCACTGAAGAAGCTGCCCTCGACCACCGGCCAGTTGAGAATGTGGGGGAACTCGACGTTGTTGCCGCCGACGTAGAAGGTCTGGTTGTTGTTGCCATGGCGGACCATCAGGTTGGCGCCGATCACCGGCATCACCCGCTTGACCTGGGGCAGTTCGGCGATGGCCTCGACATCGTCCAGGCTGACGATGCCGCCAGGCTCGCGCAAGGTCGCGTGGCGGCCGTTGAGGTAGAGGATGTTCGAGCCGAAGGCCGCCATCTGCGCCATCACCTGGCGCTTGCTGCCTTCGCCGACGGCCAGCATGACCACCACCGAGGCCACGCCGATGACGATGCCGAGCAGGGTCAGGGCGGTGCGGAAGCGGTTGATCCACATCACCCGCCAGGCCGCTTGCAGGGCTTCGAGCAGCTCGCCTTTCCAGGCGCCGCGTTGCGTCGCGCCCTGGTCCAGGCGCTGGCGCAGCTCGCTGGCCTGCAGGCCCTGGTCGACGGCGGTGGGCAGTTGCTCGCTGGCGGAGTCGCTGATCATCTCGCCGTCGCGGATTTCCACCACCCGCCGCGCGCGGGCGGCCACGGCGCGGTCGTGGGTGATGAGGATGATCACGTGGCCGAGGTTGGCCAGCTCGTCGAGCAGGGCCATGACCTCGGTGCCGCTGTGGCTGTCGAGGGCGCCGGTGGGTTCGTCGGCTAGAATGATGTGGCCGCCGTTCATCAGCGCCCGGGCGATCGACACCCGCTGTTGCTGGCCGCCGGACAGCTGGTGCGGGCGGTTGCCGGTACGGCTGGCCAGGCCCAGGCGTTCGAGCAGGGCGGCGGCGCGGCGGTGGCGCTCGCCGGCCGGGGTGCCGGCATAGATCGCCGGCATCTCGACGTTTTCCTGGGCCGAGCCCGAGGGGATCAGGTGATAGCCCTGGAACACGAAGCCGAACGCCTCGCGGCGCAGCCAGGCCAGTTCGTCGCTGCCCAGCTCGGCCACGTCCTTGCCGGCGAACAGGTACTGGCCGGTGCTGGGGCGGTCGAGGCAGCCGAGGATGTTCATCAGGGTCGACTTGCCTGAACCGGAGGCACCGACGATGGCGATGAATTCACCGGGGTGGATGCGCAGGCTGATGCCGCGCAGGACGTCGACCCTGGGGCTGTCTATGCCGCCGTAGCTCTTGCGGATGTCGCGCAGTTCGATCAGGGGGATGGACATTCAACCTCCGCTGGCCAGGGGCGCGCCGATGACCAGACGCTCGCCTTCGTGCAGGCCGTCGAGGATCTGCGCGCGCAGGCGGTCGCTGAGGCCGATGCGTACCTGCCGTTGTTCGACCTTGCCGTCGGCACCGAGCACCTGGGCCAGGCGCAGGTCGTCGCTGGCGCCATCGTCCAGGGCCGCCAACGGCACACTGAGCACCTGGCTGGCGGCGCCTGCGACGAAGAACACCTGGGTGGTCATGTCGGCCATCAGCGCGCCGTCGGGGTTGTCGACGTCGAGCAGCACGGTGTACTGCACCACCTGGCTGCCGCTGGTGCCGGCGGTGGCACTGGCCGGGCCGCCGCCGCCGCGGCTGGTCTGCTCCAGCGGCTTGGGCGGGATCGGCAGGATCTGCCGCACGGTGCTCTGCCAGCGGCGCTTGCCGCCGGCCAGGGTGGTGAAGTAGGCGTTCATGCCAGGCTTGACCTTGCCGATGTCGGCTTCCGATACCTGGGCCCAGACGGTCATCGGCGAGAGCTTGGCGATGCGCAGGATCAGCGGTGTCTGCTGCTGGGCGTTGAGGGTCTGGCCTTCGCGGGCATCGACGGCCACCACGGTGCCGTCCATTGGCGCGTAGATGCGCGTGTAGCCAAGCTCCGCCTCGTCGCTGCGCAGGCTGGCCTGGGCCTGGCGGATCTGCGCCTGGTACATGTCGATGCGGGCCTGGGTAACCTTGAGCTGGGCGTCGGCGGCTTGTAGGTCTTCCTCGCGGGTGGCGCCGGCGGCGGCCAGGTCGCGCTGGCGCTTGAGTTGCTGTTGGGCCAGCTGGTATTGCGCGCGCTGCTCGGCCAGCTGGGCCTTGAGGTTGTCGATGGAGTAGCGCCCGGCATCGAGCCGGGCCTGCTGGGTCGAGGGATCGATTTCCACCAGCAACTGGCCCTTGCTTACCACATCGCCTGCTTCCACGTGCAGGGTGCGGATCTGCCCGGAGGCCTGGGCGCCGACATCCACGTAGCGGCGCGGTTGCAAGGTACCGAGTGCGGTGACACTGCTTTCGATGTCGCTGCGGCTGACCGCGACAGTGCTGACCGGCGCGCTGCCCAGGGGCAGGGTCTTCCAGGCCAGCAGGCTGCCCAGGGCCAGCAGGCCGAGGCTGCCGAGGAGGAGGCGGCGGGTAACGGGTAGGCGTCTCATGCGGGCTTCCAGCCAGGGAGGGTGGCCGTGCGCGGTTCCTTGGGGCTACGCACGGAAGTCCCCGTTAGACGAAGGCTGGGCGATCGGATTTAGCGGCAGATGGCGGGGGCAGGGGAGAGTTGCTGAGAATCATTATAATTTGTAAGATCGCACGCCGATATCATTCAGACACTGTCCCGGCCTGTCAGGACGCCTCAGGTGCCTTCGTGGAACATTACTATCGCGAATTGGTGAGCTTCCTCTGCGCACGCCTGGGTAATCGCCAGGCGGCTGAAGACGTGGCCCACGATGCCTACCTGCGCGTCCTGGAGCGTACCGCGTCGGAGCAGATCGAGCATCCACGGGCCTTCCTGTACCGCACCGCGCTCAACCTGGTGGTCGACCGCCACCGTCGCCACCTGGTGCGCCAGGCCGAACCCTTGGAGGTGCTGGATGCCGACGGGCGCTTCCACAGCAGCGAATTGCACCAGGACCTGCAGCTCGACCAGCGCCTGGCGCTGATGCGCAAGGCCCTGGCCGAACTGAGCCAGCCGTGCCGCGACAGCTTCCTGCTGCGCAAGCTCGAAGGCTTGTCGCATCCGCAGATCGCCGAGCGGCTGGGCATCTCCCGCAGCCTGGTGGAAAAGCACATCGTCAACGCCATGAAGCACTGTCGGCTGCGCATGCGCCAATGGGATTCCTGAACGCTGCGTCAAGGGCGTGTGAAAATTCTGGGTACTGGCCACTTGATTTCTCGGTGGTTCCCGACAACTATCTAGAAAGACCCCTCCAGGCGCAGCCCTGGCGGATGCCTGTTGCTGGCGCAGTATGGTCAGGGAACGTGCCCCTTATCTTCACCACTGCCCAGGCCAGAACATGACCAACAAGACCCTGCGCATCCTGATCGCCGACGAGCACCCTTACCAGCGCCTGCAGCTGGAAAGGCTGCTCAATGGCCTGGGTTATTACCGGATCGCTCCGGTGGAAAGCTTCGAAGAGCTGCAGCGCCTGGTGCAGAGCGCGCTGCAGCCGTTCAGCCTGTTGCTGGGCAATATCGAACTGGCCAGCCACGCCGGCGTCGACCTGGCGCGTTTCTGCCGGGTCAGCTCGCAGATCCAGCATGCCCTGCTGTACCACTCCCAGCACCTGAAGGTGCCCAGTGTGCCGGCAGGCGAGCGCCAGGCGGTGAGCGTGAGCCTGCCGCGGGTGCCGGACAACGAGGCGTTGCAGACTTTCATGACGATGATCGACAGCCCGCTGTTGATCGGCACCCTGACGTTGCCTGGCGGGCTTTCGGGCAACCCGGCCCATACGCGCAAGCACAGGAACTTCGGCCACACGGTGTTCAGCCGTTAGGGGCGGGCGGCGGGCATTTGCTATTCTCTTGCCCTTTGCCGATCTGCGGACCCTGCCATGACTGCCATCGATACCGCTCGCCCGCCCCGGTTCAGCCGCGGCGACCACCGGACCCTGGGCCTGGCGGCACTGGGCGGCGCGCTGGAAATCTACGATTTCATCATCTTCGTGTTCTTCGCCCTGACCCTCAGCCAGTTGTTCTTCCCGCCGCAGATGCCCGAGTGGCTGCGCCTGCTGCAAAGCTTCGGGATCTTCGTCACCGGCTACCTGGCGCGGCCGCTGGGCGGCATCCTGATGGCCCATTTCGCCGACCACCTGGGGCGCAAGCGGGTGTTCAGCCTGAGCATCCTGATGATGGCCCTGCCGTGCCTGCTGATCGGGGTGATGCCGACCTATGCCGACATTGGCTATGCGGCGCCTCTGATCCTGCTGGGGCTGCGCATCCTCCAGGGCGCGGCGGTGGGAGGGGAAGTACCGAGCGCCTGGACCTTCGTCGCCGAGCACGCGCCACCCGGGCGCCGCGGCTATGCCCTGGGCTTCCTGCAGGCGGGGCTGACCTTCGGCTACCTGCTCGGTGCGCTGACCGCGACCTTGCTGGCGCAGCTGTTCACGCCGCAGGAAATCCTCGATTACGCCTGGCGCTACCCGTTCCTGCTTGGCGGCGTGTTCGGCGTGATCGGCGTGTGGCTGCGCCGCTGGCTCAGCGAGACGCCGGTGTTCCTGGCCTTGCGCCAGCGCCAGGCTCAGCCGGTGAAGTTCCCCCTGCGCCAGGTGCTCGACGCCCACCGTGGCGCGTTGATCCCGGCCGCGCTGCTGACCTGCGTGCTGACCTCGGCGGTGGTGGTGCTGGTGGTGATCACCCCGACGGTGATGCAGCAGCGCTTCGGCATGAGTGCCGGGCATACCTTCGCCCTGAGCAGCGTGGGTATCGTCTTCCTCAATATCGGTTGCGTGCTGGCCGGGCTGCTGGTCGACCGCCTGGGCGCCTGGCGCGCGCTGATGATCTACAGCCTGCTGCTGCCGCTGGGTATCGGCGCGCTGTACACCAGCCTGGTAGGGCAGTGGGGCATGACCTGGCTGGCCTATGCCCTGGCCGGACTGGCGTGCGGGGTGGTGGGCGTGGTGCCGTCGGTGATGGTCGGGCTGTTCCCGGCCGAGATTCGCGTGTCGGGGATTTCCTTCACCTACAACGTCGCCTATGCGCTGTGGGCCAGCACCACGCCGCTGGCGCTGATTGCGCTGATGCCGTGGAGCCCGTGGGTGTGTGTCGGTTTCTGCCTGGTCATGGGCGCCGTCGGGGCGCTGACGGCGATGTACTTCGGGCGCCGCGCGCCGTTGGCGGCCGAGCCGATTTCGCCGGTGTTGTGCGCGGACAAGTGAGCGGCCTGCTTGGGTTGCTGATTCGTACCTGGCGTGGTTCAGGCTTCATGCAGGGATGCGCGATGAGGCCGACAGCTTGCTGCTTCATGGGTGGATAGTTTGTCTGGGGTTCTGAATACGGAACCCCGGACCCACCATAAAGGAAGCAAGCTGTATGTATGATTTCACCGTGACATGGCAGTCACGCGAACAGGTGCCGAAGATCCCCCCGGGGTTGTTGTTTGCCGGGCTACCCCAAGGGGCTGGGCAGGAAACGAAGACACCTGTGATCGTCTGGGGGGAAAGAAGGGCATACGTTTTCGACGATCAAGTGGATCGGCAGCGAGCCTGGTTGGTTGTCTTCGGCGATGGCGAGCATGTCAGCGGTGGCTCGTCGCTCAGTGGTTTTCGGGGTATCAGCGATATCCGCATCTTTTCCAGCGTATCGCTGGAATTGACAGATGCCGCTGGCCTCACGATCGAAATCCAGTTTGCGCTGCTTGAATATCTGTCGGGTAGCCAGCTGCCCGGGCACGGGTTCGAAGGCTTGCCCCTTGGCATTCCGTTCTACCTGAGCAATGGAAAGCGGATGCTGGTGGCTGATGGGAATGGCGTGCACATGGCGGTGGATCCTGATGCCGGCGACGGCAGATGGCTGTTCGAACGAGGGGGGTTGGTGCATTCCTCTACCCGTCAGGTCCTTGGCCTTGGGGCTCGGGTGTTGCCAGCGAGTGCACAGGTCCCTCGATGGCACCTTTCATCCCAGGGCGTGCTGAGTTATGGCGAAGGTGCGCACGTACTGGTCGTCGATCCCGACGGTGGCCAGGTGGGCCTGCGGGACGCCGCGGATGCGTCGTCTGCCGATGCGCCATGGTCGATCAACTGGATCCCTCACGTATCCCGAAGCAAGGCTGAAGGCTTGCTGGTCCGGAAGCTGGATATCTGCCTGGAGGTTGCCAAGGGCCAGTGGCCGGAGGTTGCCGGAAAGGTGCATTTTTCGATCAATGGCAGCAAGGCGCGTCAGCTGTTGACGAGGCAGATCAGGAGTGGCGCTTCGCTGCGGGTGACCGTGGGCCTGGCCAACATGTTCTCGGGCCATTCGATCTTCACGGACGATCTGCACAGCATCGAGCTGTTTTACCTGAGGGAGAAAGACGAAGGTCCGGCCTGGCGCTTCTGCTCGCTGAGGCTGGAGGTCAACGATGCCATGAGCAATGGCGTACTGGAAGTTGCCAGCCCTTGGTTGCTGCCGGGCAAGTTGCAGTGCTGGAGCGGCAAGGTGAACTGGTTGAACTGGCGCCACAAGCAGGGTGACTCGCCGCTGGACCACGCCGGTTATGCCTTGGCCGAACACTGCAAGGCGCTCCCGGCGAGCTGGTTGTCCTGGCGCTCCGCTGCCCCTGAAACCCTCGACGGAGCATGCCAGCTGATCGGTGCATCCCAGGGCAGGATTCTCGCCTATGACCTGGTTCATGAAACGCCAGTCCATCTTCCGGCCAATACGGGAAATGACGTCTATACGTGGGCGTATTCCCCTCACGGCAGCTTCATCGTCAAGCATTGGGGCGAGGCCGTGCCGCGCGATCCGTTCTTCAAGCACTGCCGACTGGCGGCAGGCGGTTCGGTCGTGTGCGCCGGCGAAATGAGGATCAGGCGAGTGGCGTCCGATCTGGTGGTGCAGGACGTGCTGTGCATGACCAACGTCGACGATGCCAGGGGCTACCGGCCCGATCGAGGTGCCTGCCTGGTGCATGTCCTCGAACGGCTGGGCCAATTGGGTTTCGAGGGCACCAGGGCGCATGTCTATTCCAGGGATCCGGTGTCCGAGATTCCCGCGATGCAATGAAACCGGGCCTGGTCCGACTGGCGTCGGGCCGGCTTCTGGCCGTGTTGTGCGATCTGGCCGACAGCCTGCGGTTGTGGGCGTGGGTAGCGTGCCAAGGGTCGCAGTCACGCCAGAAGAGGCAAGCATCATGTATGGATTCAACGTGCAATGGCATGCACGCGAAACATTGCCGCAGATTCCCCCCGACTTGCTGTTCGCCGGCGCAAGCAAAGCGGTACAAGGCACAGTGCAGCTGCTGACGCCGGTGATCTGCTGGGGCGATAGCCGTGCCTACGTGTTCGATGACCGCGTGCACCACCAGCATGCCTGGCTGGTGGTGTATGGCGATGGCGAGCATGTCACGGGTGGGCAGCAACTGGTGGATTTCCGCCATGTCAGTGCTATCAGGGAGTTGCCCAACGGCATTGCCCTGGAGCTTCATGATGCCAGTGGCCGCACGGCCGAGATCTCCCATCTGCAACTTCAGGGGCTGACGGGCAGGGACCGTCGAGACGCTGAAATCGAGGGGCTGCCCACGGGCATGCCGTTTTTCCTGAGTGATGGTCACGACATGCTGGCGGCGGAAGACGGCAGGGCCTACCTCGCGGCAGTGCCCGATAGCCTGGCCGCGCAATGGTTGTTCAGCAACGGGCGGCTGACCCACGTCGCCACGCGTCAGGTGCTGGGGCTGGGAATCCGGCCATTGCCGTCCGGCCGTGATACCGGGAGGTGGCACCTCTCACCCGAAGGGCGGCTGATGTATGGCGATGGCGCACGGGGGCTGGTGGCTGACGATGCCACCAGTGAGGTCTTGTTGCAGGCCTTGGACAAAGCGCGGCTCGAGACTCGATGGCAGGTCATGTGGCCTGGCCAGGGGCGCCGACGCAAGGCCGAGGGCCTGCTGGTCGACAAGCTGGAAGTACGCCTGCAGGTTGCCGAGGACTATTGGGCAGGGACCAGCGACAAGATCTACTTCTCCATCAACGGCGGTGCCAGGCGCCAGCTGCTGGCCGAGGGGTTCGAGCGCGGCACATTGTTGCGCGTCCCGGTCGACCTGGCCCACCTTATGCCGGGGCGCTCGGTGTTCGCCGACGACCTGGACAGCATCGAACTGTACCAGGTGAGCATGGGCGGCACAGGCGCGCAGTGGCGCATGAGTTCGCTGGACCTGCGGGTCAACGACCAGATCAGCAACCGTGTATTGGGCTCTGCAAGCGGCTGGTTGAAGCCTGCCGAGAAAGCCAACTGGAGCGGCAGGGTGAACTGGCTGGACTGGCGGCACGAACAGGATCAGTCGCCGCTGGATTACGCCGGGCTCACCTATCCGGTGGACTGGCTGCCGATGCTGGCAGACTGGCGTTACTGGCGTAGTTACGACCCTTCGTCCATCGATGGCGTGTGCCAGCTGATCGGGGTTTCGGCTGGTCATGTCCTGGCATACGACCTCAAGGAAAAAAGCGTGGTCTACCTCAAGCCCAATACCAAGGATGACGCCTACACCTGGGTGTACACACCCCAGGGCAGCATCATCGTGAAGCACTGGGACAAGGCCACTTCCCGCGATCAGTACATCCGTCACAGCCAGTTGGGGGCGGGCAAGCCGGTGGTGTGCGCGGGCGAGCTGAGCATCGGCGAGTCCAGCTCGCACCTGGCCATCAGCGATCTGCTGGGCATGATCAACGATGCCTCCGGCCACTACAAGCCAGATGGCGGGGCGTGCCTGGGGCACGTGCTGGAGCGGCTTGCGCAGCTGGGCTTCGATACCCGCGACACGCAGACCCACAGCCGAGCGTAGCCGCCCGGCGACCCGCCACGAAAAAACCCCAGGCTTGCGCGCTGGGGTCTTTTCGTGGCTTTTTGTTCGGCGCCTGGGCTGGCTTACATGTTGGGGTAGTTCGGCCCGCCGGCACCTTCAGGGGTGACCCAGGTGATGTTCTGCGCCGGGTCCTTGATGTCGCAGGTCTTGCAGTGCACGCAGTTCTGCGCGTTGATCTGGAAGCGCTTGCTGCCGTCTTCCTGGCTGACCACTTCGTACACGCCCGCCGGGCAGTAGCGCTGGGCCGGCTCGTCGTACAGCGGCAGGTTGCTGGCGATCGGCACGTTCGGGTCGGTCAGCTTCAGGTGGCAGGGCTGTTCCTCTTCGTGGTTGGTGCTGGAGAGGAATACCGAACTGAGCTTGTCGAAGCTGAGCTTGCCGTCCGGTTTCGGGTAGTCGATCTTCTTCGCGTCGGCGGCCAGCTTGAGGCAGGCGTAGTCCGGCTTGGTGTCGTGCAGGGTGAACGGCAGCTTGCCGCCGAACCAGTTCTGGTCGACATAGTTGAACGCACCGCCAAGCAGTGGGCCGAACTTGTGCAGGGCAGGGCCGAAGTTGCGGCTGGCGAACAGCTCTTCATACAGCCAGCTGGCCTTGAAGGCACTCACGTAACCGTCGAGCAGGTCGCCACCCTCGCGGCCGGCGGCCAGTGCGTCGGCCACGGCTTCGGCGGCAAGCATGCCGGACTTCATCGCGGTGTGGCTGCCCTTGATCTTCGAGAAGTTCAGGGTGCCGAGGTCGCAGCCGATCAGCGCGCCGCCATTGAAGACCATCTTCGGCAGCGAGTTCAGGCCACCTTTGCAGATGGCGCGGGCGCCATAGCTGATGCGCTTGCCGCCCTCGAGGTACTTGCTCATCACCGGGTGGTGCTTGAGCCGCTGGAACTCGTCGAACGGCGACAGGTACGGGTTGGCGTAGGACAGGTCGACGATCAGGCCGACCACTACCTGGTTGTTTTCCAGGTGATAGAGGAACGAACCACCGGTGTTGTCCTTGGCCATGACGTCCAGCGGCCAGCCGGCGGTGTGCACCACCAGGCCCTGCTCATGCTTGGCCGGGTCGATTTCCCAGATTTCCTTGAGGCCGATGCCGTAGTGCTGGACGTCGGCTTCGTTGTCGAGGTCGAAGCGCTTGATCAGTTGCTTGCCGATGTGGCCACGGCAGCCTTCGGCGAACAGGGTGTACTTGGCGCGCAGCTCCATGCCCGGGGTGTACAGGCCGTCCTTGGGGTTGCCTTCACGGTCGACGCCGAGGTCGCCGGTGACGATGCCGCGGACCACGCCGTTCTCGTCGAACAGCGCTTCCTGGGCGGCGAAGCCTGGGTAGATTTCCACGCCCAGGTTCTCGGCCTGCTGGGCCAGCCAGCGGCACAGGTTGCCCAGGGAGATGATGTAGTTGCCGTGGTTGTGCATGGTCTTGGGCACGAACAGGTCAGGCACCTTGGTCGAACTGCCGGCATCCTTGAGCACGTAGATGTCGTCGCGCTTCACTTCGGTGTTCAGCGGCGCGCCGAGTTCCTTCCAGTCGGGGAACAGTTCGTTCAGGGCACGCGGTTCGAATACCGCGCCGGAGAGGATGTGGGCGCCGACTTCGGAGCCTTTTTCGACCACGCAGACGCTGATCTCGCTACCGGTTTCGGCGGCCTTCTGCTTCAGGCGGCAGGCGGCGGACAGGCCCGCGGGGCCTGCGCCGACGATGACCACGTCGAATTCCATGTATTCGCGTTCCACAGGTTCTCTCCTACTCATCAAGGCTCGTGCTGTTGCTTGGTCTTATGGGTGCTTGCGTGCAGCGGCGCTTCACTGGCGCGAAACTGTAGCTACGCAATGGACGGACTACACCGTTTTGTCTTGGCGCGCATTATATCTACACCACTTGGCGGGTCCAATACAAACGTTTGTTTGAATTTGCCAAAGCCCCGTAAAATCACAGGAGCGCGGCTGGAGGGTGACCGATTTGCCGTATTGACCGGATTGGGTGTTACGGTCAAGATACGAGCGGTTTTACGTTCGCCGTAGGCTTGCAGGCGGGCACAGGTACACCTCTAAAGACCAGGTGTGGAGCAGGGTTTTGCGGCTTTTGGTCGGTTTGTAGTGGAGTTTACACACCACGACAGGAAATGACCCGTGGGTAATTGCCGCAACGGTCTGAAAAGGACTGTTCGGTCACCCTGAAGTTGCCCCCTCCCGGTACGTTTTTAGAGGTGCCCTTGTACCCACGCGCATCGCCGGGCTCTGCCCCAGGCGACTATCTATTCACCGGAGAGTAACGAGGAATCCATGAAGGTTCTTGTAGCTGTCAAACGAGTGGTCGACTACAACGTCAAGGTTCGCGTCAAGGCGGACAACTCCGGCGTCGACCTTGCAAACGTCAAGATGTCCATGAACCCCTTCTGCGAAATCGCCGTCGAAGAAGCCGTGCGCCTGAAGGAAAAAGGCGTGGCGAGCGAGATCGTCGTGGTTTCCGTCGGCCCGACCACTGCTCAGGAGCAACTGCGTACCGCCCTGGCCCTGGGTGCCGACCGCGCCATCCTGGTCGAAGCCGCCGATGAGCTGAATTCCCTGGCCGTGGCCAAGGCGCTGAAAGCCGTTGTCGACAAGGAGCAGCCGCAGCTGGTGATCCTCGGCAAGCAGGCCATCGACAGTGACAACAACCAGACCGGCCAGATGCTGGCCGCGCTGACCGGCTTCGCCCAGGGCACCTTCGCCTCCAAGGTGGAAGTGGCAGGCGACAAGCTGAACGTCACCCGTGAAATCGATGGCGGCCTGCAGACCGTTGCGCTGAACCTGCCAGCCATCGTCACCACCGACCTGCGCCTGAACGAGCCACGCTACGCGTCGCTGCCGAACATCATGAAGGCCAAGAAGAAGCCGCTGGAGACCGTGACTCCAGACGCGCTGGGCGTGTCCCTCGCCTCCACCAACAAGACCCTGAAGGTCGAAGCCCCGGCTGCCCGAAGCGCTGGCGTCAAGGTCAAATCGGTGGCCGAACTGGTCGAGAAGCTGAAGAACGAAGCGAAGGTAATCTAAATGACTATCCTGGTTGTCGCTGAACACGAGAATGGTGCCGTAGCCCCGGCCACCCTGAACACTGTCGCCGCTGCCGCCAAGATTGGTGGTGATGTGCACGTGCTGGTCGCAGGCCAGAACGTTGGTGGCGTCGCCGAATCCGCCGCGAAGATCGCTGGCGTGGCCAAGGTGCTGGTCGCCGATAACGCCGCCTATGCCCACGTCCTGCCGGAAAACGTCGCGCCGCTGATCGTCGAGCTGGCAGGCGGCTACAGCCACGTGCTGGCCCCGGCCACCACCAACGGCAAGAACATCCTGCCGCGGGTTGCCGCGCTGCTGGACGTCGACCAGATCTCCGAGATCATCTCGGTGGAATCGGCCGACACCTTCAAGCGCCCGATCTACGCCGGTAATGCCATTGCCACCGTGCAATCGAGCGCTGCGGTCAAGGTCATCACCGTGCGTACCACCGCCTTCGACGCCGTGGCCGCCGAAGGCGGTTCGGCTGCGGTCGAAGCCATCGGTGCCGCGCACAACGCCGGTATCTCGGCCTTCGTCGGCGAAGAGCTGGCCAAGTCCGACCGCCCTGAGCTGACCGCTGCCAAGATCGTCGTCTCCGGCGGCCGTGGCATGGGCAACGGTGACAACTTCAAGCACCTGTACAGCCTGGCCGACAAGCTCGGCGCCGCCGTCGGCGCCTCGCGCGCCGCGGTCGACGCAGGCTTCGTGCCGAACGACATGCAGGTCGGCCAGACCGGCAAGATCGTTGCGCCACAGCTGTACATCGCCGTCGGTATCTCCGGCGCGATCCAGCACCTGGCTGGCATGAAGGATTCCAAGGTGATCGTTGCGATCAACAAGGACGAAGAAGCGCCGATCTTCCAGGTCGCCGACTACGGCCTGGTAGCCGACCTGTTCGAAGCGGTTCCGGAGCTGGAAAAGCTGGTCTGATCCAGCGGCTTCACTTATAAAGAAACCCGGCCCTTGTGAGGGGGTCGGGTTTTTTTTTGAATGGGCGCCGCATTGCGGCGCATCGCGAGCAAGGCTCGCCCCTACGGGTCGAGGTCCGTAGGAGCGAGCCTTGCTCGCGATGCGCCACAAAGTGGCGCTACCAAGGAGTGAAGGATGGTGGTGCGCAACGCGGGCAGGGTGCTGGCATACATGATGGTGTTGCTGCCGTCGATAACGATCGCCGCCGGCAAGTGCGAGCGCCTGGTGGCGACCGGTAGCCCGGATGCCCCGCCGTATTCCTGGCAGGACCCGAAAGACCCCGCGCACCTGATCGGCGCCAACGTCGACCTGCTGCGCCAGGTGGCCAGCGAGCTGGGCGTGAAGGTGGAAGTGCTCAGTGCCGGTCGCCGCGAGCAGGCACTGGAGGAAGTGCGCAGTGGGCGCATGGACCTGCTGCTCGACACGCCCATGCAGGTCGAACAGCTGACCGCGCTGGACTACATCCACCCAGCCTTGCAGCTCAACGAATACCTGGTGTGGACACGCCACGACGCGACCCTGGAATTCGACGGCCCGGCGGACCTCGCCAGGTACCAGGGCAGCCTGTCCGAAAAGGCTCGCCTGACCCCGGCCTTCACTGCCTTCGCCAGGCAGCAGTTGAAGCTGGTGCCCGCGCAAAACCTGACCCAGGCGTTCCAGAAGCTGGTGCTGGGCCAGGTCGACTATGTGCTGGCCGGGCGCTACTCGGGCATGGCCATGGCCCAGAGCCTGGGCATGAGCAACGACCTGATCGCCCGTGGCCTGCCGGTGGATCGACCGGGCCTGTACCTGGCTGTTTCGCACAACTCGGCATGCAATGACGCCTGGTTGCGTGGGCAACTGGCAAAAAAGCTGACAGAATTGCCGATCTCCGGTGCGTCTGAAGCCGTGCTGCAACGTAACGTCGAGCGCTGGAAAGCGCAGATGCAACCGCAGGCAGGCGCCCCCAAACAGTAGGAAGAGTGCGTGAGAACCCAATCACTGATCCTAGCCGTGGCCATGCTCGGCCTGGCTGGCTGCGCCAACGACCCGGCGCCCAATGAGCAGATGCGTATCACCGAGCAGGCGCTGGAGCAGGCCAAGGCCGTCGGCGCCAACGACCAGGTCGAGACGTTGAAGCTGGCCGAAGACAAGTTCGCCCGGGCCAGAAGCAACATGCTGACCGAGGACTACCGGGATGCACGCATGCGTGCCGAGCAGGCCGAGCTGGATGCGCGGCTGGCCGAGGCGCAGGTGCTGAACCAGAAGAGCGAAGAGCAGCTGCAATTGTTGCAGTCGCGGATCAAGCGCCTGCACAAGCAGCTGGAGGTGCAGCCATGATGCGCCTCAAGCCCGTTGCCGTGTTCGTGCTGCTGGCCTTGGCCGGCGGCCTGCAAGGGTGCGCCAGCCAGCGCAGCTCGGCAGCGCTGGATGACGCCAGCGCCGCGTTCCAGAAGGTCAAGGACGACGCCGATGTGCTGCGCAGCGCGCCGCGCGACGTGATTCGTGCTGGTGAGTCGCTGTCCCGTGCCGAGCGCCTGTCCGGCTACATCGGCACTGGCAGCGACGTGCGCCATTACGCCTACCTGAGCCAGCGCTACAGCGAGATCGCCCGTGAGCACGCCAAATTGGCGCTGAACCAGGAGCGCCAGGCCAAGCTCGACCTGGAGCGGCAGCGCCTGCAGTTGGCCTTGCGCGAGGCGAAGCTTGCCAGTGTGCAGCAGCAGGGCAAGTGGCTGGAGAGCCAGATTGCCGCGCTGGCATCGCAGCAGGCCGACCGTGGCCTGGTGATGACCCTGAGCGATGTGCTGTTCGATACCGGCAGTGCCGACCTGAAAAGTTCGGCCAGCCGCACCGTGCTCAAGCTGGTCCAGTTCCTTCAGCTCAATCCACGGCGCATCGTGCGCATCGAGGGTTACACCGACAGCACCGGCGCGCCGGAGGACAACCTCAAGCTGTCCCGCGGCCGCGCCCAGTCGGTGGCCGACATGCTGGTCGACCTGGGGGTCGACGAAAGGCGCCTGCAGGTCGAGGGGTATGGTGACCAGTACCCGATCGAGGTCAATGCCTCGGAGCGGGGCAGGGCGCAGAACCGTCGGGTCGAGATCGTCTTTTCCGACGACAAGGGCAAGCTCGCGCCTGCGCGCTGAATATCCTGAAAAGGGGCCGCTTTGCGGCCCGTTCGCGGGCAAGCCCGCTCCCACAGGTTTCGTGCAAGCCTCGGACTGTGGGAGCGGGCTTGCCCGCGAATGGACCGCAAGGCGGTCCTGGAGGGTTAATCGTTTAGACAGGTGTCACACAACTGTATAGTTGACTAACCTGCCATCTGTCCCAGTACACTTTGCAACTGTTACGGTATGCTCTACCGTCAGTGTGTCGCACAAGAACAACGAGCCCGCCCGCGCGTCGAGATACCGCCATGACCAACCTGCTGTTGTACCAGCGTATCGCCCAGCAACTGGCCGATGACATCCGTCGTGGCGTCTACCAGCCGGGCGAGCGCGTACCGTCCGTGCGCAAGATGAGCGCCCAGCTCAACGTCAGCCATGCCACGGTCTTGCAGGCCTATGCCAACCTCGAGGACCAGGGCCTGATCCGCGCCCGGCCACAGTCCGGCTACTACGTGCACCAGACGCCGGCCTTGACGGCGCAGACCCCGGACATCGCCCGGGTCGAGCGCCCCGGGCTGGTCACCCGGGCGAGCATCATCCAGCAGGTGCTGACCGAGGCCCGTCGCGACGGGGTGTTCCCGTTCGGCGCCGCCGTGCCTCATGTCGGCTACCTGCCGGTGCGTGCCCTGCATCAGCAGATCGCCAAGGTCACCCGCTTTCATAGCCCGCGCGCCTTCAGCTACATGTTCAGCCCCGGTTTCGAGCCGCTGCGCCGGCAGATCGCCATCCGCATGCGCGATGCCGGCGTGATGGTCGACCCGCGCGAAGTGATCGTCACCCATGGATGCGTCGACGCCCTGCAGATGTCGCTGCGGGTGCTGACGCGCCCTGGCGACCTGATCGCCGCCGAATCGCCGACCTACTACGGGTTGCTGCAGTTGGCCGACCTGCTGGGCCTGAAGGTGATCGAGATCCCCAGTGACCCGTCGACCGGCATCAGTCTCGAAGCCTTGCAGCTGGCCGCCAACCAATGGTCGATCAAGGCCCTGGTGCTGACCTCGCGCCTGAGCAATCCGCTGGGCGGGACCATCCCCGAAGAGCGGCAGAAACAGTTGCTGCGCCTGGCCTCGGACTTCGATATCCAGATCGTCGAAGACGATATCTATGGCGAACTGATGTTCGAGCAGGGCAAGACCAAGGCGCTGAAGGCCTACGACCGGCTCGATCGGGTGATCTACTGTTCGAGTTTTTCCAAGACCCTGTCGCCTGGTGTGCGGGTTGGCTGGATGGTGGCAGGGCGCTACCAGGAGGAGATCCAGCGCCTGCAGACCTTCACCACCCATTCGGCCTGCAGCGTCACGCAGATGGCGGTGGCGGCGTACCTGGAAAACGGCGGCTACGACCGCCACCTGCGCTTCATCCGCCAGGAGTACCGCAAGAACCTCAGTGCCTACCAGTTGGCGGTGCAGCAGCACTTCCCCGAAGGTACCCAGATGACCCGGCCGACCGGCGGTTTCATTCTCTGGGTCAGCCTGCCTGGCCGGGTCAATACCCAGGAGCTGCATGTGCGGGCGCTGGAGCAGGGCATCAGCATCGCGCCGGGGCTGATCTTCAGCAATACCGAGCAGTTCAACCACTGCATTCGTCTCAATTGCGGCATTCCGTGGAACAAGGAAGCCGAGCGGGCGGTGATCACCCTCGGATTACTGGCCCAGCAACTGTGCCGGGAATCGCAGCCCACACTTTTGTAAGGCTTGCCAGCGGCGGGCGGAACAGCGAGCATACGCACTTTTCCAGCCTGCCTTTTCTGGTGTCCATGAGCCTGTTGCGTTGCCTTGCCTTGCTTTTCTGCCTTGCGCCCCTCTGGATATCCCCGGGTATGGCCCAGGCTGCGCAACCGGCCGCCCAGGCCAAGGCGCTCGACAAGAGCAAGTCGGCACAGAAGCCTGTGGCCAAACCTGCCAAACCAAAATCCAAATCCAGGCCTGTGCGCAAGCCGGTCAGCAAGGTGGTGGCGCAGCCACTGCCCAAGGCCAAGCTCGACCTGAGCCTGCCAACCGACATGGTCAAGAACCTGCAGCCCGAGGTTGGTGATGCAACCTTGCGACGCAAACCTTTGCTGCCTGCCATGTTTACCGAAAAGCCAGAGGACAGTGACAGTCCGTTCCAGCTCAACGGCCGGCTGATCAGCAACGAAATGCAACTGCAGTTGCGCAACGACGCCCGCCGTGACGTGGATGGTGCGGCGATCGAATTCCAGTTTCGCAACTAGCCACAGCCAACTGACTGCCGGGTCACGGCAGATTTCATCGGCGGGGCAATTTCAAACGAATGTTTGAGGCGTTACTATCCAGGGACGTTCGTCCCGTTTTGCTTCTGGGAGTCCTGAATCACCATGAATTGCCGAGAGGGTTGCGGTGCCTGCTGCATCGCCCCGTCCATCAGCTCTGCGATGCCGCGCATGCCCGAGGGCAAGCCGGCAGGCGAGCGCTGCCTGCACCTGACCGTCGACAACCTCTGCGACCTGTTCGGCAAGCCCGAGCGGCCGGCCGTGTGTGGTGGCTTCAAGGCGGATATCGAGGTGTGCGGCAATGATCGCGACGAGGCAATCAGGATTCTGGGCTGGTGGGAGCAGATGACGGCGGCGTGACAGGTTGGGTCTTCGACAACAAGGAACAAGACGATGAGATCGATCAAGCGTATTGCACTGCTGTGTGGCCTGGGTGTGGTATTGGCGCCAAGTGCCTGGGCCGAGAGCTGGCAGGTGGCCAAGGACGAGGAGGGGATCAAGGTTTCCCTCAGCGAAGTGGCAGGCTCCAAGTACAAGGCCTATCAGGGCGTGACCCTGATCAAGGCGCCGCTGGCCAAGGTGCAGGCACTGCAGGAGGATGTGGCGGGGGCTTGCAAATGGATTCACGAGTGCCAGTCGCAGAAGCTGCTCAAGCATGAGGGTGACCAGAGCTGGACCTACACCCAGTTCAACACGCCATGGCCGGTGACGCCGCGTGATTCGGTGCTGCACATCACCACCATCAAGGGCGCCGATGGCAGCCTGACCCGTAACCTGGTCGAAGAGCCGACCTATATCCCGGAAGAGAAGGGCTTCGTGCGGGTGGCGAAGGTCGAGGGCTTCTGGAAGCTGGTGCCCAAGGGCGACAGCACCGAGGTGACCTATCAGGTGCACACCGAGCCAGGCGGCAGCGTGCCGGCGATGGTGGCCAACAAGTTCGTGGTCGATGCGCCGTTCAATACCCTCAAAGGGCTGCGTGAGCGGGCCGAGAAAAACTGAGGTTGATGGGTTGGCTGCGCCGGCCTCTTCGCGGGTAAACCCGCTCCCACATTGATCGCGCAAGCCTTGAGTCTAGTGGTATCCCTGTGGGAGCGGGTTCACCCGCGAAGAGGCCGGTACAGGCTGGCACAAATGAAAAAGGCTGCCCGAGGGCAGCCTTTTTGCGTTCGGCTTGTAAAAGCTTACTTGCGGTCTTTCAGCTCGACGATGTCGCGTGCCAGCTCGCCGGTGTACAGCTGGCGCGGACGGCCGATCTTGTACGGGCTGGAGAGCATTTCCTTCCAGTGCGAGATCCAGCCCACGGTACGTGCCAGGGCGAAGATCACGGTGAACATGCTGGTCGGAATGCCGATCGCCTTGAGGATGATGCCCGAGTAGAAGTCGACGTTCGGGTACAGCGAGCGCTCGATGAAGTACGGATCGGTCAGGGCGATCTCTTCCAGGCGCATGGCCAGTTCCAGCTGCGGATCGTTCTTGATGCCGAGCTCGCCCAGGACTTCGTCGCAGGTCTTCTTCATCACGGTGGCGCGCGGGTCGCGGTTCTTGTAGACGCGGTGACCGAAGCCCATCAGCTTGAACGGGTCGTTCTTGTCCTTGGCCTTGGCGATGAACTTGTCGATGTTCGAGACATCGCCGATTTCATCGAGCATGGTCAGCACCGCTTCGTTCGCGCCGCCGTGGGCAGGGCCCCACAGCGCGGCGATGCCGGCGGCGATACAGGCGAACGGGTTGGCGCCCGAAGAGCCCGCCAGGCGCACGGTGGAGGTGGAGGCGTTCTGCTCGTGGTCGGCGTGGAGGATGAAGATCCGGTCCATCGCCTTGGCCAGCACCGGGCTGATCGGTTTGATCTCGCACGGGGTGTTGAACATCATGTGCAGGAAGTTCTCCGCGTACGACAGGTCGTTGCGCGGGTACATCATCGGCTGGCCCATGGAATACTTGTAAACCATCGCGGCCAGGGTCGGCATCTTGGCGACCAGGCGCACCGCGGAAATTTCGCGGTGTTGCGGGTTATTGATGTCCAGGGAGTCGTGGTAGAACGCCGACAGGGCGCCGACCACGCCGCACATCACCGCCATCGGGTGAGCGTCGCGGCGGAAACCGTTGAAGAACGACTTCAGCTGCTCGTGAACCATGGTGTGGTTCTTCACGGTGCTGACGAACTGGGCCTTCTGCTCGGCATTCGGCAGTTCGCCGTTGAGCAGCAGGTAGCAGGTTTCGAGGTAGTCGGATTTCTCGGCGAGTTGTTCGATCGGGTAGCCGCGGTGCAGCAGCACGCCCTTGTCGCCATCGATGTAGGTGATCTTCGACTCGCACGAGGCGGTCGCCATGAAACCTGGGTCGAAGGTGAAGTGACCTGTGGCCCCCAACCCGCGGACGTCGATTACATCAGGACCAACGGTGCCGGTTAAAATGGGCAGCTCGACGGGGGCAGCGCCCTCGATGACCAACTGCGCTTTTTTGTCAGCCATGTGGCCTCCTATTAATGCTTGAAATCATCAGACAGCCCCCCACGCAGGGCCCGCACCACTATAGAGAAGTAAATTCGAATGTCAATTTGCCTAAAGGCTGGTTGAAAGCCCCTCTGAAGCCTGATTTTTCTAGAATTTCTCGCCCGTTTACGCCTTTTGCGCATTAAAGGCAATGCGCTATTTGGGCTACCCCGTCACGTTGTCATGAGCAGCCTAACTGTCTATACTCGGCACCCGACTCCCTGGGGCTTGCAAGCCCGAACTACTGGGGGTCGCCGTTCCCTGGGTGGTGGGTACCTGACCAGTACACTTACCAACAACTTTGCCCTGATTCGCTAGGGGCTCTTCAGTGTGAAAAAAGCCGTGAAAAGCCAACGACCTGTAAACCTAGACCTAAGGACCATCAAGCTCCCCGTCACCGCGTACACGTCCATCCTGCACCGTATCTCCGGCGTCATCCTGTTCCTCGGCCTTGCCATCATGCTTTATGCACTGGGCAAGTCGCTGGGTTCCGAGGAAGGCTTCGGTGAGGTGAAGGCGTGTCTGACCAGTCCGCTGGCCAAGCTTGTGACCTGGGCCCTGCTGTCCGCCCTGCTGTATCACCTGGTGGCAGGCGTACGCCACCTGATCATGGACATGGGCATCGGTGAGACGCTGGAAGGCGGCAAACTGGGCTCGAAAATCGTGATTGTCATCTCCGTGGTGGTGATCGTTCTGGTGGGAGTTTGGGTATGGTAACCAACGTCACGAACCTGTCGCGTTCGGGCCTCTATGACTGGATGGCGCAGCGCGTATCGGCGGTCGTTCTCGCGGCTTACTTCCTCTTCCTGATCGGCTACGTGGTCTGCCACCCAGGCATCGACTACACCCAGTGGCATGGTCTGTTCTCCAACAACGTGATGCGGATCTTCAGTCTGCTGGCCCTCGTTGCCCTGGGCGCTCACGCCTGGGTCGGCATGTGGACCATCGCCACCGACTACCTGACGCCAATGGCGTTCGGCAAGTCGGCGACTGCGATTCGTTTCCTGTTCCAGGCGGTATGCGGCGTTGCGATGTTCGCTTACTTCGTCTGGGGTGTGCAGATTCTCTGGGGTATCTGATCCATGGCTAGCATTCCAACCATTTCCTTCGACGCCATCATCATCGGTGGCGGCGGCGCCGGCATGCGCGCAGCGCTGCAGCTGGCACAGGGCGGTCACAAGACTGCCGTGGTCACCAAGGTCTTCCCGACCCGTTCGCACACCGTATCCGCCCAGGGCGGCATCACCTGCGCCATCGCTTCGGCCGACCCGAACGACGACTGGCGCTGGCACATGTACGATACCGTCAAGGGTTCCGACTACATCGGTGACCAGGACGCTATCGAATACATGTGTCAGGAAGGCCCGGCTGCGGTCTTCGAGCTGGACCACATGGGCCTGCCGTTCTCGCGTACCGAAACCGGCCGTATCTACCAGCGTCCGTTCGGTGGCCAGTCCAAGGACTTCGGTAAAGGTGGCCAGGCCGCCCGTACCTGCGCCGCTTCCGACCGTACCGGTCACGCGCTGCTGCACACCCTGTACCAGGGCAACCTGAAGGCCGGTACTACCTTCCTCAACGAGTACTACGCTGTTGACCTGGTGAAGAACCAGGAGGGCGCGTTCGTCGGTGTGATCGCAATCTGCATCGAAACCGGCGAAACCATGTACATCAAGTCCAAGGCCACCGTTCTGGCCACTGGCGGTGCCGGTCGTATCTACGCCTCCACCACCAACGCCCTGATCAACACCGGTGACGGTATCGGCATGGCCCTGCGTGCCGGCGTGCCGGTGCAGGACATCGAGATGTGGCAGTTCCACCCGACCGGTATCGCCGGTGCCGGTGTACTGGTTACCGAAGGTTGCCGCGGTGAAGGTGGCTACCTGATCAACGCCCACGGCGAGCGCTTCATGGAGCGTTACGCGCCGAACGCGAAGGACCTGGCTGGCCGCGACGTGGTTGCCCGTTCCATGGTCAAGGAAATCATCGCCGGCAACGGCGTGGGCCCGAACAAGGACCACGTGCTGCTGAAGCTGGACCACCTGGGCGAGGAAGTGCTGCACAGCCGCCTGCCGGGTATCTGCGAACTGTCCAAGACCTTCGCCCACGTCGATCCGGTCGTTGCGCCGGTTCCGGTCGTGCCGACCTGCCACTACATGATGGGCGGCGTTGCCACCAACATTCATGGCCAGGCCATCACCATGGACGAAGAAGGCAAGGACCACATCATTCCTGGTCTGTTCGCTGTAGGTGAAGTGGCGTGCGTATCGGTTCACGGTGCCAACCGTCTGGGCGGCAACTCGCTGCTCGACCTGGTGGTATTCGGCCGTGCTGCCGGCCTGCACCTGGAGAAGGCGCTGAGCGACGGCATCGAGCACCTCGACGCCAGCGACACCGACATCGATGTTGCCCTGAGCCGCCTGAACAACCTCAACGGGCGTACCACGGGTGAAGACGTTGCCAGCCTGAAGCGCGAGCTGCAGAGCTGCATGCAGAACTACTTCGGTGTATTCCGTACTGGCGAATACATGCTGAAGGGTATCGAGCAGCTGGCCGGCCTGCGCGAGCGCATCGCCAACGTCAAGATCAACGACAAGTCCCAGGCCTTCAACACCGCGCGTATCGAAGCGCTGGAGCTGCAGAACCTGCTGGAAGTCGCCGAAGCTACCGCCATCGCGGCCGAAGCCCGCAAAGAGTCCCGCGGCGCTCACGCCCGTGAAGACTTCGAAGACCGTGACGACGAGAACTGGCTGTGCCACACCCTGTACTACCCGGGTGAGAAGCGCGTTGCCAAGCGTGGCGTCAACTTTGCGCCGAAGACTGTTCCAGCCTTCGAACCAAAAGTCCGGACTTACTAAGGGTGGCTACTATGTTGAAAGTCGAAGTTTATCGTTACAACCCGGACACCGACTCGGCGCCCAAGATGGAGTCGTTCGACGTCGATACCGGCGGCAAGGACCTGATGGTTCTCGATGTGCTGGCGCTGATCAAGGAAAAGGACGAAGGTTTCTCGTACCGTCGCTCCTGCCGTGAAGGCGTTTGCGGTTCCGACGGCATGAACATGAACGGCAAGAACGGCCTGGCCTGCATCACCCCGCTGTCGGGCGTGGTCAAGGGCAACAAGCTGATCCTGCGCCCGCTGCCAGGCCTGCCGGTCATTCGTGACCTGGTGGTCGACATGAGCATCTTCTACAAGCAGTACGAGAAGGTGAAGCCATTCCTGCAGAACGACACCCCGGCTCCGGCCATCGAGCGTCTGCAGTCGCCGGAAGATCGCGACAAGCTGGACGGTCTGTACGAGTGCATCCTGTGCGCCTGCTGCTCGACCTCCTGCCCATCGTTCTGGTGGAACCCGGACAAGTTCCTGGGCCCTGCCGCCCTGCTGCAGGCCTATCGCTTCCTGGCCGACAGCCGTGACACCAAGACCCAGGAGCGCCTGGCGTCCCTGGATGACCCGTTCAGCGTGTTCCGCTGCCGCGGGATCATGAACTGCGTCAACGTTTGTCCGAAGGGTCTGAACCCGACCAAGGCAATCGGTCACGTACGTAACATGCTGCTGCAAAGCGGCACCTGATCCAAAGCGTTGTAACTGCAGTAAGCCGAGGTGCGGGTGGTGAGCCCGCACTGAGGTAAAACCTGGGCAAGGGCCCACAAAGCCCGCGCTCGATACCTATGAAGATATGAGACCAGCAGGGGCTTTCCGGGCTGGTACCCGGAAAATCAGCAGGATCCAAGTGGCGTGGTTCAGTCGCTTTATTCGGACTTTTCCAGGTTTGCTGTGGCTCTCGCCGATCAGTCCCCTAACCGAGGGTGACCAAGCATGCAAGAAAGCGTGATGCAGCGCATGTGGGATAGCGCCCACCTTTCAGGTGGTAACGCTGCATATGTGGAAGAGCTCTACGAGCTCTACCTGCACGACCCTAACGCTGTGCCAGAAGAGTGGCGCACCTACTTCCAGAAGTTGCCCGCCGACGGCAGCACCGCTACCGACGTTTCGCACTCGACGATCCGCGATCATTTCGTACTGCTGGCAAAGAACCAGCGCCGCGCCCAACCGGTTTCCGCCGGGAGCGTGAGCACAGAACACGAGAAGAAGCAGGTTGAAGTTCTGCGACTGATCCAGGCCTATCGTATGCGCGGCCATCAGGCTGCCAAGCTCGACCCCTTGGGGTTGTGGCAGCGCCCTGCGCCCGTAGACCTGTCGATCAATCACTACGGCTTGACCAATGCCGATCTTGATACGACCTTCCGTGCCGGCGACCTGTTCATCGGCAAAGAGGAGGCGAGCCTACGCGAGATCGTAGAAGCACTCCAGAAGACATATTGTCGCACCATTGGCGCCGAGTTCACCCACATCGTCGATTCCGAGCAGCGCAGCTGGTTCCAGCAGCGTCTGGAAAGCGTGCGTGGCCGTCCGGAATTCTCCGCCGACGTGCAGACCCACCTGCTCGAGCGCGTGACCGCCGGTGAAGGCCTGGAGAAGTACCTGGGGACCAAGTACCCGGGCACCAAGCGTTTCGGCCTGGAGGGTGGCGAAAGCCTGATCCCGATGCTGGACGAAATGATCCAGCGCTCCGGCTCCTACGGCACCAAGGAAGTCGTGATCGGCATGGCCCACCGTGGCCGCCTGAACGTGCTCGTCAACACCTTCGGCAAGAGCCCGCGCGAGCTGTTCGACGAGTTCGAAGGCAAGAAGATGAACGAGCTGGGCTCCGGTGACGTCAAGTATCACCAGGGCTTCTCCTCCAACGTGATGACCTCCGGTGGCGAAGTCCACCTGGCCATGGCGTTCAACCCATCCCACCTGGAAATCGTCTCGCCGGTGGTGGAAGGTTCGGTTCGCGCCCGTCAGGACCGTCGCAACGACACCGTTGGCGACAAGGTACTGCCGATCTCGATCCACGGTGACGCTGCGTTCGCCGGCCAGGGCGTGGTCATGGAAACCTTCCAGATGTCGCAGACCCGCGGTTTCAAGACCGGCGGTACCGTGCACATCGTGATCAACAACCAGGTCGGTTTCACCATCAGCAACCCGCTGGACTCGCGCTCCACCGAGTACGCCACCGACGTCGCCAAGATGATCCAGGCGCCGATCCTGCACGTGAACGGTGACGATCCGGAAGCCGTGCTGTTCGTGACCCAGCTGGCGGTCGACTACCGCATGCAGTTCAAGCGTGACATCGTCATCGACCTGGTCTGCTACCGTCGTCGCGGCCACAACGAGGCCGACGAGCCGAACGGCACCCAGCCGCTGATGTACCAGCAGATCACCAAGCAGCGCACCACCCGTGAACTGTACGCCGAGTCCCTGATCCAGGCCGGTCGCATCGACGCCGAGCGCGCTCAGGCCAAGATCGACGAGTACCGCAACGCCCTGGACAACGGCCTGCACGTGGTCAAGAGCCTGGTCAAGGAGCCGAACCGCGAGCTGTTCGTCGACTGGCGTCCATACCTGGGCCATGCCTGGACTGCGCGTCACGACACCCGCTTCGACCTCAAGACCCTGCAGGACCTGTCGGCCAAGCTGCTGGAGCTGCCGGAAGGCTTCGTCGTACAGCGTCAGGTCGCGAAGATCTACGAAGACCGCCAGAAGATGCAGGCCGGTGGCTTGCCGATCAACTGGGGTTATGCAGAGACCATGGCCTACGCCACCCTGCAGTTCGAAGGTCACCCGATCCGCATGACCGGCCAGGACATCGGCCGTGGCACCTTCTCGCACCGTCACGCGGTGCTGCACAACCAGAAGGACGCCAGCACCTACGTACCGCTGAAGAACCTGTTCCCGGGCCAGCCGCGTTTCGACCTGTACGATTCCTTCCTCTCGGAAGAAGCCGTGCTGGCGTTCGAATACGGCTACTCGACCACCACGCCAAACGCGCTGGTGATCTGGGAAGCCCAGTTCGGCGACTTCGCCAACGGTGCGCAAGTGGTGATCGACCAGTTCATCACCAGCGGCGAGCACAAGTGGGGCCGCCTGTGCGGTCTGACCATGCTGCTGCCACACGGCTATGAAGGGCAGGGCCCGGAGCACTCCTCCGCGCGCCTGGAGCGTTACCTGCAGCTGTGCGCCGAGCACAACATCCAGGTCTGCGTACCGACCACCCCGGCACAGATCTACCACCTGCTGCGTCGCCAGGTCATTCGCCCGCTGCGCAAGCCGCTGGTGGTCCTGACGCCGAAGTCGCTGCTGCGCCACAAGCTGGCCATCTCGACCCTGGAAGACCTGGCAGAAGGCTCGTTCCAGACCGTGATCCCGGAAATCGACGCGATCGATCCGGCCAAGGTCGAACGCCTGGTCCTGTGCAGCGGCAAGGTCTACTACGACCTGCTGGAAAAACGCCGTGCCGAAGGCCGCGAAGACATCGCGATCCTGCGTCTGGAGCAGCTGTACCCGTTCCCGGAAGACGACCTGGTCGAAATCCTGGCGCAATACAGCAACCTCAAGCACGCCGTCTGGTGTCAGGAAGAACCGATGAACCAGGGCGCCTGGTACAGCAGTCAGCACCACATGCGCCGTATCCTGGGCCGCCACAACAAGGCACTGGTCCTGGAATACGCCGGCCGCGACGCTTCCGCCGCGCCAGCCTGTGGTTACGCTTCGAAGCACGCCGAACAGCAGGAAAAACTGCTGCAAGACGCCTTCACTGTCTAACGCCTTCGCGCACCTGAAACCGAATTTAAGGAAACACAGATAATGGCTATCGAGATCAAAGCCCCAACCTTCCCGGAATCGGTTGCCGACGGCACCGTTGCCACCTGGCACAAGCAGCCGGGCGAAGCCGTCAAGCGTGACGACCTGATCGTCGACATCGAGACCGACAAGGTCGTCCTGGAAGTGCTGGCCACTGCCGACGGCGTGCTGGGCGCGATCGTGAAAGGCGAGGGCGACACCGTCCTGTCCGACGAAGTGCTGGGTTCGATCGTTGAAGGTGGCGCTGCCGCCGCCGCACCAGCTGCCGCTCCGGCCGCTGCTGCCCCGGCTGCCGCTGCCGCCGACGCTGGCGAAGACGACCCGGTCGCCGCTCCAGCCGCGCGCAAGCTGGCTGAAGAGAACGGCATCGACCTGGCCACCGTTGCCGGCACCGGCAAAGGCGGTCGCATCACCAAGGAAGACGTCGTCGCTGCCGTCGCCAACAAGAAGTCGGCCCCGGCTCCGGCTGCCAAGCCTGCCGCCGCCGCTGCTGCCGCTGCCCCGGTTGTCGTCGCCGCTGGCGACCGCACCGAGAAGCGCGTGCCGATGACCCGCCTGCGCGCCAAGATCGCCGAGCGTCTGGTCGAAGCCCAGTCCAACATGGCGATGCTGACCACCTTCAACGAAGTCGACATGACCGAAGTCATGGCCCTGCGTTCGAAGTACAAGGACCTGTTCGAGAAGACCCACAACGGCGTGCGCCTGGGCTTCATGTCGTTCTTCGTCAAGGCCGCCACCGAAGCCCTGAAGCGCTTCCCGGCGGTCAACGCCTCGATCGACGGCAACGACATCGTCTACCACGGCTTCGCCGACGTCGGTGTTGCGGTTTCCAGCGACCGTGGCCTGGTGGTACCGGTACTGCGTAACGCCGAATCGATGAGCCTGGCTGAGATCGAGAACGGCATCGCCACCTTCGGCAAGAAGGCTCGTGACGGCAAACTGTCGATCGAAGAAATGACCGGCGGCACCTTCACCATCACCAACGGTGGTACCTTCGGTTCGATGATGTCGACCCCGATCGTCAACCCACCGCAGGCTGCGATCCTCGGCATGCACAACATCATCCAGCGTCCGATGGCCGTCAATGGCCAGGTCGTGATCCGCCCGATGATGTACCTGGCGCTGTCCTACGACCACCGCCTGATCGATGGCAAGGAAGCGGTAACCTTCCTGGTCACCATCAAGAACCTGCTGGAAGATCCGTCTCGCCTGCTGCTGGACATCTAACCCTCTGGCTGCGTACCGTGCCGGGCCTGGCTTCGCGAGAAGCCATGCCGCGCGGTTCGCGGCTTGTAGCTTGTAGCTGATAAGGAATCTTTTATGACCCAGAAATTCGATGTAGTGGTGATTGGTGCAGGTCCTGGCGGCTATGTTGCTGCCATCAAGGCCGCACAACTTGGTCTGAAGACTGCCTGTATCGAGAAGTACACCGACGCCGAGGGCAAGCTGGCCCTGGGCGGCACCTGCCTGAACGTAGGCTGCATTCCTTCCAAGGCGCTGCTGGACAGCTCCTGGAAATACAAGGAAGCCAAAGAGAGCTTCAACGTCCACGGTATCTCCACTGGCGAAGTGAAGATGGACGTGGCTGCGATGGTTGGCCGCAAGGCCGGCATCGTCAAGAACCTGACCGGTGGCGTTGCCACCCTGTTCAAGGCCAATGGCGTCACCTCGATCCAGGGCCACGGCAAGCTGCTGGCCGGCAAGAAGGTCGAAGTCACCAAGCCTGACGGCACCACCGAAGTCATCGAAGCGGAAAACGTGATCCTGGCTTCCGGCTCGCGCCCGATCGACATTCCGCCGGCTCCGGTCGACCAGAACGTCATCGTCGACTCCACCGGCGCCCTGGAATTCCAGGCCGTACCGAAGCGCCTGGGCGTGATCGGTGCTGGCGTGATCGGCCTGGAGCTGGGCTCGGTATGGGCTCGCCTGGGTGCCGAAGTCACCGTCCTGGAAGCCCTGGACACCTTCCTGATGGCTGCCGACACCGCCGTGTCGAAAGAAGCCCAGAAGACCCTGACCAAGCAAGGCCTGGACATCAAGCTGGGCGCGCGCGTCACCGGCTCGAAAGTCAACGGCAACGAAGTCGAAGTGACCTACACCAACGCCGAAGGCGAGCAGAAGATCACCTTCGACAAGCTGATCGTCGCGGTCGGCCGTCGCCCGGTGACCACCGAGCTGCTGGCTTCGGACAGCGGCGTGACCATCGACGAGCGTGGCTACATCTTCGTCGACGATCACTGCGCCACCAGCGTTCCAGGCGTATTCGCCATTGGTGACGTGGTGCGCGGCATGATGCTGGCGCACAAGGCCTCGGAAGAGGGCATCATGGTCGTCGAGCGCATCAAGGGCCACAAGGCCCAGATGAACTACGACCTGATCCCTTCGGTCATCTACACCCACCCGGAAATCGCCTGGGTCGGCAAGACCGAACAAGCCTTGAAGGCCGAGGGTGTTGAGGTTAACGTAGGCACCTTCCCGTTCGCGGCCAGCGGCCGTGCGATGGCTGCCAACGACACCGGTGGTTTCGTCAAGGTCATCGCCGACGCCAAGACCGACCGCGTCCTGGGTGTGCACGTGATTGGCCCGTCCGCTGCCGAGCTGGTACAGCAGGGCGCAATCGCAATGGAATTCGGCACCAGTGCCGAGGATCTGGGCATGATGGTCTTCAGCCATCCAACCCTGTCCGAAGCGCTGCATGAAGCAGCGCTGGCAGTGAATGGCGGCGCCATTCACGTAGCCAACCGTAAGAAGCGTTAATTATAAGAAACCACGGCGGGCTGCCCGTCGTGAGTCTTGCGTGCATGACTCACCGCGGAACGTTCGCCGGACCGGACTACACGGGTAAACCCGGGGTCAATGGTCACAGGTGGTGCGGCGCCAGCAATGGCGCAGCGCCGAAGCGCAGTACCTAACGAAGACGGTAAAAAGCATGAATCTTCACGAGTATCAGGGTAAGCAGCTGTTCGCTGAATACGGCCTGCCAGTTTCCAAGGGTTTCGCAGTCGACACCCCTGAAGCTGCAGCAGAAGCCTGCGACAAGATCGGCGGTTCCGAGTGGGTTGTAAAAGCCCAGGTTCACGCAGGTGGTCGCGGTAAAGCGGGCGGCGTCAAGCTGGTTCGCAGCAAGGAAGACGCCAAGGCGTTCGCTGCACAGTGGTTGGGCAAGAATCTGGTGACCTACCAGACTGATGCCAACGGTCAACCCGTCTCCAAGATTCTGGTCGAGTCCTGCACCGACATCGCCAAAGAGCTGTACCTGGGCGCTGTCGTCGACCGCTCGAGCCGCCGTATCGTGTTCATGGCCTCCACCGAAGGTGGCGTGGACATCGAGAAAGTCGCTCACGACACTCCTGAGAAGATCCTCAAGGCTACCATCGACCCACTGGTTGGCGCTCAGCCGTTCCAGGGTCGCGAGCTGGCATTCCAGCTGGGCCTGGAAGGCAAGCAAGTTCAACAGTTCGCCAAGATCTTCGTAGGCCTGGCCAAGCTGTTCAAGGATCACGATCTGGCCCTGCTGGAAGTGAACCCGCTGGTGATCAAGGCCGATGGCGACCTGCACTGCCTCGATGCCAAGATCAACATCGACGCCAACGCCATGTACCGTCAGCCGAAGCTGAAAACCTTCCACGACCCGTCCCAGGACGACGCCCGTGAAGCCCACGCCGCCAAGTTCGAACTGAACTACGTTGCCCTCGAAGGCAACATCGGCTGCATGGTCAACGGTGCCGGCCTGGCCATGGGTACCATGGACATCGTCAACCTGCACGGCGGCAAGCCAGCCAACTTCCTCGACGTGGGCGGCGGTGCTACCAAGGAGCGCGTTACCGAAGCGTTCAAGATCATTCTGTCCGACAGCAATGTCGCGGCCGTTCTGGTCAACATCTTCGGCGGCATCGTTCGCTGCGACATGATTGCCGAAGGCATCATCGGTGCAGTGAAAGAAGTCGGCGTGAAAGTTCCGGTCGTCGTTCGCCTCGAAGGCAACAACGCCGAACTGGGCGCTAAAGTACTGGCAGAAAGCGGTTTGAACATCATTGCGGCCACCAGCCTGACCGACGCTGCTCAACAAGTTGTCAAAGCTGCGGAGGGCAAGTAATGAGCGTCCTGATCAATAAAGATACCAAAGTCATCTGCCAGGGCTTCACCGGCTCGCAGGGTACTTTCCACTCCGAACAAGCCATCGCCTACGGCACCAAGATGGTTGGCGGCGTGACCCCAGGCAAAGGTGGCACCACCCACCTGGGCCTGCCAGTGTTCAACACTGTGAAAGAAGCCGTGGAAGCTACCGGCGCTGACGCTTCGGTCATCTACGTTCCGGCTCCTTTCTGCAAGGACTCGATCCTGGAAGCGGCCTTCGGCGGCATCAAGCTGATCGTCTGCATCACCGAAGGCATTCCTACCCTGGACATGCTGGATGCCAAGGTCAAGTGCGACGAGCTGGGCGTGACCCTGATCGGTCCTAACTGCCCAGGCGTGATCACTCCGGGCGAGTGCAAGATCGGTATCATGCCAGGCCACATCCACCTGCCAGGCAAGGTCGGTATCGTTTCGCGTTCCGGCACCCTGACCTACGAAGCTGTGAAGCAGACCACCGACGCCGGCTTCGGCCAGTCGACCTGCGTCGGCATCGGCGGTGACCCGATCCCGGGCTCCAACTTCATCGACATCCTTAAGCTGTTCCAGGAAGACCCGAAGACCGAAGCGATCGTCATGATCGGTGAGATCGGCGGTTCGGCTGAAGAAGAAGCCGCGGCCTACATCAAGGCCAACGTGACCAAGCCAGTGGTTTCCTACATCGCCGGTGTTACCGCACCTGCGGGCAAGCGCATGGGCCACGCTGGCGCCATCATTTCCGGCGGCAAGGGAACTGCGGACGAGAAGTTCGCTGCGCTGCAGGACGCCGGTGTGAAAACCGTGCGTTCCCTGGCTGACATCGGCAAGGCCTTGGCCGAGCTGACTGGCTGGGAAGCCAAGAAGTAATTTAGCGACACCCCCCACGCGCACAGAGGCCACCTTCGGGTGGCCTTTGTCGTTTCTGGGTGTTGCGTATGCCTGTGCCGGCCTCTTCGCGGGTAAACCCGCTCCCACAGGGATCACCACCTTCAGGTCGGGTGGTTATTCCTGTGGGAGCGGGTTTACCCGCGAAGAGGCCGGGCCTGCAAAGAGGATTTTTCGATGGGTTAGATAGGAATTTTGAAGCAGACGATTGTTTCAATCCGAGGATAATTCCCACAGTCATCGGTCACGCAGACGACAAACATGTACGCACATCGGACAAGCAGCACTGTATCAGTGCGTTTACCGGGTAAAACGGTTAATCTACGCGTTCACTCTGTGCCCGTACCCCAAAAGGGAACGACACGCTAAACGGGTCTGGCCTACCAAGCCGGGCAGCATTTCCCCTCATCCAAAGGGAAATCCCCTCTCGAATCCCGATTTCAGCAGTGTGGTACTACCCTAAATGAAAGTTCTGAAAGGCCAGGATATCCTGGCGCTTGGCTTTATGACGTTTGCGCTTTTCGTAGGCGCCGGCAACATCATCTTCCCGCCTATCGTCGGTCTGCAGTCTGGCCCGCACGTATGGATGGCGGCCCTGGGCTTCCTGGTCACTGCGGTTGGCCTGCCGGTCATCACCGTGGTCGCCCTGGCCAAGGTCGGTGGCGGCATGGATGCCCTGAGCAGCCCGATCGGCAAGTTCTTCGGTGGCCTGCTGGCGGCCGTGTGCTACCTGTCGGTCGGCCCGCTGTTCGCCACCCCGCGTACCGCGACCGTGTCGTTCGAAGTGGGCGTCGCGCCGCTGACTGGTGAAAGCCCGACTGCGCTGTTCATCTACAGCCTGGTGTACTTCGCCGTGGTGCTGGCCGTGTCCATGTACCCGGGCAAGCTGCTCGACACCGTCGGCCGCTTCCTCGCGCCGTTGAAAATCATCGCCCTGGCGGTGCTGGGTATCGCTGCCTTCGCGCTGCCGGCCGGGACCATTGGCGAAGCGCAGCCGGCCTATGCCGCCGCAGCGTTCTCCAAGGGCTTCTCCGATGGCTACCTGACCATGGACACCCTGGGTGCCCTGGTGTTCGGGATCGTCATCGTCAACGCCATCCGCTCGCGCGGCGTCGAGTCGCCGAAACTGATCACCCGCTACGCCATCATCGCCGGCCTGATCGCCGGTGTCGGCCTGGCCCTGGTCTACATCAGCCTGTTCCGCCTCGGTGCCGGCAGCCACGACATCGCCGCCGATGCCACCAACGGTGCCGCCGTCCTGCATGCCTACGTGCAGCACACCTTCGGCTCCCTGGGCAGTGGCTTCCTCGCCGTGCTGATCGCCCTGGCGTGCCTGGTGACCGCGGTCGGCCTGACCTGCGCCTGCGCCGAGTACTTCAGCCAGATCCTGCCGCTGTCGTATCGCGCCCTGGTGGTGATCCTGGCCGGCTTCTCGCTGCTGATCTCCAACCTCGGCCTGACCAAGCTGATCATGTTCTCGATCCCGGTGCTCACCGCCATCTACCCACCCTGCATCGTGGTGGTCGGCCTGAGCTTCGTGAAGGACCTGTGGAACTCGCCGACGCGCATCCTGGCGCCGGTGATGCTGGTGTCGCTGGTGTTCGGCGTGGTCGATGCAATCAAGGGCAGCGACATTGCCCATGTCCTGCCGGACGTCCTGGCCCACCTGCCGCTGAGCGACCAGGGCCTGGCCTGGCTGGTGCCTTCGGTGGTGACGCTGGTGGCAGCCGTGGCCTGCGATCGCATGCTCGGCAAGCCGCGCGAGGCGCTGGCCTGATGGCCTAGGTCGAAGCCCGAGGGCGGCACCGGCCACAAGCCGAAGGGTGCTCTCCAAGGGTCTAGACTCGAAAGCCCCGTATCCGCAAGGATGCGGGGCTTTTTGTTACCTGTGCCGGCCTCTTCGCGGGTGAACCCGCTCCCACAGGTGCAGTGCTGCCTGTGAGGCTTGCACGGTCCCTGTGGGAGCGGGTTCACCCGCGAAGAGGCCCTCAGCACAAGTGCAAATTTCCGCGCACAGGGTGTGCCTTTTGCCGCTAGCCAACGTCGAATCCCGGACTCTACCCTTTGTGCACTTGGCCCCTCCGGAACCCTGCATGAACTTCATCCAAAGCAACCTCCACAACCTCCTGGCCGCCTGCTGGTTCGCGCTGTGCTGGGGCGGCTACACCCGTTACGCCATCTGGAAGGGCCGCGACACCGCGTGCCTGGCCAGCGTGCTGCACCTGTACCGGGAAGACTGGATGCGCCGCATGCTGCTGCGCGACAACCGCATCGCCGACGCCAGCGTGATCGGCAACCTCGAGCGCAACGCCTCGTTCTTCGCCTCCAGCACCCTGATCATCCTCGCCGGCATCCTTACCGTGCTCGGCGCCTCGGACCGTGCCCTGTCGCTGCTGGCTGACCTGCCGCTGGTACAGCAGGCCTCCCAGGGCATGTCGGAAATCAAGCTGCTGTGCCTGGCCATGGTGTTCGTCTATGCCTTCTTCACCTTCAGCTGGTGCATGCGTCAATACAACTTTGCGGCCGTGGTGCTCGGCTCGGCGCCGATGATCGGCGAGCGGCTGGTCAACGAACTGGAGCGCAAGGCCTTCGCCATGCGCGCGGCGCGGGTGTTGTCGCTGGCGGCCAACCAGTTCAACTTCGGCCTGCGTTCTTACTATTTCGGCATGGCCATGCTCACCTGGTTCATCAGCCCCTGGTTGTTCATGGTCGTAAGTGTCGGTGTGGTGCTCATTCTTTATCGCCGCGAGTTTCATTCCGATGTGCTGGACGTGATGGTATTCACGCCGACTGAAAGTGCCCCGACAGAAGGGCTCAAGGAAAGTTCCAATACGGTTAACTGAAACGTTTAATCGTTAAATGCCAGGCACAAAAAAACCCGACAGATGTCGGGTTTTTTTGTGTGGGCTTATTACTGCTTGGCAGGTTCAGCCGGGGTGGCAGGCGCCGGAGTAGCCGGGGCGGCTTCTTCAGCGGCTTTCTGCTCGGCTTCGGCCTGATCTTTGGCGGCTTCGGCGTTTTCCTTGGCGGCGTCGTTCATCTTATCCTGAGCATCACCCATCTTTTCCTGGGCTTGTTCACGGTGTTCTTGTGCGTCCTGGGCTTTGTCTTCGCTCGCTTTATCGCAAGCAGCCAGGCCCATGGCAGCAGCCAGCATCAGAGCAAAAGCAAAAGGTTTACGCATGGGGGTGTTTCTCCTTGGTGGAATAACTTGAGTTGTTCCTTCGAGTTCGGCCCCGGGGGATAAGTTCCGTGTGTTTGAAAGATATATAACGCAGTGTGCCAGATAGACTTTCCAGCGATTTTATGCCACAGCGGCGCTCATCACGGAAACAGCCTATGAACGATTCAAACTTGCAGGCCATGGCCGAGCGATTTCTCTCGGCGCTCAAACACTGTCAACGGCTGCAGATGCGTGTGGCCCATGCCGATGCCGATGGCATGACCCTGATACTGCCCTGGTCACCCGCGATCGTCGGCAACCCGCAGACCGGCGCCGTACACGGCGGCGCCTTGACCACGCTGATGGACACCACCTGCGGCATGGCCACCCTGTGCGTGCTACCGCGTTTCGAGGTGTGCCCGACCCTGGACTTGCGCATCGACTACATGCACCCGGCACAAGCCGGCAAGGACATCCATGGCCATGCCCAGTGTTACCGGGTAACCCGCGATGTGATCTTTACCCGTGGCAGCGCCTACCAGGACGACCCCGAGCAGCCGATCTGCCAGGTGGTCGGCACCTTCATGCGCCTGGGCCAGGAGATCAAGGGCGGCATCCGCTTCGGCAACAGCCTGAAGGAGGGCGGTGCATGATCCCTGAAGACATTCGCCGGCAGTTGAATGCCGCCCACGCCGTTGGTGATTACGGCCCCTTGCTGGCGTTGATCCCGTATGCCGGCCTGATCGGCATCGAGTGCCAGCGCCAGGGCGACGACCTGCTGTTTCGCCTGCCCGCCAATGCGGACAACATCGGCAACCCGTTGCTGCCGGCCATCCACGGCGGTGTCATCGCCGGTTTCATGGAGCTGTCCGCGGCGCTGTACCTGCTGATCTACAGCGAAAGCGCGAGCATCCCGAAAATCATCGATTTCTCCATCGATTACCTGCGCGCCGGGCACTTTCGCGACACCTACGCCCAGTGCCAGCTGTGGCGCCAGGGCCGGCGGGTGACCAACGTCGCGATCACCGCCTGGCAGGGCGACCGCCAGTCGCCGATCGCCACCGCCCGCGCGCATTTCAAGATCGAACCGGAAAAGCCCTTGAAATCGTCCGGGCAGCCCCCATCTGAATGACATCCGCCAAACGCAGGCCATACCGGCCGCCCGGCGCCACTGCCATCAGATCGGAGTTTTGAAGACCATGAGTGTGGAGACTCAAAAAGAAACGCTGGGCTTCCAGACCGAGGTAAAGCAGCTGCTGCACCTCATGATCCATTCGCTGTACTCGAACAAGGAAATCTTCCTGCGCGAGCTGATTTCCAACGCCTCCGACGCTGCCGACAAGCTGCGTTTCGAGGCGCTGGCCAAGCCGGAACTGTTCGAGGATGACGCCGACCTGAAGATCCGCCTGAGCTTCGACAAGGACGCCGGCACCGTGACCCTCGAGGACAACGGCATCGGCATGAGCCGCGAAGACGTGATCGCCCACCTGGGCACCATCGCCAAGTCCGGCACCGCCGACTTCATGAAGAACCTCACCGGCGACCAGAAGAAGGATTCGCACCTGATCGGTCAGTTCGGCGTGGGCTTCTACTCGGCCTTCATCGTCGCCGACAAGGTCGATGTCTACAGCCGTCGCGCCGGCCAGCCGGCCGCCGAGGGCGTGCACTGGTCGTCGAAGGGCGAGGGCGAGTTCGAGGTCGCCACCCTCGACAAGCCAGCGCGCGGTACCCGTATCGTCCTGCACCTGAAGAAGGAAGAGCAGGAGTTCGCCGATGGCTGGCGCCTGCGCAACGTGGTCAAGAAGTACTCCGACCACATCGCCTTGCCGATCGAGCTGCCCAAGGAGGCCGAGGCCGCCGAAGGCGAACAGGCGCCTGCGCAGGAATGGGAAACCGTCAACCGCGCCAGTGCCCTGTGGACCCGTTCCCGTTCCGAAGTGAAGGACGAGGAATACCAGGAGTTCTACAAGCACATCGGCCATGACTTCGAAAACCCGCTGGCCTGGAGCCACAACAAGGTCGAAGGCAAGCTCGAATACAACTCCCTGCTGTACGTCCCGGCCCGCGCGCCGTTCGACCTGTACCAGCGCGAAGCACCACGCGGCCTGAAGCTGTACGTGCAGCGCGTGTTCATCATGGACCAGGCCGAGTCGTTCCTGCCGCTGTACCTGCGTTTCATCAAGGGCGTGGTCGATTCCAACGACCTGTCGCTGAACGTGTCCCGCGAGATCCTGCAGAAAGACCCGATCATCGACTCGATGAAGACCGCGCTGACCAAGCGCGTGCTGGACATGCTGGAGAAGCTGGCGAAGAACGAGCCCGAGCAGTACAAGGGCTTCTGGAAGAACTTCGGCCAGGTGCTGAAGGAAGGCCCGGCCGAAGACTTCGCCAACAAGGAGAAGATCGCAGGCCTCCTGCGCTTCGCTTCCACCCAGGACGACAGCGGCGAGCAGAGCGTCGCCCTGGCCGACTACCTGGCCCGCGCCAAAGAAGGCCAGGACAAGATCTACTACCTCACCGGCGAGTCGTACGCGCAGGTCAAGAACAGCCCGCACCTGGAAGTCTTCCGCAAGAAAGGCATCGAGGTCCTGCTGCTGACCGACCGCATCGACGAGTGGCTGATGAGCTACCTCAGCGAATTCGATGGCAAGCAGTTCGTCGACGTCGCCCGTGGCGACCTGGACCTGGGCAAGCTGGACTCCGAAGAGGACAAGAAGGCCCAGGAAGAAGTCGCCAAGGACAAGGAAGGCCTGGTCGAGCGCCTCAAAGGTGCCCTGGGTGACAGCGTCGCCGAAGTGCGTGTGTCGCATCGCCTGACCGACTCGCCGGCGATCCTCGCCATCGGCGAGCAGGACCTGGGCCTGCAGATGCGCCAGATCCTCGAAGCCAGCGGGCAGAAGGTGCCGGATTCCAAGCCGATCTTCGAATTCAACCCGACCCACCCGCTGATCGAGAAGCTCGACAACGAGCAGAGCGAAGACCGCTTTGCCGAGCTGTCGCACATTCTCTTCGACCAGGCCGCGCTTGCGGCCGGTGACAGCCTGAAGGACCCGGCGGCCTACGTTCGTCGCCTGAACAAGCTGCTGGTCGAGCTGTCTGCTTGAGTTGATGCACATGAAAGCCCGCTTCGGCGGGCTTTTTTCATGGCGGATCGTTTAATGAAAGTGCCTTAAGGAGTGCTTGATGAGCAAGGTAATCGTCGAATCGCTGGTCTATCACCTGTCTGGCAAAACCTATGAAAGCCGCCTGGTCTATGAGCCGGGCGCGCTGGGTCGTCCGGCCCTGGTGATGGCGCCGAACTGGATGGGCATTGGCGAGGGCGCCGAGCGCATCGCCAAGGAAGTGGCCGAGAAGGGCTACGTGGTACTGATTGCCGACCTGTACGGGCAATCGGTGCGTCCGTCCAATGCCGACGAGGCAGGGGCGGCGATGATGCCGCTGAAGAACGACCGTGGCGAGCTGCGCAAGCGCATGCAGGAAGCCCTGGCGCAGTTGCTGGGGCAGTCCAAGGCGCTGCTGGAGCCAGGCCAGGTGGCGGCGTTCGGTTTCTGCTTCGGTGGCTGCTGTGCCCTGGAATTGGCGCGCGCGGGTGCCGACCTGAAGGCGGCGGTGTCGTTCCACGGCAACCTGGATACGCCAACCCCGGAAGATGCCAAGCGCATCAAGGGTTCGGTGCTGGTGCTGCACGGGGCTTCCGACCCGCTGGTGCCAGGCGAGCAGCTGCCGGCGTTCGAGGCCGAGATGAATGCCGCCAAGGTCGACTGGCAGTTGGTCAGCTACGGCGGCGCGGTGCACTCGTTCACCGACCCGCATGCCAATGTGCCGGGCAAGATGCAGTATGACCGCCGCACCTCGGAGCGAGCGTTCCGCGCGATGCACAACCTGCTGAGCGAAGTGTTCCCACGCTGAGGCCGCAGGGGGCCGCTGTGCGGCCCATTCGCGGGTAAACCCGCTCCCACAAGTACAGTGCAACCCTTGACGGCGATGCGTTCCCTGTGGGAGCGGGTTTACCCGCGAATGGGCTGCAGAGCAGCCCCAAAATCAGCGGGGCAGCTCGATCCGGGAGGTCTCCCCCGGCACCACCGGCCAATCCCCCGCAGCCCACCTGGCCCGAGCCCGCTCGATCAACTCCCCATCACTGGCCACGAAATTCCAGTTCATCCGCCGCGGCCCATCCAGCGGTGCCCCGCCAATCAGCACCAGCTGGCACTCCTCGTCCGCATACAATGTCACGTCCTCACCCTCCGGCAGCACCACCAGGCTGCAAGGTTCGACCTGCTCGTCGTCCATCAGCAAATCGCCATCGAGCAGGTACAGCGCCCGCTGCGCATGCTCGGCAGGCACCACCAGAGTGGTCGCCGGCTGCATCTGCACCTTCGCATAGAGGGTAGGGGAGAGGACTGGCACCGGTGATTCCAGGCAGAAACCGCTGCCGGCAATCATGCAGATCCGCACCCCCAGGCTGTCGCTGACCGGCAAGCTGGCGGCCGGATGGTGGCTGTAGCTCGGCTCGCCCTGCTCATGTTCGCGCGGCGACGCCAGCCACACCTGCAGCCCATGCAGGCGCGAGCCATGGGCCAGTGCATCCTCCGGGGTGCGCTCGACATGCGCCACGCCGTGGCCGGCAGTCATCCAGCTCACATCCCCTGGCAGTACATGCTGTTCCGAGCCCAGGCTGTCCTTGTGCAGAATGGCCCCTTCGAACAGATAGGTCAGGGTCGACAGGCCGATATGCGGGTGCTGGCGGATGTCCATGCCATGCCCGGGCGCATAGTCGGTCTCGAGCATGTGATCGAAGAACACGAACGGCCCGACGCTGCGACACTGGGCCGAGGGCAGTGGCCGCAGGATCGGCTGGCCCTCGACCGATTCGGCGCGTGGGCGGATGACCAGGGGGCTGCTCATGGGAGGCTCCAGCAAGGGTGGCAGATGCGCCCAGCATAGCGTTTTGCCGCGCATTGCTGAACCGTTGCGGGTGGGTGCCGGTCTACCCTGCTGAGGCTACCGACAGGAAACTGCCCATGATCGCCAGAGCGCTGGCCTGCATGTTGTTGTCCGCCTGGCTATGCCCGATGGCAGAGGCCCGTGACTACCGCTTCAGTGACGCCCACCTGCATTACCTGGACTTCTTCCAGGAAACCGAAGGCATGCCGGCGCTGCTCAAGGCCATGGACGAGGCCGGTGTGGAGCACTCGATGATCTCGGGCATCCCCGTGGCCAAGAAATGGCACGAAGACGAGCCCAAGCGCCCACGCTACTATGCCGGCGACGATGCCGATGCCTACTGGTACAGCGCCACGGATACCTATGTGGCGGCGGCGCTGGAAAAGCTGCCTGCCGATCAGAAAAAGCGTTTCCATCCGTTTCTGACTGGTTTCAACCCGGTGGACAAGAATGCCGTCAGCCATATCGAGCGCATGCTCGAACTCAACCCGGGCCTGTGGCAGGGCATCGGTGAAGTGTTCACCCGCCATGACGACCTGACCGCACTGACCAGTGGTGACACGCCACGGGCCAACAACGAGGCCATGACCCGCATCTATCACCTGGCCGCCGAGCGCGACATGCCGGTGCTGGTGCATTCCAACATCACCTCCAAGCGCGAACGCAATCCGCTGTACCTGGCGGAGATCGAGGAGCCTTTGCGCAATCACCCGCATACCCGCTTCATCTGGGCGCATGCCGGGAGCAGCATGGAGATCCACCGGCACCAGACGCAGATGGATTTTCTCCTGCCGGTGCTGACGCGGTTGCTGGCGGATTACCCGAACTTGTATGTGGATCTGTCGTGGAGCGTGCTGCAGCCATATTTGCTGGATGAGCAGGGCGTGCCGCGCCAGGAATGGCTGGCGCTGGTCGAGCGCTTCCCGGAGCGGTTCATGCTGGGGTCGGATGTGGTGGGGCGGTTTGGCAGTGTGGGCGAGCAGATGCACGGTTTCAGGCCGTTTCTGGATGCCTTGCCGGAAGATGTTGCCAACAAGGTAGCCCGGGATAACTTCCTGGCCGTCTTGCCCAAGCCGCGTTGACCTGTGCCGGCCTCTTCGCGGGTAAACCCGCTCCCACAGGAATAGCACAGGGCCTGAGGGCAATGATATCCCTGTGGGAGCGGGTTTACCCGCGAAGAGGCCGGCACAGGCAGGCACAAAAGAAAACGCCCCGAACCAGTCGGGGCGTTTTCATCTACCGCAGCAGCGTCTTACTTGCCTTCCCAGCGCTTGAGCACCAGGGTGGCGTTGGTGCCGCCGAAGCCGAAGCTGTTGCTCATCACAGTGGTGAGCTTGGCGTCTTCGGTCTTGCGCACGATCGGCAGGTCGGCCACTTCAGGGTCCAGTTCGTCGATGTTGGCGGAGCCGGCGATGAAGTCGTTTTCCATCATCAGCAGGCAGTAGATCGCCTCGTGCACGCCCGCGGCGCCCAGCGAGTGGCCGGACAGGCTCTTGGTCGAGCTGATCTTCGGTGCGTTGGCGCCGAACACTTCACGCACACCTTTCATTTCCGCAACGTCACCGACCGGAGTCGAGGTACCGTGGGTGTTCAGGTAGTCGATCGGGGTGTCGACGGTGGACAGCGCCTGCTGCATGCAGCGGATGGCGCCTTCGCCGCTCGGGGCGACCATGTCGTAGCCGTCGGAGGTCGCGCCGTAGCCGACGATTTCGGCATAGATCTTCGCGCCACGGGCCAGAGCGTGCTCCAGCTCCTCGACCACCACCATGCCGCCGCCGCCAGCGATGACGAAGCCATCACGGTCGGCGTCGTAGGCGCGCGAAGCCAGTTCCGGGGTTTCGTTGCGCTTGGTCGACAGGGCGCCCATGGCATCGAACAGGAACGACTGGCTCCAGTGCTCTTCTTCACCGCCACCGGCGAAGACGATGTCCTGCTTGCCCCACTGGATCTGCTCCAGGGCGGTGCCGATGCAGTGTGCGGAGGTGGCGCAGGCCGAGGAGATCGAGTAGTTGATGCCCTTGATCTTGAACGGCGTGGCCAGGCAGGCCGACACGGTGCTGCCCATGGTGCGGGTGACGCGGTACGGGCCGACGCGCTTGACGCCCTTCTCGCGCAGGGTGTCCAGCGCTTCCATCTGGTTCAGGGTCGAGGCGCCGCCGGAGCCGGCAACCAGGCCGGTACGCGGGTTGGAAACCTGCTCTTCGCTCAGGCCGGCGTCCTTGATCGCGTCCTGCATCGCCAGGTAGGCGTAGGCAGCGGCGTGGCCGACGAAGCGGTAGACCTTGCGGTCGATCAGTTCTTCGAGGTTGAGGTCGATGGACCCGGAAACCTGGCTACGCAGCCCCATTTCCTTGTATTCCGGGTTGTAGCGGATACCCGGACGGCTGTTGCGCAGGTTTTCGGTGACAGTAGCTTTGTCATTGCCCAGGCACGATACGATGCCCAGACCAGTGATAACGACGCGGCGCATGCGAATAACCCTTAGAAATTGTCAGTGGAGGTGAACACGCCGACCCGCAGGGCTTCGGCCGTGTAGATCTCGCGGCCGTCGACGCTGACCGAGCCATCGGCGATGGCCATGTTCAGCTTGCCCTTCAGGACGCGCTTGATGTGGATGTTGTAGGTGACTTTCTTGGCGGTAGGCAATACCTGGCCGAAGAATTTCACTTCGCCCGAACCCAGTGCCCGGCCACGGCCCGGCAGGCCTTGCCAGCCGAGGAAGAAGCCGACCAGCTGCCACATGGCGTCGAGGCCCAGGCAGCCCGGCATCACCGGGTCGCCTTCGAAGTGGCAGGCGAAGAACCACAGGTCCGGGGTGATATCCAGCTCGGCGACCAATTCACCTTTGCCGTACTTGCCGCCTTCTTCGCTGATGTGGGTGATGCGATCGACCATCAGCATGTTCGGCGCGGGCAGTTGCGCATTACCTGGGCCGAACAGCTCACCGCGACTGCAGCGCAGCAGGTCTTCCCGAGTAAAGGCGTGTTGTTTGGTCATGCGAGCTCCTCAATAACCCCCTGTGGCAGGGGACGAATCTTCCCGACCGGCCCGATACGAGTCCGGGGCGGTAGCCTACAGGTAGACTATTGCGTTGTGGTGAAAGTCACAGCGCACCTGGCGAAAGAAGTACAGGTGTGCACTGAAACGTCTATTTTCAGGGCCGAAGAAGGTCCTGTCCAGTGTTTAAGACTGCCGCACTTTAGCATTTATCGCCAGTCGCGGCTGTCCGGCCGGGTAACCAGCGCTGTAAAACCCGCTGCAACTCGGTGCGGCGGAACGGTTTGCTCAGGTAATCGTTCATGCCGGCGGCCATGCAGCGCTCGCGGTCGCCCTGCAAGGCATTGGCGGTCAGGGCGATGATCGGCAACTCGCCACCCCCCGGGAGCTGGCGGATGCGCCGGGTGGCTTCGTAGCCGTCCACTTCCGGCAGGCGGCAATCCATCAGCACGGCGGCGAAGCGCTGCTGGCCGACCTGGTCGATGGCCTGCTGGCCATCGTGGGCGACGCTGACTTCCAGCCCCAGGCTGCGCAACATGGCCTCGATGACGCTCTGATTGACCGGATTGTCCTCCACCAGCAGGATCCGCGCGCCGACCTCCACCAGGCCGCCGGCCAGCGGCGCGCCCGGCACCGCGGCCGGCGCCGGGGTGGCCAGGGGCAGCGGCATTTCCAGGGTGAAGGTCGAGCCCAGCCCCTCGCGGCTCTCGCCACGCAGCTTGCCGCCCATGCGCTCGGCCAGGGTGCGGGCGATCGACAGGCCCAGGCCGGTGCCGCCATAGCGCCGGGAAATCGAGCTGTCGGCCTGCTGGAAGGCGACGAACATCATCTCCAGGCGCTCGCTGTCGATGCCGATGCCGGTGTCGCGCACGCTGCAGGTGAACCACAGCAGCTCGCGGTCCAGCGCCTGCCAGTGGGCTTGCACCTGGACCTGGCCGCGCTCGGTGAACTTCAGCGCATTGCCCACCAGGTTCAGGAGGATCTGGCGGATCCGCGTCGGGTCGCCCGTCACCAGGGTCGGGGTGTCGCCGGCAGGCAGTTGCAGGTGCAGGTCCAGGCCGCGCTGCTGGGCGCTGTGCTGGAACGACAGCACGCTGCTGGCGATCAGCTCGCCGAGGTTGAAATCGATGTGCTCCAGTTGCAGGGTGGTGCGCTCGATCCGCGAGAAGTCGAGGATGTCGTTGATCACCTTCAGCAGGTGCCCGGTGGACTCGCTGGCCACCGCCGTGTAGTCGGCCTGCTCGCTGGTCAGCTGGGTGGTTTCCAGCAGTTGCAGCATGCCCAGCACGCCGTTCATCGGCGTGCGCAGCTCGTGGCTCATCATCGCCAGGAATTCCGACTTGGCGCCGTTGGCCTGTTCGGCCTCCTCGCGGGCCTGGATCAGCTCGGCGATGGCCTGTTTCTGTTCGGCGCTGGCCTGGTCCAGGGCGGCGGCCAGGTTGTTGATGTGGCGCGCCAGGTGGCCCAGTTCGCTGTCATCGACCACCGGTAGCGGGGCGTTGTACTCGCCCTGCTGGATGGCCTTCACCGCATGGCCCATGTCGCTGATCGGCTTGGCCAGGCTCAGGGCCAGGCGGCGCGCCAGGAGGAAGGTGAACAGCAGGGCGAACAGCGCCAGGATCGCCGCCTTGATGACGATTTCCTGCTGGCGCTGGCTGAAGGCATCGTCGGACATGCCGACGATCACCCGGCCCAGGTAGTCGTCGCCGATGGCCGGGGCCGGGGCAGGGGCCTTGCCCTGTTGCAGGAAGTCGCTGTCCAGGCGGATCTGTTGCAGGCGGATCGGCGCCTGGAACACTTCCACCTGCTGCGCGCGGTTGCTGCTTTCATCCGACTGCTCGACATACACCAGGATGTGGTTGCGGCTGTCCTGCACTTCCAGGAAGCGTACATGGGGGATGCTCAGGGTGGCGCGCATCAGCCCTTCGAGCACTTCATTGTTACCGGAGATGACACCGTATTCGGACGCCGGCGCCAGCTGGTTGGCGATCAGTTGCCCGGTGTGGTTCAGCTCCTGGCGCAAGTCCTGGATGCGCACGAAGGTGAAGAAGCTGATCAGCAGCAAGGTCAGCAGCAGCGCCGGGCCCAGGCTGATGATCTGGGTGCGGGTGTGGATGTCCCAGCTCAGGCGTTTGCTCATGGGGTGGGCTCTCCTTCGGCCAGGGCCTTGGCAGTGGCGGTCGGGTCGATCGGCTCGAGGCCCAGGGCGCGTGCCACCTGCTGGTTGCCGCTGACGCCGAAGCGCGCCGGGTACAGGCTGCGCGGCCAGCGCGCCGGGGGCTGGTCGAGCAACTGGTCGAGTACCGCCAGCCAGTCGTCCTGGTCGCTGAAGGTGCTGGCCAGGGCACCGGCGCGGACGAACCCGGCGTTGGGGCCGATCAATGCCATCTGCCGGCCGTAGCTGCTGAGCAGCACGTTCTTCGCGGTGGTGGAGTTGTACAGGTCGGGATCATCGATGCCCAGCAGCACGTCGCTGCCGCCCAGCAGGTGCTGCAACGGGCGGCTGTCGCGCTGGTCGGGCCAGTCCTGGGCGACGATCTCCAGGCCCAGCGGGCGGGCGGCCTGGCGCAGTTCGTCGAGCAGGAAGTGGCTGTGCTCACCGTACAGCACGCCAATGCGCTGGGCCTGTGGCAAGAGGTAGCGCGCCAGGCGCAGCTGGCGCGCCAGCGGCGGATCGCTCCACAGCAGGGTCAGGTAGGCGGGCCGCGACTTTCCCAGGCGCTGTTCGGCCTGCACCCGGTTGATGCGCATGGCCAGGGCCGGTGGCCCGGCGTTTTCGCCCAGGCGCCAGTCGAGGGCGGCATTGTCGAGCAGCACCAGGCGCAGGTCGGCCTTGAGCTGGCCGGGGCGGGGCAGTTCGGCGACCGTCTGGAAGCGCACCTGGTCGTGGCCCCGGCGTTTTTCCAGGGCCACGACGAAGCTGCGGATGCCGGGCTGGTCTTCGCCGCCGACCAGGAGGATTTCGCTGGCAGACAGCGAACCCAGTGGCCACAGGCAGAGCAGCAGCACCCGCAGCAGGCGGGCCATCAGAATTCCAGCTCCGCGCTCACGCTCAGGCGGTGGCGGCTGTCGTAGCGGTTCTGCTCGACCGTGGTCGGCTGGTCGTCCAGGCGCTGTTGCCACAAGGCCGCCAGCTCGAGGTTGCTGCCGGCGACCTTGAAGCGCTTGGCCACGCGCAGGTCAATGCGTTCGTAGCGGTAGGTGTTGAGGGCGTCGTCGCCGTAGTAGAACAGCGCGCTCGACCAGCCCGCGCCCCATTCGCGCATCCACCCGGCCGAGCCGCTGTTGCGCGCGCTGAGGCGGCGGTCGGCCGGGTTGCTGGCCCAGGCATCGACGTAGGCGTAGGTCAGGCGCAGGCGGTCCTGCTGGGTGGCGCGCCAGTCGAACTGCGCCTCGCTGCCGGTGAAGCGCGACTTGTTGGCATTGCTGGCGATGTACTGGTTGTTCTTCAGCGGCTCGCTGATCATGCCGGTGATTTCGTCGTAGAACAGCTTCACGTCCATGCTCAGGTCGATATCGCTGAAATAGCCGTTGTAGCCGAGCTCGCGCGAGCGCATGCGTTCCTGGTCGAGGTTGCCCGGGCCGCGGGTCTTGACGAAGTACTGGGCGTTGTTCTGGCCGAACGCGGCCGGGGTCAGGTTGCGGACCGTGTAGCTCCAGTTGACGTTGTTCTCGAACATGTCCGGCGACCGTACCGCCTCGGAGTACACCGCGCGCAGGCCATGGCGCGGGGTGATCAGGTAGTTGACCGCCATGCGCGGGGTCAGCGAGCTGCCCGAGAGCTGCGAATCCTCGAACATCGCCCCGCCCTGGACGATCCAGTGCTCGTCGGCGCGCCATTCCAGCTGGCCGAACAGGCGCCAGGTGCGGTCGTCGATGCTGCCGTTGAAGTAGGTCTGCGAATCGGCGCGGTCATAGCGGTAGTTCATGCCGCTGAGCAGGCGCAGGTTGTCGGTGAGGCTCAGGGTGTCCTGGATTTCCAGGTCGTAGCGGGTTTCCCGGGTGCTCTGGTCGACGTCGCCGCAGACCACGTTCTTGCCGCCCTGGTTGTTCCACTGGTCCTTGATCGCATCGACCAGCGCCTGTTCCACCGGGTTGCTGCTGTTGGGCGGGTTGTTGGCGCCGCGCGCGACCTTTTCGGCGAAGTCCGGGTTCAACTGCCACAAGCGCGTCAGCTCCGGGCTGAACGACAGCGCCGCGTCGCAGGCACGCCACACCTGCTGGCGGTCGAAATGCTGGGCCGAGCCCTGCACGTACAGGCTGTGCTCAGGGTTGAAGTCGATGTTCCAGCGCACCGAGCCGGCGTAGTCCTTGGCGTTGACGTCGGCGTTGTCGCCGCGCTGGGTGACGTAGGGGAACACCGCCTGGTAGGTGTAGGGCCGCTGGTTGCTGCCTTCCTTGGCCGCCAGCTGCCATTCCAGGGTCTGGTCCGGCGCCAGGGTGTGGCTGACGCTGAGGTTGAAGCGGTTCGCCCGGCGGCTGTCGCGGTAGTCCTGGCCGTACTGGTTGCTGTCGAAACCGTCGTCGCGCTGGCCCGACACCGACAGGCGCAGGTCGCCGCCGTCCCAGCCCAAGCCGTGGCTGAGGTAGTAGTCGTCGATGCCATCCTGGCCGCGGGTCAGCTTCATCCGCGTGCCGTGGCTGTCGGCCGGGTTGCGGGTGAGGATGTTGACCACCGCCATCAGCGCGTTGGCGCCGTAGCTGACGGTGTTGGGGCCGCGGAACACCTCGATGCGCTCGATGTCCTCGATCGCCACCGGGATGTCGCTCCAGTCCACCGTGGCCAGGCCCGCGCGGTACACCGAGCGGCCGTCGATCAGCACCTGCATGCGCCGGGCGTCGCTGACGTTGCTGCCGTGGTAGTTGACCGTCGGCTGGTTGCCGGCGCCGTAGCCGATCATCATGCCTGGCACCAGGCGCAGCAGCTCGGGAATGTCGCGGGCGCCGCTGGCACGGATCAGCTCGCTGTCGAGCACGGTCATGCTGCCCGGTACCGCCGCCGGGGATTGTTTCAGGCGCGTGGCGGTCAGAACCTGCGGCAGGTCGGTGTTGTCGACGAACAGGTCATCGGCCACGGCCGAGCCGCCGAGCAGGGCGGTCAGCAACAGCAGGCGAGGGTACGGGGGCGTGCCAGGGAACACAGGACAGCCTTGTCTCAGGATTGAAACAGGCATGGTAACTGACCTTGGGGGTTTTTCCAGTGATCTGCAGCGGATTTGCCGGCCTCTTCGCGGGTGAACCCGCTCCCACAGGTCATTCACAGGTTTTGAAACATGTGCAGGCTCTGTGGAAGCGGGTTTACCCGCGAAGGGACCGGCACTGATACTGGCTCTGTAGCAGGCGAGCCGTATAATGAGCGGGTCGCCACTTCATCAATGGCTTTAACGGATCGATTATGACTGAACAGCAACCTGTTGCAGTTCTGGGAGGCGGCAGCTTCGGCACCGCCGTGGCGAACCTGCTGGCCGAGAACGGTGTGCCGGTGCGCCAATGGATGCGCGACCCGGAGCAGGCCGAGGCGATGCGCGTCAACCGCGAGAACCCGCGCTACCTCAAGGGTATCCGCCTGAAGGACGGCGTCGAGCCGGTCAACGACCTGCTGGCTACCTTGCAGGCCAGCGACCTGGTCTTCGTCGCCCTGCCATCGAGCGCCCTGCGCAGCGTGCTGGCGCCCCACGCCGAGCTGCTGCGCGGCAAGTACCTGGTCAGCCTGACCAAGGGCATCGAGGCGCAGAGCTTCAAGCTGATGAGCCAGATCCTCGAGGAAATCGCCCCCCAAGCGCGCATCGGCGTGCTCTCCGGCCCCAACCTGGCCCGCGAGATCGCCGAGCATGCGTTGACCGCCACCGTGGTCGCCAGCGAAGACGAGATGCTTTGCCAACGCGTGCAGGCCGTGCTGCATGGCCGCACCTTCCGCGTCTACGCCAGCAGCGACCGCTTCGGCGTCGAGCTGGGCGGGGCGCTGAAGAACGTCTACGCGATCATCGCCGGCATGGCCGTGGCCCTTGGCATGGGCGAGAACACCAAGAGCATGCTGATCACCCGCGCCCTGGCCGAGATGACCCGCTTCGCCGTGAGCCAGGGCGCCAACCCCATGACCTTCCTGGGCCTGGCCGGGGTCGGCGACCTGATCGTCACCTGCTCCTCGCCCAAGAGCCGCAACTACCAGGTCGGCCATGCCCTCGGCCAGGGCCTGACCCTGGACGAGGCGGTCAGCCGACTGGGCGAGGTGGCCGAAGGGGTCAACACGCTCAAGGTGCTCAAGGCCAAGGCCCAGGAGGTGCAGGTGTACATGCCGCTGGTGGCCGGCCTGCACGCCATCCTGTTCGAAGGCCGCACGTTGAACCAGGTGATCGAGCACCTGATGCGTGCCGAGCCCAAGACCGACGTCGATTTCATTTCCATCAGCGGCTTCAACTGAGCCATCAGCGGCTTCAAATGAGCCGCGCAGAGCAAGGAGCGAGACATGAACGATACCCCCGAGCGCGCCCAGCGCGAGTCGATCATCCTGCGGGTGCTGTGGATGCTGGTGTTCCTGGTGGTCTGGCAACTGGCCGAGATCCTCCTGGCCGGCCTGGTGCTGGTGCAGCTGGTCTACCGACTGGTCTATGGCGCGCCCAGCGCCAGCCTGATGAACTTCGGCGACAGCCTCAGCCAGTACCTGGCGCAGATCGGCCGTTTCGGCACCTTCCACACCGATACCAAGCCATGGCCGTTCGCCGACTGGCCGGCACCGCGTGCACCGGAAGGCGAGGCACCGCACGCCGTGGCCCCGGCGCCGCATCCGGTGCGTGACGAGGAGCCCAAGCTGTGAAGCTGTGGGTGCTGCGCCATGGCGAGGCCGAAGCACGCGCCAATACCGATGCTGAACGACGCCTGACCGCGCATGGTCGCGAGCAGGTGTTGCACAGTGCGGCGCATCTGTTGGGGCAGCCGTTGCAGGCGATCATTGCCAGTCCCTATGTAAGGGCGCAGCAGACGGCGGCATTGGTGCATGACACTTTGGGGTTCGCCGAGCCGGTGCGAACGGTGCCCTGGCTGACGCCGGAGAGCAATGTGCAGCAGGTGATCGGGCAGCTCGAACGGCTGGGGCTGGAGCATGTGCTGCTGGTCAGCCACCAGCCGCTCGTGGGGACGCTGGTCGGCCTGTTGGAACACGGTCACCTTCAGCAGCCTGCGCCGTTGGGTACAGCAAGCCTGGCTGAACTGGAGGGGGACTGGCCGCTGGCGGGGCTGATGCAGGTGTGCAATGTGCATCATGCGCCTTGACCGAAGGCTGATCGGCTTTGGCTGAGGAGGGTTGGGCGTGACGGTAGAATCAGCACATGCGCGGGGCATGTGCTGATGGGGGCAGCGTAAATCTTGCCTGTCCAGTCATGCACCGTGAAGTGCCAGGCAGATCCATGGCGGGGCGCTGCTGTCCGGAAATGCTATTTTGTCCAACTGAACTTCATGATGAAAAACCCAGCATCTACGTCATTGCCAGCATTTATCACGGCGCGATGTATGAATTTGCCGGCGGGGGCTGTGAACGTTTCCGTTCTTCCTGGCCCTGGATTTTCGCCACCCGTGTATATCGGCAGGGGAAGCAGTCCGATGGAACCGAGGTGATCAAAAAACTCAATGAAATGTCCCGTTTTATGAACTTCCCGGTATTCAATCGATAAACTTCTGAATCGGTGGCCCAAACTTAACTCGACAATTGCATGGTTGATGATTGTGAGTGGCATCCAAGGCTGCGAATGGTTCCAGAAGCCTGTCTTCCACTGCCCCATTGAAGTCGCGCGTATAGGGTTGAATCGCATGCCTGTAGGTGACGTCATGACCACGCCGCTGACAAAATCCGTGCGTGAGAAGGACCTGAAGTCTTCAGGGCTGGTTGAGTTTCTAGCTATCTCAACGTCCAGTGGCGGAGCAGTGAGTGCTCTGGTTTCGTCGTTTGCCGAGTCGAACGCGACGGCGAGCGTCACCGTCAGTAGCGTCAAGCCTCCCAGTTTTTCCAACTCGCTACGAAGCAGGGACGCTGTTACGCCATTGATTATTTCTGCGGGAACGACCAGTTTCCCTTCGGCCGGGTAGAAGTCATGGCGCGTGCCATTGTCCAGAAACCCACTTGCCTTGATCCAGTACCGTTGATTCTCGGCCATTAGTGGCCAGGGTCTGGCCGTCACCGTCGCGTCAAGGGGAAATGTCGAAAGGTCCAGCACATCGCCAGTGGCTTGAGGTACGACAGGTATCGGGAGGTCGGTCTGTGCCAGTGTTCCTACATCTAGAGTCAGCGGCAATGATGGCTTCCCAGGATTGCCAGTCGTCACTACGACGTAGTGTACCTCGATGAGCTTGCTCTGGCTGGCCGCCACCACTCCCACCGGGACCTGGAACCTCACCCCACCGGCATTACCATTCTGCGGCGCGCTGCTCCAGGTATCTGTCGGATCATTGCCGATCCAGTTCACCGTGATCGAGTCGGTTTCCCTCATGCCGTCATATATCACTTGCACGGTTGCACCTGAGGTCGCATCGATCGGGTTCAGTTTGCCGGTTGGTGCCTGGGTTACCGATGGCGGAGGGTAGTCCTGTTGGGGCTGGCGACGCACTTTGAACATCAGGGGCTCGGAGGTCCGTAGCGCAGAGGATCGACTGGTGAGCGCGTTGAAATTTGTCATGGTGGCTTCTCAGTGCGGGGTGGAGGAGCCCAAAGTATCAGTCGGGTACAACCGAAGCGGAACTGGCATAAATGCCAGGTACGTGCGATACACAGGGAAGTTGAACTGCGGGTAGACCGATGCTCCGCAGCGCCAGGCAACTGTCATTTCTGCCAGTTGTCTGGTTTTCGACCCCACTGCTAGGGTTACCCTTATGACAGGCGCATGAACGTGCCAGGAAATGAGGACGCGCAATGGCTGGTCGGCGGTTGGAACTGGTGGCATCGCTGGACTTGCAGCCCACGGTGGACAAGGTGCGGAACGGCGTGGCGCTGGATTTTACCGAGTACAGCCTGCTGCGCGAAGCGACGGACGCCAAGCTCTATCAACTGCTGGCGCGGATTCCGCGCGCCCCGGCGCCACAGGCAGCGGAGGATCTGCACAGGCTGCAGGACGCCTGCCTGCGTGTCGCCCACCTGCTGCAGACCAGTTGCCTGGCCCTGCGCCGCCTGCGCCTGGAACACCAGGACCAGCGCCTGGCCCGCGACGCCCTGGAGGGTCAGTTGGCCTACATGCAGGCCTGCCTGCGCCGCTCCCTGGCCAGTTTCGACGACCTGGCATGACCTGATCACCCTTGCCGATGACCTATCCGGACGTTGCCGAGTGGCCAGGCAACACTGACAATGAGCCATCATCGCCGCCCGGACCCGCCGCCATGTCGCAGCAGATCTTCTTCGCCCATGCCAACGGCTTCCCTTCTGCCACCTACGGCAAACTGTTCGCGGCCCTGGCGCCGGATTACCAGGTGGCGCACCTGGACCAGCATGGTCATGACCCGCGCTTCCCGGTGGGCGAGAACTGGCAATTGCTGGTGGATGAACTGTTGCATCACCTGGCGCGACAGGACGCGCCGGTGTGGGGCGTCGGCCATTCCTTGGGCGGGGTGCTGCACCTGCATGCCGCGCTACGCCGGCCCGAGTACTACCGCGGCGTGGTGATGCTCGATTCGCCGGTGCTGACCCGCGCCGACCAGTGGCTGCTGCGCACCGCCAAGCGCTTCGGCTTCATCGACCGCATCACCCCGGCCGGGCGCACCCTCGGCCGGCGCGAGGCGTTCGTCGACCGTGACAGTGCCCGCGCCTACTTCGCCACCAAGTCGCTGTTCCGGCATTTCGACCCGGATTGCCTGGAGGCCTACCTGGAGCATGGGCTGCAGGCCGTGGAGCAGGGCTTGCGCCTGCGCTTCGACCCCGCCACGGAAATCAGCATCTACCGCAACATCCCCCACGCCAGCCCGGCCCCGGCGCGGCAACTGCAGGTACCGCTGGCCATGGTGCGCGGCGAGCGCAGCACGGTCATCCGCCGCCACCATGCGCTGGCCGTGCGCGGCATGCCCCTGGGTGAGTACCACAGCGTGCCGGGCGGGCACATGTTCCCGCTGGAGCGGCCCACCGACACCGCCAGCCTGATCAAGGGCCTGTTCGACCGCTGGAGCCAGGCGTGAGCGCGCAGGTCGAGGAAATCCGCCTGAGCCTGGGCCATATCGAGCTGGCCGCGCACCTGTTCGGCCCCGAGGATGGCCTGCCGGTGATCGCCCTGCACGGCTGGCTCGACAACGCCAACAGTTTTGCGCGCCTGGCGCCCCTGCTCAAGGGCGTGCGTATCGTCGCACTCGATCTGGCCGGTCATGGCTATTCCGAGCACCGCCCGCCGGGCGCCAGTTATGCATTGCCCGACTATGCCCACGACGTGCTGCGCGTCGCGGAGCAGTTGGGCTGGCAGAAGTTTGCCCTGCTCGGGCACTCGCTGGGCGCGATCATTTCCGTGCAACTGGCGGGAGCCTTGCCGGACCGGGTCAGCCACCTGGCGTTGATCGATGGCGTGATCCCGCCCACCGGTGCCGAGCAGGATGCCGGCGAGCGCCTGGGCATGGCCCTGCAGGCCCAGCTGCGCCTGGATGGCAAGCGCAAGACGGTCTATGCGAGCCTGGAAGAGGGCGTGCAGGCGCGCATGAAAGGCATGGTCGCGGTCAGCCGCGAGGCCGCCGAACTGCTGGCCCGACGCGGGCTGATGCCAGTGCCCGGAGGCTACAGCTGGCGCAGCGACAGCCGCCTGACCCTGCCATCGCCAGTGCGCCTGACCCAGGCCCAGGCCATGGCCTACGTGCGCCGTGTCAGTTGCCCGACCAGCCTGGTGGTGGCGGCCGATGGCATGCTGGCGCGCCACGGCGAGCTGCTGGAGCAGCTACCCTTCGAGCAGACCGTGCTGCCCGGCGGGCATCACCTGCACCTGAACGACGAACAGGGCGCGGCCCTTGTCGCAGACTGTTTCAATCGCTTCCTTGGCTTTGCTTGACTTGCACCGGCCAAGTGTCGAGGCTTGGCGGGTTGAACAGGGAGACAACCATGCAATTGCCAGACATCCTGGAGCTCTATTTCGGCGCTGAGCGCCGCCCGGGCCGCCGATGAGCGCCCCCGTTGCCATCCGCACCGCCTTCGCCGCCTGCCTGGCGCTGGCCAGCCCCTTGCTGTGGGCCGGTAGCCTGCCGGTACCCGCCGACGCCAAGGTGGTCGATCAGCGCCCTGCCGTGGAGCAGGAGCGCGTCTACCCACTGGGCCCACTGCGCAAGATCAGCGGCCGCCTGCGCGTCGAGGACAAGGTCGAGAGCCGCGGCCAGGTCAGCTCGGTGACCTACGAACTGCCCGTCGAGCGCACCGCCCGCGAAGCCTTCACCAGTGCCCGCGAGGCGCTCCAGCACGATGGCGGCTACCCGCTGTTCTGGTGCCAGGGCCGCGACTGCGGCGAGGCCAGCCTGTGGGCCAACGATGTGTTCGCCAACGCTCGCCTCAACGGCGGTGACGAGCAGCAGGCGTTCATCCTCCTGCGCCGCTCGGCCGAGCAGGCCGATACCCTGGTCGCGCTGTACAGCGTTACCCGCGGCAACCGTCGCGCCTACCTGCACGTCGAGGAGTTCGTCGCCGCCAGCCCGCTGGGTGAAATCCTGCCCACCGCGGCCACGGTGCTGCGCGAAATGCGCGACACCGGCAAGCTCGACTACCCTGATCTTGCCGCGCCCCAGGCCAGCTGGGTGTCGCTGCTGGCGCGCAGCCTGAACCTCGACAGCACCTTGCGCGCGAGCCTCAGTGGCGCCCAGGCCGAAGCCTGGCGCGAGCAGCTGGTCAAGGCCGGCGTGCGTGACGGCCGGCTCGAAGTCGGCAATGCGCCCACCGATGGCCTGCACCTGGAACTGATTCGTTGAGTGAGCGTGATCATGCCCAACAATGACCGCCTGCTGGTCCAGATCCTCCTGCTGGCGTTGCTCGGGGCTGCGCTGTGGGTGATGGCCCCGTTCATTTCCGCGCTGCTGTGGGGGGCGATCCTGGCCTTTGCCAGCTGGCCGCTGATGCGCCTGCTCACGCGGGTACTGGGCGGGCGCGAAACCCTGGCGGCGAGCCTGCTGACCACCGCCTGGATCCTGATCGTGGCATTGCCGCTGGTGTGGCTGGGCTTCAACCTGGCCGATCACATCCGCGATGCCACTGCCTTCGTGCGTGACGTGCAGGTCGACGGCCTGCCGGATGCGCCGGACTGGCTTGGCACCATTCCCTTCGTCGGCGAGCGGCTGGTCGGCTGGTGGCAGTCCCTCGACCAGCAGGGCGCCGCGCTGCTGACCACGGTCAAGCCCTACCTGGGCCAGGTCGGCAACTGGCTGCTGGCGCGCAGCGCGCAGATCGGCAGCGGCGTGCTGGAGCTGACCTTGAGCCTGGTCTTCGTGTTCTTCTTCTACCGCGACGGCCCGCGCCTGTCGGCCTTCGTGCTGAGCCTGCTGAACCGCCTGGTGGGCGAGCGTGCGGACTACTACCTGGAGCTGGTCGCCGGGACCGTGCAGCGGGTGGTCAACGGCGTGATCGGCACCGCGGCGGCCCAGGCGCTGCTGGCGCTGATCGGCTTCCTCATCGCTGGCGTGCCGGGGGCGATCGTGCTGGGGCTGGTGACCTTCATGCTCAGCCTGATCCCGATGGGGCCGCCGCTGGCGTGGATTCCGGCAACCGGCTGGCTGGCGTGGAAGGGCGAATACGGCATGGCGGTGTTCCTCGGTATCTGGGGCACCTTCGTCATCAGCGGCGTGGACAACGTGCTCAAGCCATACCTGATCAGCCGCGGCGGCAACCTGCCGCTGGTGATCGTGCTGCTGGGGGTGTTCGGCGGCTTGATTGCCTTCGGTTTCATCGGCCTGTTCATCGGCCCGACCTTGCTGGCGGTGGGCTACAGCCTGTTGCTGGACTGGAGCCGAAATTCGGCGCAGGTACAGTCTTGAGCCTGTACCGGCCCTTTCGCGGGTGAACCCGCTCCCACAACCCGAAGCCGGTGCATGCTCAATTTCTAAAAGCTGGCGCGAATCCCTGTGGGAGCGGGTTTACCCGCGAACACGGGCGTAGCCCGTGCCAGGCCGCGCGAAGTCAGCTCGGCTCCGCCAAGCGCCCATGAATGAACTCCACCGCCGCACGGATTTTTCCAATGGCGTACCGCGATTGCAGGTACAGCATGAAAATCCCGATCTGCTCGCTTCGCGTGACCGACAGCGGGCTCTCCAGCTCGATCGCAAGCAACTCGCCCGAATCCAGGTAGTGGCGCAGGCTCCATTCGGGCAGCAGCACCAAGCCACGGTGCCGGCAAGCCATCGTCAGCAGGCTGGCGCCGTCATTGCTGACGAAGGCGGGCGTGAGCGCCGGGTACACCCAGTCGCCGCCGTCGAAGGCCATCCATTTGAGGATGCTGTTCGGGCCGCGGTAGAGGAGCGCCGAATGACCTGCCAGGTCGGCCAGTGATCTGGGTGTCCCTCGGGCCGCCAGGTAAGCGGGCGAGGCCGCCAGGACAAAGCGATTGGGGTCGAGCCGGCGCGCCACCACACGGTGTTCCGGCTCGGCACCGCCACGGATGGTGATGTCGAACTGATCCCCACCCAGGTCCACCAGCTCGTCGCTCAAATGGACGTCGAGGAGGATATCCGGGTACTGCTCGCAAAAGTCCTGCAACACAGGCATGAGCTTCACCCGGCCGTAGCCCGGCATGCAGCTGATGCGCAGCGTGCCGCTGGGCGTGCTGCCTCGCTCCCTGACCAGCGCCTCGGCTGCGTCCAGCTGGGCCATGCCCATGCGGATGTGTTCGAGATAGAGCTGGCCTGCCTCGGTAAGCCTGACCGTGCGCGTGGTCCGGTGCAGCAGCTGCGCCCCCAGGGAGGCTTCAAGCTCGGCGACCCTGCGCGAAATCGACGAAGCCGGCACATCGAAGGCCTTTGCCGCTTCGGTAAAGCTGAGGGTTTGCGCAACCTTCAGGAAGTAGTTCAGGGCTCGCAGCTTGTCCATCGAAAGGGCCATTGTTGTCTTAAAGACAAAACATATTACTGATTATGACCATTTCGTGGGGTGGTTTTCCTGCTTAGCCTAGGCACCAACCCTGAACACGAGGAACACCCCATGCCAGCTCTGCTGCAAGCCCGTTACGCCGAACGTGGCGCCGTCCCGCAAGCCGTGATTGAAGCCGTGCCATTCGAACTGCCGGCGCTCAAGGCCGGTGAAGTGGTGCTTGAGGTCCTGGCGGCGCCGATCAACCCCAGCGATGTGCTGACCCTGACCGGGCAGTACGGGTCGTTGCCGCCACTGCCGGCAGTGGGCGGCAACGAGGGTGTGGGCCGGGTGGTGGAGCTTGGGCCGGACACCACCGCCATCGCGGTCGGCCAGGTGGTCCTGCTGCCGGTGGGTAGCGGCACCTGGACCACCCACATGATCGCCGAGGCGGCGCGCCTGATTGCGCTGCCGGATGTCGCGGACTACCAGCAACTCTCCATGCTGGCCGTGAACCCACCGACCGCTGCGCTGTTGCTGAGTGATTTCGTCGATCTGCAGCCCGGCGACTGGATCATCCAGAACGCTGCAAACTCGGCTGTCGGCAGCTACGTGATCCAGCTGGCAGCGATGCGCGGCATCCGCACGGTCAACGTGGTTCGCCGGGATTCGGCGGTCGCCGGCGTCAAGGCGCTGGGTGGCGATGTGGTGGTGGTCGAGGGGGAAGACCTGGTGGCCCAGGTCAAAGCCGCCACGGGCGATGCCGCCATCAAGCTGGCGATCGATGCCGTGGGCGGCGCCTCGACTCGGCGCCTGGCCGCCACACTGGCGCAAAGCGCCACGGTGGTCACCTACGGCGCCTTGAGCGGGGCGCCAGCCGAGCTGTCGGCGCGGGACCTGGTGTTCAATGACGTCACCGCCAAGGGCTTCTGGCTTGCCCGCTGGTTCCGCACCACCAGCCCGGCGCAGCAGGGCAAGTTGTTTGCCGAGCTGGCCGGGCTGGTGGCGCAAGGGAAGCTGAGTGCGCCTGTCGAAGCGAGCTACGGCCTGTCCCGCATCAAGGAAGCGGTCGCCGCGGCGGCGAAAGGCGAGCGGGGCGGCAAGATCCTGCTGACACCGAACATCGAGTGAGCCAGGCCAGGTCATTGAAAACCACCGGAGGAGTACGCATGTACTCTTCTGCGTGATCCCGTGATCTTTACGCATTCTTTATTCCCACCCCCATCCCCCGATCTCGCCCCTTTACGCCCCACCCCCGGACAATTCCCCAAAGCGGTAAAAAACCGCACACAGGGGAGTTTCACTCATGTACATGCTCGACGGTCTGTCACTGCTGCTGGCAGTGGCCTTGGCGGTTTACCTGCTGGTGGCGCTGCTGCGCGCCGATCGCAGCTAGGGAGCGGCCATGCACAGTTACGATTACGCATTGTTGCTGGCCTTCTTCGCCCTGGTGCTGCTGCCGGCACCTTGGCTCGGACGCTTCTATTACAAGGTCATGGAAGGCCAGCGCACCTGGCTGAGCCCTGTGCTCGGCCCCGTGGAGCGGGGCTGCTACCGCCTGGCCGGGGTGCGTGCCGACCAGGGGCAGAACTGGCAGCAGTATGCCCTGGCCCTGCTGGCCTTCAACCTGGCGGGCTTTGTGCTGTTGTTCGCCGTGCTCCTGCTGCAAGGCTATCTGCCGCTCAACCCGCAGCACCTGCCCGGCCAGGAATGGTCGCTGGCCTTCAACACGGCGGTGAGCTTCGTCACCAACACCAACTGGCAGGCTTATAGCGGCGAAGCTTCGCTCAGCTACCTGAGCCAGATGCTCGGCCTGACCGTGCAGAACTTCGTCAGCGCCGCCACCGGCCTGGCCGTGCTGGTCGCCCTGTGCCGCGGCATCGCCCGCCGTTCCAGCGCCAGCCTGGGCAACTTCTGGGTCGACATGACCCGCGCCACCCTCTACGGCCTGCTACCGCTGTGCCTGCTGCTGGCGCTGCTGCTGGTGTGGCAGGGCGTGCCGCAGACCTTCGCCGACTACGCCCACGCCGTGACCCTGCAAGGCGCCGACCAGACCATCCCGCTGGGTCCGGCCGCCAGCCAGATCGCCATCAAGCAGCTGGGCACCAATGGCGGCGGCTTCTTCGGCGTCAACTCGGCGCACCCGTTCGAGAACCCCACGGCCTGGAGCAACCTGTTCGAGGTGGCCTCGATCATCCTGATCCCGGTGGCGCTGGTGTTCACCTTCGGCCACTACGTCAAGGACCTGCGCCAGAGCCGCGCGATCATTGCCTGCATGCTCAGCCTGTTTTTGATCGGCGCTGCCACCGCGCTGTGGGCCGAGTACCAGCCGAACCCGGCACTGGAAAGCGCCCAGGTGCAGCAAGGCGCGCCGCTGGAAGGCAAGGAAAGCCGCTTCGGCACCACCGGTTCGGTGCTGTGGACGGTGACCACCACCGCGGCTTCCAACGGCTCGGTCAACGCCATGCACGACAGCCTCAACCCGCTGACCGGCATGGTCGCGATGGTCAACATGATGGTCGGCGAGGTGATTTTCGGTGGTGTCGGTGCCGGGCTTTACGGGATGTTGCTGTTCGTGCTGATCGCCGTGTTCCTGGCCGGCCTGATGATTGGCCGCACCCCGGAGTACCTGGGCAAGAAGCTGCAGGCGCGGGAAGTGCAGCTGTTGGTGGCGACGCTGCTGGTGATGCCGGTCGGCGTGCTGCTGCTAGGTGCCATCGCCGCCTGCCTGCCCGGGCCCGCCGGTGCGGTCAGCAACCCCGGCGCCCATGGCTTCAGCCAGTTGCTGTACGCCTACACCTCGGCCACCGGCAACAACGGCTCGGCGTTCGCCGGGTTCGGCGCCAACACGGTGTTCCATAACCTGATGATCGGCCTGGCCATGCTGATCGGGCGCTTCGGCTACATCCTGCCGATCCTCGCCCTGGCCGGCAGCCTGGCGGCCAAGCAAAGCGCGCCCCAGGGCCTGAACAGCTTCCCCACCCACGGCCCGCTGTTCACCAGCCTGTTGCTGGTGACCATCCTGCTGGTCGGTGGCCTGACCTTCCTGCCGACCCTGGCCCTCGGGCCGGTCGCCGAACACCTGAGCCTGGGTTTCTGAGGAATCATCCATGAACATGCCCATTCCTGAAGTGAAAGCCACGCACAGCGCCAAGGACCAGACCCGCTTCGCTGCCCTGTGGCGCCCGGCACTGGTGCAGGCCTTCGTCAAGCTCGACCCTCGCCAGCTCAAGCGCGCGCCGGTGATGCTGGTGGTCGCCCTGACCGCCGTGCTCACCACCGCGCTGTGCTTCGCCCCGGGCAATGGCGTCAGCCCCGGCGTCGCCGCGCAGATCGCCCTGTGGCTGTGGTTTACCGTGCTGTTCGCCAACTTCGCCGAAGCCCTTGCCGAGGGCCGCGGCAAGGCCCGCGCCGACAGCCTCAAGGCCGGCAGCCAGGGGCTGACCGCACAACGCCGCAAACGTGACGGCAGTTTCGAGAGCGTCGCCGCCGCAGCCCTGCGCAAGGACGACGTGGTGCGTGTGGTGGCCGGCGAGATGATCCCCGGCGACGGCGAGGTGCTCGAAGGCATCGCCGCGGTCAACGAGGCGGCCATCACCGGCGAGTCCGCGCCGGTGATTCGCGAATCCGGCGGCGACCGTTCGGCGGTCACCGGCAATACCCGGCTGGTCTCGGACTGGCTGCTGATCCGCATCACCAGCAACCCCGGCGAGTCGACCCTGGACCGCATGATCGCCCTGGTCGAAGGCGCCAGGCGGCAGAAGACCCCCAACGAGATCGCCCTGGACATCCTGCTGATCGGCCTGACCCTGATCTTCCTGATCGTGGTGGTGACCCTGCAGCCGTTCGCCCATTTCGCCGGTGGCAGCCTGCCGCTGATCTTCCTCGCCGCGCTGCTGGTGACGCTGATCCCCACCACCATAGGGGGGCTGCTCTCGGCCATCGGCATCGCCGGCATGGACCGCCTGGTGCGGCTGAACGTGATCGCCCGCTCCGGCCGTGCAGTGGAAGCGGCCGGCGACGTGCATACGCTGATGCTCGACAAGACCGGCACCATTACCTTCGGCAACCGCCGCTGCAGCGCGCTGCATGCCGCCCAGGGCGTAACCGCCAAGGAGTTGGGGGAGGGCGCCTTGCTCGCCTCGCTGGCCGACGACACCGCCGAGGGCAAGTCGATCGTCGAGTACCTGCGCCAGCTGCACGACTTCATCGAGCCGTCTGCCGGCCAATACACCGCTGTCGCCTTCAGTGCCGAAACGCGCCTGTCGGGCATCGACTTCCAGCAGCACCGCTACCGCAAAGGCGCCGTCGATGCGGTGCTGGCCTTCGTCGGCATGCAGCGCCTGGACATGCCTGCCGCGCTGGCCCGCGAGGTGGAGCGCATCGCCCAGAGCGGCGGCACCCCGTTGCTGGTGTGCCTGGACAAGCGCCTGCTCGGCGTCATCCACCTCAAGGACGTGGTCAAGCCCGGTATCCGCGAGCGTTTCGCCGAATTGCGCAAGCTGGGCATCCGCACGGTGATGGTGACCGGCGACAACCCGCTGACCGCTGCCGCCATTGCCGCCGAAGCCGGGGTGGACGATGTGCTCGCCGAAGCCACCCCGGAGAAGAAACTGGCGCGCATCCGCCAGGAGCAGAACGACGGCCGCCTGGTGGCCATGTGCGGCGATGGCGCCAACGACGCCCCGGCGCTGGCCCAGGCCGATGTCGGCATGGCCATGAACGACGGCACCCAGGCCGCGCGCGAGGCGGCCAACATGGTCGACCTGGACAGCGATCCGACCAAGCTGCTGGACGTGGTGCAGGTGGGCAAGGAACTGCTGGTGACCCGTGGCGCGCTGACCACCTTCTCGATCGCCAACGACGTGGCCAAGTACTTCGCCATCCTGCCGGCGCTGTTCGCTGCCATCTACCCGCAGTTGGGGGTGCTCAACCTGATGCACCTGGCCAGCCCGCAGAGCGCGATCCTTTCGGCCATCGTGTTCAACGCGCTGATCATCATCGTGCTGATCCCGCTGGCCCTGCGCGGCGTGCGCGTGCAGGCGGCGAGCGCGGCGCAGCTGCTGCGGCGCAACCTGCTGATCTATGGGCTGGGCGGCATCGTCGTGCCGTTTGCCGGGATCAAGCTGATCGACATGCTGCTCAATGCCTTGCACCTGGTCTGAGGAGGCCATCATGAACACATACCTACGCCCGGCGTTGAGCCTGATCCTGCTGATGACCGTGGTCACCGGCGCGCTGTACCCGCTGGCGGTGACCGGGGTCGCCCAGCTGGCCTTCCCCGAGCAGGCCAACGGCAGCCTGGTCCGCGACGCCCACGGGCAGGTGCGCGGCTCTGCGCTGATCGCCCAGGATTTCCAGGGTGATGGCTGGTTCCATTCGCGGCCCTCGGCGGGGGCCTTTGCCACCGTGGCCAGCAGCGCGAGCAACCTGGCCCCGAGCAACCCGGCGCTGGCCGAGCGGGTCAAGGGCGATGCGGCGGCGCAGTACCAGGCACGATTGGGCCCGGTGCCCCAGGCCCTGCTGACCACTTCGGGCAGCGGCTTGGACCCGCACTTGCCACCCGAGGCCGTGGCTTACCAGATCCCACGGGTCGCGGCGGCGCGGCAGGTACCGGAGGCGCGCTTGCAAGCCTTGCAGGAAGAGGCCACCCTCCACCCATTGATCGGGCCACCAGTGGTCAATGTGCTGGCCCTGAACCAGGCGCTGGAACAGTTGAGCCGCTGATCCAGAGCTACCCTCGATCCCGGTAGGAGCGGCCTTGTGTCGCGAAAGGGGTGCGAAGCGCCCCCTGAATTTCAGCTTCGCAGCAGAACTCGCCGGGGCCGCTTTGCGGCCCTTTCGCGACACAAGGCCGCTCCTACAAGGCATGAGTTGCCCCCAGAAGGATGAAACATGAGTGACTCCACCCGCGCAGACGCGCTGCTGGCCACGCTGCCGCGCGCCGGCCGTGGCCGGCTGAAGGTCTTTCTCGGCGCCGCCCCTGGCGTTGGCAAGACCTTCGCCATGCTCCAGGCCGCCCATGCCCAGCAACGCCAGGGCGTGCAGGTGCTGGCCGCGGTGGTCGAGACCCACGGCCGCAGCGAAACCGAAGCACTGCTCGGCGGCTTGCTGCAGCAACCCTTGCTGCGCAGCGAACATCGTGGCGTCACCCTCGAGGAAATGGACCTCGACGGCCTGCTCGGCGCCGCCCCGGCCCTGGCCCTGGTGGACGAGCTGGCCCACACCAACGCCCCCGGCAGCCGCCACGCCAAGCGCTGGCAGGACGTGCAGGAACTGCTCGCCGCCGGCATCGACGTGTACACCACGGTCAACGTCCAGCACCTGGAAAGCCTCAACGACAAGGTCCGTGGCATCACCGGCGTGCAGGTGCGCGAAACCCTGCCGGACTGGGTACTGCAGGAAGCCTTCGAGCTGGTGCTGATCGACCTGCCGCCGCGCGAGCTGCTCGAACGCCTGCGCGAAGGCAAGGTGTACGTGCCCGAGCAGGCCCGGGCCGCCATCGATGCGTTCTTCTCGCCCACCAACCTCACCGCCCTGCGCGAACTGGCCATGCAGACCGCCGCCGCCCAGGTCGACGCCGACCTGGCCCACGGCTACCGCCTGCGCGGTGAAGCGGCGCCGGCCCTGCGCGGGCGCCTGCTGGTGGGCGTGGATGGCGACGAACAGGCCGAGCGACTGGTGCGCCACGCCAGCCGCGTCGCCCTGCGCCGCCACCTGCCATGGAGCCTGGTGCACGTCGACAATGGCCGGCTGCGCGACGAAGCCGCGCGCCAGCGCCTGCAGGCCGCCCAGCAACTGGCCGAGCGCCTGGGCGGCGAGGTGGTGCTGCTGCGCGCCGGCGAGGTGGCGCGTACCCTCATCCAGCACGCCAGCGAGCGCCGCGCCAGCCTGGTGCTGGTCGGCCAGTCCCGCGACCGCCTGCGCCGGCGCCTGTTCGGTGCCGGCGTCGCCACCCGGCTGCTGCGCGAAAGCCATGGCCTGGAGATCAACGTGCTCGACCGCGACAGCCAGGCACGCCCGGCGCGCGCGGCGGTGAACCGGGTGTGGGTGTGGCGCCACTACCTGCTGGCGCTGCTGGCCACCGGGCTGGCGGCAGGCCTGGCCTGGGGCGTGTCGAGCGTGCTGGCGCTGCCGAACATCTCGCTGGTGTTTCTCGCCGCCGTGCTGCTGGTGGCGGTGCGCAGCAGCCTGGGCCCGGCGCTGGCGTGCGCGGCGCTGTCGTTCCTGGCCTACGACTTCCTGTTCATCCCGCCGAACTTCTCGTTCAGCATCCAGCGCGAGGAAGACGTGCTGACCCTGGTGTTCTTCCTGCTCATGGCGGCGCTCACCGGCAACCTCGCCGCACGCCAGCGCAGCCAGCTGCAGGCCCTGCGTGAAACCCAGGCGCAGACCAGCCAGCTGCTCGACCTGTCCCGCCGGCTGACCGTGGCCACCGATCGCCAGGCCGTGTTCAACGCCGCCGGCCGCCACCTCAATGGCTGGCAGGAGGTGCAGGTGTGCCTGCTGGAGCGCAACGGCGAAGGCCTGCTGCAACTGGCCAGCGGCGAAGCCCAGGGCCTCAGCGACAACGAGCGCGCCGCCGCCGAGTGGGCCTGGCAGCATGGCCAGGCCGCCGGCCATGGCAGCGATACTTTGCCCAATGGCCGCTGGTGGTGGTGGCCCCTGGCCGTCGAGGATCAGCCCCTGGCGCTGCTCGGTGTGCGCCCACGCTCGGGCGAGCCGCTGAGCGGCCAGCGCCGCCGCCTGCTGATGGCGCTCGGCCAACCCCTGGCCCAGGCCCTGGCCCGCGCACGCCTGGCCGAACAGCTCGAGGCCGCCCGCCTGCACGGCGAAACCGAGCAGTTGCGCAGCGCCTTGCTGGCCTCGGTGTCCCACGACCTGCGTACCCCGCTGACCGCCATGCGCGGCAGCATCGACAGCCTGTTGGCGCTGGGCGCGGCGATCCCGGCGGACGACCGCCGGGAGCTGCTCGAAGGCACGCGCAACGAAGCCGAGCGCCTCGATCGCTACATCCAGAACCTGCTCGACATGACCCGCCTCGGCCATGGCAGCCTCAAGCTCGCCCGCGACTGGGTCGCCCCCGCCGACATCGTCGGCAGCGCCCTCAACCGCCTGCGCGTGGTGCTGGCGCCGCTGCGCGTGCACACCGAGGTGCCCGCCGAGCTGCCACTGCTGTTCGTGCATGCCGCGTTGATCGAGCAGGCGCTGGTCAATGTGCTGGAGAACGCCGCGCGCTTCTCGCCGGCCCAGGGCCGCCTGGCCTTGCAGGTATCGGTGCACGACGCCCAGTTGCACTTCGCCGTCAGCGACCAGGGCCCCGGCATTCCGGTGGCGGAACGGGAAAAGATCTTCGACATGTTCTACACCGCCGCCCGCGGTGATCGCGGCGGCCAGGGCACCGGGCTGGGCCTGGCGATCTGCCAGGGCATGATCGGCGCCCACGGTGGGCAGATCCGGGTCGGCGAAGGCATCGATGGCCAGGGCACCTGCATCACTCTATGCTTGCCGCTGCCCCAGCAACCCGAAGCCGAAAGCGAAGCCCCATGAGCCAGTCCGCCACCCTGTTGGTCATCGATGACGAACCGCAGATCCGCAAGTTCCTGCGCATCAGCCTGAGCTCCCAGGGCTACAAGGTGATCGAGGCGGCCACCGGTGGCGAAGGCCTGGCCCAGGCGGCGCTGGCCAAGCCCGACCTGGTGGTGCTCGACCTCGGCCTGCCGGACATGGACGGCCAGCAGGTCTTGCGCGAACTGCGCGAGTGGAGCGCGGTGCCGGTGCTGGTGCTGTCGGTGCGGGCCAGCGAGGTGCAGAAGGTCGATGCGCTGGATGGCGGCGCCAATGACTACGTGACCAAGCCGTTCGGCATCCAGGAGTTCCTGGCGCGGGTGCGGGCCTTGTTGCGCCAGGTGCCCCAGGCCGGCGGCGGCGAGGTGACCGCGAGTTTCGGCCCGCTGCTGGTGGACTTTGCGTTTCGCAAGGTGACGCTGGAAGGCGTCGAGGTCGCGTTGACGCGCAAGGAGTACGCGCTGCTGGCGCAGTTGGCCGGGCACCCAGGGCGGGTGATCACCCAGCAGCAGCTGCTCAAGGATATCTGGGGGCCGACCCATGTGGACGACACCCATTACCTGCGCATCGTGGTCGGGCATCTGCGCCAGAAGCTCGGCGATGACCCCACGGCGCCACGGTTCATCATCACCGAGGCGGGGGTCGGCTACCGCCTGGTGGTCCCGGTTTCATGAATGACGCAGAACCCGTGTAGGAGCGGGTTCACCCGCGAACACCGGCGAAGCCGGTGCCAGCGACCGTGTTGGATTCTTCGCGGGTAAACCCGCTCCCACAGGGGAGGAGCGAAAGGGCATTTGAAGGTGTGCTCAGGCCCTCGGGGGCTCTTTTTCGAACAGCTGGCGCATGACCTCCAGGTAGCGCCTGGCGCCCAGACCCAACGGCCGTGGCTTCAGCCAGATGATGTCCACCCACAAGCGCAACCGGCTGGCCATGTTGTCGAAGCGCACCTCGGCCAGCGCCCCCGAAGCAATCAGCGGCTCCACCAGCGGCTGCGGCAAATAGGCCCAGCCCAGCCCGGACTGCACCAGATCCAGGGTCGCCAGGTAGCTGTCGGTCAGCCAGATCCGTCGCGACAGCACCATGCGCGGGTCCGAGCCGGTGGCCTTGCCCGAGGCCACGATGATCTGCCGCTGTTCGGCAAAAGCCTCTTCCGGCAGCGGCGTGCCGCTGTGGCTACCCGCCGGATGGCGCGGCGAGGCGACCGCCACCAGCAACTGGCTGCCGGCTTCGAGAAACGACTCGCGCTCATCGATCCCAGGCCGTTCGAACACCAGCGCCAGCTGCACGCTGCCGTCGTGCAGCAGGCGCACGGCCTCGGTCTGGGTGGCGGAACGCACTTCGATCTCCAGGCTCGGGAATTCCTGTGCGAGGACTTCCAGTGGCTGGCTCCAGCGCCCGGTCTGCAGCTCGGGGGCCATGGCGATGGTCAGGCGCTTCTCCAGGCCCTGGTGCAGCTGCAGGGCCTGGGCATCGAGCAGGTTGAGCTGGCAGATCACCTGGCGTGCCTGGGGCTCCAGGGCCAGGGCGGCGCTGGTCGGCAAGGCCTTGCGCGTGGCCCGGTCGAACAGCACCAGGTCCAGCTCCGCTTCCAGTTGGCCGATGGCCATGCTCACCGCCGACGGCACGCGCCCCAGCTTGCGTGCGGCGGCGGAGAACGAGCCGGCCTCCAGCACCGCGAGGAAGATTGCCAGGGAGTCGCTGGAGAAGGCCATGTCCGTTAACCTGATGACGAGGCCGGAAAGTATGAACACTTGCCGGCGCGCTTCACAGCCCCCTACAACCCTTCGCCCAGCACCCGGTCGATACTGTCGACGAAGTAGTCGACGCTGGCCCGGGTGGTGCACATCGGCGGCTTGATCTTGAGGATGTTCAAGTCGTCGCCGGTAGGTTGCATGAAGATACCCAGCTCGCGCAGGCGGTCGCACAGGATCAGGGTTTCCTCGCTGGCCGGCTCCAGGGTCTGGCGGTCGCGCACCAGCTCCAGGCCCAGGTAGAAGCCCGAACCGTGGGCCGCGCCGGCCAGCGGATGCTTGTCGACCAGGGCTTGCAGGCGCGCCTTGAAATAGCGCCCGGTGTCGCGGGCGTTGTCCCACAGGCCTTCCTTGTCCATCACATCCAGCACCGCCATGCCGATGCGGCAACTGACCGGGCTGCCGCCGGCGGAGGAGAAGAAGTAGCCCTCGGCTTCCAGCGCCTCGGCGATCTCGCGGCGGGTGATCACCACGCCCAGCGGCTGGCCGTTGCCCATGCCCTTGGCCATGGTGATGATGTCCGGCACCACGCCCTGTTCCTCGAAGCCCCAGAAGTACTCGCCCAGGCGCCCGTAACCGACCTGCACCTCGTCGGCGATGCACACCCCGCCACGGGCGCGGACCTTGGCGTAGGCCTCGCGCAGGTAGCCGGCCGGCAGCGCGATGCCGCCGGCATTGCCGTACACCGGCTCGCAGAGGAAACCGGCCAGCTGGCGGCCACGGGCGTCGAGGTCGGCCAGCTTGGCATCGACGTCGCGCAGGTAGTCGGCGGCGCTGTCGGCACCGCGGAAGCGGCCACGGAAGGTGTTCGGCGCCTCTACCGGGTGCACCCAGTCCGGGCGGGTTTCCAGGGCTTGCGGGTTGTCGGCGATGGACGTGGAGATGGCGTCGGTGGCCACCGACCAGCCGTGGTAGGCCTCCAGCACGCTGAGCAGGTCGCGCCCACCGCTGTAGGCCCAGGCCAGGCGGATCGCCAGGTCGTTGGCTTCGGTGCCGCTGTTGACCATGAATACCCGGTCGAAGCCCGCGGGGGCGAGGGCCAGCAAGCGCTCGGAGAACTCGGTGACGGCGGCGTAATGGAAGCGCGAGTTGGTGTTGAGCAGCGACCATTGGCGCGCCGACTCGGCGACCATGCGCGGGTGGCCGTGGCCAAGCACGGCGACGTTGTTGAGCATGTCCAGGTACGAGCGGCCCTGCAGGTCGATCAGGTAGTTGCGCCAGCCACGCTCGATCTGCGGTGGTTGCGCGTAGTAGTGCTTCTGCGAGCGGGCAAAGCTGGCGTCGCGGCGGGCCAGCAGGGCCTGCGGGTCGGGCAGCGGCTCGGCATCGCAGTCGAAGCCCAGCAGCGCGGCGGGCGACGGGCACAGGGCCAGCCAGGCGGCGGCCTGGGACGGCGTGGCGAAGAACGGCGGCTGGAGGCCGGTGTCCAGGCACAACTGCACACTGAGGAAGCCGCAACTGCTGCCCAGCGGTTGGCCTTTGCCGACGGCCTGGCCATCTGCCGGGGTGTCTTCCAGGCCCTGCAACCACAGCGCCCAGCCTTGCGTGCGCAGGCAACCGCGGCCATCTCCCAGGCGTTGCCAGGTGCCGGCTTGCGGTGCCTGCACCCGGCTGCCGTTGGCCACATGCAGCTCCACGCCCAGGGCGCAGGTGGCCGGCTCTTCGGGGCGGTCGATGTGGGTTTGCGACAGGCGATACTGCCCATGCAGGCTGCAGGCTGGCGCCGGCTGCGAGGACAGCAGGTGCTGGTCGAAGCCTGGCTGTTCCCAGTTGCCGGCTTCGCAATGCTCGCTGAGCACGCCCAGGTCGACGCGGGTGACCGGCTGCCCATCCCACTCCGCCAGCAGCGGCGCGCAGTTGCCAAAGTCCGGCGCGTCGGCCTGAAGGCCCGCGGCCTGCAGGATGGCGGCTTGCATCAGGGCGAAAGGCACGGCGCTGGCGGTGTCGAAGATTTCCCATTCATGGGCGACGTTGTCACGGGTGTACTGGTTGTGCGGGTCCACGGCCAGCTGCTGGGCGCTGCTCAGCACCAGCACCGCCGCGCGGTTGAGCACCAGCGGCCAGAGCGCGCGCAGCTCGGCTTCGGTCAGTGGGTTGAGCGCCTGGTAGGCACTGACTGCCGGCAGGATGCGCAGCGGGTCGCCTTCGGCGTGGTGCAGCAGCGCCGCGCAGGTCACCGACAGGTCGGCGATGCGCCAGGTGCGCGACAGGTCGCCGAAGTCGATCACGCCCTGCAGTTGCCACTGGCGCTGGTCGTCGCGGGCCCACACGGTGTTGTCGTCGGTGATGTCCAGGTGCACGGCCTGGCTCGGCAGTTGCTCGGCCAGCGGCGCCAGGCGCTCGTTGGCCAGGCGCGTGGCCTGTTCGAGGCGAGCGCGCTGGTTGGCGTCCTGGAGCACCGGCAGCAGGTGCTCGATCAGCGCCTGGGCGTGTTGCGGGTCCCATTGCAGGGTGCGCGCAAGGCCCGGGTGGTCGAAGCCGGCCAGGGCCTTGTCGAGCCGTGCGCAGAGCCTGCCCAGCTCGGCCATCAGGCGCGGCGGCAGGTGCGCGAGGCGGGTCAGCGGCTGGCCGTCGATGTAGTCGAGCAGGCGAACGCGCAACGGCTGGCCGTCGATGTCCAGGGCCAGCAAGCTGTCGCCGTTGTTCGCCGGTTGCACGGCGGGCACCGGCAGGCCTTGATCGCGCAGGTAGGCGAGGGCGGCGTGCTGCGCCTGCAGTTCGACTTCGGCGTAGCTGCCGTGGCAGGCCTTGAGCACATGGCGCGTATGCGCTGCGTCTACCCGGTAGTTGAGATCTTGCTGGCTGCCCAGCGCGGTCAGCTCGCCATCGAGCCCATAGTGAGCCTGCAGCAGTGCATGTGCCTGGGCTTCATCGAGCGCAGGACGGGGCAGGCCGGAGCGCTGGATCAGCGTATCAAGGGCAGCGGAGACGGGCTTTGGGGGTTGGCTGGGCATGGGCTCTACCATTGGCGCTTGAATGACTGGAGCGACTGTATGCGTGTTCTGGCTGATGATGAAAGACGATCATGATCAGATTTTCTGACAAAGGCTGGCACTTTGCCGCAAGACGCGATTGATGTTTGGAGTTAGGAAGCATTACCATTTACGTTGTTTTCCAAACTTTCAGCCCTGTCAGGACTTACTCAATGCCGTCCCGTTTTCCTTCACGCCCCGCATTACTGGCGATCTGCTGCTCCGTAACGCTGATGGCGCACGCCGCCGAGCCGATCCAACTGGAGGCGACCGATGTCAACGCCGACGCGCTGAAGGCGCGCCCGGGTGCGCTGCCCGAAGCGTTCGCTGGCGGCCAGGTGGCCCGTGGTGGCCAGATGGGCGTGCTGGGCAACCAGGACAACATGGACGTGCCGTTCACCATGACCAGCTACACGTCCAAGCTGATCGAGGACCAGCAGGCCGAGGACATCGGCGACGTACTGGCCAACGACCCGTCGGTGCGCGAGTCGTTCGGCTTTGGCAACCAGTCCAAGGTCTTCGTCATCCGTGGCCTGCCGCTGGCGGGGGACGACATTTCCTTCAACGGCCTATACGGCATCCTGCCGCGGCAGATCATGTCCACCGACGGCGTCGAGCGGGTCGAAGTGTTCAAGGGCCCCAACGCCTTCCTCAACGGCGTGAGCCCGACCGGCACCGGCCTGGGCGGCAACGTCAACCTGCAGCCCAAGCGCGCCGGTGATGTGCCGACCCGCCGCTACACCCAGGACATCAGCTCCGACGGGCGTATCGGCGAGCACCTGGACATCGGCCAGCGCTTCGGCGAGGACAACCGCTTCGGCGCGCGCCTGAACCTCAGCCAGCGCGAAGGCGAAACCGCCATCGACGATCAGGATCAACGCTCCAAGCTGTTCACCGCAGGCCTCGACTACCGCGGCGACAACTTCCGCGTGTCGACCGATATCGGCTACCAGAAGCAGCGCATCAACCACCTGCGCAACTCGGTGCGCCTGGGCACCACCACGACCCAGGTGCCAACCGCGCCGGACGCCAGCCACAACTATGGCCAGAGCTGGAGCTACAGCGAGTCGGAAGACACCTTCGGCATGATCCGCGGCGAATGGGACCTGAGCGACAGCTGGACGGCCTACCTGGCCGGTGGCGCGCGGCACACCCGCGAGCAGGGCACTTACGGTACGCCGGTGCTGAGCGGCAACAGTGGCGCGGCCACCATCACGCCATCCGACATCGTCCATGGCGAAGACAACACCAGCTTCAGCGCCGGCCTGAACGGGCGATTCCAGACCGGCCCGGTCAGCCACCAGGTCGCCCTGGGCGCCAACACGATGTGGACCCAGGCTGAAAACGCCTACACGTTCTATTCGCCGATCACCACCAACCTCTACAACACCGTGCAGCAGGCCAAGCCCTCCAATGTCACCAGCTGGGGCGGCGACATGGGTGACCCGGGCGTGACCGGCAAGACCCGCGCCCGCAGCATCGCCATTTCCGACACGCTTGGCCTGTTCGACGACCGCCTGTTGCTGACCTACGGCCTGCGCCGCCAGCAACTGCGCGTGGAGAACTACTTCTACGATGGCACCTCCAAGCTGCCGAGCAAGGATGGCAGCCGCAACGGCGACCCGTACGACAAGTCGATCACCACCCCGGTGTACGGCGTCGTGTTTAAGGCTACCGACAGCGTCTCGCTGTACGCCAACCGCATCGAAGGCCTGGCCCAGGGGCCGACCGCCGCGGCCGGTACCGATAACGCCGGCACCCTGTTCCCGCCAGGGCGCACCAAGCAGCTCGAGGCCGGTATCAAGCTCGACAGGCAGACCTACGGTGCCAACCTGGCGGTGTTCCGCATCGAGAAGCCATCGGATGGCTACACCTTGGGCAACCACTTCTACCGTGATGGCGAGCAGGTCAACAAAGGCCTGGAACTGAGCGTCTTCGGCGAACCCGTCGAGGGCCTGCGCCTGATGGCTGGCGGCACCCGCATGACCTCGGAACAGAAGAAAACCGCCAATGGCAGCAACGATGGCAACCACGCCATCGGTGTGCCGACCTTCCAGCTCAACGCCAGTGTCGACTGGGATGTACCGGGTGTGCCTGGCCTGGCGCTGAATGCGCGCATGCTGCGCACCGGCGGCCAGTATCTCGATGCGGCGAACAACGTCAGCCTGCCGACCTGGAACCGCTTCGATGCCGGTGCCCGCTACAAGCTGAAAGTGGCGGAGAAGGACCTGACCTTGCGGGTCAATGTGGAGAACCTGACCGACAAGAACTACTGGGCGTCTGCCAACGGCGGTTACCTGACCCAGGGCGACCCACGCCTGGTGAAGTTCTCCGGCACGATCGATTTCTGAGTACCTACCTCCCAGCCTCAACACAGCACCCTGTGGGAGCGGGTTTACCCGCGAACACCGGCAAAGCCGGTGCCATGCGCCGCGTCGCCTGTTTCGCGGGTGAACCCGCTCCCACAGGGATCGCGCACGCATCCCAAATGCTGTGTTGAGCCTCCACTCCAGTCGCCTCGGCCTGCGACATTCGTGCGGTTGACAAAGCCTGCATAAATAATTTGTTACCTATTCGATAGGCTGCTACCATTCGCGCCCCCGTGAGATACGATGACTGTCATCCATATGACTGCCGGGTGCTAGCAGCGCATCCACCGCCGTCACACAAGAGCAGGCCCAAAGCCCGCCGTCGCCAACATTTCACGGGTCTGAGTGATTAGTCATAGGTAGACCTGCATGTTGTTAGCCAAACAAACCTCGCGAAGGAAGTTCCTGCTTTCGTCGCTGATCGCCTTGCCCGCGATGGGCATCACCGTCAACGGCCTCAGTGCCGCGATGGCGGCGGAAATGGCGGCGCCGAGCCTCGACAGCTACACCCCGTGCTTCTTCACCCCGGCCGAATGGACCTTCATTCTCGCCGCCTGCGATCGCCTGATCCCCGCCGACGGCCGTGGCCCCGGTGCGCTGGAAACCAACGTGCCGATCTTCATCGACCAGCAGCTGGCCGGTGACCTGGGCAGCGAGATCTACCTGGAAGGGCCGTTCGACCTGAATGCCCCGGCCACCCTGGGCTACCAGCTGCCGTACACCCCGCAGCAGATCTACCGCAAAGGCATCGCCGCGCTGGAGAGCTGGTGCCAGGCCACCCACGGCCAGCACTTCGCCCTGCTGGAACTGGGCAAGCGCGATGACGTGCTGAAGAAGCTGCAAACCGGCCAGGTCGACTTCGCCGCCCATGGCGAAGACATCGTCAAGGCCAAGCTGTTCTTCGGCGAACTGCTCAACCACAGCCGTCAGGGCTGGCTCGCCGACCCGATCTACGGCGGCAACAAGGGCATGAAGGCGTGGATTGCCATCGGCTTCCCCGGTGCCCGGGCCAGCTACCTGGAATGGGTCGCCCAGCACAACGTCCCGTACCCCCTCGGCCCGGTCAGCCTGACCGGCCAACGCGGTTGATCCCTTCGCTTCGAGTTACAGCATTCAAGGTTTTTTATGGCACACATTACCAATGACGAAGTCGACGTCGCCGTCGTCGGCCTGGGCTGGGCCGGCTCGCTGATGAGCATCGAGCTTGCCCAGGCAGGCTTGAAAGTGCGCGCCTTCGAGCGCGGTGAAGACCGCACCAATGCCGATTTCGCCTACCCGAAACCGGCAGACCAGTACGCCTACGGCGTGCGCAACAAGATCATGGTCACGCCGAAAGATGGCGCGCTCACCGTGCGCCACAACCTCAACGGCACCGCCTTGCCGACCCGTCAGTGGGGCGCCTTCGTGCCCGGCACCGGCGTCGGCGGCTCGGGCCTGCACTGGACCGGCGTGCTGATCCGCCCGACGCCGACCGACATCAAGCTCAAGACCTACGCCGACCAGGCCTATGCGCCGGGCGTGCTGCAGAGCGACATGACCATCGGCGACTTCCCGTTCACCTGGGACGAGATCGAACCGTATCTCGACAAGTTCGACAAGATCTGCGGCCTGTCGGGCAACACCGGCAACCTCAACGGCCAGATCCTGGTGGGCGGCGACCCGTTCGAAGGCCCGCGCTCCAACCCCTACCCGCTGCCGGCACTGGAAGATACGCTGAACAATAAAATGTTCGCCGACGCCGCACGCAAGCTGGGTTACCACCCGTTCCCCAACCCGTCGGCCAACGTGTCGCGGGCCTGGAAGAACCCGTACGGCAACCAGATCGCGCCGTGCAACTACTGTGGCTACTGCAGCAAGTACCCGTGCCTGAACTACTCCAAGGCCTCGCCGCAGACCGCGGTGATGGACGCGCTCAAGCGCATGGACAACTTCGACTACCGGGTCAATGCCAACGTCCTGCGCGTGGAGCTGCACCCGGACGGCAAGACCGCCAAGGGCATCACCTACATCGACGCCCAGGGCAACGAGGTGTTCCAGCCAGCGAAGATCGTCGTGCTGGCGGCGTTCCAGTTCGTCAACGTACGCCTGATGCTGCTGTCGGGCATCGGCCAGCCGTACAACCCGGTCACCCGCAAGGGCACCATCGGCCGCAACTACGCGTTCCTCAGCAACGGCGGCGCCACGTTGTTCTTCAAGGACAAGCACTTCAACCCGTTCGCCACCGCCGGTGCCACCGGGCAGATGTTCAACGACGTTTCCCCGGGCAACTTCGACGGCCCGTCCCTGGGCTTCATCGGCGGCGCCAAGATCCACAGCTCGCAAGCCACCGGCACGCCGATCGGCACCGCGTTGCCTTCCGGCACCCCGGAGTGGGGCCAGGGCTGGAAGGAAGGCATGCAGGACTGGTACGGCCACTCGATGAAGATCAGCATCTCCACCGGCTGCATGTCGTACCGCGACCACTACGTCGACCTCGACCCGACCTACAAGGACCCGTGGGGCCAGCCGCTGCTGCGCATCACCTTCGACTGGAAGGAAAACGAGCTCAAGCTGCAGCAGCACCTGCGCAAGATCGTCCTGGACATCACCAAGGAGCTCAACCCGGACAGCTACAGCGAGAGCTTCCTGGGCATGGATTCGCACTGGGACATCACCAAGTACGTCTCCACCCACAACGTCGGTGGCGCAATCATGGGTGATTCGCCGGAAACCAGCGCACTCAACCGCTACCTGCAGAGCTGGGACGTGCACAACGTGTTCGTGCCGGGCGGCAACGCCTTCCCGCAGAACTTCCAGGCCAACCCCACCTCGATGATCGGCGCGCTGACCCTGTTCGCCGCCCAGGCCATCAAGGACCAGTACCTGAAGAACCCTGGCCCGCTGGTGCAGGCGTGAGGAGCGAGAACATGAAAGCCAAATCCCGTTCCATCCTCTCGGTATTGCTGGGTGTCGCCGTGCTGGCCGTGGTGCTGGCGTGGATCGTCGCCGGCCTGCTCAACCGCTCCGGTGATGCCCAGGCCAAGCTGACCCAGGCCGTGACCCCGGCGCTGATCGAAAAAGGCGCCTACCTGGCCCGCGCCGGTGACTGCGTGGCGTGCCACACCAGCCACGACGGCGGCAAGCCGTTCGCCGGCGGGCTGGGCATCGCCTCGCCGATCGGCACCATCTACTCGACCAACATCACCCCGGACAAGAAAACCGGGATCGGTGACTGGACCTACGGCGAGTTCGAACGCGCCGTACGCCGCGGTATCGGCCACGACGGCAGCGCGCTGTACCCGGCGATGCCGTTCCCGTCCTATGCCAAGGTCAGCGATGAAGACACCCAGGCGCTGTATGCCTACTTCATGCAGGGCGTGGCAGCGGTCGAGCAGCCGAACAAGGCCAACGACATCCCTTGGCCGCTGTCGCTCCGCATGCCGCTGGCCTACTGGCGCGCGCTGTTCTCGCCAGTGCCCGAGGCCAGCGCGGCGGCGGTCGGCAGTGACGCCCGGATCAGCCGTGGTGCCTATCTCGTGCAAGGTCTGGGGCACTGCGGTTCGTGCCACACCCCGCGCGCGCTGACGATGCAGGAAAAAGGCCTGGACGAGTCGGCCAGCGGCTACCTCACCGGCGCCGAACTGAACGGCTGGAACGTCCCGGCCCTGCGCGGCATGCCGCACTGGAGCGAGGAAGAGCTGGTCGAGTACCTGGGCAGCGGCCGCAACGCCAAGGCCTCGGTGGCTGGCGAGATGACCGACGTGATCGCCAACAGCACCTCGCACATGAGCGATGCCGACCTGCAGGCCATGGCCGCGTACCTGAAATCGCTGGCACCGGCCAAAGGCCCAGGCTACCAGCAGCAGGCCGAACGCAGCGCGGCGACCACCGCCAAGCTGACCGCAGCCAAGGACCTGACCCTGGGCGAGCGGCTGTACATCGACAACTGCGGTGCTTGCCACTTCGTCTCCGGTGAGGGCGCGCAGCGCGTGTTCCCGCGTCTGGACGGGGCTTCGGTGGTCAACGCGGGCAATGCCGATGCACTGCTGCACGTGATTCTGGCGGGGGCGGCGACGCCATCGACCGAGCGTGCGCCATCGGTGCTGCCGATGCCGGGCTTTGCCGAGCGTATGGACGACGCCGAAGTGGCGGAGCTGGCGACCTTCCTGCGCCAGGGCTGGTCGAACCAGGCCTCGGCAGTGACGGCGGAGCAGGTGCACGCGGTGCGTGCGGCCATTTCCAGCCAGCACTGACACCTGGCGGGAGCGGGCCCCCATGGCACCGGCTTTGCCGGTGTTCGCGGGCAAGCCCGCTCCCACAGAGATCGCGCCTGCTTTTAAGCATCGAGCAAGACTCAGTAATTGCGATCAGTCTGTGGGGCAGCCGTCTTGCTCCAATTTCACTAGCTGATGCATTTCCTGCGGAGCGCTCGATCCCTGTGGGAGCGGGCTTGCCCGCGAACACCGGCGCAGCCGGTGCCATCCACCACAGTTCATGATTCCAGGACGACAGTCAGCCGTGGCCACATTTCCAGCCATCGCTTCGACTGATAGCGCTCCCTGAATACCGCTAGCTTTTCCCCCGAAAACCGCCGCGTCGGCCTGACCATCAAGCCAAACAGATCCCCCAGCCCAAACGGCGCCGACACCTCGATCTCACCGCCGCCATCGACCCTGGCCCCCACTGCAGTAGCCGTCTCCGGCCAGCGCATCATCGCCTCGGCCGCCGACCCATAAGCCACATCCCCATTACGCAGATGCATCCGCGCCTGGTTCTTCACCGACCACTGCACCCCACCACAACGCCTCATCAGTTCCGCCTCCAGCGCAAGGTCTACCTGCGGCTCCACCCGCTCAGGGTCGAACCAGATCACATCGATGTCCTCAGGCAGCGGTGAGGCAGGGCGCTGATGCAAATGGTCCCACACCAAGCTGCGCACGAACCCCGCCGCCACCCAGCAATCCGGCAGCCCCAACTCTTGAACTGCCTGAAGGATTCGCCGCCGCACCGGGTCATTGGCCAGCAGTGCCTGAAGTTGTGCCTGGTGATTCATCCGTTTCCCCGTTGCGATCACGCGCGGTTAAGCTTGCCAGTTTTCCAGGATGGATTGGCCCATGACCGACATTTACCAAGGCAGTTGCCTGTGCGGCGCCGTGCGCTTCGAACTGCTTACTGCGCCGAAAGCCGTGAGCCATTGCCATTGCAGCCAATGCCGCAAAGGGCATGGGGCAGCGTTTGCCAGTTATGGCAGCGTGCCGCGTGAGGCGTTGCGGATGCTCAGTGGGGCTGAGGTCGTCAGCGGCTATGCCTCATCCGAGTCAGTGCTGCGCGAGTTCTGTTCGCGTTGCGGGTCGAGCTTGTTCTGGTCGAGGTCGCGGGGTGCATACGCCGATTGGATTTCCATCGCGCTGGGAACGCTGGATACGGCGTTCGAGCCTGGTAAGCAGATGCATGTTAACGCGGACTTCGGGGCATCCTGGTACAAGGTTGCCTAGATGGACAGCAAAGTTGCTCAAAGAAGGAACTTGAACTCTGAAAGCAGTTTGACCGTTTCAGGCAGTTTTTGCTGGAGCAGTTTGTCCAAGTACTCTTGCGCGTTATGAGGTGGCTTCTTCAGGGCCTGCCGTTGGCGCTGAGCGGCCTCAAGGACAGCTGCTTTATCCAGATCCCACAAGTCAGCGATGAAGTCATCAGGATGCAAGGGCTCGATGTCGAAGTTGCCAAGCGTGGAAGAGGGAAAATCCTTGAGGTTGAAGGTGACGATCACCGATGCGTTGCACTTGATGGCTGCAGCGAGCACATGACGATCGTCCTCATCCGGTAGATCGAGCCCATTGACCAGCGGTTCGTAATCCGTGACCAGTGCGTCAGGGACCGCTGCGTCCATGAGTTCCGATGTGCGATCCACCTGAGCGCGGGTCAGGTCTGTACGCTTGAGCAAGAGATTGCGTTTCCACTCCTCATGAATCTTCGCTGACCAGCGGGCGCGGTAAACGCCAGTCAACGCAAGGTTCATGAGGAAGTCACGTAGAGGGGCGGGGTACAGCACGTTGGCGTCATACAGTGCTGTGAAGGGTGAGTGCTTCATTCGTAACCCATCCTCAACTCCTGTGCTTGTGCCGTCAGCGCGTCCATCGCGGAACGGCTGATTTCGTCACGTTTGTCTTTGTAGGCAACCAGGTCAGAGAATTTGACCCGGCGATGGCGGCCTGTCTTGGTGTGAGGAATCACGGCTTCATCCAGAAGCTTCACCAGGTGCGGGCGAGAGACATTGAGCAGGTCTGCGGCTTCCTGGGTGGTCAGCTCAGCATGGATGGGCACGACTTTGACGGCGTTGCCCAGCGCTAGCTCGCTGAGGATTTCTCCGAACAAGCGAAGAGCAAAAGTGGGCACCTCAACGACTTGGCGCTGGTTCTCTTCATTGAACAGCTCAATCCGTTGGGTTTCTGATTTGGTCGAGAGGAAGGCGGCTAGCGTTCGGCTCGATTCGACAGCCGCAGCAATCTCCTTTTCATCGGGAAGCATCTTGCGAGAGAGGTCGGCAGTGGTCATGGGGGTCTCCAGAGCGGTATAGAAGGAAGGGCTGATGTGCTGAGCAGCGGCCTGACTGGAGTTATATTCGAAATATTCGAAAATCGCAATAAACGAAACGGGCTCGGTCGTAGGGGTTAGCCAGGTAGGTTATTCCGTCTCAAGTGGCAGAGCGTCTCAATCCTGGGCAACCCTGGACTCAGTGCTTCATACCCATCTCGGCATCATCCATCAATGCCTTGGCCATCGCGCTCAGGTAGTGGGAGGCCCAGATCAGCATGGGTTTTTCTTCCATAAGGCCCTGGATGGTGAGTTCGCGGACGTAGCCCATCAGTTCAGAGGCCTGCTCGCGGGCGAGCTGGCAGGGGATGCCGGGTTCGATGCGGAACAGGGGGTGGGTTTTGTCTTCGCCTTGGTAGAAGGTGGTTTTGCCGACGGTGCATGGGATGGTGTCTGTGGTCATTGTTCGGTCTCCCTGAAATTTGGCAGTTGCCTGTGCCGGCCCTTTCGCGGGTAAACCCGCTCCCACAGGGATCACCACAGGCTTGAAGGTATGCGCCGTACCTGTGGGAGCGGGTTTACCCGCGAAGAGGCCGGCACAGACAACCCATCACTCAAGCCTCAATGCAGAGTTCGAGGCTCAGTGGGCATCTGCACCTGGATCAAGGCCTGCTCGAGCAACGCCCGCAGCGCCTCCATCTCATGTATGGAAGCCATCATTAGGATCGACGCCGGCGACTTGGGCTGCAACAGCAACGCCTGATGCACCACGGTCGACGCGCACAGCGCGTAGTCCGTCGCCTGGATCAGGGTGTCTTCAAGGGAATGAAAAGCGTGGGGTGGATCGGGGACTATCTTCAGCATCTCGTAATTCCATGGTCTGGGCGGCCACCCTGTCTGCTGTCAAACAGTAGGGTGGCAGCTGTACGCGGGTTGACAGACCGGCGGAATCACGAAGTTCCGGCGCACGCAAGCGTGCCCACACGTACAGCCGCCATAGAAGGGCTCTGTAAGTATGATTACCGTCGCGGCCTGTCAAAGCCGATCGCTGAACACCAGCGACAGGTCGAGACTAGGGCCCTGCTTTAGCAGTCGCAACGGAAAACAGGTTGCAGGAGTATCTTTGGGAAATGGACTACAAACCAGCGGTTAAATCTGATTCTTGATGCTTCAGGCGCCCCCCAAAAACGCCGCCTCCAGTAGTTGTTTTGTATAACCATGTTGCGGCGCATGGAATATCTCCCGCGCATCCCCTTGTTCCACCACATGCCCATGCTTGATCACCATCAACTGGTGACTCAGCGCCTTGACCACCGCCAGGTCATGGCTGATGAACAGGTAGGTCAGGTTGTACTTGGCCTGCAGATTCCTCAGCAACTCCACCACCTGCCGCTGCACCGTGCGGTCCAGCGCTGAAGTCGGCTCATCCAGCAGAATCAACGCCGGCTTCAGCACCAGCGCCCGGGCAATGGCGATGCGCTGGCGCTGGCCTCCGGAAAATTCATGCGGGTAACGGTGCCGGGTGCGTGGGTCCAAACCCACTTCCTCAAGCGCCGCAATGATCGCCGCCTCTTGCTCCTGCGGCGTACCGATCTTGTGAATCCGCAGCCCCTCGCCAACGATATCCGCCACGCACATGCGCGGGCTCAGGCTACCGAACGGATCCTGGAACACCACCTGCATCTCGCGACGCAGCGGCCGCACTTCCTTCTGGTTCAGGCCTTGCAGTTGCTGGCCATGGAAGCGAATCCCGCCCTGGCTGGAAATCAAGCGCAGAATCGCCAACCCCAAGGTCGACTTGCCCGACCCCGACTCGCCGACGATCCCCAGCGTCTGCCCCTGGGGCAGGCTGAAGTTGATCCCGTCCACCGCCTTCACGTGGTCCACCGTCTTGCGCAGCAGGCCCTTCTTGATCGGGAACCACACTTTCAGGTCATTCACCTCCAGCAGTGGCGCGCCGACCGGGTTGTGCGCCGGCAACCCGCTGGGCTCGGCATTGATCAGCATCTGCGTGTAATGGTGCTGCGGCGCGCTGAACAGCGTGGCGCATTCGGCCTGCTCGACGATCTGCCCGCGCTGCATCACGCACACGCGGTGGGCGATGCGCCGCACCAGGTTGAGGTCGTGGCTGATCAGCAGCAGCGCCATGCCCAGGCGCGCCTGCAGTTCCTTGAGCAGGTCGAGGATCTTCAACTGCACCGTCACGTCCAGCGCCGTGGTCGGCTCATCGGCGATCAGCAGCTCCGGCTCGTTGGCCAGCGCCATGGCGATCATCACCCGCTGGCGCTGGCCACCGGACAGCTCGTGGGGCAGGGCCTTGAGGCGCTTGCGCGGCTCGGGGATGCCGACCAGCTCCAGCAGCTCCAGGGTGCGCGCCGTGGCCTCCTTGCCGGTCAGGCCCTTGTGCAGCAGGAGGATCTCGTTGATCTGCTTCTCGATGCAGTGCAGCGGGTTCAGCGAGGTCATCGGCTCCTGGAAGATCATCGCGATGCGGTTGCCGCGAATGCGCTGCAGGGTCTTCTCGTTCTGCAGCAGCAGGTCCTTGCCTTCATAACGGATGCTGCCGCTGGGGTGGCGGGCCAGCGGGTAGTGCAGCAGGCGCAGGATCGAGTGGGCGGTGACGGACTTGCCCGAGCCGCTCTCGCCGACCAGGGCCAGGGTTTCGCCCTTGCGGATGTCGAAGCTGATGCCGTCGACCACCCGGTTGACCTGCTCGCCGGTGACAAACTCCACGGCCAGGTCGCGCACTTCGATCAGGTTCTGTTCGCTCATTTCACTTCCTCGGGTCGAAGGCGTCGCGGGCGGATTCGCCGATGAACACCAGCAGGCTCAGCATGATCGCCAGCACGGCGAAGGCGCTGATGCCCAGCCACGGGGCTTGCAGGTTGGACTTGCCCTGGGCCACCAACTCGCCCAGCGACGGTGCGCCGGGGGGCAGGCCGAAGCCAAGGAAGTCCAGCGCGGTCAGGGTGCCGATGGCCCCGGTGAGGATGAACGGCATGAAGGTCATGGTCGAGATCATCGCGTTGGGCAGGATGTGCCGGTACATGATCGCGCCATTGCGCATCCCCAGGGCGCGGGCGGCGCGCACGTATTCCAGGTTGCGCCCGCGCAGGAATTCGGCGCGCACCACGTCCACCAGGCTCATCCACGAGAACAGCAGCATGATCCCCAGCAACCACCAGAAGTTGGGCTGCACGAAGCTGGCGAGGATGATCAGCAGGTACAGCACCGGCAGGCCGGACCAGATCTCCAGGAAGCGCTGCCCGGCCAGGTCGACCCAGCCGCCGTAGAAGCCCTGCAAGGCGCCGGCGATGACCCCGACGATGGAGCTGAGCACGGTCAGGGTGAGGGCGAACAGCACCGACACGCGGAAGCCGTAGATCACCCGCGCCAGCACGTCGCGGCCCTGGTCGTCGGTGCCCAGCCAGTTGTCCGCCGAGGGCGGCGCCGGGGCGGGCACGCGCAGGTCGTAGTTGATGCTCTGGTAGCTGAACGGGATCGGTGCCCAGAGCACGAAGCTGTCTTTCTTTTCCAGCAGGTCGCGGATGTACGGGCTCTTGTAGTTGGCTTCCAGCGGGAACTCGCCGCCAAAGGTGGTTTCCGGGTAGCGTTTGAATGCCGGGAAGTACCAGGCGCCGTCGTAGCGCACGGCAATCGGTTTGTCGTTGGCGATCAGCTCGGCGCCCAGGCTCAGGCCGAACAGGATCAGGAACAGCCACAGCGACCACCAGCCACGGCGGTTGGCCTTGAAACGCTCGAAGCGTCGGCGGTTGAGGGGGGAGAGGGCCATGTCAGTGCTCCCGGCTGGCGAAGTCGATGCGAGGATCGACCAGGGTGTAGGTCAGGTCGCCGATCAGCTTCACCACCAGCCCGAGCAGGGTGAAGATGAACAGGGTGCCGAAGACCACCGGGTAGTCGCGGTTGATCGCCGCCTCGAAACTCATCAGGCCCAGGCCGTCGAGGCTGAAGATCACCTCGATCAGCAGTGAGCCGGTAAAGAAGATGCCGATGAACGCCGAAGGGAAGCCGGCGATCACCAGCAGCATGGCGTTGCGGAACACGTGGCCGTACAGCACCCGCGAGCGGCTCAGGCCCTTGGCCTTGGCGGTGACCACGTACTGCTTGTTGATCTCGTCGAGAAAGCTGTTCTTGGTCAGCAGGGTCATGGTGGCGAAGTTGCCGATCACCAGCGCGGTGATCGGCAGCACCAGGTGCCAGAAGTAGTCCAGCACCTTGCCGGTGGTGCTCAGTTCGTCGAAGTTGTTCGAGGTCAGCCCGCGCAGCGGGAACCAGTCGAAGTAGCTGCCGCCGGCGAACAGCACGATCAGCAGGATGGCGAACAGGAACGCCGGGATGGCGTAGCCGACGATGATTGCCGAGCTGGTCCAGACGTCGAAGTGGCTGCCGTGGCGCACGGCCTTGGCGATGCCCAGGGGGATCGACACCAGGTACATGATCAGTGTGCTCCACAGCCCCAGCGAGATCGACACCGGCATCTTCTCGGCGATCAGGTCGATGACCTTGGCGTCACGGAAGAAGCTGTCGCCGAAGTCCAGGGTGGCGTAGTTCTTGACCATGATCCACAGGCGTTCGGGCGCCGACTTGTCGAAGCCGTACATGTGCTCGATTTCGGCGATCAGGGCTGGGTCCAGGCCCTGGGCGCCACGGTAGTTGGAGCCGGCCACGGAAACCTCGGCGCCGCCGCCGGCGATGCGGCTGGTGGCGCCCTCGAAGCCTTCGAGCTTGGCGATCATCTGTTCCACCGGGCCGCCGGGGGCGGCCTGGACGATGATGAAGTTGATGATCAGGATGCCGAACAGGGTCGGGATGATCAGCAGCAGGCGGCGCAGGATATAGGCCAGCATGTTATCGGGCCTCGTCCGCTGGGGCTTCGCTCACCGCCGGGGCGACATTGGGCTTGATCCACCAGGTGTCGAGGCCGACGTCGTACTTGGGCGACACTTTCGGGTGGCCGATGTGGTTCCAGTAGGCCACTCGGTTGGTCTTGATGTGCCAGTTGGGCACTACGTAGTAGCCCCACTGCAGCACGCGGTCGAGGGCACGGCAGTGGTCGATCAGGCTCTGGCGCGAGTCGGCGTTGATCAGCTGTTCCACCAGTTGGTCGATGGCCGGGTCGCGCAGGCCGATGAAGTTGCGGCTGCCGGGGTTGTCGGCGGCGGTGCTGGACCAGTACTCGCGCTGTTCGTTGCCGGGGGAGTTGGATTGGGCGAAGCCGCCGACGATCATGTCGAAGTCACGCGAGCGCAGGCGGTTGATGTATTGCGAGACGTCCACGCGACGGATCTCGAAGCCAATCCCCAAGTCGGCGAGGTTGCGTTTGAACGGCAGCAGCACACGTTCGAACTGGGTCTGCGCGAGCAGAAACTCGATGCTGACCGGCTTGCCATCCTTGTCGACCATCTTGTCGTCGACGATCTTCCAGCCAGCTTCCTGGAGCAGCTTGTAGGCCTGGCGCTGCTGCTCGCGGATCATCCCGCTGCCGTCGCTGACCGGATTGGCGAAGGCCTCGGTGAAGACTTGCTCAGGGACCTTGCCGCGCAGCGGTTCGAGAATTTTCAGCTCGGCCGGCGAGGGCAGGCCGCTGGCGGCCATCTCGGAGTTTTCGAAGTAGCTGTCGGTGCGCAGGTAAGCGCCGTTGAACAGCTGCTTGTTGGTCCATTCGAAGTCGAACAACAGGCTCAGCGCCTTGCGTACCCGCACGTCCTGGAACACCGGTTTGCGCAGGTTGAAGACGAAGCCCTGCATGCCCACCGGGTTGCCGTTGGGGATTTCTTCCTTGATCAGGCGGCCATCGCGCACGGCGGGGACGTCGTAGGCGGTGGCCCAGTTCTTCGCGCTCATTTCCAGTTCGTAATCGAAGGCGCCGGCCTTGAGGGCCTCCAGCGCCACGTTGTTGTCGCGGTAGACATCGAAGGTCATGGCGTCGAAATTGTAGATGCCGCGGTTGATCGGCAGGTCCTTGGCCCAGTAGTCCTTGACCCGCTCGTAGCGGATCGAGCGCCCGGCCTTGACCTCAGCGACCTTGTACGGGCCGCTGCCAAGCGGCAGCTCGAGGTTGCCGCGGGTGAACTCGCGGTGCGCGTACCAGTGCTTGGGCAGGACCGGCAGCTGGCCGAGGATCAGCGGCAGCTCGCGGTTGTTGTTGTGCTTGAACTTGAACAGCACCTTGAGCGGGTCTTCGGCGACCACCTCGGCGACGTCGCCGTAGTACTGGCGGTACAGGGGCGCGCCGTCCTTGATCAGGGTATTGAAGGTGAACACCACATCCTCGGCGCGCATCGGCTGGCCGTCATGGAAGCGCGCTTCGGGGCGCAGGTAGAAGCGCACCCAGCTGTTGTCCGGGGCCTTTTCGATCTTGCCGGCCACCAGGCCATACTCGGTGAACGGCTCGTCCAGGCTCTGGCGCATCAGGGTGTCGTAGATGATGCCGAGGTTGTCGGCCGGCACGCCTTTGTTGATGAACGGGTTGAGGCTGTCGAAACCGCCGAAGCTGGACTGACGGAAGGTGCCGCCCTTGGGCGCGTCCGGGTTCACGTAGTCGAAGTGCTTGAAGTCGGCCGGGTATTTCGGCGGCTCGTCGTAGAGCGTAAGCGCATGTTGCGGCGCGGCCAGCGCGGGCAGGCTCAGGCAGGCGAACAGCAGGCTGCAGGCCAGGCGGTGCGTTGGCTTCATTGGGTTTTCTCCGAAGGCTTTATCCACCAGCTGTTCAGCCCGAGGGTGTAGGGCGGCGTGGTGACGAAGGCGAACCGGTTGCGGTAGGCCAGGCGGTGATTGTCGAGGTACCAGTTGGGGATCATGTAGTACTGCCATGAGAGCACGCGGTCCAGGGCGCGGGCGGCGGCGACCTGGTCGTCGCGGGTGCGCGCGGCGAGCAAGGTGTCGAGCAGGTGGTCGACCACCGGGTCCTTGACCCCAGCATAGTTCTTGCTGCCCTTGGTCGAGGCCTGGCTGGAATGGAAGTACAACCACTGCTCGAGGCCCGGGCTCAAGGTCTGGTTCAGGATCATCAGGATCATGTCGAAATCGAACTGGTCCAGGCGTTGTTTGTACTGGGCGCGGTCCACGGTGCGCAAGCGCGCATCGATGCCGATGCTGGCCAGATTTTCGACATAAGGTTGCAGGATGCGTTCCAGGTTCGGGTTCACCAGCAGCAGTTCCATCCTGAACGGCTGGCCCTTGGCGTTGACCAGGCGCTGGCCGTCGAGCTTCCAGCCGGCCTGGTCGAGCAGGCCCAGGGCCTGGCGCAAGGTCTGGCGGCCGACGCCGCGCCCGTCGGTGTGGCTGACCTGGTAGGGCTGGGTGAACAGCGTGTCGGGCAGCTGCTCGCGCAACGGCGCCAGCAGCAGCCATTCCTTGCCGGTGGGCAGGCCGGAGGCGGCGAACTCGCTGTTGGGGTAATAGCTGGTCGCGCGGCGGTAGGCACTGCTGAACAGCGCGCGGTTGGTCCACTCGAAGTCGAGCATCAGGCCCAGCGCCTGGCGCACCCGCGGGTCGCTGAAGGTGGCCCGGCGGCTGTTCATGAACAGGCCCTGGGTCTGGGTGGGGATCCGGTGCGGGATCTGCGCCTTGATCACCTCGCCACGGCGCACGGCCGGGAAGTTGTAGCCGTTGGCCCAGTTCTTCGCCTGGTGCTCGATATAGATGTCGAACTCGCCGGCCTTGAAGGCTTCGAAGGCCACCGTGGCATCGCGGTAGAACTCGTACTCGACGCGGTTGAAATTGTACTTGCCGCGGTTCACCGCCAGGTCCTTGCCCCAGTAGTTCTTCACCCGCTCGAACACCAGGCGCCGGCCCGGCTCGACCTGGGTGATACGGTACGGCCCGCTGCCCAGCGGCGGTTCGAAGGTGGTGGCTTCGAATTCGCGTGTTTGCCAGTAGTGCTTGGGCAGCACCGGCATCTCGCCCAGGCGCAGGATCAGCAGCGGGTTGCCGGCGCGCTTGAAGACGAAGCGGATCCGCAAGGGCCCGAGCACGTCGACGCGCTGCACTTCCTGCAGGTTGGTGCGGTAGATCGGGTGGCCTTGCTTGAGCAGGGTGCGGTACGAGAAGGCCACGTCGGCGGCGGTGATCGGCGCGCCGTCATGCCAGCGCGCTTCAGGGCGCAGGTTGAACACCACCCAGCTGCGGTCCTCGCTGTATTCCACGCTGCGGGCGATCAGGCCGTAGCTGGAGGTGGGCTCGTCGCCGGAGGGGTCGTACTGGCCGGTGCCAACCATCAGCGTCTCGTTCAGCTCGCTGATGCCGTATTGCAGGAAGTTCGGCGTGGTGACCGGGCTGCTGCCCTTGAAGGTGTAGGGGTTGAGCGTGTCGAAGGTGCCGAACGCCATGGCCCGCAAGGTACCGCCCTTGGGCGCTCGCGGGTTGACCCAGTCGAAATGGGTGAAGGTGGCTGGGTACTTGAGCAGGCCGAACTGCGCGTATCCGTGGCTTTCGCTCACCATCGCGACGGCGGGGAAGCTCAAGGCCAGGCTGAGGGACAGCAGGAGGGGACGTATCAAGTCGGCATCCGATCCAGAGGCGTTGGGCTTGGGTCGGGGTACAGTAACAGCTTGGCAGGGTTGGAAAAAGAGAGAGGCTGCAGGCTATGGGATGCGTGATCCCGTAGGAGCGGCCTTGTGTCGCGAAAGGGCTGTGAAGCAGTCCCAGGATCTCAGCGGCAACGCACAAATTGCCGGGGCTGCTTCGCAGCCCTTTCGCGACACAAGGCCGCTCCTACAGAGCCCTGGGTACTTCAGTGGGACAGGTAGACGGTCAGGGTCTGGCCCGGCTTCAGGGCCTGGCCGCTGCGTGGGTTCCAGCGCTTGAGGTGCTTCATCTCGACGTTGAAACGTTTGGCTACCAAATACAGCGAGTCACCTTTGCGCACCTTGTACTGGGTGGAGCGCTGCGCGGAGGCGGCCACGCGGTTGCCTGCGGCGCGTGGCGCGTTGCCACCGCGCAGGGCCAGGACCTGGCCGGCCTTGAGGCGGTTGCCCGGCAGCTTGTTCCAGCGCTGGATGTCCTTCACCGACACCCGGTTGGCCTGGGCAATGCTGCCCAGGCTGTCGCCGCGCTTGACCCGGTAGTTGCGCACGGCTGCCGGCGCCCGGGATTCGGCCACGGCACGCTCGAACACGGCCTTGTTCGGCTGCAGGCTGACCAGTTGCTCGGGCTTGAGGTTGGACAGGCTGTCGCTCAGCAATTGCGCCTTGGCCGTCGGCACCAGCAGCTGCTTGGGGCCGTCGACGGTCATGCGCTTCTTGAAGGCAGGGTTGAGCTGCAGCAGTTCGTCTTCGTCGATATTGGCGAAGGCGGCCACCCGCGACAGGTCGAGGCGGTCGTTGATGGCCACCGCCTCGAAGTAGGGTTCGTTGGCGATCGGCGTCAGGTTCACGCCATAGGCTTCGGGCGTGGACACCACCTGCGACAGGGCCAGCAGCTTGGGCACGTAGTCGCGGGTTTCCTGCGGCAGTGGCAGGTTCCAGTAATCGGTCGGCAGGCCGAGCTTCTCGTTGCGCTCGATGGCGCGGCTGACCGTGCCCTCGCCGGCGTTGTAGGCGGCCAGGGCCAGCAGCCAGTCGCCGTTGAACATGTCGTGCAGGCGGGTCAGGTAGTCCAGCGCGGCGTTGGTCGACGCGGTGACGTCGCGACGGCCGTCGTAGAAGTTGGTCTGGCGCAGGTTGAAGTGGCGACCGGTGGCGGGCATGAACTGCCACATGCCGGCAGCGCTGGCCCGCGAGTAGGCCATCGGGTTGTAGGCGCTTTCGATCGCCGGCAGCAGCGCCAGCTCCAGCGGCATGTCGCGCTCTTCGAGGCGTTCGACGATGTAGTGCAGGTAGAGGCTGCCGCGCTCGCCGGCGTTCTCGAGGAACGAGGGGTTGCTGGCGAACCACAGGCGCTGCTGTTCGATGCGCGGGTTGACGTCGATGCTGTCCTGCAGGGCGAAGCCGCGGCGCATGCGTTCCCAGACATCCTGGGGCGGCTGCTCGGCGGCCTTGGTCACCAGCGGCGCAGGCTTGTGCTTGATCCGCGCCTGGTAGCTGTGCGCGCGAACGCTGTCGGCTTCGTCGACCTGGCGGGTGCTCTGGCAGCCCACCAGGGTGGCGGCCAGCGCCAGCGCACTGATCTGGGCCAGGCGCGTCAGGGCGACTGAATGAGCGGTTCTGCGGCTACGGGAAGACATCGGCGGGCAGGGGTGTCCGGGCAAAAAATTTCGGCGATTCTAGGAACCGCACCCGCCTGGGTCAACCTTTGGCCGCCTGTTGCGATATATCTTGGGGTTATCAGAAGGTGTCCTTCCAAGACCTCAAAGCAGCAAAAACAGCGACCTGCGAGTCGTTTGGTCGTCCATTCCATTCGTCCGCTTTTTGTTTAACTAATGTTTCAGAGGTACGCAAAAAGGGGTTGGTCAGGCGCTCCAGGCCGATCGTTGACGGCAAGGTGATGCGATTGTCGGCGCGCATCCGGGTAACCTCAGCGAAACGTTGCTGAACGTGCGGGTTCGACGGTTCCACGGCCTTGGCGAAGCGCAGGTTGGAGAGGGTGTATTCGTGGGCGCAGTACACCTCGGTCGACGGCGGCAGGGCCGCCAGGCGGGCGAGGGCCGGCTGCATCTGCTCGGGGGTGCCTTCGAACATGCGCCCGCAGCCGGCGGCGAACAGGGTGTCGCCGCTGAACAGCAGCGGGGTGGCAGGCTCGTCGCTGAAGTAGGCGATGTGGCCCAGGGTGTGGCCAGGCACGGCGAGGACCTGGAAGGTCACGCCCAGCACGCTGACCCGGTGGCCTTCGTCGAGGGCCACGTCGCGCCCCGGGATGCGCTCGTGGGCCGGGCCGACGACCCGGGCATTGGTCAATTGCCTGAGCCGTTCGACGCCGCCGACATGGTCGTTGTGGTGGTGCGTCACCATGATCGTCTCCAGCGTCCAGCCGGCGTGGGCCGCCAGCCAGGCTTCCACCGGGCCGGCATCGCCCGGGTCGACCACCGCGCAGCGGCGTTTGGCAGTATCCTGTAACAACCAGATGTAGTTGTCGGAGAAAGCGGGGAGAGCGTCGATCTGTATCATGGTGCGGATCCGTATCGCCTAGCGTGGCACATGGGGGCATCTTAGCCGCGATGGCGCGGTGCGAGAACCTTCGAGGGAGAGCGCAATGACCGACCAAGCCTTTGCCCAGGCCGACCCGGACTGGGTCGAACTGATCAGCCTGGCCCGTGAGTGGTTCAACGGCCCACTCGGCCAGCTGATGCTCAAGGAGGAGGAGAAACTGCTGGAAGAAGAGCTCGGGCGCTTCTTCGGCGGTTACCTCGTGCATTACGGGCCCTGCGCCGAAGCACCGCCCAGCGCGCCGCAGGTGCAGCGCAACGTGCGCCTCGGCGCGCCGCTGCCGGGGGTGGAGATCGTCTGCGAGGAGCAGGCCTGGCCGCTCGGCGAGCACGCCGCCGACGTGGTGGTGCTGCAGCACGGCCTGGACTTCAGCCTGTCGCCCCATGGCCTGCTGCGCGAAGCGGCCCAGGCGGTGCGGCCCGGCGGGCACCTGCTGATCGTCGGCATCAACCCCTGGAGCGGCTGGGGCCTGCGCCATTTCTTCAGCCACGGTGCCCTGCGCAAGGCGCGCTGCATCTCGCCGTCGCGGGTCGGCGACTGGCTCAACCTGCTGGGCTTCGCGCTGGAGAAACGTCGCTTCGGGTGCTATCGTCCGCCGCTCACTTCACCGGCCTGGCAGCAACGCCTGGCGGGCTGGGAACGGATGGCGGGCGGCTGGCAGAGTGCTGGCGGCGGGGTCTACCTGCTGGTGGCGCGCAAGATGGTGGTCGGCCTGCGGCCCTTGCGCCAGGCGCGCCGCGAGCCGATGGGCAAGCTGCTGCCGCTGCCGCTGGCCAAGGTCAACCGCACCGCTGCCGATCCGGATACCGAAAAGCACTGAACATGAGTGGTACATGAGCGAAAGCGTCGAGATGTATACCGATGGCGCCTGCAAGGGCAACCCCGGCCCGGGTGGCTGGGGCGTCCTGCTGATCTACAAGGGCGTCGAGAAGGAACTGTGGGGCGGCGAGCCGGAAACCACCAACAACCGCATGGAACTGATGGCCGCGATCTGCGGGCTGATGGCGCTCACCCGCGAGTGCGAGGTGCTGCTGACCACCGACTCGCAGTACGTGATGAAAGGCATCAACGAGTGGATGCCGAACTGGAAGAAGCGTGGCTGGAAGACCGCCGCCAAGGAGCCGGTGAAGAACGCCGACCTGTGGCAGCTGCTCGACGAGCAGGTCAACCGCCACAAGGTCACCTGGAAGTGGGTGCGCGGGCACATCGGCCACCCCGGCAACGAGCGCGCCGACCAGCTGGCCAACCGCGGCGTCGAGGAAGTGCGCGCCAAGCGCTGAGCTGCGGTACAATCGCCGCCTTTGTAATTGATGCAAGTTGGAGCGCCCCGCGTGGAGCAGCAGCAAGATAAACGCCTGGTCATTCTCGATACCGAAACCACCGGTATGCCGGTCAGCGAAGGCCACCGGATCATCGAGATCGGCTGTGTCGAGGTCATGGGCCGGCGCCTGACCGGGCGGCACTTCCACGTCTACCTGCAGCCTGACCGCGAGAGCGACGAGGGCGCGATCAACGTCCACGGCATCACCGACGGCTTCCTGGTCGGCAAGCCGCGCTTCGCCGATGTGGCCGAGGAGTTCTTCGAGTTCATCCAGGGCGCCACCCTGGTCATCCACAACGCGGCGTTCGACGTAGGCTTCATCAACAACGAGTTCGCCTTGCTGGGGCAGGGCGACCGGGCCGACATCGCCAACCACTGCACCATCCTCGACACCCTGCTGCTGGCGCGTGCCCGCCACCCGGGGCAGCGCAACAGCCTCGATGCGCTGTGCAAACGCTACGACATCGACAACTCCGGCCGTGAACTGCACGGCGCATTGCTCGACTCCGAGTTGCTGGCCGACGTCTACCTGGCGATGACCGGCGGCCAGACCAGCCTGTCGCTGGCCGGGCATGGGGCTGATGAGGGGGATGGGCAGGGTAGCGGTGGCAGCGAGATCCGCCGGATTGTCGGGCGTGCACCGGGGCGTGTGATCATGGCCAGTGCCGAGGAGCTCGAGGCCCATGCCGAGCGGCTGGCGGCGGTGGCCAAGTCGGCGGGCGGGCCGTCCATGTGGCAGGCCCTGACCGAGACACCTGCTGGCTGATCCGTAAGCCTGTACCGGCCTCTTCGCGGGTAAACCCGCTCCCACAGGGACCCCGCAGCCCTCGAAATCTGTGGAGAACCCTGTGGGAGCGGGTTTACCCGCGAAGAGGCCGGCACAGGCGACACTAGGCTCTACTACCCTCAATAGGACAATAAGTCCTGCGAGGGTACCAGCCGGATGTACAAGGACCTCAAGTTCCCGATCCTCATCGTCCACCGCGCGATCAAGGCCGACAGCGTCGCCGGCGAGCGCGTGCGTGGCATCGCCGACGAACTGGGCCAGGACGGCTTCGCCGTGATCAAGGCCGCCGACCACGCCGAAGCCCGGCTAGTCGCCACCACCCACCATGGCCTGGCCTGCATGCTGATCGCCGCCGAAGGCGTCGGCGACAATACCCACCTGCTGCAGAACATGGCCGAGCTGATCCGCCTGGCCCGCCTGCGGGCACCGGACCTGCCGATCTTCGCCCTGGGCGAACAGGTCACCCTGGAGAACGCCCCGGCCGAGGCCATGAGCGAGCTCAACCAGCTGCGCGGCATCCTCTACCTGTTCGAAGACACCGTGCCGTTCCTCGCCCGCCAGGTGGCGCGGGCCGCGCACAACTACCTCGACGGCCTGCTGCCGCCGTTCTTCAAGGCCCTGGTGCAGCATACCGCCCAGTCCAACTACTCCTGGCATACACCGGGCCACGGCGGCGGCGTGGCCTATCGCAAGAGCCCGGTGGGCCAGGCCTTTCACCAGTTCTTCGGCGAGAACACCCTGCGTTCGGACTTGTCGGTCTCGGTGCCGGAGCTGGGCTCGCTGCTCGACCACACCGGCCCCCTGGCCGAAGCCGAGGCCCGCGCGGCGCGCAACTTCGGCGCCGATCACAGCTTTTTCGTCATCAATGGCACCTCCACCGCCAACAAGATCGTCTGGCATGCCATGGTCGGCCGCGATGACCTGGTGCTGGTCGACCGCAACTGCCACAAGTCGGTGGTCCACGCCATCATCATGACCGGCGCGATCCCCCTCTACCTATGCCCGGAGCGCAACGAGCTGGGCATCATCGGGCCGATTCCGCTCAGCGAGTTCAGCCCGGAGTCGATCCGCGCCAAGGTCCAGGCCAACCCGTTGGCCGCAGGGCGCGAGCCGCGGATCAAGCTGGCGGTGGTGACCAATTCCACCTACGACGGGCTGTGTTACCACGCCGGGCTGATCAAGCAGGCGCTGGGCGCCAGCGTCGAGGTGCTGCACTTCGACGAGGCCTGGTTCGCCTATGCGGCGTTCCATGAGTTCTTCGATGGCCGCTACGCCATGGGCACCGCGTGTGGCGAAAACAGCCCGCTGGTGTTCAGCACCCATTCCACCCACAAGCTGCTGGCCGCTTTCAGCCAGGCGTCGATGATCCACGTGCAGGACGGCGCCCAGCGCCAGCTGGACCGCGACCGCTTCAACGAAGCGTTCATGATGCATATCTCCACCTCGCCGCAGTACAGCATCCTCGCCTCGCTGGACGTCGCTTCGGCCATGATGGAAGGCCCGGCCGGGCGCTCGCTGCTGCAGGAGATGTTCGACGAGGCCCTGAGTTTCCGCCGCGCCCTGGCCAACCTGCGTGAGCACATCGCTGCGGATGACTGGTGGTTCAGCATCTGGCAGCCGCCTGCGGCAGAGGGCATCCAGCGCCTGGCCGCGCAGGACTGGCTGCTGCAACCGGGCGCCGAGTGGCATGGCTTTGGCGATGTGGCCGACGACTACGTGCTGCTCGACCCGCTGAAGGTGACCTTGGTGATGCCCGGGCTCAGTGCCGGTGGCGTACTGGGGGAGTGCGGGATACCGGCGGCGGTGGTCGGCAAGTTCCTCTGGGAGCGCGGGCTGGTAGTGGAAAAGACCGGTCTGTACAGCTTCCTGGTGCTGTTCTCGATGGGCATCACCAAGGGCAAGTGGAGCACGTTGTTGACCGAACTGCTGGAGTTCAAGCGCCACTACGACGCCAATACGGCGTTGAGTAGCTGCCTGCCGAGCGTGGTCGCGGTCGATGCCGCACGCTACCAGGGCCTGGGCCTGCGCGACCTGTGCGGCCAGTTGCACGACTGCTACCGCGCCAATGCCACGGCCAAGCAGCTCAAGCGCCTGTTCACGCGGCTACCGGAGGTGGCCGTGAGCCCGGCGCGGGCCTACGACCAGATGGTGCGCGGGGAGGTGGAGGCGGTGCCGATCGAGGCCCTGCTGGGCCGGGTGGCCGCCGTGATGCTGGTGCCTTACCCGCCGGGCATTCCACTGATCATGCCCGGCGAGCGGTTCACCGAGACCACCCGTTCGATCCTCGATTACCTGACGTTCGCCCGGGCCTTCAACCGTGGCTTCCCGGGCTTCGTCGCCGATGTGCATGGCCTGCAGAGCGAAAGTGGCCAGTACACGGTCGACTGCATCAAGGAATGCGAATGATCTCGACGCCCGTCTGTGCCAGCTCGAAGCGGTTTTCACCCAGGTGATTGACGCGGTCGCCGATGGCCAGGCGGTAGGTGGTGATCGGGGCGCCCAGGGCGCTGCCGTCCGCCTGCAGGGTGGACTCCTGGAACTCGTGGACGGGGTAGATACGGCCTTCGGCGTCACGGGCGTGGAATTGGCCGACCATTACTGCTGCCATTTGGGGGGAAACCTCTGAATTACGTAGGAAATGTCTGAACTGATAGACCGTAAATGATGCCTGGAAGTTTTCGCGAGGGGGAAAAAAATCCAGGCTGCCGAGGAACGGTCATCTATAACTACTGACGTCCCTTTTTCCAGCACAGGATGGATCACGCCATGAGCCAGGTGTATTCGGTAGCGGTCGTCGTCGGCAGCTTGCGCAAGGACTCCTACAACCGCAAGGTGGCCCGCGCGCTCGCGGAGCTGGCGCCGTCCAGCCTTGCCCTGAAGATCGTCGAGATCGGCGACCTGCCGTTGTACAACGAGGATGTCGAGGCCGAAGGGGTGCCTGAAGCGTGGAAGCGTTTTCGCGAGGAGATCCGTCGCAGCGATGCCGTGCTGTTCGTTACCCCGGAGTACAACCGGTCGGTGCCGGGCTGCCTGAAGAACGCCATCGACGTGGGGTCACGGCCATACGGGCAGAGCGCCTGGGGTGGCAAGCCGACAGCGGTGGCCAGCGTGTCGCCGGGTGCGATCGGCGGGTTCGGTGCCAATCACGCGCTGCGCCAGTCGCTGGTGTTTCTCGACATGCCCTGCATGCAGATGCCCGAGGCGTACATCGGTGGGGCGGCCAGCCTGTTCGATGAGGGTGGCAAGCTCAGTGACAAGACCCGCCCGTTCCTGCAGGGCTTCATCGACAAGTTCGCGTCCTGGGTGAAGTTGAATCGCGCTGTCTGAACCATCTGTGTTACCTGGACTGACGCATTCGCGGGTAAACCCGCTCCCACAGGTACAGCATCGGTTTCGGATGCTGTGATAATCCTGTGGGAGCGGGTTTACCCGCGAATGGCCATACACCTAGCTGTCAGAACGACTGCGGCATCTCGCCCTTGGCCAGGCGGCGGTTGATGTCGGCCACCACTTCGGGCAGCTCGTTGATGGTGTCGATCAGGTAGTGCGGTCGCGAAGCGGCAAACAGCTCATGAATGCGCTTGCGCTCGCTCTCCAGCTTCTCGGCGCTCAGTGCCCGGTAACCTTCCCAGGTCAGCCCCAGGGCATTGCCTGAGCACACCAGCGCAACAGTCCACATCCCGGCGCGGCGGCCTTCGAGGATGCCCGGCACGGTGTCGTCGACCTTCACGCACGCCGCCACATCGTCGATCCCCAGGGCAATCACGTTGGCCAGGGCCTGGGCCGGCCATGGGCGGCCGTTCGGGGTTTCGTCGGTGGCCACCACGTGGTCGGCGACGTAACCGTTCTGCGCTGCCAGCGCGACCACCTTGTCCATTACCACCTTCGGGTAGCCCGAGCACGAGCCGATCTTCAGGCCGTCCTGGCGCAGGCCGGTGAGGGTATCAAGGGCGCCGGGGATCAGCGCCGAGTGCACGGCGATCTTCTCGATCTGCAGCGGCATGAAGCGGTTGTAGATGGCGGTCACGTCATCGTCGGTCGGCGTCCGGCCGAACACCTTGCGGTAGCGCTCGGCGATCTCCGGCACGTCGCACAGGGTGCGGATGTGGTCCCACTTGCCCATGCCCATCGGGCCTCGGGCTTCGTCGATGGACACCTGCACGTCGAACTCGGCGAAGGCTTCGACGAAGATCTGGGTCGGGGCGAAGGAGCCGAAGTCGACCACGGTGCCGGCCCAGTCGAGGATGGCGGCTTGCAGTTGGGTAGGGTTGCTGTAGTTCATGTGCGCTGATTCCTGAAATCGGGTGGGCAAAGGGTCAAATGTCCAGCACTTCCATTTCCCGCAGCACTTCGGCCACGGCATTCACCGCGGCCTGCATGCCATCGGCACCGACTACGCCGATGCAGCCGACGCGGAAGGTCTCGACCTGGGTCAGCTTGCCCGGGTAGAGGATGAAGCCCTTGGCCTTGACCCGCTCGTAGAAGTCCTTGAACTGGTAGCGAGGATCGCTCGGCGCATGGAAGGTGACGATGATCGGCGCCTGGATCGCGGCGGGCAGGAAGCTGCGCAGGCCGATGGCCGCCATGCCGTCGAGCAGGGTCTTGCAGTTGGCGGAATAGCGCCGGTGGCGCGCTGGCAGGCCGCCTTCCTCCGCGTATTGCTGCAACGCTTCGTGCAGGGCCGCGACCACGTGGGTGGGCGGGGTGAAGCGCCACTGGCCGGTCTTGGCCATGTAGGCATGCTGGTCGTGCAGGTCCATGGCCAGCGAGTGGGCGTTGCCTTCGGCGGCGGCCAGGGCGGTTTTCTCGGCGAAGACGAAGCCCATGCCGGGCACGCCTTCCAGGCACTTGCCGGAAGCAGCGATCAGTGCCTCGAAGGGGATTTCACGGGCGTCGATCGGCAGCGCGCCGAACGAGCTCATGGCGTCGATGATCAGGCGCTTGCCATGGGCGTTGATCACCTGGGCGATTTCTGCCAGCGGGTTGAGGATGCCGGTGCTGGTTTCGCAGTGGATCAGCGCCACGTGGGTGATGGCCGGGTCGGCCGCCAGCAGGCGGTCGACGTCGGTGGCGGTGGTCGGTTGGTCTTCGGCGGTTTCGAAGGTGCTGTAGGCACGGCCCAGCACCTTGCAGATCTTCGCCAGGCGCTGGCCATAGGCGCCGTTGATCAGTACCAGGACCTTGCCGTCGCGTGGCACCAGGGTGCCGATGGCGGCTTCCACGGCGAAGGTGCCGCTGCCTTGCAGGGGCACGCAGTGGTGGCTGGCGCTGCCGTCGATGATCGCCAGCAGTCGCTCGCAGACGTTGGCGGTCAGTTGATTGAATTCGCGGTCCCACGAGCCCCAGTCCACCAGCATGGCTTGGCGGGTGCGGATTGACGTGGTCAGAGGGCCAGGGGTCAGCAGGATCGGGGCGTTGCTCATTCCGTTATTCCTCACAGGCGGTGGGCTGAAACTACGGGGCCTAGGTTGCAATTCACGCTGCCATCAATCAAATTGTTTGTCGTTATCCCAGCTATAAGTCAGGCCGATAAATATGAACCTGTTCCAGCTGCGCGCCTTCGATGCCGTCGCCCGCGAAGGCAGCTTCACCCGCGCCGCCGCGCGGCTGTTCATCAGCCAGCCGGCGGTGACCGGGCACGTCAAGGCGTTGGAGGAGCACTACCAGATCACTCTGTTGCGGCGCACCGCTCGGCGGGTCGAGCTGACCGAAGAGGGCACCCGCCTGGCGGCCATCACCCGGGCCATGTTCGGCCTGGCCGAAGAGGCCCAGGCCATGCTCGAAGCCAACCGGCAGTTGCTGACCGGGCGCCTGGAGGTGGCGGCCGATGGCCCGCACCGGGTCATGCCGATGCTGGCGCTGCTGCGTGAACGCTACCCGGGCATCACCGTCAACCTGCGGCTGGGCAACGCCCAGGACACCCTGGCCGCGTTGCTCGGCGAACATGCCGACGTGGCCGTGCTGACCGAGATCGAGCCGCGCAAGGGCCTGCATTTGCAGAGCCTCTGCCAGTCGCGCCTGTGCGCCTTGTTGCCGGCGGGGCACGCCTGGGCGCAGAGCCAGGACGACCTGCCGCTGGCCGAGCTGCATCAGCAGATCATGGTGCTGCGCGAGCCCAGTTCCACGACCCGGCGCACGTTCGACCGCGCCTGTGGCCTGGCCGCGGTACAGCCGCGCGTATTGCTGGAGCTGGACAGCCGCGAGGCGGTGACCGAGGCGGTGGCCTCGCAGCTGGGGATTGGCGTGGTTTCGTCCACCGAAGTGGCCAATGACCCGAGGATCGTGGCGCGCCCGCTGGCGGGGGGCGGGCTGGTCAACCAGCACATGGTCGGCTGCCTGGAGCGGCGCCGCGATTTGCGCTTGATCCAGGCGTTTCTTGGCCTGGCCGCCAGCGCATGAGGCCGGGCTGGCATTTTCCCCATGGCGGCCTAAGATGGCCGGCACAGCGCAACCCAGGTGGCCGATGAGCGAGAAAGACAGCATATCCATGCAGCTGGTGCGAGAGGCGCTGCTGCAGGCCTGCCCGGACGGCAGGGCCGGTGCCGCGCTGCTCGGGCGTGCCGGCATCGCGGCCAGTGAGCTCGACCACCCCGAAGCACGTGTCAGTGCCCAAGCCTACGCCCGGTTATGGCGCCTGCTGGCGCGCCGCTGCAATGACGAGTTCTTCGCCATGGACCCGCGCGGCCTGCGCAGCGGCAGCCTGGCCTTCCTGTGCCGCGCGGCCATGGCCCAGCCGACCCTGGCCCAGGGCCTGGAGACTGCGCTGGAATTCCTCAGCCTGATGCTCGAAGACCTGCAGCCCGGCCTGGTACGCCAGCCGGGCCTGGCCGAGATCGTCATCAACGAGCCGCAAGACGCGCCGCGCAGGGCCTTCACCTACTTCACCCTGTGGATGATCGTGCATGGCGTGGCCTGCTGGCTCGCCGGGCGACGCATCCCCATCCTGGCGATCGACCTGCGTTGTGGCGAACCGCCGTTCTGCGACGACTACCGGGTGATGTTTTCCGAGAACCTGCAGTTCCTGCGCCCGCGCACGCGCATGATCATCGCTGCCGATGGCCTGGACCTGCCGCTCAGGCGCACGGCCCTGGACCTGCAGCGCTTTCTCGCCGAGGCGCCTGGCAACATTCTGGTCCGCTACCGCGACCCGGCCAGCCTGGGGCTTCGCATTCGCCACGACCTGCTGGTGCTCGAGCCCACCCGTTGGCCCGATGTCGACAGCCTGGCACGCCAGCTGTGCCTGTCGGCATCGACCCTGCGCCGCCGCCTGGCGGAGGAGGGGCAGACGTATCAGGGCCTCAAGGACAGCGTGCGCCGCGAACTGGCGATCGCCTGGCTCAGCGAAGACCGCCTGGGCATGCAGGACATCGCCGCTGGCCTGGGCTTTGCCGATGGCAGTTCGTTCTACAAGGCGTTTCGCAAGTGGTTCGGCTGCAACCCGGGGCAGTATCGGCAACTGGCCCTGGCGCGGGAGGACCAGCCTGGCGCTGAGGGTGGCTGATTTCCTGCTGCTGGGCGGCAGCAGAGGTTGGGCAGGCTAGGGCGCTTGTTCAATTTCAGGACCCCCAATGCCTACCCCAACTCCCACCGCTGCCGGCCTGCCCGGCGGCAAGCTCGACACCGCGACCGACACGTTCATTGGCAACGCACTCCCGGGCTGGCTGAAAAAGGCCACGCCGGCGCAGATCAACGGCCTGCGTGACAGCTTCAGGCGCCATCGGCAAAACCAGGCTGCGCTGCGCGCCGCCACCTCGGCATTGATCCCGCTGCAGGATTACGCAGAACAACGATTCACCACGCTGCTCGGCGCCCGCCTGCCGGCCGACACGCCGTTGCGCGCGCTGCAGTGGCTGCAGGTGCGGCGCAACTTTTCACGTTTGCCTGGCATTCACTGGCCGGTCTACGGGCCTGTCAAGGAGCGCCAGCCGGCCTTGCTGCGATTGATGCAGAACTTCCACGAGAATGCGGAGATCCTGATCGGCTCGGGGCTGGTTCGCGACGATAGCGAACAGCTGTTGTCGGCAAGCCCCGAGCAGTTGGCCAGGGACTGTCGCCGCTGGGATGTGGGGGCAGGCTATCAGGCGCTGCTCGAACGCATCTTCTCCAGCAGCACCCAGATGCTGCTGGTCGGGGACAAGCGGGCCGGGCTGCTGCTGGCGCTCGATGTCGCCCTGCTCAAGGGCGATCTTGGCAGTGCGGAGGCGGCGGCGTTGCACGCCCTGGTGAAGTCGCAGGCGGAGGAAAAACTACGCGCCTACCCCGGCCTGCTGACCCTGCTCGGCCAACCGATCGCCGATGCGCTGGCGTTCCAGTTACGTGGCGAAGAGGGCGAGGACGCGGGCGTGGTGCTGTACCTGCCAAGCGATCCGAAGCGTGCCCTGCGCCACTTCGCCTCCTGGGCGCAGCTCAATGCGTCCCTGGCTGAATTACTGCAGGCACCGGGGTACCGCCACTATTTCAGCCAGCTGGTCGCGCTGAAGGCAAGGGTCGAATTCCTCGGCACACTGGGGATGCGCCTCAAGGATGACGTACCGGACCTGCAGCTTGAGGCTGTCACCGGCAATGGCGAGGTCTTCCATCGCCTGGTGGCGCAGCAGGTGCAACGGGCCAAGGATGATGCGCGCGTGCTGTTGGTACCCACCGCCGACGCCGACCTGCAAGCGGCCAGGGAACGCCTGCAGGCCTGGAAGGATGCCGGGCTGGGGTTGCTCAACCTGGCGGGGCTGTTCATTCCGGTGGTGGGCACGTTGCTGCTGGGGCAACTGGTGGTGCAAACGCTGTCGGAGGTCTATGAGGGCGCCGAGGATTGGTACCATGGGCATCAGCACGAAGCCCTCGAACACATGCTCGGCGTGGCCGAAACGCTGGCCGTCACTGCCGCGGTTGCCACCGGCGCGGCACTGGTCGTGCGCGGCTTCCAGCGCAGCGCCTTGGTCGACGGCCTCGAACCGGTCGAGCTGGAGAGCGGCGAGCAACGCCTGTGGCAGCGCGACTTGCAACCCTACCAGGCCATGCCCCAGGGCACCACGCAGGATGCCGACGGCCTGTTCGCCGAGGGCGGGCGCAAATACCTGCGGGTGGGTGATCGTTATTATCGCGTGCACCGCCCGCAGGCGGACGGGCCTTGGCGCCTGCGCCACCCCCAGCGAGCCGGTGCGTTCGGCCCGGAGGTCGAATCGAACGGCGACAGGGGCTGGCGTTTGCGCAGCGTGCGGCCTGTGGAATGTGACGACCAGACCGAGATGCTGCACATGCTGTGGCCGCAACAGGTGCCGTTGAGCCCACTGCGGGCCAGCGCGGTCCTGCGCGTTGCGGGGGTGGACAGCGATGCGTTGCGCGGCCTGCTGGTGGAGGGGCGGCGATTGCCGGTCAACCTGCGGGAAACCTTGCGTCGTTTTGAAGCCGATGCCCGCATCGAGGCGTTCTTCGAACAGATGCAGCGTGAAGTGCCGGCCAGCGCCGATGCCGAGATCCAGCAGTGGTGCCTGGCCCAGCCCGGTCTGCAGGGGCTGGAGGCGCAGGCGCTGCGCGAACGGCTGCTGCAACGCCGGCCGGCACTGGCCGAGCAGATGCTGGCGCACCTGACCCGTCAGGCCCTGTCGCCTGATGCCCTGCGTGACCTGGTCCAACGCGACTTTCCTGGCCTGCCATCGGCTTACGCCGAAGCCGTGATCCAGCATGTGGGCGACGCCCGGCGCAACCTGGCGGTGCTGGAGCAGCGCCTGCCATTGAGCCTGGCCAGCCAGGCGCGCGTATTGCTGCAGCAGGTGCGCCTGAGCCGTGCACTCGAAGGGCTGTACCTCGCCAACAGCTACAGCGACCAGACGGGCGAGCTGGTGCTGGCGATGTTGCCGCGCCTGCCGCACTGGCCTGCCAGGCTCAACCTGGAGCTGCGCCAAGGCTCGGAATTCGGCCGACGGCTGGCGCTGCTCGACCCCCAGGGGGAGCAACAGGCCCTGACCGTCCTGGCACGCCGGGGCGGCGAGTTTCGCCTGTATGACAACCAAGGTTACCCGCTTGAGCAGGCGATCGCCGCGCCGGCGGATCTCTATGCGGCGATCGTGGCATGCCTCTCGCCGTCCGAGCTGGCCGCCCTTGGGCTGGCTGGCGACGACCCTGCCGGGGCACTGCGGGCACGCCTGGTCGAACGCTTGCCTGCCACGCCCGCCGAACTGCTGCGGTTGCTCGGCTGGCGGCCGGCAGAGGCGCGCGTCGATCCGCTGCAACGCCTGTCGGGCGGACGTATCGGCTACCCGCTCAGCGGCCGTGGCCAAGGTCACCCCTCGCTGCGCTGGGCCCTGCTGCGCAACCGCCTGCGTGAATTGTACTGGGGCTTGAGCGAAGGGCAGCTCGATACCTTGTTCAACCAGTTGCTGCAGAGGGCCGGCTCGCCCTTCGACAACCTCCTGCAGCTGGAAACCGAGTACCGCCAGGTCGACCTGTCGCTCAACCGTTGGGCCAGCGCCGAATTGAACGACAGCAGGCGCGGCATACGTCAGCACGTGAGCGGCCTGCTGCGCCGCGCCTGGCGCTTGCAGGGCGAGGCAGCCCAAGGCGCGGACAGCGTGGCCGCGGGCCGGCGCCTGGACCTCAGCGGCCTGCCCTTGAGGACCTTGCCGTCGCTGCCGGAGCGGGCGGACTTCGGCAGCGTGACCGAGTTGCACCTGGGCGGCTTGCAACTGACAGATGTGCCCTCGGCCTTCCTTTACGGCTTCGGTGCACTGCGGCGCCTGAGCCTGAACGACAACGCGCTGCTGCGCATTCCCGCAGGTATCGGCCGGTTCAACCAGTTGACCGAGCTGCGCCTGGCCGGTAACCGGATCCGCATGGACCTGGACGGTATTCAGGCGTTGGCGAGGCTGGCTGCCTTGCGCCATCTTGACCTGAGCTTCAACCCGTTGGGCTCGTTGGCCCTGCGCTTCAATCAGCTGTCCCAGCTCAGGTCGATCGGGTTGCGCCGTTGTGGCTTGCTCAGTTGGCCGCAGGGGCTGGAAAGCTGCGGTTTTCTCGATTGCGCCGATATCCGCCAGAACCAGATCGCCCAAGTGCCCGAAAACGTCCTGCGCATGCCGGCGGCGTTTCGCCGCTCCTTCAGGGTGGATGACAATCCGCTTGCCGTCAGCGAGCGCGAGCGCTTGTTCGCCGAACGCGTGCACGAGCATGCGGGCGGGGTGCCGCCGTTGATCGAGCCGTTGCCAGTGGATGCACAGGGGCCGGGTCGTGAACGCTGGCTCGATGGCGCGGAGCAGGAGGCGCGCGAAGCGAACGCGCAGCGCTGGGAGCGGTTGGCCGCCGCGCCCGACAGTGCCGGCTTGTACCGCTTGCTCGGCGACCTGGCGCAGACCCGGGATTTTCGCCTGGTCCCGGAGCACCTCACGGAGCAGGTCTGGGCGCTGTTGCGCGCCATCGACGAAGACAGCGCGCTGCGCCTGAGGGTCTTCGAACAGGCGGCCATGGCGGTTACCTGCGTGGACAGTGTCGCTGGCCGCTTCAGTGACCTCCAACTGCTGATGCTGACGCACCAGGCAAGCCATGGCGGTGCAGGCCCTGAACGACGCGATGCACTGCTCGGCCTCGGACGTCGGTTGTTTCGCCTGGATGAAGTGCGCCGTCATGCCCTGGCCGACGTGGCGCAGCGCCTCGCGCGGTTGCCCCCGCCCGGCGCCGCAGGCTATGTGCGTGCCCGTGCCCTGATCGATGAGATCGAGATCGATCTGTACTACCGGGTGCGGCTGGCTGAGGCGCTGGAGTTGCCCGTGCAACCGCGGCACATGCAGTTCGAGGCGGTCGCCAATGTCACCCCCGCGCAACTGCAGCAAGCCCTGCAAAGCGTGCGTGCAGCCGAAGGCACCCAGGCCCTGGCCGAGAACCTCAGCCAGCGCGAGTGCTGGCTGAATTACCTGCGCGCCGAGCATCCGCAGGCATTCACGGCCATCGAGGAGGACTTCGCCGCGCGCGGCAGCGAGCTCGACGAGCAGGCGCAGGCGTTGCCCAGCGAAGCCTACAAGCAACGCTGGCAGGACCTGCAGATCGAGCGCGATGCCGAGCTCAATGCACTGGCCTTGCAATTGACCCAGGAGGCCCTCGACCACGAGGCGAAACGCTAGCGTCGAGGGCGGGGCGCTCCCGGGACGAGGTGCAACAGGCGGGGAATGCGGCGCGGGTATTCCCATTCACGCACCGCTTCCCTCTGCCGTAGCAGGCGACGGTTGTCGAGGATTGCGCTCTTTCCCGACAGCAAGGAGCTCCCCGCAATGCCCCCAGACACCGGCAACCATCCCCAGCCAAACCCGCCGCACCCCGACAACGTCATCGACGACTGTATCCGCGGCGGATTGCCCGCATGGCTGACCAGGGCTTCCAGCGGCCAGATCGCGAAACTGCGCGAACGCTTGAATGCCCATCATGCGACCCAGGCCCGTTTGCGGGCTCGGACCTTGGGCCTTCTGTCCCCTCAGCACTTTGCCGAGCGACAGTTCACCGGCCTGTTGCAGCAACCGCTGCCTGACGGTGTTGCGTTCGAGCAGCTGCAATGGCAGCAGGTAGGGCCTTCCTTCAGCAAACTGCCGGATGCGCTACTGGGCGGCTACACCCCTGTCGAAGCGCGAGAGAACGGCCTGCTGCGGTTGATGCACAATTTTGCCGACGTTCATTACTACCTGGGGACCGGGCTGGTGGCACCCGCAGGCGATGCCGTGCTGTCCAGGCCTGCGCGTGATCTGGTGCAAGCCTGCCGCGCGCTGGACGTCGGCGCCGCCTACCAGGCCGAACTGGACCGGGTGTATGACAGCAGTACCTGCACGTTGCTGGCGAGCGACCGGCAATCCGGGCTTGGCCTGGTCGTCGAGGTGGCAGCGCTCAAAGGCGATATCTCCGCGCAGGAGCAAGTGGCCTTGCGCGAAATGCTCGAACCGGGGGCGATCCATACCCAGGATGGGCTCAGAGCCTACCCCGGGCTGCTCGAGGTGCTGAAATGTCCGGTCGCCGAGGGGCTGTTGATCCACCTGAGAAACAAGGACGGCGAGTTGCACAGCAGCCTGCTGTACCTGCCCGGTGCCCGCCAGCAGAGCCTGCGCAGATTCACCTCGGACACGCAGCTTGGCAACGCCTTGGCCCAGTCGTTGCGCCAGCCGCAATACCTGGACGACTTCACCCGGCTGGTCGCCCTCGACCAGCGTGCGCACTTCGTCAGCGTGCTGGGCAAGCGCCTGCAGGATGACGTGACTGACCTGGAGCTGGAAGGCAGAACCGCGCAAGGGTCGATCTTCGACGCGATGGCCAGGCTGCAGGTGCAGCGGTTCAAGGACGATGCACGACTGCTGCTGGTTCCGACTGCGCAGGTGGATGCGCAAGCCGCCGAGGCGCGGCGCGAAGCCTGGAAAGACGCAGGGCTGAGCCTGCTCAACCTGGCGGGCTTTGTTTTTCCTGCGGTTGGCGCGGTGCTGTTGGCCAGCCTGTTCGTGCAGACCCTGGGCGAAGTGTTCGAGGGCGTGGAAGACTGGTCGCAGGGGCACCGGCATGAAGCACTGGAGCACCTGCTCGGGGTGGCGGCGACGGTGGTCGCCACGGTCGGCACGGTTGCCGCAGCCGGCTTTGTGCGCAGTGCCTTTGTCGATGCCATGGAACTGGTCAGCACGGACGCTCAGACCAGCCGCCTGTGGGCCGATGACCTGCAACCCTATGCCTCGACGCCGGGAAAACCCGTGCTGCAGGCCGATGGCCGCTACCGTGACGGGGCGCGGTACTGGATCCGGCTGGATGGCCGCTACCTTGAAGTGCACCAGCCCAAGGCCGCCGGGCTCTATCGCCTGCGTCACCCACAGCGCCCGGCGGCCTATGGGCCGGCACTGCTGCACAATGGCGAGCGCGGCTGGCAGCTGTTGCACGGGCGGCCGGCAGCCCTGGCCGAACCGGCTGCCATGCTCGACCGGTTGTGGCCGCACGAGGCGCCATGGGACGCCACAAGCGCCCGACAGGTGCTGCGTGCTGCCGGCCTGGACGACGACGAGCTGCGAGGCGTGCTGGTGGAAAACCGCCGGGTACCGATCAATCTGCGGGTCATCCTCGAGCAATTCGAGGCCGACGCGCAGATAGAGGGGTTTTTCCGGCAATTGCGCCAGTCGCCCCCTGTCATCAGCAACCGGCAATGGTTCGACTGGTGCGAGCGGCAATTCGATGTCGGCAGGGGCGTGGCCAATGTGCTGGGCGCTCGAACCCGGCTGCGGCATCCCTTGTTCATGCACGTGACCCAGGCCCCGGCAAGCACCGACGAGCTGGCCCGGCAACTGGCCAGGACCTTCACCGGGCTGCCCGACGCCTATGCCCAGGCACTGGCCACCCAGGCCCGGGCCTCCGGCGAGGCCGGCGACACGCACGAGGCATCGGCGCCAGGGCCGCAACGGCTGCCACTGGCGCTGGCGACCCAGGCCCATGCGCTGGCGCGTATGGCCAGGTTCAACCGCATGATGGCGGGATGTTACTTGCCCGGCGCCTATTGCGACGACACCGGGATACTGCTGTTTCGCCTTCTGGAGACCCTGCGCCTGGATGGCCTCGATGTGTCCCTGGCCAATGCGCTTGCCGGGGAAGAGCCGCTGGCCGCCGTGGTATCGGCCAGCATCGATGGCCCTCGCTACCAGCTGATTCATGAACAGGGGGTGTTCAATCTCTATGACGAACGAGGTACCCGCATCGAAGGGGAGCCCGCCGACGACATCTACCAGGCGCTCGTCGGCCTGCTGCGCAAGCACGGGCTGCTGGGCGCGCTGCAGATCACGGCTGACGATGCGGCGGCGCAGTTGCGCGACAGGTTGCTGGCGTTGTTGCCGGATAACCAGTCCGCCATCGAGGGCCTGCTCGGTTGGCCACCGACCTCACGCTGGTGGAACCCTGGGCAACGCTTGCCGGACGGCAGGGTCGGCTACCTGCTCAGTGGCCGTGGCCCGGCGCGCCTGACCCGCAAGGGGCGCTTGCGCGAAACGCTGCGCCAGCTCTTTCCCGGCTTGAGTGAGGCCCAGCTGGAGCGCGAGGTCAATGACAGATGGCGACGTGGGGGGGCGATCGAGGCCGAGCTCAGGGCGCTGGAGGATGATGTGCAACAGCTGGCAGCAGGGCTCGATACCTGGGTCAGCCTCGCCTCGAACGGGCCTGAACGCAATGCCCGGCAACTGCTGGGCGAGCGCGTGCTGCGGGCGTGGCGAGGGCTGGGCGATCAGTACGAGCTGACGGCCCGTGGCGCACGGGTCGGCCTGAAGCTGGCATTCAGTGAGCTGGCGATTACCACGCTTCCCGACCTGCCTGCGCCAGTGACCTTCCAGCATGTCACGACCTTGATCATCCAGCAGACGTCGATCGACACGGTGCATGCGCGATTCCTGCAGGCCTTCACCTCCCTGCAACGCCTGGACATGAGTGGCAATCGTCTGCTGAGCTGCCCGGAGGGGCTCGGCTACCTGGTCAATCTGCGGCGCCTGCGCCTGGCGCATAACCAGATCCGCCTGAACGCCCAGAGTGCGGACGCCCTGAGCCGTCTGGCACTGTTGACGCACCTGGACCTGAGTGACAACCCGTCCCTTGCCACCTACGACATCAACTACCTTCACCTGATGCAATTGACCGAACTGAGACTGCGCAGGTGCGGGCTGAAGGCGTGGCCGACGAATATCGAGCTGTGCAACGACCTGCGCGAAGTGGACCTGCGTGACAATGCGCTGAGTCATGTGCCCCGTGGCGTGTTGAACATGCCCAGGGAGTTTCGCCTGGTCTTCACGGTCACCGGCAATCCGCTGAGCCGGCACGAGTTCACCAACCTGACGGCGTTCGAGCCGATCCAGGAGGAGCCGGAGCGCGCTACCGGGCGATCGTGGTGGGTCGCAGAGGGGGCGACGGCTGCCGAGCGTGGCCGGATCTGGGACGCCCTCGAAGTGGACGGGGACAATGCTGGCGTGTTCGAGTTGCTGAGCCGCCTGGAAACCCATGCAGATATCAGCTGGCAGGGGCGCCTTCTGATCGAGCGCGGCTGGGCCGTGCTGGCCATGATGGATAACGATCCCCTGTTCGCGGGCTCGGTGCGCCGGGTGGTGAACGCGGCAATGGCCGATGACAACGACGTCATCGAGCGGTTTTCGCAGTTGCTGCGTCTGCATGCGCAAGCCCGGGCACTGAACGCCGAGCCGGCGCTGCCAGGGACGATGCTGTTGTCCCTTGGCCGCGGCCTGTTCCGGCTCGACCGGCTGCAAGCGTTCGTGCAGACCGATATCAGCGAGCGTGCTGCCGGGCTCGATGCACGCGTTCAGGCGGCGCTGGGCTTGCGTTATCGGGTCAGGCTGCGCAGCGCGCTGAAATTGCCGTTCCAGCCACTGCGCATGCATGAGTCACCCGCCCCGCTGGTGAGTGCGGCGCTGGCTGCGTCGGCGCAGCAGGCGGTCGAGATGGCCTCGCTCGACGAAGTGATTGCCCAGGACCTGTGCCGCCGGCCTTTCTGGCGCCGGTTCCTGGTGCGCTACGCCCCGGCGTCTTTCGCCGACGAGGCGGCGGTGGCAGGCGATCCGGCGCTCGCGCAACGCCTGACGCTGGAATACATGCAACGCATGGCGCGCATCGACGAAGGCACCGAGCGCGGCGTGGGCTGATGGCGGCAGGCGCCTGCGGCAGCGGCCAATCCGCTCATCCAGATTGACAGCTTTGGCCATTGCCGCCTGGCCACGGTGACGCGAACATCGTCTGACCGATGGTTAACTCCAAAAACAACAAACCAGGAGTGCGACGATGCGTGATTACGCCGAGGCCGTTCGTCTGTTCGAGCATGGCAAGGCCGCTGCTGCGGCGCTGCATGGCAGCCTTGACGCCCTAAATGCCTGCGTCGAGTGCTGTGACCGCCACGTCGGCAGGGGCAAGCTGGCGCTGCTGCACGAGGATCGCGACGGCAACGGCGCCCGTTACACCTTCGATCAGTTGCAAGCGCTTGCCGCCCGCTTCGCCAATGTGCTCAAGGCGCAAGGCGTGGGCGCTGGCGACCGGGTGGCGGGGCTGATGCCGCGCACCCCCGAGCTACTGGTCAGCATTCTTGCCACCTGGCGCCTTGGGGCGGTGTACCAGCCGTTGTTCACGGCCTTTGGCCCCAAGGCCATCGAACACCGTCTTGAACAATCCCATGCCCGTGTGGTTGTCACCGACTGCCACAACCGTGCAAAGCTGGACGAGGTGCACGCCTGCCCGACGATCATCACGGTCGACGCCCGTGTCGGTGAACTGGACTTCCAGCAGTGCCTGGAAAACGCAGCCGCCGATTGCGAGCCGGTGATGCGCTCGGGCAATGACCCGTTCCTGCTGATGTTCACCTCTGGCACCACCGGCCCGGCCAAGCCCCTGGAAGTGCCGCTGCGCGCCATCGTCGCGTTCCAGGGCTACATGCGGGATGCCATCGATCTGCGGCCCACCGACAATTTCTGGAACCTGGCCGACCCGGGTTGGGCCTATGGCCTGTATTACGCCGTTACCGGCCCGTTGTCGCTCGGCCATGCCACCACCTTTTATGACGGCCCGTTCAGCGTCGAGAGCTGCGCGCGCCTGATCGACAAGCTGGGCATTACCAATCTGGCAGGCTCGCCCACGGCCTATCGCCTGCTGATCGCCGCCGGCACGGAGTTCTCGGTACCGGTCAAGGGCCGCCTGCGGGTGGTCAGCAGTGCTGGTGAGCCGCTGAATCCGGAAGTCATCCGCTGGTTCGCCGACGAGCTGGGCGTGACCATCCATGACCACTATGGCCAGACCGAACTGGGGATGGTGTTGTGCAACCACCATGGCCTGGCGCACCCGGTGCATCCGGGGTCGGCCGGCTTCGCCATTCCCGGCCACCGCATCGTGGTGCTGGACGAGCAGGGCAACGAACTGCCGCCCGGGCAGCCGGGCATCCTTGCCGTCGACCGCGAGCAGTCACCCCTGTGCTGGTTTGGCGGCTACCTCGGCTTGGCGACCAAGGCGTTTGTCGGCCACTACTACCTCAGCGGCGACACCGTCGAACTGAACCCGGACGGCAGCATCAGCTTCGTCGGCCGCAGCGACGATGTGATCACCACCTCCGGCTACCGGGTCGGCCCGTTCGATGTGGAGAGCGCGCTGATCGAGCACCCGGCGGTGATCGAGGCGGCCGTGATCGGCAAGCCGGACCCGGAACGCACCGAGCTGATCAAGGCCTTCGTGGTCCTGGCCAGCGGCTGTCAAGGCAGCGCCGAGCTGGCAGAAGCCCTGCGCCAGCATGTGCGCCAGCGCCTGTACGCGCATGCCTACCCCCGCGAAATCGAATTCGTCAGCGAGCTGCCCAAGACCCCGAGCGGCAAGCTGCAACGCTTCATCCTGCGCAACCAGGAAGTCGCCAGACAACACGCGCAACAGGCAACCCCTGCCAGCGCCTGAACAGGAACCCGAACATGCAGATAGCCAACAAACACTTCATCGTCAGCGGCGCCGCCTCCGGACTGGGGGCGGCCACCGCCGGGATGCTGGTCGAGGCCGGCGCCAAGGTCATGCTGGTCGACCTCAATGCCCAGGCTGTCGAGGCCAAGGCCCGCGAGCTGGGTGACAACGCCCGCTTCGCGGTGGCCGACATCAGTGACGAACAGGCCACCCAGGCGGCGGTCGACGCGGCGCTCAGCGCCTTTGGCAGCCTCCATGGGCTGGTCAATTGCGCCGGCATCGTCGGTGCCGAGAAGGTCCTGGGCAAGCAAGGCCCGCACGGCCTGGCCAGCTTCGCCAAGGTTATCAACGTCAACCTGGTCGGCAGCTTCAACCTGCTGCGCCTGGCCGCCGCGGCCATGGCCGAAGGCGCCGCGGACGAAGGCGGCGAGCGTGGGGTGATCATCAACACCGCGTCGATTGCCGCCTACGATGGCCAGATCGGCCAGGCCGCCTATGCCGCCTCCAAGGGTGCCATCGCCAGCCTGACCCTGCCGGCGGCTCGCGAGCTGGCGCGCTTCGGCATCCGCGTGATGACCATCGCCCCCGGCATTTTCGAAACACCCATGATGGCCGGCATGACGGAAGACGTGCGCGCCTCGCTGGCGGCGGGCGTGCCGTTCCCGCCGCGCCTGGGCCGCCCGCAGGAATACGCCGCCCTGGCCCGTCACATCATCGAGAACAGCATGCTCAACGGCGAGGTGATCCGCCTCGACGGTGCCTTGCGCATGGCTGCCAGGTAAGGAGAACACACATGAGCCTCGTCAATGATCCCATCGTTATCGTCAGCGCCGTGCGCACGCCCATGGGCGGCCTGCAGGGCGACCTCAGGAGCCTGAGCGCGCCGCAGCTGGGCAGCGCGGCCATCCGTGGTGCCGTCGAGCGCGCCGGCATCGATGCCGCCAGCGTCGAGCAGGTGCTGTTCGGCTGCGTGCTGCCGGCCGGCCAGGGCCAGGCGCCGGCTCGCCAGGCGGCATTGGGTGCCGGCTTGGCCAAGCACACCACCTGCACCACCCTGAACAAGATGTGTGGCTCGGGCATGCAGGCCGCGATCATGGCCCATGACCTGCTGCTGGCCGGCAGCGCCACGGTGGTGGTGGCCGGTGGCATGGAAAGCATGAGCAATGCGCCGTACCTGTTGGACAAGGCCCGCGGTGGCTACCGCATGGGCCACGGCAGGGTCATCGACCACATGTTCATGGACGGCCTGGAAGACGCCTATGACAAGGGCCGGCTGATGGGTACCTTCGCCGAGGACTGCGCCCAGGCCAACGCCTTCAGCCGCGAAGCCCAGGACCAGTTCGCCATTGCCTCGCTGACCCGCGCCCAGGACGCGATCAAGCGCGGCCGCTTTGCCGCCGAGATCGTGCCGGTGGAAGTCACCGAGGGCAGGGAGAAGCGCGTCATCGAGGATGACGAGCAACCACCCAAGGCGCGCCTGGACAAGATCCCGCAGCTCAAGCCAGCCTTCCGCGAAGGCGGCACGGTGACAGCGGCCAATGCCAGCTCGATTTCCGACGGCGCCGCGGCGTTGCTGCTGATGCGCCGCTCCGAAGCCGACCGGCGTGGCCTCAAGCCGCTGGCGGTGATCCATGGCCACGCGGCCTTCGCCGACACCCCGGCGCTGTTCCCGACCGCGCCGATCGGTGCCATCGACAAGCTGATGAAGCGCACTGGCTGGAACCTGGCCGAGGTCGACCTGTTCGAAATCAACGAAGCGTTCGCCGTGGTCACCCTGGCGGCCATGAAACACTTCGACCTGCCCCACGACAAGGTCAACATCCATGGCGGCGCCTGCGCCCTGGGCCACCCGATCGGCGCCTCGGGCGCACGCATCCTGGTGACCCTGCTGTCGGCCCTGCGCCAGAACAATCTGCGCCGCGGCGTGGCGGCCATCTGCATTGGCGGCGGTGAAGCCACGGCCATGGCCGTCGAATGCCTGTATTGAGGTGAACCATGCTGGTAACAGACGAGCAACAACAGATCGCCGACGCGGTGAAGGCCTTCGCCCAGGAGCGCCTCAAGCCGTTTGCCGAGCAGTGGGACAAGGCCCATCGCTTCCCCCGCGAGGCGATCGGCGAGATGGCCGAGCTGGGCCTGTTCGGCATGCTGGTTCCGGAGCAGTGGGGCGGCAGCGACACGGGCTATGTGGCCTACGCCATGGCCCTGGAAGAAATCGCCGCCGGTGATGGCGCCTGTTCGACCATCATGAGCGTGCACAACTCGGTGGGGTGCGTGCCGATCCTGCGGTTCGGCACCGAGCAGCAAAAGGCGCAGTTTCTCACCCCGCTGGCCACGGGCGCGATGCTCGGCGCCTTCGCCCTGACCGAAGCGCAGGCCGGTTCCGACGCCAGCAGCCTGAAGGCCCGTGCGCGGCTTGACGGTGACCACTATGTGCTCAACGGCAGCAAGCAGTTCATCACCTCCGGGCAGAATGCCGGTGTGGTGATCGTCTTTGCCGTGACCGATCCGGATGCCGGCAAGCGTGGCATCAGTGCCTTCATCGTGCCCACCGACTCGCCGGGCTATCAGGTGGCCAGGGTCGAGGACAAACTGGGCCAGCATGCCTCGGATACCTGCCAGATCGTCTTCGACAACGTGCGCGTGCCTGCGGCCAACCGCCTGGGCGCGGAGGGCGAGGGCTACAAGATCGCCCTGGCCAACCTCGAGGGCGGCCGCATCGGCATCGCTGCGCAGGCGGTGGGCATGGCCCGTGCGGCGTTCGAGGTGGCGCGCGACTACGCCCACCAGCGGCAGAGTTTCGGCAAGCCGTTGATCGGCCACCAGGCCGTGGCCTTCCGCCTGGCCGACATGGCGACGAAAATCGCCGTGGCCCGGCAGATGGTGTTGCACGCCGCGGCGTTGCGCGATGCCGGGCGCCCGGCGCTGGTGGAGGCGTCGATGGCCAAGCTGTTCGCCTCGGAAATGGCCGAAAAGGTCTGCTCGGACGCCTTGCAGACCTTGGGTGGATATGGCTATCTGAGCGACTTCCCGCTGGAGCGCATATACCGCGACGTTCGGGTTTGCCAGATCTACGAAGGCACCAGCGACATTCAGCGCATGGTCATTGCGCGCACTCTTTGAAGGAGCAGACTGCATGGCATTCGAAACCATCCTGTTGGACATCCATGGCAAGGTCGGCCTGATCACCCTCAACCGGCCCCAGGCACTGAACGCGCTGAATGCGCAGATCGTCGGCGAGATCAACCAGGCCCTGGACCAGCTCGAGCGAGACCCGAACATCGGCTGCGTGGTGCTCACCGGCTCTGCCAAGGCGTTTGCCGCCGGTGCCGACATCAAGGAAATGGCCGAGCTGCAGTACCCGCAGATCTATGTCGACGACTTGTTCAGCGACGCCGACCGCATCGCCAACCGGCGCAAACCGATCATCGCAGCTGTCGCCGGTTTCGCCCTGGGCGGCGGCTGCGAGCTGGCGATGATGTGTGACTTCATCCTGGCTGCCGACAATGCCCGCTTCGGCCAGCCGGAAATCAACCTCGGCGTGCTCCCGGGCATGGGCGGCACCCAGCGCCTGACCCGTGCGGTGGGCAAGGCCAAGGCGATGGAGCTGTGCCTGAGCGGCCGCCTGATGGACGCCGAGGAAGCCGAACGCGCCGGCCTGGTGGCGCGCATCGTGCCCCAGGCGCAATTGCTGGAAGAAGCGTTGAAGGTCGCGACGACGATTGCCAGCAAGTCCATCCCGGTCAGCATGATGGTCAAGGAAAGTGTCAACCGCGCCTTCGAGGTCACCCTCAGCGAAGGGGTGCGCTTCGAGCGCCGGGTGTTCCATGCCGCGTTCGCCACCGAGGACCAGAAGGAAGGCATGGCGGCGTTCATCGCCAAGCGCGAGGCGCAGTTCAAGGACCGCTGAGCATTGGCATTTCCGATTGGGGCGGTGGCAAGGTGTTAGCCCCCCCGCATAATGCCGAACAGCGGAATCGACGGCATTTGGGCAAAAACACCTGTGATTGCTGTTGCTCATGGCGACGTGTCGCCTTAGACTGCCGCCCCCTGTAAAAGAGTGCCAATTGGCGCTTGAAGAATTCCGCTGCCGATGCCGAGGCATTGGCGGCACCTGAATCGCCCAAATGCACATTTTTTCATAGAGAAATCGATGACCAAGGAACAGTTGCTGGCCATGTCGGCCGATGACTACATGAACGCTGAACAGCTGGCCTTCTTCACTGAGCTGCTGCAGGCGATGAAAGTCGAAACCCATGAACGCATCGAGCTCAGCCGCACCACCATCGAAGGCTTGGACACTCCGTCGGACCCTGCCGACGTGGCTTCGGTCGAGGAAGAGCGTAGCTGGCTGGTCAATGCCATCGACCGTGATCAACGCCTGCTGCCACAGCTGGAAATGGCCCTGGACCGTATCTCTGACGAGAGCTTCGGCTGGTGCGATGACAGTGGTGAGCCGATCGGCCTGAAGCGCCTGCTGATCAGCCCGACCACCAAGTACTGCATCGAAGCCCAGGAGCGCCACGAGCAGCTCGACCGTCACCAGCGTCAGGTCTGACCGAGCGCTGTGCGCCAGGCCCCTTGGAGAAATCCTTGGGGCTTTTTGCGTTTTTTGCGCTGCGTAGCGATTGTGGATTTGTTGCTTGCCGCGTAAGACTGCTGTACCAGGATGCGCTGTTTCCTGCTGGACCGCGGGCGTATCATGGCCTTATCGTTAGGGTGCTAATTAAGTTCCGGAGGGAATGATGAATAGCCGAGTCGATGTGGCTGTGATGATTGGTTCCGGGGTGCCGGCGACCTTGCAGGCGCTGGGCAAGCGGGTGTGCTGGGTGGTGCTGGTCAACGGCGAGCGCCGTGGCACTGCATTTGCAACGCGTGACGAAGCCATGGAATGCCAGACTGCCTGGTTGCAGCAGTTGCACAAGGGGCAGGCCGCCTGAAGCCGTTCAGTCTGAAAGTCCGGCAGGAAATGCTCATTAGCTCTCGACGGATTTCGGTGTTTTCGTGCATATTTCTGTCTCGGTAATGTCTTGAAGCAATACAGCGTCCTTGATGTCCAAAGCGTTGCTGGTATCCGTCGCATCTTTTCGTGCGGTTATGCTGTCAGACATTACGATTCCCTGTGTCAGGAAATACGCCAAAGGCCAGTATTAAGGTTCTATCTGGCAAGCCAGAGTAAAGTTTCCTGCATGCCGCATCGTTGGCAAGCACAGACGTTTCGTGCATCACTTTATTACTATTTTCGCCATTGGGATTGAAATGCCGTGCCTCGCCGATGGTGGAAGAGGGCGGATGTCACCGGTTTGAGGATTACTTCATTGGCAGTCAGTACACTCGACACTCACGCCTTGTTTGCCCTTGGCGATTTGCGCGGCAAGTTGGCCAAGCTGTGCCAAGGGCGTTTCATCTATGTCACCGAGCAGAACCCTGAAGGCCTTTACATGGCCGAGATCGATACCGAGAGCGCCTTGGTGGTCGATGACAAGCAACGCCTGGAATTGAAAGTCGGTGACCACTTTCGTGCTGCGGTTTTACCCAGCCGTGAAGGCGGCAAGCTGGAAATGCGCTTTCGCGAGATCAAACTCAACGTCTATGGCGTAGGCGATTACGCTTTCGTTTCCGTGCCGGAAGGGGAAGGCATCGTGTTCCGTGAGGGCCAGGGCGTGATGCTGGTTTTCGCCGCGCAGCAGCAGGTGCAGGAAGGCTTGGGCAAGTTGCTCAAGGCGGTGACCGGGAAGGTCGCCAAATGGCGCAAGGGTGAACTGACCACCTTCAAGGCCAGTGAATGACCGACGCTGAAGGCCTGCCTGGCAGCCGCGCCGATTTTCATCGGCAGCACCAGGCCCAGGCGCTGGCTGACGCTCAACGCTTGCTGGAAGCTCGCGAGGCGATGGGCCCGGCCTGGCTGAGCTGGGTAGCGGCCCAGCTTTACGCGCTGAGCCCGCCCCCTTATGCCGCCATGGTGCGGCGCGAGTTGCAGCGCCTTGCCCAAGGCTAAGGCGACTGCAGTCAATGGCCCCTGTCGCGGCCGCTGCTGACTTCCTCGGGCACCGCTTCCTTCGACATCCGCTTGCGGAATAGCGCCGCCCTGGCCAGCAGCAGGGTGGTGACCGGCACGGTGATCGACAGCAGGATCGGGATCAGCCAGGCATGCAGCACCGGGCTTTGCTTGAGCCAGGAGAAGTAGATGATCGAGGCCAGCGCCACGCACCAGGCGCCGATGGTGGAGGCCAGTGCCGGCGGGTGCATGCGCTGGAAGTAGTCCTTCAGGCGCACCAGGCCAATGGCGCCGATCAGCGCGAACAGGCTGCCGAGCAGCAGCAGTGCGGCAGTGAGCAGCTCCAGCCAGAGGGGTAATGCCAGGGCTTCGGTCATTCGATCACCTCCCCGCGCAGCAGGAACTTGGCCAGGGCGAACGAGCCGACGAAACCGAACAACGCTATCAGCAGCGCGCCTTCGAAGTAGGTGTCACTGGCGTAGCGAATGCCCAGCACCAGCATCATCAGCATGGCCAGGATGTACAGGTAGTCCAGCGCCAGTACCCGGTCCTGGGCGGACGGGCCGCGGAACAGCCGGATCAGCGCCAGGCCCATGGCCAGGGCGAAGATGAACAGGCTGGCGAGGACAGCGTTGGCGAGCAGGCCTGTCATTGGAAGATCTCCATCAGCGGGCGTTCGTAGGTGTGTTTGAAGTGCTCGATGAACGCCGCTTCATCGTCCAGATCGAAGACATGCAGCAGCAGCACGCTGCGGTCCAGGGCCAGTTCCGACCACACCGTGCCAGGCACCACCGTGGTGATCATCGACAGGGCAGCCAGGCCGTGGGTGTCGCGCAGGTCCAGCGGAATGTGCACGAAGGCCGAGCGCGGCGGCGTATTGCCAGCGCGCAGCACGCCGATCGCCACATTCAGGTTGGAATGGATGACATCGAGGCCGACCCGGCCGATCAGCCTGGCGACCGCCCATGGGCGACGCACATGAGCATGTTGCGGGCGCAATGGCGCCAGCAGCAGCGGTGCCAGGACGCCGAGCAGGGCGCCGAACAGCAGGTTGCCTGGGCTGACCGAGAGATTCAGCAGCAGCCACAGCAGCAACAGTGCGGCCGACAACAGCGGTGCGGGGAACAGTCGGTTCATGGCTGCACCTGAGCGTCGAGCGTGGTTGGGCCGGGGACTGGCCGGGCAGCCATCACCGCTTCGATGTAAGCCTCGGGCGCCTGCAGGCTGGCGGCGGTGTCCTGGGTGTAGCGCAGCAGCGGCTCGGCCCTGAAGCTGAGGATGAAGCACAAGCCGAGCAGGATCACGATGGGCAGGTACTCGTAACGGCGCAATACGGGCGACGGACGTTCCTCGGGCTTCCAGAAGCGCTGGATACCGACCCGGCCAAAGGCGATCAGTGAAGCCATGCCCGACAGGATGAGCAAGGCGACCAGTGCCCAGCCGGCAGCCGGCAGCGGTTGCTCGGCCGCTACCCCCAGGCCCAGCGGGTTGAACAGCGCACTGATCAGGTTGAGCTTGGCGACGAAGCCCGACAGCGGTGGCATGCCGATGATCAGCAGGGCACAGGCGATGAAACTCAGGCCGAGGAAGGCCATGGTCCAGGGAATGATCTGCCCGACCACCACCTTCTGCTCGTCATCGAGGTTGCTGCCCTTGGGTGGGTGCAGTGACTCGAGCAGCGGTGGCATGGCGTCTTCCTCTTCATCCAGCGGTGCTTCGTTGGCCGAGCGCGACCGCTCGACCAGTTCGGCCAGCAGGAACAGCGCGCACAGCGCCAGGGTCGAGTTGACCAGGTAGAACAACGCCGCGCCGGTCAGCGCTGACTGGGCGAAGCCGACCGCGCCCAGCAAAGTGCCTGCCGACACCAGGATGCTCAGTGCCGCCATGCGCTCCAGGCGCTGCGCGGCCAGGATCGACACTGCCGCCACCGCCAGGGTCACCAGCCCGCCATAGACCAGCCATTGCCCGCCGAAATGCGCCGAGGCACCGGCCTGGCCGGAAAACAGCAGCGTCCACAGGCGCAGCACGGCGTACAGGCCGACCTTGGTCATGATGGCGAACAGCGCCGCCACCGGCGCGCTGGCCGAAGCGTAGGCCGGCACCAGCCAGAAGTTCAGTGGCCAGATGCCGGCCTTGGCCAGGAAGGCCATGGCCAGGATCGCCGCGCCGGCATGCAGCAGGCCGCGGTCGGCTTCCGGCACCAGCGGGATCTTCAGCGCCAGGTCGGCCATGTTCAGGGTGCCGGTGACGCCGTAGAGCATCGCCGCCCCCACCAGGAACAACGACGAGGCGAACAGGTTGATCGCGATGTAGTGCAGGCCGGCACGCACCCGCGCGCGGCCCGAGCCGTGCAGCAGCAGGCCGTAGGAGGCTGCCAGCAGCACTTCGAAGAACACGAACAGGTTGAACAGGTCGGCGGTGAGGAAGGCGCCGTACAGGCCCATCAGCTGGATCTGGAACAGCGCATGGAAGCTGGCGCCGGCACTGTCCCAGCGGGCGCGGGCGAACAGCAGGGCACAGAGGCCGATGACCCCGGTCAGGGTCAACAACAAGGCTGACAGGTGGTCAACCACCAGCACGATGCCAAACGGCGCAGGCCAGTTGCCGGGCAGGTAGACGCCGATGGATTCCGCCTGGCCCTGGGTGCGTACCCACAGCAGCAGGGTGGCGGCGATGGCCAGGCCGGCGAACGTCGACAGCAGGTTCAGGCGTGCCTTGATCCGGCGGTGTTTTTCACCCAGCAACAGCATCAGTGCCGCGGTCAGCAGCGGCAGCAGGATGGGCGCGACGATCAGTTGACTCATGCCGCTCATTCGTCACGCTCCCGGCCATCCACGTGGTCGGTGCCGGTCAGGCCGCGCGAGGCCAGCAGCACGACCAGAAACAGCGCGGTCATGGCGAAGCTGATGACGATGGCGGTGAGCACCAGGGCCTGGGGCAGCGGGTCGGTGTAATGCAGCAGGTCCTGGGTGACGCCGTCCTTGATGATCGGTTCCTTGCCGATGAACAGGCTGCCCATGCTGAAGATGAACAGGTTGACGCCGTACGACAGCAGGCACAGGCCCATGATCACCTGGTAGGTCCGTGGGCGCAGGATCAGCCACACCCCCGAGGCGGCCAGTACACCGATGGCGACTGCAATGACTTCTTCCATCAGGCGGCTCCTGCTTGGCTGGGTTTCGACGGGATGCCCGGGCGGGCGCGCACCGACTGGTGCGCCAGGGCGGTGAGGATCAGCAGGGTCGAGCCGACCACCACGGTGTACACGCCGATGTCGAAGAACAGCGCGCTGGCCACGTGCATGTCACCCAGCAGCGGCAGGTGCAGATGGGCGGTGTGGGTGGTGAGGAACGGGTAGCCGAGCAGCATCGCACCGACCCCGGTCAGGGTCGCGCAGAACAGCCCGGTGCCCATCCAGCGCAGCGGCCGCAGGCTCATCTGCGCCTCGACCCACTGGGTGCCGGCGACCATGTACTGGAGGATGAACGCCACCGACATCACCAGGCCGGCGACGAAGCCGCCCCCTGGCTGGTTGTGGCCGCGCATGAACAGGTACATCGACACCAGCAGGGCGATCGGCAGCAGCAGGCGCACCAGCACCGCCGGCACCATCATGAAGCCCAGCGCGGTGTCGGTGGCATGCCGCGGGTTGATCAGGTCGGTGGCCACATCCGGTGCCAGCAAGCGTTGCTGGGCTGGCAGCTGCATGCTCTCCTTCGGTGGGCGGAAGCGGCGCAGCAGGGCGAACACGGTCAGGGCCACGGCCACCAGCACGGTGATCTCGCCGAGGGTGTCGAAGCCGCGGAAATCCACCAGCATCACGTTGACCACGTTGGTACCGCCGCCCTGGGGCAAGGCACGGCTGAGGTAGAAGGAGGAGATGTCGTTGGGTGTCGGCCGGGTCAGCATGGCGTAGGACAGCAGCGCCATGCCGCCGCCGACCAGGACTGCCAGCAGCAGGTCGCGCAGGCGCCGGGCACGGGCGCGCTCGAGGCTGCCGGGCAGCGGCGAAACGCCTTCGATACGCCGTGGCAACCAGCGCAGGCCAAGCAGGATCAGTACCGTGGTGACCACCTCGACCACCAGTTGGGTCAGGGCCAGGTCCGGGGCGGAGAACCAGACGAAGGTGATGCAGGTCATCAGGCCGCAGACACCGACCATGATCAGCGCCGCCAGGCGGTGGTACTTGGCCTGGTAGGCGGCGCCGAGGGCGCAGGCGATGGCGATCAGCCACAGCGCGACGAACACGCCGGAGCCTGGAATCTTCGGTCGGTCGCCCCAGCTCAGGCCGCTGTGGAGCATGGGGATCAGACCGGCGAGGAACGCCGCCAGCACCAGCATGAACAGCTGCGACTGCAGGCGCCGTGAGGTCAGCAGCCGCTCGATGCGCCGCGCCAGCAGCATCAGCCGCACCTGGCCGTGCTCGAACAGGCGCTTGCCGTTGAAGCGCTCGATCAGCGGCGGATAGGGGAAGCGGCCCAGGCGCAGCTGCTTGCGCAGCAGCAGGTAAAGCACGATGCCGCCGCTCATGGCCACCAGGCTCATGATCAGCGGCGCGTTCCAGCCGTGCCAGATGGCCAGGCTGTACTCCGGCAAGGTGCCGCCCACAACCGGCAGGGCGGCGGCGGCCAGCAGCGGGCCGACCGACTGGGCGGGGAAGATGCCCACCACCAGGCAGGTCAGCACCAGCAGCTCGACCGGTGCGCGCATCCAGCGCGGCGGCTCGTGCGGGGTGTGCGGCAGGTCCTGGGCGGTGGGGCCGAAGAACACGTCGACGGTGAAGCGCAGGGCGTAGGCGACGCTGAAGGTGCCGGCCAGGGTGGCGATCACCGGCAGCGCGGCCTCGACCCAGGCGGTTGAGGTGATGAACACGGTTTCGGCGAAGAACATCTCCTTGGACAGGAAACCGTTCATCAACGGCACGCCGGCCATCGAGGCGCTGGCCACCATGGCCAGGGTCGCGGTGTAGGGCACCAGCCGGATCAGGCCGCTGAGGCGGCGGATGTCGCGGGTCCCGCTTTCATGGTCGATGATGCCGGCGGCCATGAACAGCGAGGCCTTGAAGGTAGCGTGGTTGAGGATGTGGAACACGGCGGCCACGGCGGCCAGCGGGCTATTGAGGCCCAGCAGCAAGGTGATCAGGCCCAGGTGGCTGATGGTCGAGTAGGCCAGCAGGCCCTTGAGGTCGTTCTGGAACATGGCGGCGAAGGCGCCGAGCAGCAAGGTGATGGCGCCGGCACCGCCGACGATCCAGAACCATTCGTCACTGCCCGACAGCACCGGCCACAGGCGCGCCAGGAGGAACACCCCGGCCTTGACCATGGTCGCCGAGTGCAGGTAGGCCGAAACGGGAGTTGGCGCCGCCATGGCGTGGGGCAGCCAGAACTGGAAGGGAAACTGTGCGCTCTTGCTCAGCGCGCCGATGAGGATCAAGGGCAACAGCACCGGGTACAGCGCGTGCTGACGAATGGTTTCTCCGGCTGCCAGGACCTTGTCCAGGTCATAGCTGCCGACCACATGGCCGAGCAGCAGCGCACCCACCAGCAGGCAGAGGCCGCCGGCACCGGTGACCATCAGCGCCATGTAGGCGCCGCGGCGGGCGTCGGCGCGATGGTGCCAGTAGCCGATCAGCAGGAACGAGAACAGGCTGGTGAGTTCCCAGAAGAACACCAGCTGGATCAGGTTGCCGGAAATCACCAGGCCGAGCATGGCGCCCATGAACGCCAGGAAAAAGGCGAAGAAGCGCGGCACCGGGTCCTGCGGCGACATGTAGTAGCGGGCATACAGGGACACCAGGGTGCCGATGCCCAGTACCAGTAGCGAGAACAGCCAGGCAAAGCCGTCCATGCGCAGGACCAGGTTCAGGCCCAGGCTCGGCAGCCAGAGGAATTCTTCGCGGATTACACCGCCATCGGCGACCTGGGGGTACAGCAGTGCTACCTGGACGGTGCCGACCAGGGCCACCAGCCCGGCAAGGATGGACTCCGAGTTGCGGGCATTGTGCGGCAGCACGGCTGCCAGGCAACTGCCCACGAACGGCAGAAGCAGTAGCACTATCAATGACATAGCGTTCTATTCTGGAAAGGTATGCAAGGATCATACGTGCCGGGCCGTTGATCACCAACACGCAAGCTGTCGCAGAATCGTACAAAAGCGCTGTGACAAGCTGTTTTTTTATAACAGTTTTTTACAGAGCATAGCCGGTGTCGGGCGCTTTACAGGCCGGCTTCACGTTCGCGAGGGGCTTGCGCTTCCAGGGTGCGGTCCGATTCGCGGCCACGGCGGACCTTGAGTTCGCTGACCACCACGGCGATCACGATCAGCAGGCCGCCCAGCAGCGCGATGCCGGGCAGGCGCTCGCCGGCGATGCGCCCGACGATGCCGGCCCACACGGGCTCGCCGGCGTAGATGAGGGTGGCGCGGGTCGGGGATACAGACTGCTGTGCCCAGTTCATGGCCACCTGGATCACCGCGCTCATGGCGCCCAGGCCCAGGGCACTGAGCAGCAGCAGCCAGGAGAAATCGGGCAGGCGCTCCTGGGTCGGCACGATCATCAGGAACGCCAGCAGCGAGGCGGTGGCCAGTTGCACCACGGTGACCCGGCGCACGTCGACCTGGCCGGCGTACCGGCTGATCAGGATGATCTCGGCGGCGATCGCCACTGCACTGACCAGCGTGACCACTTCGCCCTCGCTGAAGTGCAGGCTGCCGCCTTCGGGCCCGGCCAGCAGCATCAGGCCGACGAAGGCCAGGCCGATGCCGAGGCTGGGCATCAGCCCTGGGCGACGCCCGAGCACCAGCCACTGCAGCAGCGGCACGAACGGGACGTAGAGTGCGGTGATGAACGCCGACTGGCTGCTGCTGATGGTTTGCAGGCCCATGGTCTGCAGGCCGTAGCCGAGCATGATCGACACGCCGATGAGCACGCCGGCCTTGAGTTCGGTGAGGGTCAACCCGGGCAGCGCGCGTGCCGACACTGCGCCGACGAACAGCGCCGCGGCGGCAAAGCGCAGGCCGACGAAGAACATCGGGCCGCTGACGGTCATCACGTTGTGCACCAGCAGGAAGGTGCCACCCCACAGCATGGTGATGAACACCAGCACCATTTCTGCCTTGCTCAGGCGGAAGCTGACGGAGGTTCTTGCGGGGCTGGCGGGCTGGCTCATGGTCTTGCTCATTCGGAAGGGGCAGCGCACAATCGCCGCAAAGTGGGCAGTATACTGCGCAACCCTTGCAAGTGAGCAATATAGTGCACAAAGATTCGACGCACCGCGCCTCGGTGCTGCAGCATGTCAGCCTCAATGTCCGCAGCTTGCGCAATGCCGCCAGCATGAGCCAGAGCGCCCTGGCCGAGCGCTCGGGTGTCAGTCGCCGGATGCTGGTGGCGATCGAGGCGGGGGAGAAGAATGTCAGCCTGACGACCCTCGACCTGATCGCCGAAGCCCTGGGGGTGGCGTTCAGCCAGTTGATCCAGGCCCCCGACCAGCGTGACCGCAGCCGCATCAACGAACCGGCCTGGGCCGGGGAACATTCCCAGAGCAGGGCCGTGCTGCTGGCCAGCAGCACGGCGCGGCGGGAAGTGGAGCTTTGGGAATGGACCCTCGCGCCTGGCGAATGCTACGCCAGCGAAGCCGACGCCGAGGGCTGGAGCGAGCAGATCTACGTGTGCGAGGGCCAGTTGACGCTGGTCATCGAAGGCGCCGAGCATCGCCTGCGCGGTGGCCAGTTCCATGTCTTCCCGAGCAATTGCCGCTATGCCTACCGCAATGATGGCGGCATGCCGGTGCGCTTCGTGCGCAACGTGGTGATCTAGGCGCTGATCCGTTCAGGGTAGATGCGGCCCAGGGCCTTCCTCGGCCAGGTGGTCCTGGCGATTGCGCAGCGGGCACTCCTTCAGCGACATGCAGCCACAACCGATGCAGCCATCGAGCTGGTCGCGCAGCCTGATCATTTCGTCGATGCGCCGGTTCAGGTCTTCGCGCCAGCGCGCCGAGAGTTGCTGCCAATCCTCGGCGGTGGGCGTGTGGTCGTTGGGCAGTTCGGCCAGGGCCGTGGCAATTTCGCCCAGTGGGATGCCCAGGCGCTGGGCCATCTTGATCACCGCGACCCGGCGCAGCATGGCCCGCGGGTAGCGGCGCTGGTTGCCGGCGTTGCGGCTGCTGTGGATCAGGCCCTTGGTTTCGTAGAAGTGCAGGGCGGTCACCGCCACGCCGCTGCGTGCGGCCAGCTGGCCGACGCTGAGGAGTTTTTCTGCGGTGATGGGCGTGGGGCTGGGCATGAGAATAACGCTTGACCTTGAGTTAACTGGAGGTTTTACCCTGCTGACCATTCCGTAGCAAGAGCCTGAAGCGAGGAGACTGCCCATGACCGCCGCGCAACAATCCCTGTGGTTCACCCAGATGATCGAATATGAAGTGCCCAGCTCGCGTCAGGCGGCGTTGGCCCAGGCCTTGGTGACGCGCAGCGAAGCGCTGGCGATGCGTTGCTCGGGCCTGCAAGGGGTCAGTGTCCAGGCCAGTGACGATGGCAGCCGGGTGCTGCAATACCTGCAATGGCAGTCCCGCCAGGCGTGGGCGCAAGCCGCGGATTTTTTCGCCGCGGAGCCGTTCTATGACTTGCTGAGCCAGCATCAGGCGCGTGGTGTGAATTTTGCGTCGTATCAGGCTTTGCGCAGCCTGGTGCGAGGCGACGATGGCGGCCTGCATTGCCAGGTCGGTGACGTTCCGGCATAGCTCAGGCATACCATGGCGCGTAGTGCGGGTAACGGTTCAGGCGTGCGCCGACCACCATCTCGCTGATCCACGCGGCCAGGATCGTGCTGTAGGCTTTCTGGCTTTCTTCGCTGGACAGCGCATGGTCGGCACCATCGACCATGCGATGGGTCAGCGAGTGGGCGCTGACGAACGCCGAGCGATAGCTCATCAGCGTGCTGTGCGGCACATAGTCGTCCTGTTCCGACTCCACCAGCAGGACGTCACCGGTAAATTCGGCGCAGGCGGCCAGGGCGCGGTTGTCGGTGGGGCCGAGCGGGCGCAGCCGGTAGTCGTTGAGGCGCTGACGGTCGAGGGCTTGCTTGGGCATGTTCCACTCGTCGTCCCAGTACATGGCCGGGACGCGCAGGGCCAGCCACTTCACCGGGCGCTGCAGGGTCAGCAGCGTCGCCAGGTAGCCGCCATAGCTGCTGCCGATGATGGCGATGGCACTGCTGTCCACCGCCGGGTGGCTGGCCAGGCGGTCGTAGGCGGCCAGCAGGTCGTTGAGGTTGTGCGCACGGGTGACGGTCAGGCGCTGGCTCTCGGTCTTCTCGTGGCCGCGCAGGTCGAAGGTCATGCACACGCAGCCCAGGCCAGTGATGTGCCGTGCGCGGGCCAGGTCACGTTGCTGGCTGCCGCCCCAGCCGTGAACGAAGAGGATTCCTGGCATCTTGCTGCCGGGGCTGACCAGGGTGCCGGCGATGCGGTCATCGTCGACCTGCAGTTCAACGGTTTCACTCTGAATGCTCATGCTGGCGAATCCGCGCGTATTTGCTGAGTTGTCCGAGTTCACTGTCGTTTCCTTGATAGAAGAGAGTGGCGTCCGGCGGCAGCTGCGCAGTGCCGAACACCTCATGGGTGGAGGCCCTCACCCGTTGCAGGTTCGGGTCATCGGCGAAGGCCAGCAGGGCCAGCAGTTCGGCGCTGCTGGCACCGCCCAGGCGCCAGGATTGTTCGAGCACGCCGCTGCGCAGATGGCCCTGGGCGTTGCGGCCTCGGGCGATGTCGTAATTGCGGCGGGAGGCGATGAAACCTGGGAAGTGCTGTTCGGCCGCTTGTTCGTAGCTGATGGCCTGGGTGACGGCCAGGCGCAGGTGGTCTTCCAGAGGTAGTTGCAGCAAGGCTTGGTAATCACCGCGTACCACCTGCAGATCGGACCCGCCATACACCTCGGTGCCCTGGTGGTCGCGGGTGAGCTGCTGGGTGCCGTGGTAGCAGCAGGTCAGGCCTGCGACACGGACCTGGCCGACGCTGAAGGTCTGTACCTCGCTGAGGTTCTCTTCCAGCACCAGCCCCCAGAGCGCCAGCTCCTGGTCATTCATGTCGGCCAGCAGCGGCTCGAGCTGGTCAAGTTGCGTGATGACCTGCTGGCCGCGCCCGGCACAGGCCCGCACCGGCTTGATGCGCAGTGGGCCGTCCTGCAGCAGCAAGCGGGCGGCGCCACGGGCGTCGACCTTGCTGAAAACGGTGTAGCCGCGCAGCAGGGCGTCGGCTGCCTGGCGCGCGAAAGCATCGGTCCAGCCTGGCGGAAAGCTGGCATCGGCGGGCAGTGGGTGGGAAATGGCCTTGGTGGCCATGTAGGGCTGACTGACCAGGCCGCCGAACAGGTCCTGCTCGCTGCGAATGCCCATGGCAGCGTAACGGGGTGGGCCGACCAGGGTTTCGGTGGGCAGGTAGTAGTACTGCCCAGGCGCCTTGGCCGGTTGCTCGACCAGCACTGTGCTGCAGCCCAGCAGGCTGGCCAGGCCGTCGGCAAGCTTCAGGTGCGTCTGGTGTTCATGCTCCGGGGTGTGCTCGCGGGTATCGAGCAGCACCACGGCTTTCTTCCGGTCGCGGGCACTGGGCATGGTCTTCTGCCTGCGTGCAATGAATGTACTGGTTGTGAAGCCCATGCCGGCGGGAAGTTCAGCTGCATGTGATCGATGGTCCCGGACGGCGTGGGCATTGTCGCCGCGTGTCGGTCGCCATGATTGCAGCGCCGAGGTGGCTGTTCCATTATCCTCATCCTGGAATAACCAAGAAGTCCGCAGGAGTGCGCATGAACGTTCAGACCACGATTCAGCAGAGTGTGCCGGAGCGCCTGGCGCGCGTGCGCGCAATCATGGCCAGGGAGGGCGTCGATGCCTTGCTGGTGCCTTCGGCCGACCCCCATCTTTCCGAATACCTGCCGGGGTACTGGCAGGGGCGTCGCTGGCTCTCGGGTTTCGATGGGTCGGTGGGCACGTTGGTGGTGACTGCGGATTTTGCCGGGGTATGGGCTGACAGCCGGTACTGGGAGCAGGCCGAGAAGGAGCTGGCCGGCAGTGGCATCGTGCTGATGAAGCTGCTGCCGGGCCAGCCGGGGGCGCTGGAGTGGCTGGGTGACAATGTGGCGGCCAAAGGTGCCGTGGCGGTGGATGGCGCGGTCATGGCGCTGGCGTCGGCGCGCCAGCTCGAAGCGCGGTTGCAGGCCCGCGAAGTGCGGCTGGTGACTGAGCGTGACCTGCTCGCCGAGGCCTGGGAAGGCCGCCCGGCGCTGCCGGCGAACCCGGTGTACCAGCACTTGCCGCCACATGCCACGGTCAGTCGCGCCACGAAGCTTGCGCAGTTGCGCGATACCTTGGCAGAGAAGGGCGCGGACTGGCATTTCATCGCGACCCTGGATGATATCGCCTGGCTGTTTAACCTGCGTGGTAGTGATGTTTCCTACAACCCGGTGTTCGTTTCCTTCGCGCTGATCGGTAGGGATCAGGCAACCCTGTTCGTCGGGGCAGGCAAGCTCGACGAACATTTGAGCCAAGTGCTCCAGGCCGATGGCATCACCGTGCGCGATTATTCGGCGATTCACCCGGCATTGGCGGCGCTGAAGTCCGGCGACCGGCTGCTGCTGGACCCGGCGCGGGTGACCTGCGGCCTGTTGAAGAACCTCGATGCTGGCGTGGAGTTGCTCGAGGGCTTGAACCCGACCACCCTGAGCAAGTCGCGCAAGGGTGAAGGTGAGCTTGAGCACATTCGCCAAGTCATGGCGCAGGATGGTGCGGCCTTGTGCGAGTTCTTCGCCTGGTTCGAGGCGCATCAAGGGCGGCAACTGATCACCGAGCTGACCGTCGATGAACAGCTGACCGCAGCGCGTGCCCGCCGGCCTGGCTACGTGTCACTGAGTTTTTCGACCATCGCGGCCTTCAATGGCAATGGTGCCATGCCGCATTACCGTGCCACCGAGCAATCCCATGCGGTGATCGAGGGCGATGGCCTGCTGCTGATCGATTCGGGCGGGCAATACCTGGGCGGCACCACGGACATCACCCGGATGGTGCCGATCGGTACGCCGAGCCTGGAGCAGAAACAGGATTGCACCCGGGTGCTCAAGGGCATGATCGCGTTGTCACGGGCGAGTTTCCCGCGCGGGATCCTGTCGCCTCTGCTCGATGCCATCGCCCGTGCTCCGATCTGGGCCGACCAGGTCGACTACGGGCATGGCACCGGGCATGGCGTCGGCTATTTCATGAACGTGCATGAAGGCCCGCAGGTCATTGCCTACCAGGCGGCGACCACGCCGCAGACGGCGATGCAGGCGGGCATGATCAGTTCCATCGAGCCGGGTACCTATCGCCCGGGCGCCTGGGGGGTACGGATCGAGAACCTGGTCGTCAACCGTGAAGCGGGCAAGAGTGCTTTCGGTGATTTCCTGGCATTCGAAACCCTGACGCTGTGCCCGATCGACACCCGCTGCCTGCTGCCTGACGTTCTGACGGCAGAGGAGCGGCGTTGGCTGAACGACTACCATGCCACGGTGCGTGAGCGCCTGGCGCCCTTGCTGCAAGGCGAGGCCCTGGCCTGGCTGGAGGTGCGTACAGCGGCCCTGTGAGGCGTGGCAAGGTGGAATGGAAAAGGGCAGCCGGTGGCTGCCCTTGTTGTCATTTGCAGATGACGATCATGCTGCGGCTGGTGTAGCCGGCGGGGTTGATGCCGAACAAGTAGTCGCCGGCCTCCTCGTCACTGTCGCCGGAGCGAGCGATGACTTTGTAGCCGCGGGTGCTGCAGGTGCTGGCTGCCTTGCTGTAGCACTTGTCCCACGAGGAAGAAAGGCCAGAGCAATTGATATGCATGCCTTTCTTACCTTTCTTGACTTCGGTCTTGGCCGTCGCGGCGCATCCCGCCATGGCCAGGACTGCCAGGATGAGCAAAATACGTTTCATGCCTGTCCTTAAATGCAGGGTCGATCAGTTGTCAGACCCTGTCGTTATTGCTTGGCTTCGTCCTGAATGTTCCCCAGCTTCCGTGTTGCATCAGTAGATAGCGTAAATATTCCGATTTTGTGACAGCTTAATCAGCGAGGCGGGCCGGGACAATGCTTAATCCCGCCTCAAATGGAAATATTTCTCAAATCAGTCGGCAGCTAAAGGGGGGGTTGTTTCCCTGCGCATTGAAAGCGTCGCCCCGACGGAGGCGGCGATGATGGCGAGAATGGCCAGCCATTGGGTCGCGCTCAGTACTTCGCCGAGGAACAGCAGGCCGGAGAGGGCGCCGATGGCAGGCTCGATGCTCATCAAGGTGCCAAAGGTGCGCGCTGGCATGCGGGTCAGGGCGACCATTTCCAGGCTGTAGGGAAGCGCGGTGGAGAGCAGGGCGACGGCCAGCGCCACGGGGATCAATGCCGGAGAGAGCAGGGCGCTGCCGGCATGGACGATGCCGATGGGGGCGACGAACAGGGCCGCGACCACCACGCCAAGCGCTGCGCTCTGGATGCCATGCTCGGCGCCGGCGCGCTGGCCGAACAGGATGTACAGCGCCCAGCACACGCCGGCACCCAGGGCATAGGCGGCGCCCACCAGGTCCAGTGGCTGGCCGCCATGGCCGACGGGGAGCAGCAACAGCAGGCCGGCCACCGCCAGGGCGATCCACAGGAAGTCCAGCGGGCGGCGCGAGGCGAACAGCGCCACGGCCAGCGGACCGGTGAACTCCAGTGCCACGGCGATGCCCAGCGGCGTGGTTTGCAGGGACATATAGAAGAGGAAGTTCATGCCGCCCAGGGACATGCCGTAGATGATCACGTTGCGCAGGGCGCTGGCAGTCATGCGCACGCGCCATGGACGCAGGATCAGCAGCATGATGATGCTGGCGAAGATCAGGCGCAGGGTGGTGGTGCCCTGCGCGCCGATGACGGGGAACATGGTTTTCGCCAGTGAGGCGCCGGACTGGATGGAGGTCATGGCGATGAGCAGCAGGCCGATGGGGAAGAGCGTGGCGGCCAGGCTGCGGGGCTGGGTGTTCATTTCTGGGTGGCTGTCCTTGGGGTATGCGGGGGTGTGCAATATAGTGCGCAATTGCTGGGGCGGGGTGCAAGGGGGAGAGGTGTAGGGGGAGAGGTGGGAGAGGTGGGAGGGCTTGTCTTGAGGTTGGGTTGGGTTTGAGAGGTGTTCGCCACAACCCTTTTGGCGCCTATGAGATCGAGCGCCGCCCGCGCGGCGCTTCGCGGGTAAACCCGCTCCCACATTTGTTGCAACGTGCCGAACCTGTCAGGCCATGGCCGCCTGCCTTGGTGCATGCCTTGAGGCAGGTGGGGCGCCATCAATGCCCACCGCGATATCCAGTCATGCCAACAAGGCTGACAACCATGGCCTCACAGACATGGCCACGTTGCAACAAATGTGGGAGCGGGTTTACCCGCGAAGCGCCGC
>NZ_JBIVIA010000013.1:0-143217 GCF_044749485.1 Pseudomonas sp. NPDC089401 | reverse complement strand
ACGGGAAAGCGCCGCAGGGCACCTTCGGGGGTGACCTGGTAGGCGTGCCAGATTTCCTGGTCGAGCAGCACGTAGACATAACCCTGGCGCAGGACACGCAACTGGTCCCGGTGCAGCGGGGTGTGGGTGATCTCGCTGCCGTAGGCGACGAGGTAGGGCTGGGTGTCGCGCGGGCGAGGGGCATAGGCCTCGCGCAGCAAGAGAATGGGCAGGCCCGAACGCTCGCAGGCATTGCAGGTGCCATACGGGTTGGGGATTTCTTCCTGCATGGCGATGCTGATGGCTTTGCTGATGCTCATGAATGGCTCCTTGCGGGTGGCGGCGCGGAAGGACGACCGGCTTCCCTGCGGCGTCGTCGGTGCTCGCGCCTGACACTAGCGAGGAATCACTTCATGGAGGAGTTACACGTTTCCTAAAGGGCTGTAGGAAAAGTCGACGCAAGGGCATTGCAGCCTTGGCCGATGGAGACTCGCGGGGGTCGTTACAACCCCCACGACACTCAATGGGCTGCCCTGAGCGGCACTTCCTTCAACAACCACGACAATCCGAACGCGACACAGGTCACCGCTGCCGCGACCATGAACACCCCATGCATGGCCCCGGAAAACGCTTCCAGATAGGCCTGCTGCAGCGGCGCCGCCAAGGCATGCACTGCGGTTGGCGACAGGCTCGCTGCGCCCCCCGGCCCGGCGGCAAAATCACTTGGCAGCCCATCGAGCAAGGCGTGGGAGAACAAGGCACCAAACACCGATACCCCCACCGAGCCGCCAATCGAGCGGAACAACGTGGCCCCCGAGGTCGCCACGCCCATGTGCCGACGCTCGACGCTGTTCTGCACCGCCAGGATCAGCACCTGCATCACCATGCCCAGGCCCGCGCCGAGCAACCCCATGTACAGGTTCATCTGCCACATGGGGGTGTCCAGCTGCAGCCGGCTGAGCAGGCCAAGCGCAATCACCTGCAGCAGCGTGCCGGCGATCGGGAACACCCGGTAGCGCCCCCAGCGGCTGATCAAGCGGCCGGTGATGGCCGACACCACCAGCAGGCCACCCATCAGTGGCAGCATCTGCAACCCCGCGGTGGTCGGCGAAGCGCTCTTGACCACCTGCATGTACAGCGGCAGGAAGGTTACCGAGCCGAACAGCGACACGCCGACGACCAGGCCAATCAGCCCAGCCAGCACGAACGTACGGTGGTGGAACAGGTGCAGGGGCATGATCGGCTCGGCCGCGCGGCGCTGTTCGTGGATGAAACCGACCAGGCCGATCAGCGCGAACAGCACCAGGCACAGGATGTCCAGCGAGGCCCAGGGCAGCAGGCTGCCGCCCAGGCTGGTGATCAGCACCAGCGCGCCCAGGGTGACGGTCAGGAAGAACGCCCCGAGGTAGTCGACCACATGCTTGACCGGTGCCACGTGCGGGCGGAACACGCCGCCGATCACCAGCACCGCGAGCAGGCCCAGCGGCAGGTTGATGAAGAAGATCCAGTGCCACGACAGGTGCTCGACCAGGAACCCGCCAATCAGTGGCCCGACCATCGTGGCCAGGCCGAACACTCCACCGAACAGGCCCTGGTAGCGGCCGCGCTCGGCGGGCGGGATGACATCGCCGATGGCCGCCATGGCCACCACCAGCAGGCCCCCGCCACCCAGCCCCTGGAGGGTGCGGAACAGGACCAGCTGGGTCATGTCCTGGGCCAGGCCGCACAGCGCCGAGCCCAGCAGGAACAAGGCGATGGCGATCTGCAGGACGCGTTTGCGGCCATACAGGTCGCCGAACTTGCCGTACAGCGGCACCACCACGGTGGACGCCAGCAGGTAGGCGGTGACCACCCACGACAGCCAGCGCAGGCCGCCCAGGTCGCTGACGATGGTCGGCAGGGCGGTGGAGACGATGGTCTGGTCCAGCGCGGCGAGAAACATCACCAGCATCAGGGCACCGAGCAGCAAGGGAATGGAGGCCTGCTTGCCCGGCGCTTCTGCGGCGCTGTCGTCAGAGGTCGATTGCAGGGGGTTGCTAGCCAGAATGTGCGGTCGAGTGTCCATGGCGGTCAGTTGCCTTTGGCCTGGGCGTACTGGCGGCCGACTTCCTGCAGGCCGGCCAGGGCGAAGCTGTACAGCTGCGCCGATACCGCTTCGGCGGGCATGCCGAGGATGTCGTGCAGCGAGCTGGCGGGGCTGCGCGGGCCGATCAGCAGCATCGCCCAGGGCGCAGTGACGCACAGGATGCTCGGGGCCAGTGCCGGGTCGTCGACCGGGATCCCGCTTATTTCGCTGAACAGGCCCTTGAGCAGGGTCAGCTTCAGTGGCCGGTCGGCCTGCAGGTGGGCCTGGCCATGGGGGCTGGGGGCGAGGATTTCCGCTGCCAGCACGCGCAAATGCCAGTTGTTGCGGCTTTGCGAAGCCTTGCGTACCACCAGGTCGACCAAGGCGCGGAGTTTTTCCGTGGCGGGCTGCGCGTCGAGGATGATCCGCTGCAGGTCGCTGATGTCCAGAAAGCGCCGCCGCGCCTCGTCGAGCACCGCCAGGTACAGGCCGTTGCGGCTGCCGAAATGGTAGTTGATCGAGGCCAGGTCGACCTCGGCCTTGGCGGCCACTGCCTTGTTGCTGGCTTCGGCATAGCCGAGTGCGGCGAACAGTTCGCCGGCGGCCTGGAGAATGCGCGTGCGGGTGGCTTCGCCGTCCTTGCGCGGTTCGCGGGGGGAGAGGGCCATGGCGTCAGGTTCCTGTGCAGGGTTCATGGCGCTGAGACTGGCTTAGTTACAAATTAAATTCAATTTAAATTTAGTGTCGGCGACGAAAGGTGAAAATGCACCCGGATGGCGCAGGCCACGCCCTCGGCACTAGGGAAGCTGCCTGGATTGTGGTATACAAGGCCTTGCACCCAAGCCACTTTTGCCTGACACCAGGAAGCGTACTGGCGTGGCGGGTGAATTCCCTGCACCTGCTCCAATTACCCTGAAACGGAGATTCGAAGATGACCGCCACCGACCGTCTGAGCCTGCTCCAGTACGAACACCTGGGCCTGGACGACGTTGCTGCTGCCGAATTCAAGATCGCCCTCGAAGCCTTGCGCAAACTGGCCTTCGAAGACCGCTACGAGCACCCGGCTGCCCTGCACCTGGGCGATATCGCCGACGCTGAGAACCGTCAGGAACTGGCTGCGACCAAAGGCTGGGGCATTGGCTTCCTGCAGGGCCTGACCTGCGCCAAGGCGCTGACGCCCGAGCAGTTGGAGGCGCTGCGCAGCGTGTTCCAGGCGGCGGCCGAGCGTGCGATCAAGCGCATGTGCAGGTGAGCTGAAGCGCTTCACCGTTCCGGCAAGCCGAACGACAGGCCGGGGGCGGACGCAGATCGTCGGTCCCCGGCCTTTTTCATGGCCTTCGCCTGCCGGCGGGGCCAGTGGTGACATTCATTCGCCGGATGAAAAGCCTGGCAGCTCGCCGATCATGGTCCAGACTGTTTCATGCACGCGGCCATCGCGGCCGCCGAATGCAATGGAGTGTGAGGGTGTGGATGATCGAGCATTGTCGTTGCCGGTCCTTGCTGTTGTCGCTCTTCCTGATGTTGCTGTCGCCCCTGTCGGTGGCGGCGGATGCCTGTCGGCAGCTGACAGCGACTGGCAACCCGGAGTATCCCCCTTACCTGTGGCGTGACCCGCAGAACCCGCAGCAGCTGATCGGCGCCAATGCCGACCTGCTCAAGCAAGTCGGCGCGGCGCTCGGGCTGGAGGTGACGCTGGTCTATGCCGGGCCTTGGTCGCGGGCCCAGGAAGAGGTGCGCACCGGGCGCATCGACCTGATGGCCGGGTACTTCCTGACCCAGGAGCGCCAGCGGCAGGTGGACTTCATCAGCCCACCGTTCCTGCACACCCCGAGCGTGGTCTGGGTGCGCCAGGATGCGATATTCACCTATCACGGCTGGCCCGACCTCAAGGGACATACCGGTGGCACCCTGGTCAACAACAGCCACGGCCAGCAGTTCGACGACTACGCCCGGGCCAACCTGTCGCTCGAAGCGGTCCCCAGCGCCCGGCAGGCCTTCGACAAGTTGCTGCACAAGCGCAACGACTACGTGATCTTCGAGCAGTACCCGGGCATGGCCCTGGCCCGCACCCAGGGCTGGGACCAGCAGTTGAAAGTGCTCGACCCGCCGGTGTCCAGCGAAGGGTTGTACCTGGCCTTGTCCCATGAATCGCCATGCAACCAGCCCGAGCTGCGCGAGCAGTTGGCCAGGAAGATGAAAGAAATGGTCGAAGGGCCGCTGCCCGAACAGCTCGTGGAGAAAAACCTTGAGCGCTGGAAGCAGCAGCAGGTGAACATGCAGCGCTGATCGTCAGCTATCGAGCTCCAGCGCGCGCTTGGCCTTGCTCACGTTCACTGCGCTGGGCAGGCACACGCCATTCTTGGTGGCAAGGATCTCCGCCATCACGCTGACCGCGATCTCTGCCGGCGTCTTGCTGCCGATGTAGATGCCGATCGGGCCGCGCAGCCGCCGCAACGACGCCTCGCTTTCGCCAAAATGCTCGATCAGCCGCTCGCGGCGCAGCAGGCTGTTGCGTCGCGAGCCGATCACGCCGATGTAGAACGCCGGGCTGTGCAGGGCTTCGAGCAGCGCCAGGTCGTCCAGCTTGGGGTCGTGGCTGAGGCCGACGATGCCGGTGCGCAGGTCGGGAGCGAAGGCCCGGACCACGTCGTCCGGCATGCCGACGAGCTTGTCCGCCCCTGGCACGTTCCAGCCGTCGATGTATTCCGGGCGAGGGTCGCACACGGCCACCTTGAAACCGTTGAACAGGGCCATGGTGGCCAGGTATTCGGCCAGCACCCCGGCGCCGATCAGCAGCAGGCGGTAGCCGGGGCCCAGGGTGTTGAGCATGCGCTGGCCGTCGAAACTGAACTGCTCGGGCGCATTGGTGGCGGTCAGCTGGACGTGGCCGGTGCGCAGGTCGAGCTCGCGGCGCACCAGCTTGCCGGCATCCAGCAGCGGGAGCAGCTGGGCCAGGCTGGCAAGGGCAGGGGCGAATTCGAGGATCAGCTCCAGGGTGCCGCCGCAGGGCAGGCCGAAGCGGTGTGCCTCGTCGGCGCTGACGCCGTAGCGGACCACCCGGGGTGGCCCTTCCGGCATGCCGTCGCCCTGGTAGGCGGTGCTGTAGCGGTGGATCAGGTCGTCCTCGATGCAGCCGCCAGAGACACTGCCGATCACCCGGCCGTCGCCGCGCAGGGCCATCATCGAGCCCACTGGCCGGGGCGAGGAGCCCCAGGTGCGGGCCACGGTGGCCAGCAGTACCCGTTCGCCGGCCTGGAGCCAGTCGCGGGCGGTGCGTAGCACCAGCAGGTCGATGCTTTCCATGGGGGCCTCTCGTTGTCTGTTGCTTCAGTCTTTTCCTGTGCCGGCCCTTTCGCGGGTGAACCCGCTCCCACAGGGACCGCGCAATCCTTGTGGGAGCGGGCTTGCCCGCGAAAGGGCAGGTACAGGCGACTTCATCTAGCGCATGTGCAGAATGATCGGGCTGCTGCTGGCCGGGTCGGTGTGCCCGCGCAGCTTGCTCACCGCCTGCGCATCCACGGCGCCGCCGTGATTGCCCCAGGTACTGCGGACAAAACTCAGCACCTCGGCGATCTCCTGGTCGCTCAACTGCTCGCGGAACGCCGGCATGCGGTAGGCATCCGGCAGGCCGGCGGCGACGATGCGCTGCGAGCCGTTCAGGGTGATGTTGATCGCCGAGGCGTCCTCCCTGGCCAAGGCCGACGTGGCCCCCGCCAGGGGCGGCATCCACTCGGCCTGGCCCTTGCCGTCCAGGCCATGGCACGACGCGCAGCGAGTGACATAGGTGTGGGCGCCGGGGCTGTCCAGCCGCGAGGCCGCAGAAACGGCCTGGTACTGCCAAGGCGGGCCATCACGCTGCGGGTCGCCGGGCAGCGACTTGAGGTAGCGGGCAATCGCCGCCAGGTCGTCATCGCCCATGAACTGCGTGGAGTTGTTGAACGCCTCGGTCATCGAGCCATACACCACGGCATGCTGGTTACGGCCGGTCTTGAGGAACTGGACGATCTCGTCCTCGCTCCAGCGGCCCAGGCCGGTGTTGGGGTCGGTGCGCAGGCTGGGCGCGTACCAGCCATCGAGCAGGGCACCGGCGAGGAACGGCGCGCCGCTTTCATCCAGCGCCTTTTCGTTGAACGCCAGGCCGCGCGGGGTGTGGCAGCTGCCGCAGTGGCCGGGGCCCTGGACGATGTAGGCACCGCGGTTCCACAGCGCATCCTGCCCGGCCTTGGCCGCGTAGGGCGTGCCGGCGGCGAACAGGCCATTCCACAGGGCGATGGGCCAGCGCAGGTTCAGCGGCCAGGGAATGGCACTGGGGATGTTCGCCTGCTGCACCGGCTGCACGCCTTTCATGAAGAAGGCATAGAGGGCACGCACGTCGTCGTCGCTGAGCTTGGCGTAGGACGGGTAGGGCATGGCCGGGTATAGTCGCCGGCCACCTGGCGCCACGCCATGGCGCACGGCGCGGTCGAAGTCGGCGAGGCTGTAGTGGCCGATGCCGGTCTCGCGGTCGGGGGTGATGTTGGTGGCGTGGATCGCACCCAGCGGCGTGGCCATTTCCAGCCCGCCGGCGAACGGCTTGCCATCGGGCAGGCTGTGGCAGGCCACGCAGTCGCTCAGGCGGGCAACGTACTCGCCGCGGCTGACCAGCGCCGGATCGAGGCCCGGGTTCTGTTCGGCCACCCACGGCGAGGCCGGCTCGCGGGTGGCGTACCAGGCCAGCAGCCCGGCCACGACCAGGCACGGCAGGGCCAACCAGCCAACGGTTCTAGCAAATCGCGTCATGGGGCGGCCCTTGTCAGCTGAAGGTATGACGGCTCATGGGCAGGCTGCGCACGCGCTGGCCGGTGAGCCGGGCCACGGCGTTGGCCACCGCCGGTGCCACGGCCGGCAGCGGTGGTTCGCCGATGCCGCCCATCTTCGCCCCGCTTTCGACGATGCGCACATGCACCCGGGCCATGCGCGAGGGCGGCAGGATCGGGTACAGGTCGTAGTTGCGCGCGCGCGGCTTGCCATCGATGAACACCGCTTCCTCCACCAGCGTCTGCGACAGGCCCAGGGCCACCGCGCCGTTGACCTGGTGTTCGATGATCGCCGGGTTGACGATGCTGCCCGGGTCGATCGCCTGCCAGATGTCGTGGACCTTGACCTGGCCATTGTCGATCGAGACTTCGGCGATCACCGCCGCCTCGGAGCCGAACGGCGAGGCCATGGCCACGCCACGGGCGCGCTTGCTGCCGTCCTCTGCGGTGAAGGGGCCGCGTTTCCAGCCGCCGGACAGCTCGGCCACCGCGTGCAGCAGGTTGGTCAGCCGCGGGTTGTCGCGCAGCAGGTGCAGGCGCAGCTCATACGGGTCCTTGCCGCCCTTGTCGGCAAGCTCGTCGAGGAACGACTCGTAGAAGAAGTCGTTCAGCGAATTGCCCACCGAGCGCCAGTAGCCAAGCATTGCCGGGCCTTTGACGTAGATTTGCGCAATGCGCTTGTTGGGGATGGCGTAGGCCTTGCCCGACAGCCCTTCGACGGCGGTGGGGTCGACTTTCTCGCCTTGCTTGCCGGCCAGGGCTTCGGTCGGGCCCTCGGTGGCGCTGACCGCCTCGATCGCCACCGGCAGGCCGTCGGCATCGAGCCCGGCGCGGAACTTGACCACGGCGACCGGGCGCAGGACGTCGCGCAGAAACTCCTCCTCGCGGCTCCAGATCAGCTTGACCGGCCGGCCCACGGCCTTGGCCAGGGCTATTGCCTGGGGGTAGGGGTTGGCCGAGTCGTACAGGAAGTGGCGGCCGAAGAAACCGCCCAGCAGCGGCGAGTGCAAGGTGATCTGTTCGGCATTCAGGCCGGTGCGCTTGGCGATGTCGTCGCGGAACATGTCCGGCGCCTGGTTGGGCAGCCACACCTCCAGCGTGCCGTCGGGGTTGAAGCGGGCGAGGGCGGAGGGCGGTTCCAGCTGGGCGTGGTTGAGGTACTGGTTGTGGTAGCTGGCCTCGACCTGGGTCTTGGCACTGGCCAACGCCGCGGCCACGTCGCCCTGGTTTTCTTCGTCGCGCGCAGGGCCTTGCGCCTTGGCCAGGTGTTCGCGCCAGCCATCGCTGGAGAAGTCTGCCGGCATCGCTCGCACCTGAGTGTCTGCGGCCGCTTCCTGCCAGTCCACCTGGATGGCTTCGACCGCACGCTTGGCGTGCCACCAGCGTTCGGCAACCACCGCTACCGCGCCGGGCAACGGGTGCACCGAGTGCACGCCTTGCATGGCCTTGACCTGCGCTTCGTTGCGCAGGCCGCCGACCGTCATGCCCAGGCGCGGGGCATGCTGGACGGCGGCGTGGAGCATGCCGTCGACCTTGATGTCGATGCTGTACAGGGCCTTGCCGGTGGATTTGTCGTAGGCGTCCAGGCGCCGCACCGGCTTGCCGATCCAGCGGAACTGGCTGGGGTCGCGCAGCTTGATGGTGGCAGGGTCCGGCACCGGCAGGTCCATGGCGCGTGCGGCCAGTTCAGCGTAGGGCAGCGAACCGCCAGTGGCGCTGTGGATGACCTTGCCGGGCTCGGTGGTCAGCTCGGCGACCGGCACCCCCCATTGTTCCGATGCGGCCTGCAGCAACATGGCCCGGGCCAGGGCGCCGAGGCGGCGCATGGTCGGGTAGCTCATGCGCACCGACATGCTGCCACCGGTGATGCGCAGGCCGTTCTCCATGACCACGTAGGCCTCGCCGGGCGGCGCGGTGTCGACCACGAAGCTGGCCGGGTCGACGTCCAGTTCCTCGCCGACGATCTGCGCCATGGCGGTGTAGGGCCCCTGGCCACCTTCCATGAACGGGCTGAGCAGGCGCACCGTGCCGTCCGGGCGTATTTCCAGAAACGCCGGCACCTGGGTGCCGCGCTCCGGCGTTGCGGCGGCGGCTGCCTGCACCCGGGCCGAGCCCATGGGCAGGCCGAAGCCCAGCACCAGGGCGCCGACCGCGGTACCGGCGAGGAAGCGCCGGCGCGACAGGTTGACGGTTTCACCCTGTTGCAGCTTGAGCAGTTCGACGGGCATGTCGACAGGCGTGTTCATCAGGCCTGCCCCCCTTCGGCCAAGGCATGCACCGCAGCGTGGATGGCGTTGTAGGTGCCGCAGCGGCACAGGTTGACCATCGCCGCGCTGATCTGCTCGTCGCTGGGCCTGGGCGTGTGCTTGAGCAACGCCGTGGCCGCCATCACCTGGCCGGACTGGCAGTAGCCGCACTGCGCCACCTGGTGCTCGACCCAGGCCGCCACCACGCGCTTGCCGACTTCGTCGTCCTCGACCGCCTCGATGGTGGTCACCTCGCGCCCGACCACGCCGGCCACCGGGGTGACGCAGGCGCGCACCACGTTGCCGTCCACCAGCACCGAGCAGGCGCCGCACTGGGCCAGGCCGCAGCCATACTTGGTGCCGGTCATGCCCAGGTCGTCACGCAGCACCCACAACAGGGGCGTATCGGCCTCGGCGTCGACCTGATAGGTCTTCTGGTTGATGCGAAGTTCCATGGTTCACCTGCTGATCATCGGTTCGGGGCGGTTGCAGTCTTGTGGGGAATACGTTGTTCCCCAATCCAGAAACGCTAGCACAGGGGGATGCGCGCAGGATGAGGGCCGACCGCAGGTGCGGAGGATCGGGCAAGCAATCCGGTGGATTGCGCAAGGTGGTGATGCAGGGGAGGACTTGCGTGGGGAAAACCCGGATAATGCCGGCCAATTTCGTTTTGCACGCTTAACTCACGGTAATCCCGCATGGAAATCAAGGTCAATTTTCTCGACAACCTTCGTCTTGAAGCCAAGTTCGACGACTTCACGGTGATCGCCGACCAGCCGATCCGCTACAAGGGCGACGGTTCGGCCCCGGGCCCGTTCGACTATTTCCTGGCCTCGTCGGCCCTGTGCGCGGCGTACTTCGTCAAGCTGTACTGCCAGACCCGCGACATTCCCACCGAGAATATCCGCCTGTCGCAGAACAACATCGTCGACCCGGAGAACCGCTACAACCAGATCTTCAAGATCCAGGTCGAGCTGCCCGAGGACATCTCCGAGAAGGACCGCCAGGGCATCCTGCGCTCCATCGACCGCTGCACGGTGAAGAAGGTGGTGCAGACCGGCCCCGAGTTCATCATCGAGCAAGTCGACAACCTCGACGCCGATGCCCAGGGCCTGCTGATGCCGGTGGCCGACACCCGCACCTACATCCCTGGCAAGGACCTGCCGCTGGAACAGACCATCGCCAACATGTCCGGCATCCTTGCCGGCCTGGGCATGAAGATCGAGATCGCCTCGTGGCGCAACATCGTGCCCAACGTGTGGTCGCTGCACGTGCGCGACGCCCAGTCGCCGATGTGCTTCACCAACGGCAAGGGCTCGACCAAGGAGGCCGCGCTGGCCTCGGCGCTGGGCGAGTTCATCGAGCGGCTGAACTGCAACTTCTTCTACAACGACCAGTTCTGGGGCGAGGAGATCGCCAACGCGCCGTTCGTGCATTACCCGGACGAGCAGTGGTTCAAGCCGGGGCCGAAGGATGCGCTGCCGCAGGAGATCCTCGACGAACACTGCCTGGCGATCTACAACCCGGACGGCGAACTGCGCGGCTCGCACCTGTACGACACCAACTCGGGCAATACCGAGCGCGGCATCTGCTCGCTGCCGTTCGTGCGCCAATCGGACGATGAAGTGGTGTACTTCCCGTCCAACCTGATCGAGAACCTGTTCCTCAGCAATGGCATGAGCGCCGGCAACACCCTGGCCGAAGCCCAGGTGCAGTGCCTGTCGGAGATCTTCGAGCGGGCGGTCAAGCGCGAGATCCTCGAAGGCGAGCTGGCCCTGCCGGACGTGCCGCAGGAGGTCATCGCCAAGTACCCGGGCATTCTTGCTGGCATCCAGGGCCTGGAAGAACAAGGCTTCCCGGTGCTGGTCAAGGACGCCTCGCTGGGCGGTGAGTTCCCGGTGATGTGCGTGACCTTGATGAACCCGCGCACCGGTGGCGTGTTCGCCTCGTTCGGTGCCCACCCGAGCTTCGAGGTGGCGCTGGAGCGCAGCCTCACCGAACTGCTCCAGGGCCGCAGCTTCGAGGGCCTCAACGACCTGCCGCAGCCGACCTTCGAAAGCCATGCGCTGACCGAGCCGAATAACTTCGTCGAGCACTTCATCGACTCCAGCGGCGTGGTGTCGTGGCGCTTCTTCAGCGCCAAGGCCGACTTCGAATTCGTCGAGTGGGACTTCTCCGGCCAGGGCGAGGACTCCAACGCCCAGGAAGCCGCGACCCTGTTCGGTATCCTCGAAGAACTGGGCAAGGAGGTGTACATGGCGGTGTACGACAACCTGGGTGCCACGGCCTGCCGCATCCTGGTACCGGGCTATTCGGAGATCTACCCGGTCGAGGACCTGATCTGGGACAACACCAACCGCGCCCTGGGCTTCCGTGCCGACATCCTCAACCTGCACAGCCTCGACGACCGCGCCCTGCGCGCGCTGCGTCGGCGCCTGGACAACTGCGAGGTGGACGACTACACCACCATCACCACCCTGATCGGTGTCGAGTTCGACGACAACACGGTGTGGGGGCAATTGACCATCCTTGAGCTCAAACTGCTGATCTGCCTGGCCCTCAAGCGCTTCGAGAACGCCAAGGAGCTGGTCGAGGCGTTCCTTCAGTTCAACGACAACACCGTCGAGCGCGGCCTGTTCTACCAGGCGCTGAACGTGGCGCTGGAGGTGGTGCTGGACGATGAGCTGGAGATGGAGGACTACGAGGCCAACTTCCGCCGCATGTTCGGCAACCCGCGCATGGACGCGGTGCTGGGCTCGATCGATGGCAGCGTGCGCTTCCATGGCCTGACCCCGACCAGCATGAAACTCGAAGGGCTGGACCGTCACCTGCGCCTGATCGAGAGCTACAAGAAGCTGCACGCGGCGCGTGCCAAGTTCGCCTGATGCATCCTGGGGGCGCGTTGCGCCCCTTTCGCGACGCAAGGCCGCTCCTACGGGCACCACTTGTAGGAGCGGCCTTGTGTCGCGAAAGGGCTGCAAAGCAGCCCCAGCATGCCCGCATATAACCCAATAGCCTGTACCCAATCGCCAATCCGTATTGCCCCAGACTTGCCGCTTCGCCCATTCAGCGCTTAGCTCAACTCCCTTACCCCCAACCCCATTCCATGGCGCGAAGACCGCCAGAAGGACCTCGGCCGCGCACAACCCGAGGGCGCAGACCATGAGCACACCTCTGGACAGCAACGCACTGAAGGCCCGCCAGCAGGCGGCATGGGCCAGCGGTGACTACGCGGTGATCGGCACCACCTTGCAACTGGTCGGCGAGCGCCTGGCCGAAGCCTGCGACCTGCGCTGGGACGAGCACGTGCTCGACGTCGCCGCAGGCAACGGCAACGCCACCCTGGCGGCGGCCCGCCGCGGTTGTCAGGTCACCTCCACCGACTATGTCGCCGAACTGCTCAAGCGTGGTGAAGAACGCGCCCGTGCCGAGCACCTGAACGTCGACTTCGAAGTGGCCGACGCCGAAGCACTACCTTACAAGGACGGCATGTTCGATGCCGTGCTGTCGACCTTTGGCGTGATGTTCGCTCCCAACCAGCCGCAAGCGGCGCGGGAAATGGCCCGGGTCTGCCGCCCGGGCGGGCGTATCGGCCTGGCCAACTGGACACCGCAGGGCTTCGTCGGGCAGATGTTCAAGACCCTCGGTCGCCATGTGCCGCCGCCCGCCGGCGCCTTGCCACCGTCGCGCTGGGGCGACGAAGCGCAGTTGCGGGTGCTGTTCGAGGGGGTGATCGGCATGCTCGATATCAACCCCCAGTACTTCAACTTCCGCTATCGCTCGGCGGCGCATTTCATCGAGGTGTTCCGCACCTGGTATGGCCCGGTGCACAAGGCCTTCGCTTCACTGGAGCCGGAAGCGGCCAGCGCGCTGGAGCGTGACCTGACGCAGTTGCTGGAGGAAAGCAACATCGGTGGCGGCGATTCGCTGGTGGTGCCCAGCGAGTACCTGGAGGTGGTCATCACCCGGCGTTGAACGACTAGTTCTTGCACTTGGCCAGCACCACCTGGCAGGTGTCCGGCGTGCCCCCGGAACGCCCGGCATAGCGGATGCAGTTGCTCAGCGACTTCTGCTGCGCACTGCCCAGGCTGTCGCCCCAGGCCAGGCCGCCTTCGCCTTGGGAGGGGACTGCCTTGGCGTAGCACCTGGAGCCCGCTGCCGCAGAGTAGTAGGCCTTGCCGTGCTTGCTCGAGCAGCCGGCATTGAGTGCCAGGCTCAAGGCCAGCAGCCCATGCGCGGCCAGGCAGGCGTAGGTTCGTGGGTGGCGGATGTTCATGGTATCCCTCGTGCTGACCGGCAAAGTCTTTCAGGATATTTCTATCAAGCCAAGCGGTGAACTATCCGAACGTCAAGGTGATCCCTTCTTAGGCGCACCCCGCGCATGCCTGACGGACCGGGCCTCGCTGCCAGTCCGTCGGCCCTTGGGTCACCGACTGATAAGGAGGCGCCGTGACCGCTACCGAGCAAACCCTCTACCGATGCACGCCGAGCCCGCTGCACGCGATCCTGCTGGCCGGCACGGTGCCGTTGTTTCTTGGCGCCTTGCTGAGCGACATCGCCTACTACAAGAGCTACCAGGTCCAGTGGAGCAACTTCGCCGCCTGGCTGATCGCCGGCGGCCTGTTGTTCTGCGGGCTGGCGCTGTTGTTCGCGCTGGCCAACCTGGTCCGTGCCAGGCGCAAGGGTGGGCGGCCGACGCTGTACTTGCTGCTGTTGCTGGTGACATGGGGGCTGGGGCTGATCAACGCCTTCGAGCACGCCAAGGACGCCTGGGCGGTGATGCCGGCAGGGTTGGTGCTGTCGCTGGTCGTGACCGTGCTGGCCAGCGCGGCGGCCTGGCTGGGTATGAGCAACCTGCGTTCGGGAGGTGAGGTATGAAGCCGTTGCATGGCGTGTCGCTGCTCAGCGTGGCGTTGCTGCTGGCCGCCTGTGGCGGCGAGGGCGAACCGACCCAGGCCCTGGGCCCGGACCCGAAACTGCCGGCCCCCGAGCGTGGCCTGTTGCCGAGCATGAAGATCGCCCGGCCGGCGCATTGGGGCGAGCAGATGCCGACGGTGCCGGAGGGCTACAGCATCTCTGCCATCGCCACTGGCCTGAAGATCCCGCGCCAGACCCTGGTGCTGCCCAATGGCGACATCCTGGTGGCCGAAGGGCGAGGCGGCAGTGCGGCCAAGCTCAAGCCCAAGGACGTGATCGCCAGCCAGATCAAGGCCAAGGGCAATACTCAGGTCAAGGGCGGTAACCGCCTGACCCTGCTGCGCGATGCCGACGGCGACGGTGCCTACGAGGTGCAGACGGTGTTCGCCGACAACCTCAATGCGCCCTACGGCCTGGCCTTTGCCGACGGCAAGCTGTACGTGGCCAACCAGGATGCGTTGGTGCGCTTCGACTACCAGGACGGCCAGACCAAGGCCGGCGGCCCGCCGACCAAGGTCACCGACCTGCCGGCGGCGATCAACCACCACTGGACCAAGGCGCTGACCATCAGCCCGGATGGTCGCTACCTCTACGTCGGTATCGGCTCCAACAGCAACATCACAGAGCGCGGCATGGAAGCCGAGGTCGACCGCGCCATGGTCTGGCAAGTCGACGCCGTGACCGGCGCGCACCGGCCTTATGCGACTGGCTTGCGCAACCCCACCGCGCTGACCATCCAGCCGGATACCGGGCAACTGTGGACGGTGGTCAACGAGCGCGACGAACTGGGGCCGGACCTGGTGCCGGACTACCTGACCACGGTGCGTGAAGGCGGTTTCTATGGTTGGCCCTACAGCTACTGGGGGCAGAACGTCGATGAGCGGGTGAAACCGCAGGATCCGGACAAGGTGGCCGCGGCGATCAAGCCGGACTACAGCCTGGGCTCGCACGTGGCGGCGCTGGGCGTCGACTTCTCGATCGCGGCCATGGGCGAACGCTTCGCCGACGGGGTGTTCGTCGGCGAGCACGGCAGCTGGAACCGCCCCAACCCAGTGGGCTACAAGGTCATCTTCGTGCCATTCAGCGGCGGCAAGCCCGCCGGCGAGCCGATCGACTTCGCCACCGGTTTCCGCGGCACGGACGGCAAGACCCGCGGGCGACCGGTGGGCGTGACGGTGGACCCGCGGGGTGCACTGATCATTGCCGATGACCTGGCCAACACGGTATGGCGGGTGACGCGCAACTGACGGTAGGCGCGGGCCAATGTCGCCTGTTCTGCCCCTTTCGCGGCTAAAGCCGCTCCTACAGGAATCGTGCGTTACCTGTAGGAGCGGCTTTAGCCGCGAAAGGGCCGGCACAGTCCAGCACACGTCCATGCATGTGACGAATGTTTCAAGTGCATCCATTCGATTTCCATAAGCGCAGTAGATAGCAGCGAGTCGTCGGAATGGGCGCGCAGTTGCGCCAGGGCATGGCTGACCGCCGGTTGGCTGCGGTGCAGGCGCAGGGCGGCGCGGGTGACATGCTTTTCGCTGAGCAGGGCGTGGAGGGCGAGCAGCAGGTTCAGGTCGATCTTGCGCAGTTCATCCATGGGGCGAATGGTTCTGGTGGCTTTGGCATCGGGTTATCAGGCTAGCAGATGTGTCTGCCTCTTCGCGGGTGAACCCGCCCCTACAGGGACCACTCAGGCCTGGAGGAAAAGGTGATTCTGTGGGAGCGGGTTCACCCGCGAAGAGGCCGGCACAGGCACCACAAAACACCCCATGGCGTTATACTCGCCCCCCGTTTCACTGTAATCCGAGTAAGCCAATGGGTCTTTCCGCAACCGCCACACCCACACCGCGCCGCCTGGGCGCGCCCTTGATCGCCCTGGCCCTGCTGCTGGCCGGTGCCTGGTTCCTCAACCTCAACGCCGGTTTCAAGCAGGTGCTGCTGCTGATCGTCGGCGCTGCCCTGGGCCTGACGCTCTACCACGCCGCCTTCGGCTTCACCTCGGCCTGGCGGGTGTTCATCAACGAACGCCGCGGCGCCGGCCTGCGCGCACAGATGGTCATGCTGACCCTGGCCGTGCTGTTGTTCTTCCCGGCACTGTCGGCCGGCAGCCTGTTCGGCACACCCGTCACCGGGCTGGTCGCGCCTGCCGGTGTGTCGGTGGTGTTCGGTGCGTTCATCTTCGGCATCGGCATGCAACTGGGCGGTGGTTGCGCCTCGGGCACGCTGTTCACGGTCGGCGGCGGTAACGCGCGGATGCTGGTGACGCTGCTGTTCTTCATCATCGGGTCGGTTACCGCGACCCAGCATGCCGACTGGTGGTTCGCCTTGCCGTCGTTCCCGGCCACTTCGATCGTCCAGGCCTGGGGCGTGACCCCGGCGCTGCTGGCCAGCGTGGCGGTATTCGCGCTGATCGCCTGGGCCACCGTGGTCCTGGAAAAGCGCCGCCATGGCGCGCTGGAAGCGCCAGTGAGCAGCGAGCACCAGGGCTTGCGCCGCTTCCTGCGTGGCCCATGGCCGCTGCTGTGGGGCGCCATTGCCCTGGCCTTGCTCAACTACGCCACCCTGGCCCTGGCAGGGCGCCCGTGGGGCATCACCTCGGCGTTCGCGCTGTGGGGCGCCAAGACCCTGTCCGGTTTTGGCGTCGACGTCGGCAGCTGGGTGTTCTGGCAGGCCCCGGCCAACGCCAAGGCCCTGGCCGCGCCGCTGTGGCAGGACGTCACCACGGTGATGGACCTGGGCATCGTGCTCGGCGCACTGCTGGCGGCGGGCCTGGCCGGCCGCTTCGCACCGAGCCTGAAGATTCCGCTGCCGTCGCTGATCGCCGCAGTGATCGGTGGCCTGCTACTGGGCTATGGCTCGCGCCTGGCCTATGGCTGCAACATCGGCGCGTACTTCAGCGGCATTGCCTCGGGTAGCGTGCACGGCTGGTTGTGGCTGATCGCGGCCTATAGCGGCAACCTGATCGGCGTGCGCCTGCGCCCGCTGTTCTTCGCCGGTGAACGTCGTGCGCCGGCGTTGAGCGGCTGCTGAGTATTCCATCTCAGCTGATTTCTTAAATAAGTTAGATTAAGTAATTAATCTAACTTATTGATTTGTATAGCATTATTTTTTAGCTACGGCGTGCTGCACGCACTGTTCGTAGTACGTCTGCTTGATCGCTGCCGGTTGCAGCCGTGAACGGCTGTTGTAGGTCTGTTCAGTTATGCCGAAGGCGGTCATGCGCATCCATGGCTTGGCGAAACGACGCACTTGCAGCTTCTTGCGCGTGGCGTACAGGGTAACCCCGGAAAGCTTGGCGTGCTGGGCCTCGGCGGCAATCTGCGAGCCCCAGCCACAGACGTTGCGGTCGTTCTGGTTCAGCGCCTTGGCCTGGGCGCCGAAGGCGACAGTGGCCAGCAGGCAGCCGGCCATCGTTGCTAGAAATACTCGCATGTTGCTGTCCTAAGCATCTGAAGATGAACGGAGTTTGCCAATGCATCGACGGCGTGGGGGCCAGTATTCGCTAGTCAGATAGTGGCCATGCGAAAGCGATTTGCCAGCGTCGGATGCAGGCTTTGACACGCCAGGCCGGCGATCCACAGCACCGAGACGCCGTAGTTCAGCCGTTGGTACAGACCGAACAGCTGGCCGCTCTGTGCAGCGTGGGCCATGAGTGCGACGGTGACGATGGCCGCGAGCAGGCAAAGCAGTGAAAACCCGCCGAAGCTCGAGGAGCCTGCGAGGCGTTTGCCAAGCCAGATCCACAACGCACTGGCCAGCGTCAATGAGAGGAACATCACCAGCCCGGACAGGTTATGCAGCTGCTGCGAACTGGACGGTTGTGCGGGTGCGCAGCCCTGGTCGCAGGGAAACAGCCCGGTGCCCAGGCTGCCCAGGCCGTGCAGCAGGATCAGCGCAGCGCTCAGCAAGGCCACCTTCGAGGTGCGCCAGCGCCGCGCCAGGCCCCAGGCGAACAAGGCGAACAGCAGGGCCAGGGGGAAGTTGTTGACCAGAGGCGACCAGTGCTGGGTCGGTGCGTCTTGCGCGCCGAGCTGGCTCATGGCGAGCTGCAGGTGGTCGTAGCCGGGGTAGGCCTGGGCGGTGAGCCAGACACCGAGCAGCAGCCAGATCGGGATGAGCAGGCCACAGGCGAGCAGGGTGCGGTCGAGGCGGTTCATGCCGGGGTTTCCTTCCATGGAAACCCTTACCTTACTTGAGTTCGTGTGGTCTGTCCCAGCCCCATCGCGAGCAAGGCTCGCTCCTACAGCGTCATGCGCACCCCGTAGGAGGTCGCGATGGGGCCGGATCAGACCGGCGCCTTGTCCCGGCGCATCTGCGTCACCAGGGTAAAGCGGTCATCCGGGTGCACGGTTTCGGACACCGCCATCAATTCGCCGCTGTCATCCCGGTAATGACGCAGGATCTTCAACCCCGGCGACCCGGCGTCGGCCTTCAGCACCCGCGCCAGCTCCACCGGCAGCAGCACCGCCCGTACCTGCTGGTCGACCACGGCAATGGCGCGCCCGTAATGCTGCTCGATCAGGCTGGCAATCAACTGGTCCGGGTGCGCCCGGGCCAGCTCGATGACCTCGGCATAGTCGCGCTGGGCATAGACATCGGTCCAGCACAGCGGTGCGGCGTTGTGCTGGCGGTCGACGCGGATGCTCGACACGCAGAAGTAATGCTCGCCCGGCACCAAGCCCAAGCGCGCCGCTTCGCCGAGGTCGGCGACGAAGTGGCGCACGTCCTGGATCTCCCGCTGCTGGGTTTCCGCCAGGTGCGCCAGGTCCGCCACCGTCGCCAGCGATTGCGAGTAGCCGCCCTGCGGGCTGCTGGCCTCGACCCGGGTACCGACCCGCTTGCGGCGTGACACCAGCCCCTGGTTGAGCAACTGGTTGATTGCCGCGCGCACCGTGTGCCGGCTCACGTCGTACAGGTCGCACAGCTCGAACTCGGTGGGCAGCAGGCTGCCCACCGGGTAACGGCCGCTGGCGATGCCTTCCATCAAGTCCTTGGCCACCACGGCGTATCGCGTTTCGTTCATGCCTTCGGTCAGTCCCGTCAAATGCACCGGTTGACAGTGTACCAGTGCTGGGGCAAGAATTATGTACGGACATAATAAATATGTACGCTCAATAACAACATTTCAGGATCCTTGCCCATGTCCACCACCGTTTTCGATTCCACCCTGTTCCGCGACATGTTCGGCACCGCCGAGATGCGCGCGGTGTTCTCCGACCAGGCGCTGATCGAGCGCTACATCGAAGTCGAAGTGGCCCTGGCCAAGGCCGAGGCACGTTGCGGCGTGATCCCGACCGAGGCGGCCGCGCAGATCGCCGAGCTGTCGCGCTACCAAGCGCTGGACCTGGCGCTGATGCAGCACGAGACCGAGATCGTCGGCTACCCGATCCTGCCGCTGGTGGAACAGCTGTCCAAGCTCTGCGGCGAAGCCGGCCGCTACGTGCACTGGGGCGCCACCACCCAGGACATCATGGACACCGCCGTGGTCCTGCAGGTACGTGCCGCGCTGGCCATCGTCGAACGTGACGTACAGGCCGTGCGCGGTCTGCTGGCCGAGCTGGCGCAGCGCTACCGCGACACGCCGATGGCCGGCCGTACCCACCTACAGCACGCGCTGCCGATCACCTTCGGCTACAAGTGCGCGGTCTGGCTGAGCATGTTCGACCGCCACGCCGAGCGCCTGGTCGAGCTGCGCCCACGGGTGGAAGTCGGCCAGTTCGCCGGTGCCGCCGGCACCCTGGCGTCGCTGGGCGACAAGGGCCTGGAGGTGCAGGCCGCGCTGATGGACGAGCTGGGCCTCGGCGTGCCGCAGGCGACCTGGCACGTGGCCCGTGACGGCCTGGCCGAGACCCTGAACTTCCTCGGCCTGGTCACCGCCTCGCTGGGCAAGGTGGCCCTGGACATCATGATGATGATGACCAGCGAGCTGGGCGAAGCCTACGAGCCATTCGTCAAGGGTCGTGGCGCCAGCAGCACCATGCCGCAGAAGCGCAACCCGATCTCCTGCGAGCTGATGTATGCCGCCGCCAAGGGTGTGCGCCAGCAGGCCGGGCTGATGCTCGACGCAATGATCCAGGACTTCGAGCGCTCCACCGGCCCGTGGCAGGCAGAGTGGATCGCCATCCCCGAGGCCTTCGCCCTGACCGCTGCTTCGCTGGGCCAGGCGCGGTTCATGCTGGCCGGGCTGGACGTGCGCACCGAGCGCATGCGCAAGAACCTCGACATGACCCAGGGCCTGATCGTCGCCGAGGCGGTGATGATGGGCCTGGCCCCGGCACTCGGCCGCCAGGTCGCCCATGACGTGGTCTACGCCGCCTGCCGCCTGGCCAATGACCAGGGCATCAGCCTGCTGGACGCGCTGAAGGCCCAAGGCGAAGCCACTGCGCACGTCGACCTGGCCACCCTGGAGCAGCTGTGCGATCCGACCAACTACCTGGGCCTGGCGCCGCAGATGGTCGATCAGGCACTGGCGCGCCCGGGTGCCGTCGCCCGCTGATGTGCCCCGGGGCCCGCACCTGCGGCGGGCCCCGGCCTGTTTTCCTACAAGAACAATGAGAATGCAGCCATGTCTTCCACGTTGAAAAAACCGCTCTACAAAGACCTCACGTTCCAGGTCGTCGCGGCGATGCTGCTGGGCATCGCCTTCGGCTTCATCGCTCCCGAGCTCGCTGCCAGTTTCAAGATCCTCGGGGACATCTTTCTCAAGCTGATCAAGACCGCCGTCGCGCCGCTGGTGTTCTTCACCGTGGTCCACGGCATCGCCTCGGCCGGCGACATCAAGCGGGTCGGCAAGGTCGGCTGGCGCGCGCTGGTGTACTTCGAAGTGCTGTCGACCCTGGCCCTGGCCATCGGCCTGTTGTGGGGCAACCTGATCGGCATCGGTTCCGGCATGCACGGTGCCCACGCTACCAGCGCCGCTTCGGCAGCGGCCACCGCCGCGGTCGCCAAGGGCCATGCGCCGACCTCGACCATGGACTTCATCTACGGCATCTTCCCCGACAACTTCGTTGGCGCCTTCGCCGGTGGCCAGTTGCTGCAGGTGCTGGTGATCGCGGTGCTGTTCGGCTTTGCCTTGCTGGCCTTGAAGCAGGAGCGCCGCGAGGTGATCGAGGACGGCCTGAACCGCGTCTCGGAATGCTTCTTCGAGTTCATCAACCTGATCATGAAGTTCGCCCCGCTTGGCGCCTTCGGCTCGGTGGCCTACGCGGTCGGCAGCAATGGCTCGGCGGTGCTGATGTCGCTGGCCAACCTGGTGCTGATGTTCTACGTGGCGGTGGCGTTCTTCCTGTTCGTGGTGCTGGGCGCGGTGTGCCGCTTGTCCGGGTTCAGCTTCCTGCGCTTTCTGGCCTACATCAAGGACGAGATCTTCATCGTGCTGGGCACTGCCTCTTCGGAAAGCGCCTTGCCGCGCCTGCTGCAAAAACTCGAGCGGTTCGGTTGCTCGAAGCAGAGCGTCGGCTTGGTGCTGCCTACCGGCTATGCCTTCAACCTCGATGGCACGTCGCTGTACATGTCGCTGAGCGTGCTGTTCATCGCCAACGCCTACGGCGTGCCGCTGGGCTGGGAGCAGCAGTTGGGCATCCTGGCGATCATGCTGGTGACCTCGAAAGGGGCGGCGGCGGTGTCCGGCGGCAGCTTCGTGGTATTCGCCGCCACCGTCACCGCCATCGGCGTGCTGCCGGTCGAAGGCCTGGCGCTGCTGTTCGGCGTGTACCGCTTCATGTCCATGGCCATGGCCGCCTGCAACACCATCGGCAACAGCGTGGCGACCGTGGTGGTGGCGAAATGGGCAGGCGAATTCACCGAGCAGAACGCCCGTGACGAGTACGCTCGAGTGCTGGGGCGCGCGCCGACTGCGGCGCTTTGATGGCGTTGATGGCTTTGATGAAAAACAGCGTCGGGTCTATGTGATCGTACAACTGCTTGCGCTATCATGACGGCTGTCTTTCAAGGTGAAATACAGGGCATGACAGAGCAACAGGTACAGGCAAGGACTCGGCGCAAGCCGCGCAGTCTGGCCCAGGAACTGGTCACGGTGCTGACCGAGCGGATTCGCAGCGGCCAGCTCAAGCGCGGCGACAAGCTGCCGACCGAATCGCAGATCATGGCCGAGGAGGGCGTCAGCCGTACCGTGGTGCGCGAGGCGATCTCGCGGCTGCAGGCCGCAGGCCAGGTGGAGACGCGCCACGGTATCGGCACCTTCGTGCTGGACGCACCGGCGACCGGCGGCTTTCGTATCGACCCGGCCACCGTGGTGACCCTGCGCGAGGTGCTGGCCGTGCTGGAACTGCGCATCGCCCTGGAAATCGAATCGGCGGGCCTCGCCGCGCAGCGGCGCAGCGATGAGGAACTGGCCGGCATGCGTGCGGCGCTGGACGAGCTCAACGAAGGCGCGGCGCATGCCCTGGATGCGGTTTCGGCGGACTTCCAGTTCCACCTGCGCATCGCCCAGGCCAGCGGCAACCATTATTTCGCCGACATCATCAACCACCTGGGCACCAGCATCATTCCGCGGACCCGGTTGAACTCGGCGCGGTTGGCCCATGATGACCAGGCTCATTACATGGGCCGGTTGATGCATGAGCACGAAGCCATCTACGAAGCCATTGCCCGGCGCGACAGCGAAGGGGCGAAGATGGCCATGCGCATGCACCTGAGCAACAGCCGCGAGCGGTTGCGCCAGGCCCATGAGGAAGCCGAGGCGCAGGGGGCCTGAGCCTTCTGCTTCCTGTACCGGCCCTTTCGCGGGTGAACCCGCTCCCACAGGGGTATCACAGGTCCTGAGGGCTCAGATATCCCTGTGGGAGCGGGTTTACCCGCGAAGAGGCCGGTACAGGCAGTAAAGAAAAGCCCCGCAAATGCGGGGCTTTCGTGCTTCAGGGAGGTCAGACCGCGCTTTCGCTCCACTGCCCATTGACCAGGCGACGCAGCCCCAGCGGGTTACCGTCACGCAGCGCCTCAGGCAGCAGCGCCTGCGGGTAGTTCTGGTAGCACACCGGGCGCAGGAAGCGGTCGATGGCCAGGGTGCCGACCGAAGTACCGCGGGCGTCGGAGGTGGCCGGGTACGGGCCGCCATGGACCATGGCGTCGCACACTTCCACACCGGTCGGGTAACCGTTGACCAGGATCCGGCCGACTTTCTCTTCCAGCAGCGGCACCAGCCAGGCGAACGCCTCGAAGTCCTCCGCCTCGCCGATCAGCGTAGCGGTCAGCTGGCCGCGCAGGCCGAGCAGGGCAGCACGCAGTTGCTCGTTGTCCTTGGCTTCGACCGCCACGGTGGTCGGGCCGAACACCTCTTCCTGCAGCAGCGGGTCGGAATCCACCAGCAGGCTAGCGTCGGCCTTGAACAGCTGGGCGCGGGCCTGGCTGCCTTCCTGGGCCTGACCGGCCAGGTGCTCGATGCCGGCGTGGGCGTGCAGGTGCTGCAGGCCGCCGACGTAGCTGCGCAGGCCGCCGGCGTTGAGCATGGTCTGCCCGGCCTGTTGGTCCAGGTGCTGGCCGAGGTCGGCGAGCAGCTGGCTGTACTGCGGCGATTGCAGGCCGATCACCAGGCCCGGGTTGGTGCAGAACTGCCCGGCACCCATGCACACCGAGCCGGCCAGCTCGCGGGCGATGGCTTCGCCGCGCTTGGCCAGGGCGCCCGGGAGGACGATCACCGGGTTGATGCTGGACATCTCGGCGAACACCGGGATCGGTTGCGGGCGCTCGGCGGCCATGCGGCACAGGGCGTCGCCACCCTTGAGCGAACCGGTGAAGCCGACGGCCTGGATGGCCGGGTGCTTGACCAGCGGCTCACCGACGCCAGCGCCAAAGACCATGTTGAACACGCCCTTGGGCATGCCGGTGCGTTCGGCGGCGCGCTGGATGGCGCAGCCGACCAGGTCGGCGGTGGCCATGTGGCCGCTGTGCGCCTTGAACACCACCGGGCAGCCGGCGGCGAGGGCCGCAGCGGTGTCGCCACCGGCGGTGGAGAAGGCCAGCGGGAAGTTGCTGGCACCGAACACGGCCACCGGGCCGACACCGATGCGCATCTGGCGCAGGTCCACGCGTGGCAGCGGCTGGCGCTCTGGCAGGGCCAGGTCGATGCGCGCGCCAAGGAAGTCGCCACGGCGCAGCACCTGGGCGAACAGGCGCATCTGGCCGCTGGTACGGCCACGTTCGCCCTGGATGCGGGCGGCGGGCAGGGCGGTTTCACGGCAGACGATGGCGACGAAGGCGTCGTCCAGTTCGTCCAGCTCGGCGGCGATGGCGTCGAGGAACTCGGCGCGGCGTGCCGGTTTGAGGGTGCGGAATTCGACGAAGGCGGCAGCGGCAGCCTTGGCCGCCTGGTCCACTTCGCCTTCGGTGGCCTGGGCGAAGCTGTACGGCAGGGCCTCGCCGGTGGTGGCGTCCAGGCTTTGCAGGCGCTGCGGGCCGGCAGCGCTGCGCTGGCCGGCGATGAAGTTGTGGCCGAGGATCTCAGGCATGGGGTGCTCCTGTAGAAGTAGCGGAAGGAAGAATGCGGTTCAGGTCGGCTCGACGAGCCTCTGTGGGAGCGGGTTTACCCGCGAACACCGGCGAAGCCGGTGCCATGCACCGCGTCGCCTGCTTCGCGGGTGAACCCGCTCCCACAGAAATCAGGCCAGGCCGGCTCATCAGGTGATCGGTGCCGGATTGAACAGGGTGATGTCGTTGTGCAGGCGGTGCTGTTCGGCCCAGGTCTGCTTGCGGCCGCTGGCCACGTCCAGGTAGTAGTGGAACAGCTCCCAGCCTAGTTCCTCGATGCTCGAGCGGCCACTGGCGATGCGCCCGGCGTCGATGTCGATCAGGTCGGGCCAGCGCTGGGCCAGTTCGGTACGGGTGCAGACCTTGACCACCGGCGCCATGGCCAGGCCATAGGGGGTGCCGCGGCCGGTGGTGAACACGTGCAGGTTCATGCCGGCGGCCAGTTGCAAGGTGCCGCAGACGAAGTCGCTGGCCGGGGTGGCGCAGAAGATCAGGCCCTTGCGGTTGACCCGCTCGCCCGGGCCGAGCACGCCCTGGATGGCGCCGCTGCCGGACTTGACGATCGAGCCGAGGGACTTCTCGACGATATTGGACAGGCCGCCTTTCTTGTTGCCCGGCGTGGTGTTGGCGCTGCGGTCGGCGGCGCCTTGCTGCAGGTAGCGGTCGTACCAGTCCATTTCGCGCACCAGGGCGTCGGCGACCTCCTGGTTTTCGGCGCGGGAGGTGAGCATGTAGATGGCATCGCGCACCTCGGTCACTTCCGAGAACAGCACGGTGGCACCGGCGCGCACCAGCAGGTCGGCGGCGTAGCCCAGCGCCGGGTTGGCGGTGATGCCGGAGAAGGCGTCGCTGCCGCCGCACTGCATGCCCAGGATCAGCTCGCTGGCCGGCACGGTCTCGCGGCGGCGTTGGTCGAGCTTTTTCAGGCGGGTTTCGGCCAGGCCCATGATCTGCTCGATCATCTCGGTGAAGCCCAGGCTGGCGTCCTGCAGCCGATACAGCCAAGGCTCGCTGAGGTCCACCGACGGGTCGTTGTCGTGCATCACCTGGCCGGCCTGGAGTTTTTCGCAGCCCAGGCTGATGACCAGGGCCTCGCCGCCCAGGTTGGGGTTGCGCGCCAGGTTGCGCACGGTGCGGATCGGGATGTAGGCGTCGCGGGCGTTGATCGCCACGCCGCAGCCGTAGCTGTGGGTGAGGGCGACCACGTCGTCGACATTGGGGTACTTCGGCAGCAGTTCGGCACGGATGCGCTTGACCGCGTGTTCGAGCACGCCGGTCACGCACTGCACGGTGGTGGTGATGCCGAGGATGTTGCGGGTACCGACGGTGCCGTCGGCGTTGCGGTAGCCTTCGAAGGTGAAGCCGTCCAACGGCGGCAGGGCATCCGGCACGGCGTCGCAGCGTGGCAGGCTGTCCAGTTCCGGTGCGGCCGGCATGGCCAGCTGGCTTTCCTGGACCCAGCTGCCCTGGCGCAGGTCTTCCAGCGCGTAACCGATGATCTGGCCGTAGCGGCGCACCGGCTCGCCCTTGGCGATCAGTACGGTGGCGACCTTGTGGCTCTGCGGTACCCCTTCGACCAGGGTCAGGCCGTCGGCGAAGCGGGCGCCTTCGCCCAGCCCGCCGTCATTGACCACGACCACGACGTTATCGTCTTCGTGCAGGCGCACGTAGCGGGGCGAGTCGGAATGTTCGATCAACTGCATGTTTGGGCCCTACTTGTCAGGTTCTCAGGCTTTTGTACATCCGCCCGCGGCGGCATTGGCCGGCGCGGGCGTGTTCTCTCAGTGACGCGAGCTGGCCAGTTCGCCATTGGCGGCGGGCTCAGCCTGGGGCTTGGGGGCATCGTCGCGCAGTTCGATGCGCTTGATCGGGCCGACGATCACCAGGTAGCTGAACACCGCCACCAGGGCGTTGGCACCCACGTACACCAGCGCCCACTTGAACGAGCCGGTGGCGCTGATGATGTAGCCGATGACGATTGGCGTGGTGATCGAGGCGATGTTGCCGAAGGTGTTGAACAGGCCACCGGACAACCCGGCAATCTGCTTGGGCGAGGTATCGGCCACCACCGCCCAGCCCAGCGCGCCGATGCCTTTGCCGAAGAAGGCCAGGGTCATGAAGCCGACCACCATCCACTCGGCATCCACATAGTTGCAGAACACCATGGTGGTGGAAAGCAGCAGGCCGCAGACGATCGGCAGCTTGCGCGAGAAGGTCAGCGAGTTGCCGCGGCGCAGCAGCCAGTCGGAGATCACCCCGCCCAGCACGCCACCGATGAAGCCGCAGATTGCCGGCAGCGAGGCGATGAAGCCCGCCTTGAGGATGGTCATGCCGCGTTCCTGCACCAGGTACACGGGGAACCAGGTAAGGAAGAAGTAGGTGATGGCGTTGATGCAGTACTGGCCCAGGTACACGCCCAGGAGCATGCGGCTGGTCAGCAGTTGCTTGATGTAGCCCCATTTCGGGCCGTCGTTGCCGCGCTTCTGGTCCATGTCGACCAGGCCGCCGTTCTGCTCGATGTGTTCGAGCTCGCTCTGGCTGATGCGCGGGTGCTGGCGCGGGTTGTAGATGGTTTTCAACCACACCACGGAGAACACGATGCCCAGGGCGCCCATGACCACGAATACATGTTCCCAGCCGAAGGTGAACACGATCCAGCCCATGATCGGCGCAAACAGCGCGGTGGCGAAGTATTGCGCCGAGTTGAAGATCGCCGAGGCGGTACCGCGTTCCTGCGTCGGGAACCAGGCCGCGACGACACGGGCGTTGCCCGGGAACGACGGGGCTTCGGCGAAGCCGACGAGAAAGCGCAGGGTGAACAGGGTAACCACGGCCCAGGCCACCGGCAGGCCGCCGACAAAGCCCTGCAGCAGGGTGAACAACGACCAGGTGAAGATGCTGAAGGCGTAGACGTTTTTCGAGCCGAAACGATCCAGCAGCCAGCCGCCGGGGATCTGCCCGGCCACGTAGGCCCAGCCGAAGGCGGAGAAGATATAACCCAGGGTGACGGCGTCAATGCCGAGGTCTTTCTGCAGGCTGGAGCCTGCGATGGCGATGGTGGCGCGGTCTGCGTAGTTGATCGTGGTCACCAGGAACAGCATGAACAGGATCAGGTAGCGCACATGCGTCTTTTTAGTCGCTTGCATGCTGGTAAATCTCCCACTAGTTATTTTTGTGCGGGCTCACGAGTTGTAGCCGGAGTGGGGCAGGCCCACTCCGGGCGCGGCATTGGCAGGCCGCAGGGTGTACTTATTGCGGGCCCATCTTGTCCATCAGGGCGGCGAGCATCTCGTACTCTTCAGCGGTCAGGTCGGTCAGCGGCGTGCGCACCGGGCCTGCATCGTAACCGGCGATCTTGGCGCCGGCCTTGACGATGCTCACGGCATAACCGGCCTTGCGGTTGCGGATGTCCAGGTACGGCAGGAAGAAATCGTCGATCAGCTTGGCGACGGTTGCGTGATCGTCGCGGGCGATGGCGTGGTAGAAGTCCATCGCGGTCTTCGGGATGAAGTTGAACACCGCCGAGGAGTACACCGGCACACCCAGGGCCTTGTAGGCCGCAGCATACACCTCGGCGGTGGGCAGGCCACCCAGGTAGCTGAAGCGGTCGCCCAGGCGGCGACGGATCGACACCATCAGCTCGATGTCACCCAGGCCATCCTTGTAGCCGATCAGGTTCGGGCAACGTTCGGCCAGTTGTTCCAGGAGGTTGGCGTTGAGGCGGCAGACGTTGCGGTTGTATACCACCACACCGATCTTCACCGATTTGCACACCGCTTCGACGTGGGCGGCGACACCGTCCTGGCTGGCTTCGGTCAAGTAGTGGGGCAGCAGCAGCAGGCCCTTGGCCCCCAGGCGCTCGGCTTCCTGGGCGTACTCGATGGCCTGGCGGGTGGAGCCGCCGACGCCGGCGAGGATCGGTACCGAGGTAGCGCAGGTGTCGACCGCGGTCTTGATCACCTGGCTGTACTCGCTGGCGGCCAGGGAGAAGAACTCACCGGTGCCACCGGCGGCGAACAGCGCGCTGGCGCCGTAAGGGGCCAGCCACTCCAGGCGCTTGATGTAGCCAGCCTGGTTGAAGTCGCCCTGGGCATTGAAGTCGGTGACCGGGAAAGACAGCAGGCCGTGGGAGAGGATGGATTTCAGTTCTTGTGGAGTCATTGTTGTAGGCATCCTGTGGCGCTTGGGTGAAGGGTGTTGTCTTGCGATTGAGGTAAGTTATCGTACAACTTGTACGATGACTAGTCCCCTTTGCAGAAATTTTTGTGAGGGGTGTCCGGCAAGATGGAGGAATGCCTGGGCTGGCCTCTTCGCGGGTAAACCCGCTCCCACAGGTAATGCGCTGCATCTGTGGGAGCGGGTTTACCCGCGAAGAGGCCGGCACTGGCGAACAGAGACTTGAAGGACAACCCGAATCCCGGATTACCCATAATCAGTCATCGTATCTCTGTAGGGGAAAGGAAAAAACGATCGCGGAGACAGGCACAAGCCCGCCGCCCGCTTCCACGGGAAGTGTTCTGGGACCAGCAGAGGGTGACCGGGAAAACGGGGGCGACCTTGCGCCGCCCCGCGATCAAAAGCAACGAAGAGGAAACTGACGGATCAGGCGGCCTGCTGGCGCTTGATCTGGGCTTTGCGCACCTGGGCGCGGCAGGCGTCGCCGAAGGCCTGGAACATCTTGATCGAGTCCGGGTTCTTCGCCGCTTGCCATTCCGGGTGCCACTGCACGGCAAACAGGAACGGCGAGATGCTCGGGGCGTGGATCGCTTCGACCAGGCCGTCTTCGGCGTGGGCGATGGCTTCGATACCCGCACCCAGCTTGCGCAGGCCCTGGCCGTGCAGCGAGTTGACGCGGATTTCGTCGGTACCCAGGGTGTCGCGCAGCCAGCTGCCCGGCTTGATCTTCACGCCATGGACCTGGGCGTACTGCACCTCGACCGGGTCTTCCGGGTTTTCCCGGTGGTCGTTGAAGCCAGGTTCGGCATAGACCTTCTGGTAGATGTCGCCGCCCAGGGCCACGTTGATTTCCTGCATGCCGCGGCAGATGCCGAAGATCGGCAGGCCACGCTTGATCGCCGCCTTGACCAGCGGGATGTCGAACAGGTCGCGGTTCTGGTCCTGGCCTTTGCCGGGGGTCTGGTTTTCCTGGCCATACAGGGCCGGGTCGATGTTGCTGCCGGCGCCGGTCAGGTACACGCCGTCGGCCATGTCCAGATAGGTCTCGAGGTCGTCGATGCCACAGCAGGTGGGCACCAGGACCGGGACGCAATCGGCGAAGTCGACCAGCGGGGTGATGTATTTGTGGGTCATGACCTGATAGTCATGGCCTTTGCGCTCTTGGCTGCCCATGGTCATCAGGACGACGGGTTTGCGCAGGGAAGGTTGCTTGTTGCCAATGTTGCTGTTGGACATATGTCACCTTATGACAGGGCTCTGCCTGTCGTTGTTGTGCAGGCGCACGGCCTTGGCCTTGAAGTGCTGCCTGAAGTCCCGAGCACTGCCGGCTCGTCAATGGTCGATGCCGGTCGGGGCTTATCGATAGCTTGCCAGAGCCGTTCGATATGTCAAACGAGCAAAATGGCGCCCAGGCGCCTGAATACGGGGGCTTAAACCCTTGCGAGCCTCAGCCGGCAAGGGTTTGGCAGGGGGCTTGGTCAATTATATTTAACGATGCAGTCGGCTCATTGCAGCGGTGCAATGAGCCGGCGGCCGCTTCGTCGCTCAACCCGCTCCCGCATGGGTTGAGCGCCATGTAGTCGATGGTTTTTTGAGTTCCAGGGCAACGCGCAGGTACTGTAGTGAACTGAAGTGCCGTTACGCCTGTCGCCATGCCAAATCCAACAAAGGAGCTACAGATGTCCGTACTGTCCACCGATCCGGTCGTGCGCGTGCCTTTCGCCCAGTTGCAGGCCCTGTTGCGCGGGATTCTCCAGCGCCACGGCTGCAGCGAAGCGGTCGCCGAGGTGCTCGCGCACAACTGCGCCAGCGCCCAGCGCGATGGCGCCCACAGTCATGGAGTGTTCCGCATCCCGGGTTACGTCTCGACGCTGGCCAGTGGGTGGGTCGATGGCCAGGCCGTGCCGCAGGTGAGCGATGTCGCCTCGGGCTATGTGCGGGTGGATGCCCAGGGCGGCTTTGCCCAGCCGGCACTGGCAGCGGCGCGGGCACTGCTGGTGGAGAAGGCACGGGCGGCTGGCATCGCTGTGCTGGCGATCCACAACTCGCACCATTTCGCCGCGCTGTGGCCCGATGTCGAGCCGTTTGCCGAGGAAGGGCTGGTGGCGCTGAGCGTGGTCAACAGCATGACCTGCGTGGTGCCCCACGGCGCGCGCAAGCCGCTGTTCGGCACCAACCCGATCGCCTTTGCCGCGCCCTGCGCCGGGCATGAGCCGATCGTCTTCGACATGGCCACCAGCGCCATGGCCCATGGCGACGTGCAGATCGCCGCACGTGCCGGCCAGCCGCTGCCGGAGGGGATGGGGGTGGACGCCGCAGGCCGGCCTACCACTGATCCCAAGGCGATCCTCGAAGGCGGGGCGCTGTTGCCGTTCGGCGGGCACAAGGGTTCGGCGCTGTCGATGATGGTCGAGCTGCTGGCGGCGGCGTTGACCGGTGGGCATTTCTCCTGGGAGTTCGACTGGTCGGGGCACCCCGGGGCGAAGACGCCGTGGACCGGGCAACTGATCATCGTCATCGATCCGGGCAAGGCCGAGGGCGAGCGCTTTGCCCTGCGCAGCCGGGAGCTGGTGGAGCAGATGCAGGCGGCGGGGTTGTCGCGGATGCCAGGGGAGCGGCGCTACCGGGAGCGTGAAGTGGCTGGGCGCGAAGGGGTGGCGGTGACTGGGCAGGAATTGCAAGGCCTGAAAGACTTGCTTGGCTGAGCCGGCCTCTTCGCGGGTGGACCCGCTCCCACAGGGTGACGCGTTTTCCTGTGGGGGCTGTGCAATGTTGCATAGACAACCTTGCACGCAAGTGATGTTCCTCGGGCGCAACTGCGGGTATCCTCGGGTCAGCCTTTCCGAACTGTCCTGATCCAAGGAGCTGCACGCTGTGTTCAAACATGTCGATGCCTATGCCGGCGACCCGATTCTCTCGCTGATGGAAACCTTCAAGGCCGACCCGCGCGCCGCCAAGGTCAACCTGAGTATCGGCCTGTATTACGACGAGGCCGGCGTGGTGCCGCAGCTGGCGTCGGTCGATGCGGTCGAGAAGCGCATGGCGGGCGTAGATCACGAAGCCTCGCTGTACCTGCCGATGGAAGGCCTGGCCAGCTACCGCCAGGCGATCCAGGCGCTGCTGTTCGGTGCCGATCACCCGGCCGTGACCGGCAAGCGCGTGGCCACCGTGCAGACCGTCGGCGGTTCCGGCGCGCTGAAGGTCGGTGCCGACTTCCTCAAGCGCTACTTCCCGCAGTCCGAAGTCTGGGTCAGCAACCCGACCTGGGACAACCACCGCGCGATCTTCGAAGGGGCCGGGTTCAAGGTGCACACCTACCCGTACTTCGACCAGGCCAGCCGTGGCGTCGACTTCGACGGCATGCTCCAGGCCCTGCAGGGCCTGCCGGCCAACAGCATCGTGCTGCTGCACCCGTGCTGCCACAACCCGACCGGTGCCGACCTGGTGCCGGCCCAGTGGCAGCAAGTGGTGGAGGTGGTCAAGGCGCGCCAGCTGATCCCGTTCCTCGACATCGCCTACCAGGGCTTCGCCGAAGGGCTGGTGGAAGATGCCTATGCCATTCGCGAAATGGCCCGTGCCGGTGTGCCGTGCCTGGTCAGCAACTCGTTCTCCAAGATCTTCTCGCTGTACGGCGAGCGGGTAGGGGGCCTGTCGGTGGTCTGTGACGACGAAGCCACCACCCAGAGCGTGCTCGGCCAGCTCAAGGCGACCGTGCGCCGCAACTACTCCAGCCCGCCCAACTTCGGTGCCCAGCTGGTTGCCGGCGTGCTTGGCGATGCCGCCCTGAACGCCCAGTGGGCGGCGGAAGTGGAAGTGATGCGCAAGCGTATCCTCGACATGCGCCAGGCGCTGGTCGATGCCCTGGCGGTACTGCTGCCGGGCCAGGACTTCCAGTTCTTCCTGCGCCAGCGCGGCATGTTCAGCTACACCGGCTTCAGCGTCGAGCAGGTGCGTCGCCTGCGTGACGAGTTCGGCGTGTACCTGATCGACAGTGGCCGGGTGTGCATGTCGGGCCTGCGCCCGGACAACCTCAAGCAGGTGGCCGAGGCGTTTGCCGCCGTTCAGAAGTAACCCGCCGCTCGCGACAAAAAGCCGCCCCCACAGCCCTGTGGGGGCGGCTTTTTGCTATGAATGCCTGGCAAGCGGGCGCCATCGGCACAACCCGCTTGTAAAGACAAGTGCAACCGTCCCTCGGACGGGGCTTCGCAAGTGCAACCTTTCAGTGCACAATCGCGCCCCTCTTTCCCGGTTGAGTTGGGCGAAACGTCTATTTCGCCATTCTCAGCCTGTTGCAGTCTTGCGAGTGGAGCTTCACCCGGAATGAATGAGCAGGCCCCAAGCGTTGAACAACGCTTCGAAGAATCGACCCCCGCCACACTCGGCAGCTGGTCGCGTAACGACACCACCTGGATGCTGGGCCTGTTCGGCACAGCCATCGGCGCAGGGACCCTGTTCCTGCCGATCAACGCCGGCCTTGGCGGTTTCTGGCCATTGCTGATCCTGGCCGTGCTGGCGTTCCCGATGACCTACTTCTCCCACCGGGCGCTGACCCGCTTCGTGTTGTCCGGGCGCAATGGCGGCGACATCACCCAGGTGGTCGAGGAACACTTCGGCATCAAGGCCGGTGCGCTGATCACCGTGCTGTACTTCTTCGCGATCTTCCCGATCCTGCTTATCTATAGCGTGGCCCTGACCAACACCGTCAGCAGCTTCCTGGAGCACCAGCTGCACCTGGCGCCACCGCCCCGGGCACTGCTGTCGTTCTTGCTGATCCTCGGCCTGCTGGCGATCGTGCGCTGCGGCGAACAGGCCACGGTCAAGGTCATGAGCCTGCTGGTCTACCCGTTCATCGTTGCCCTGGCCCTGCTGGGCCTGTACCTGGTCCCGCACTGGACCGGCGGCATTCTCGACAGCGCCTCCCAGGTGCCGGCGGCTCCGGCCTTCCTGCACACCCTGTGGCTGGCCATCCCGGTGATGGTGTTCTCGTTCAACCACTCGCCGATCATCTCGGCCTTCGCCGTCGACCAGAAGCGCAGCTATGGCGAGCACGCCGATCAGCGCAGCGGCCAGATCCTGCGCCGCGCCCACCTGTTGATGGTGGTGATGGTGCTGTTCTTCGTGTTCAGCTGCGTGCTCACCCTGAGCAGTGCCCAGCTGGCCGAAGCCAAGGCGCAGAACCTGTCGATCCTGTCGTACCTGGCCAACCACTTCAGCAACCCGACCATCGCCTTCGCCGCACCGGTGATCGCCTTCGTCGCCATCGCCAAGTCGTTCCTGGGCCATTACATCGGCGCCAGCGAAGGCCTCAAGGGCATCATCGCGAAGACCGGCGCGCGCCCTGGGGCCAAGGCCCTGGATCGCGTGGTGGCTGCGTTGATGCTGGTGGTGTGCTGGATCGTCGCCACCCTCAACCCGAGCATCCTGGGCATGATCGAATCGCTGGGCGGCCCGATTCTCGCCGTGCTGCTGTTCCTGATGCCGATGTACGCCATTCGCCGCGTACCGTCGATGCGCAAGTACAGCGGCGCGCTGTCGAACGTGTTCGTGGTGGTGGTCGGCCTGGTGGCACTGACCTCGGTGGTGTATGGCCTGATCGGCTGATAGGCTGCCCGTTATAAGAAGTGTCCGAGTTGGTTGTGGCCGCTCGGACATTTTTTTGTCCACAGGAATCGTCCGGAAATAAAACAATTTCACGTTTCCTTATAGGCACTTGCGTCGCTTCATGCTTAACTCAGGATCCTTTTCAACCCCCGCATAAGGATTTCCGCCATGGCTCAAGTGACTCTCAAAGGCAACCCGGTACAGGTCAAGGGCGAACTGCCTAAAGCCGGTGCCCAGGCGCCTGCCTTCTCCCTGGTAGCCGGCAACCTGGCCGACACCTCGCTGCAGGACTTCGCCGGCAAGCGCAAGGTGCTGAACATCTTCCCGAGCGTCGACACCCCGACCTGCGCCACCTCCGTGCGCAAGTTCAATGCCCAGGCCAATGATGTGGCCAACACCGTGGTGCTGTGCATCTCGGCCGACCTGCCGTTCGCCCAGGCGCGCTTCTGCGGTGCCGAAGGCCTGGAGAACGTGAAGAACCTGTCGACCCTGCGTGGCGCCGAATTCCTGCAGAACTACGGCGTCGCCATCGCCGACGGCCCTCTGGCCGGCCTGGCCGCCCGTGCTGTGGTGGTGCTGGACGAAAACGACAAGGTGCTGCACAGCGAGCTGGTGGGCGAAATTGCCGACGAGCCGAACTATGACGCAGCCCTGGCGGTGCTGAAGTAAGGGTTGCCTGGGGCAGGGCGGGTAGAGTCAGCCTGCTCCGGCCCTTTCGCGGGTAAACCCGCTCCCACAGGTGCAGCACAGGCCTTGAAAGCTGTGCTGTGCCTGTGGGAGCGGGTTTACCCGCGAAAGGGCAGGCCCAGGTCAAGGAACTCGTCAGCCCGATACCGCTCCAAGCAACACCCTGTAACGGCCCGGAATACGTTCCGGGCCGTTTTCATTTAAAGTTCAGCCTCTTGGCAACATCAGGCAAAGGTAAACCTCTGGTAAAGGAACTTTGCTAAAAGCGTGCCATTGCTTATCGTTCACACTTCCCAGCCCCCTATCCGAACAAGGTTCGTTCAACCCATGCAAGTGTCCAATTCCCGATCCCCCCGTCGCTGGCTCGTTGGCCTGCTGATCCTGCTTCTGGTGGCGCTGCTGGCCTGGTGGCTGTGGCCCGCAGCTACCGCGCCCGAGCACAAGGCGGCCGGTGGTGGGCGAGGCGGCAAGGGCATGGGCATGGGCGGGCGCCCCGGCTTTGGTGGCTCCACCGACCCGGTGCCGGTGCGTGTGGAACCGGTGAAAGTGGGCGACTTCCCGCTGTACTACAAGGCCCTGGGCACGGTCACCGCGACCAACACGGTCAACGTGCGCAGCCGGGTCGCGGGCGAGCTGGTCAAGATCCACTTCAAGGAAGGCCAGCAGGTCAAGGCCGGCGACCTGCTCGCTGAAATCGACCCGCGCGCTTATCGTATCGCCCTGCAGCAGGCCGAAGGCACCCTGGCGCAGAACCAGGCGCAGTTGAAGAACGCCCAGGTCGACCTGGCGCGCTACAAGGGCCTGTTCGCCCAGGACAGCATCGCCAAGCAGACCCTCGACACCGCCGAAGCCCAGGTGGGGCAGTTCCAGGGTCTGGTCAAGACCAACCAGGCGCAGGTCAACGATGCCCGCCTGAACCTCGACTTCACCCAGATTCGCGCACCGATCAGCGGCCGCGTGGGCCTGCGCCAGCTCGACCTGGGCAACCTGGTGGCGGCCAACGACACCACGGCGCTGGTGGTGATCACCCAGACCGAGCCGATCAGCGTCGCCTTTACCCTGCCGGAAACCGAGCTGAGCACCGTGCTCGAACGTTACCGCAGCGGCGCCAGCCTGGCGGTCGAGGCCTGGGATCGCAGCGACAGCAAACTGCAGTCCAGCGGTGTGCTGGGCAGCATCGACAACCAGATCGACACCACCACCGGCACCTTGAAGTTCAAGGGCCGCTTCGAGAACAAGGACCAGGCCCTGTTCCCCAACCAGTTCGTCAACGTGCACCTGCTGGCCGATACCCTCAAGCAGGTGGTGATGGCCCCGGCGGCAGCGGTGCAGTTCGGCAACGACGGCACCTTTGCCTACGTGGTCAATGCGCAGAACACGGTCAATATCCGCAAGCTCAAGGTCGGCGCCAGCGACGGCCAGAACAGCGTCATCCTCGAAGGCCTCAAGGCCGGTGAGCGGCTGGTGCTCGAAGGCACCGACCGCCTGCGCGAAGGCACCAAGGTCGAGGTGGTCGAAGACAGCTCGCAAGTGCCGACCACCCCGGGCCAGCACCTTCAGGGCCAGGACGCCAAGGGTTCGGCCCAGGCCGAGCAGGCGCCAACCGGTAAAGCGGCAGCCAAGGCGGGCGCATGAACCTGTCGCGCCTGTTCATCCTCCGCCCGGTCGCCACCACGCTGACCATGCTGGCCATCGTCCTGGCCGGCCTGATCGCCTACAGGTTGTTGCCGGTCGCCGCCTTGCCCCAGGTCGATTACCCGACCATCCGCGTCATGACCCTGTACCCGGGCGCCAGCCCGCAGGTGATGACCAGTGCCGTCACCGCCCCCCTGGAGCGCCAGTTCGGCCAGATGCCGGGCCTCGAGCAGATGGCTTCGACCAGCTCCGGCGGCGCCTCGGTACTGACCCTGCGCTTCAGCCTTGACATGAACATGGACGTCGCCGAGCAACAGGTGCAGGCGGCGATCAACGCCGCCAGCAACCTGCTGCCCAGCGACCTGCCGGCACCGCCGGTGTACAACAAGGTCAACCCGGCCGACACCCCGGTGCTGACCCTGGCCATCTCCAGCAAGACCCTGCCGCTGCCCAAGCTCAACGACCTGGTCGACACCCGCGTGGCGCAGAAGCTCGCGCAGATCAGCGGCGTGGGCATGGTCAGCATCGCCGGCGGCCAGCGCCAGGCGGTGCGGATCAAGGTCAACGTCGATGCACTGGCCGCCAACGGCCTGAACCTCGACGACGTGCGCACCCTGATCGGCGCCTCCAACGTCAACCAGCCCAAGGGCAACTTCGACGGCCCGACCCGGGTATCGATGCTCGACGCCAACGACCAGCTGCGTTCCCCCGAGGAATACGCCAACCTGATCCTGAGCTACCAGAACGGCGCGCCGCTGCGCCTGAAGGACGTCGCCGAGATCGTCGACGGCGCCGAGAACGAACGCCTGGCCGCCTGGGCCAACCAGAACCAGGCCGTGCTGCTGAACATCCAGCGCCAGCCGGGTGCCAACGTCATCGACGTGGTCGACCGCATCAAGCAGCTGCTGCCGTCGATCACCGACAACCTGCCGGCCGGCCTCGACGTGTCGGTGCTCACCGACCGTACCCAGACCATCCGCGCCGCGGTCAAGGACGTGCAGCACGAGTTGCTGATCGCCATCGTGCTGGTGGTGATGGTCACTTTCGTCTTCCTGCGCCGTTTCAGCGCCACCCTGATTCCGTCGATCGCCGTGCCGCTGTCGCTGATTGGCACCTTTGGCGTGATGTACCTGGCCGGCTTCTCGATCAACAACCTGACGCTGATGGCCCTGACCATCGCCACCGGTTTCGTGGTCGACGACGCCATCGTCATGCTGGAGAACATCTCGCGGCACATCGAGGAGGGTGAGACGCCGTTGCAGGCCGCGCTCAAGGGCGCCAGACAGATCGGCTTCACCCTGATTTCGCTGACCTTCTCGCTGATCGCCGTGCTGATCCCGCTGCTGTTCATGGCCGACGTGGTCGGCCGGCTGTTCCGCGAATTCGCCATCACCCTGGCGGTGGCGATCCTGATTTCCCTGGTGGTGTCGCTAACCCTGACACCGATGATGTGCGCGCGCCTGCTCAAGCGCGAGCCAAAGGAAGAAGAGCAGGGCCGCTTCTACCGCGCCAGCGGCGCCTGGATCGACTGGCTGATCCAGCACTACGGCCGTGGCCTGCAGTGGGTGCTCAAGCACCAGCCGCTGACCTTGCTGGTGGCCTTGGCCAGCCTGGCACTGACCGTGGTGCTGTACCTGGCTGTGCCCAAGGGGTTCTTCCCGGTGCAGGATACCGGGGTGATCCAGGGCATCTCCGAGGCGCCACAGTCGACCTCGTTCGCCGCCATGAGCGAGCGCCAGCAGGCCCTGAGCCAGGTGATCCTCAAGGACCCGGCAGTGCAGAGCCTGTCGTCCTACATCGGCGTCGACGGCGACAACGCCACGCTCAACAGCGGGCGCCTGCTGATCAATCTCAAGCCCCACGGCGAGCGCGACGTCACCGCAAGCGAGGTCATCAGCCGCCTGCAACCGCAGCTCGACAAGCTGGTCGGCATCCGTCTGTTCATGCAGCCGGTACAGGACCTGAGCATCGAGGACCGGGTCAGCCGCACCCAGTACCAGTTCAGCCTGTCGTCACCGGATGCCGACCTGCTGGCGCAATGGAGCGGCAAGCTGGTGCAGGCCCTGCAGCAACGCGCCGAGCTGCAGGACGTGGCCAGCGACCTGCAGGACAAGGGCCTGCAGGTGTACCTGGTGATCGACCGTGACATGGCCAGCCGCCTGGGCATCAGCGTGTCGCAGATCACCAACGCCCTGTACGACGCCTTCGGCCAGCGGCAGATCTCCACCATCTACACCCAGGCCAGCCAGTACCGCGTGGTGCTCCAGTCCCGCGACGCGGCGCTCATCGGCCCGTCGGCGCTGGAGTCGATCCACGTCAAGGCCACCGACGGCGGCCAGGTGCGCCTGTCGGCGCTGGCGCGCATCGAGCAGCGCCAGGCCCAGCTGGCCATCTCGCACATCGGCCAGTTCCCGGCGGTGACCCTGTCGTTCAACCTGGCCCATGGCGCTTCCCTGGGCGAGGCGGTCAAGGTGATCGAGCAGGTGCAGCAGGACATCGGCATGCCGCTGGGCGTGCAGACCCGCTTCCAGGGTGCCGCCGAAGCCTTCCAGGCCTCGCTGTCGAGCACCTTGCTGCTGATCCTCGCCGCCGTGGTGACCATGTACATCGTGCTCGGCGTGCTCTACGAGAGCTACGTGCACCCGGTGACGATCCTCTCGACCCTGCCGTCGGCGGCGGTGGGCGCCTTGCTGGCGCTGATCCTCAGCGGCAACGACCTGGGCATGATCGCCATCATCGGCATCATCCTGCTGATCGGTATCGTCAAGAAGAACGCGATCATGATGATCGACTTCGCCCTGGAGGCCGAACGTCACCAGGGCATGAGCCCGCGCGACGCGATCTACCAGGCGGCGCTGCTGCGCTTCCGGCCGATCCTGATGACCACCCTGGCGGCGCTGTTCGGTGCCGTGCCGCTGATGCTCGCCACCGGCTCCGGCGCCGAGCTGCGCCAGCCGCTGGGCCTGGTGATGGTCGGCGGGTTGCTGGTGAGCCAGGTGCTGACCCTGTTCACCACGCCGGTCATCTACCTCTATTTCGACCGACTGGCCCGGCGCTGGCGCCCGGCCACCGACGCGCAGCAGGCCGAGGCATGAACCTGTCCGCACCGTTCATTCGCCGGCCGGTGGCAACCATGCTGCTGAGCCTGGCGATCATGCTGCTGGGCGGCGTCAGCTTCGGCCTGCTGCCGGTTTCGCCGCTGCCGCAGATGGACTTCCCGGTGATCGTGGTGCAGGCCAACCTGTCCGGGGCCAGCCCCGAGGTCATGGCCGCCACCGTGGCCACGCCGCTGGAACGCAAGCTGGGCAGCATTGCCGGGGTCACCACTCTGACCAGCAGCTCCAACCAGGGCTCGACCCGGGTGGTCATCGGCTTCGAGATGGGCCGCGACATCGACGGCGCGGCGCGCGAGGTGCAGGCGGCGATCAACGCCACCCGCAACCTGCTGCCCAGCGGCATGCGCAGCATGCCTACGTACAAGAAGATCAACCCGTCCCAGGCGCCGATCATGGTGCTGTCGCTGACCTCCGACGTGCTGCAGAAAGGCCAGCTCTACGACCTGGCCGACACCATCCTGTCGCAGAGCCTGGCCCAGGTCAGCGGGGTCGGCGAAGTGCAGATCGGCGGCAGTTCGCTGCCGGCGGTGCGCATCGCCGTGGAACCGCAGTTGCTCAACCAGTACGGCTTGGCCCTGGACGACGTGCGCACCGCGGTATCCAACGCCAACCAGCGCCGGCCCATGGGCTTCGTCGAGGACGCCGAGCGCAACTGGCAGGTGCGCGCCAACGACCAGCTGGAAACCGCCAAGGACTACGCGCCGATCGTGATCCGCCAGCAGAACGGCACCATCCTGCGCCTGGCCGACGTGGCGACCATCACCGACGGCGTCGAGAACCGCTACAACAGCGGCTTCTTCAATGACCAGAACGCCGTGCTGCTGGTGGTCAACCGTCAGACCGGCGCCAACATCATCGAGACCGTCGACCAGATCAAGGCAGAGCTGCCCGCCCTGGCGTCGCTGCTGCCGGCCAGCGTGCAGCTGAACGTGGCCATGGACCGCTCGCCGGTGATCAAGGCCACCCTCAAGGAAGCCGAGCACACCCTGCTGATCGCCGTGGTGCTGGTGATCCTGGTGGTCTACCTGTTCCTCGGCAGCTTGCGCGCCTCGCTGATTCCGAGCCTGGCGGTGCCGGTGTCGCTGGTCGGCACCTTCGCGGTGATGTACCTGTGCGGCTTTTCGTTGAACAACCTGTCGCTGATGGCGCTGATTCTCGCCACCGGGCTGGTGGTGGACGACGCCATCGTGGTGCTGGAGAACATCTCGCGGCACATCGAGGATGGCCAGCCGCCGATGCGTGCGGCGTTCCTCGGCGCCAGGGAAGTCGGTTTCACCTTGCTGTCGATGAACGTCTCGCTGGTGGCGGTGTTCGTCTCGATCCTGTTCATGGGCGGCATCGTGCGCAACCTGTTCCAGGAGTTCTCGATCACCCTGGCGGCGGCGATCATCGTCTCGCTGCTGGTGTCGCTGACCCTCACCCCCATGCTCTGCGCGCGCTGGCTCAAGCCGCAGCGAGCCGAACCGACACGCCTGCAGCGCTGGAGCGACCGGCTCCACCAGCGCATGGTCGGCGCCTACGACCGCAGCCTGGGCTGGGCCCTGCGCCACAAGCGCCTGACCTTGCTCAGCCTGCTGGCGACCATTGGCCTGAACATCGTGCTGTACGTGGTGGTGCCCAAGACCCTGATGCCGCAACAGGATACCGGCCAGCTGCAGGGGTTCATCCGCGGCGACGACGGGCTGTCGTTCAGCGTCATGCAGCCAAAGATGGAAATCTACCGCAGGGCGCTGCTGGCGGACCGGGCCGTGGAAAGCGTGGCTGGATTCATCGGCGGCAACAGCGGCACCAACAATGCCTTCGTGCTGGTGCGCCTGAAACCCATCGCCGAGCGCAGGGAGGACGCACAGAAGGTCATCGAGCGCCTGCGCAAGGAAATGCCCAAGGTGCCGGGCGGCCGGCTGTTCCTGATGGCCGACCAGGACCTGCAACTGGGCGGCGGTGGGCGCGACCAGACCTCCTCGCAGTACCTCTACACCCTGCAAAGCGGTGATCTCACCGCCTTGCGCCAGTGGTTCCCCAAGGTGGTCGCGGCGCTGCGCGCGCTGCCCGAGCTGACCGCCATCGACGCCCGCGACGGCTCCGGCACCCAGCAGGTGACCCTGGTGGTCGACCGCGACCAGGCCAAGCGCCTGGGCATCGACATGGCCATGGTCACCGCCGTGCTGAACAATGCCTACAGCCAGCGGCAGATCTCGACCATCTACGACAGCCTCAACCAGTACCAGGTGGTGCTGGAGATCAACCCGAAATATGCCTGGGACCCAAGCACCCTGGAGCAGGTGCAGGTGATCACCAGCGATGGCGCGCGGGTGCCGCTGTCGACCATCGCCCGCTACGAGAACAGCCTGGCCAACGACCGGGTCAGCCATGAAGGGCAGTTCGCCTCCGAGGACATCGCCTTCGATGTCGCCGAAGGCTACAGCCCCGACCAGGCCATGGCTGCGGTGGAACGCGAGGTGGCCAAGCTCGGTCTGCCCGAGGCGGTGATCGCCAAGCTCGGCGGCACAGCCAGTGCCTTCGCCCAGACCCAGCAGGGCCAGCCGTTCATGATCCTCGGCGCGTTGGTGCTGGTGTACCTGGTGCTGGGCATTCTCTACGAAAGCTACATCCACCCGCTGACCATCCTCTCGACCTTGCCTTCGGCCGGCGTCGGCGGCTTGCTGGCGCTATACGCCACCGGTGGCGAATTCAGCCTGATCTCGCTGCTGGGCCTGTTCCTGCTGATCGGCGTGGTGAAGAAGAACGCGATCCTGATGATCGACCTGGCGCTGCAGTTCGAGCGCCATCAGGGCATGAGCCCGGAAGAGTCGATCCGCCGTGCCTGCCTGCTGCGCCTGCGGCCGATCCTGATGACCACCCTGGCCGCCATCCTCGGCGCCTTGCCGTTGCTGCTCAGCCGCGCCGAAGGTGCGGAAATGCGCCAGCCGCTGGGCCTGACCATCATCGGCGGGCTGGTGGTGAGCCAGTTGCTGACCCTCTACACGACGCCGGTGGTCTACCTGTACCTCGACCGCCTGCGCCACCGATTCAACCACTGGCGCGGTGTGCGCACCGATGCCGCCCTGGAAACGCCGCTATGACCTTTGCCCACACTTCGCTTCACCGTGCCCTGCAGCAGCTGACCCGCGGGCGAGGCTCGCGCCTGGTCGGCACCGGGCTGTGTGCGGTCATGCTCAGCGCCTGTACCCTGAGCCCGGACTACCAGCGCCCCGAGCTGAGCACTCCGGCGCAGTACAAGCAGGCCGAAGGCTGGACCCAGGCCAACCCGTCCGATGCCATCGCCCGTGGCGCCTGGTGGGAAATCTACGGCGATGCCGGGCTCAACGCGCTGGTCGAGGAACTCAATCGCAACAACCAGACCGTCGCGCAGTCCGAAGCCCAGTACCGCCAGGCCCAGTCGCTGGTGCGCAGCAGCCGGGCGTCGCTGTTCCCCAGCCTTGACCTGAGTGCCGGCAAGACCCGTTCGGCGCAGGGCACCGGCAGCTCCAGTTCGAGCCTGGCGAGCAACAGCAGCGGTATTCGCAACACCTACAACGCCCAGCTTGGCGTCAGCTGGGAAGTCGACCTGTGGGGCAAGCTGCGCGAGGCTCTGAATGCCAACGAGGCCAGTGCCGAGGCAAGCTTTGCCGACCTGGCCTCGATCCGTCTCAGCCAGCAGTCGGAACTGGTGCAGAACTACCTGCAGCTACGGGTCATCGATGAGCAGAAGCGCTTGCTCGAGGCCACTGTCGCCACCTACCAGCGCTCGCTGCAGATGAACGAAAACCAGTACCGTGCCGGCGTCGCCGGCCCGGATGCGGTGGCCCAGGCACGGACCCAGCTGAAAAGCACCCAGGCTGACCTGATCGACCTGATCTGGCAGCGCGCCCAGTTCGAGAACGCCATTGCGGTCCTGTTGGGCAAGGCACCGGCGCAGTTTTCCCTGGCCGACAGCAAGACCATTCCAGGGTTGCCACAGATCCCGTTGACGCTGCCTTCGCAACTGCTCGAACGGCGCCCCGACATTGCCTCGGCCGAGCGCAACGTGATGGCCGCCAACGCCAATATCGGCGTGGCCCGCGCCGCATACTTCCCGGACCTGAGCCTGAGCATGAGCGGCGGCTACTCCAGCAGCAGCTTCAACAACTGGATCGAGCTGCCCAACCGCTTCTGGTCGGTGGGGCCGAAGCTGGCCCTGACCCTGTTCGATGCCGGCAAGCGCAGCGCCGAGGTGGACCGGACCCAGGCGGTATACGACCAGACCGTGGCGCAGTACCGGCAGACCGTGCTCGATGGCTTCAAGGAAGTCGAGAACTACCTGGTGCAACTGCGGGTGTATGGCGACGAAGCGGTGGTGCGCCAGGAGGCGCTGGATGCCGCGCGCGAGTCGCTGCGCTTGACCGAGAACCAGTACCGGGCCGGGCTGATCGGCTACCTGGATGTGGTTAACGTGCAGACCACCGCGCTGAGCAACGAGCGCAGCGTGCTGAACCTGCTGCAAGGGCGGCTGGTGGCCAGCGTGCAACTGATTGCCGCGCTGGGTGGTGGCTGGGATGCCGGGCAGGCCTTCGAAGAGCCTTGAGGATCCACAGCCACTGCGATGAACTCGATGGCCATGCGGTTCCTGTGGGAGCGGGTTTACCCGCGAACACGCGCGCCGCGCGTGCCATCCAAGGCAATCCACAAAGCGACAAGTGGCAATATGCCTCTATTCCCCGTGAAACAGCTCTAGACCAAGGCCCACAGCGTCTATCCCGGGCTATTGGATCCATTATCTCGCGCATAAACCCCGTGCGTTTCGCCAACGCTTGAGTACAATCGTCAGTTTTTTGCGGGCCCCTGTCCCGTCGCTGGAACTCCCAATGCTGACCGGTAGTTATTCTTCCTCGCTGGTGCTGATTTCGCTGTGCGTGGCCATTCTGGCTTCCTATACCGCTCTCGACCTGACTGGCCGCATCGCCACGGCAAAAGGGCGGGCCGTGCATCTGTGGATGGGCGGGGGCGCGTTGGCGATGGGGGTCGGCGTATGGTCGATGCACTTCATCGGCATGCTTGCCTTCAGCCTGCCAATCGACCTGGGCTACGACATCGGCCTGACCGCGCTGTCCTTGCTGATCGCCGTGTTGTCCTGCGGTTTCGCCCTGTGGCTGGTCAGCCAGCCGCGCCTGCCGTGGCCGCCATTGGCCTTGGGTGCCGTGATCATGGGTGCGGGCATCGCCTGCATGCATTACACCGGCATGGCGGCGATGCGCATGCTGCCCGGCATCGATTACGATCCCGCGCTGTTCGGCGCCTCGTTGGTGATTGCCGTAGGCGCGTCGGCTGCCGCCTTGTGGATCGCCTTCCGCCTGCGCCAGCACACGCCGTATGTCCGTCAGTTCCGCGGCCTGGCGGCCACGGTGATGGGAGTCGCCATCGTCGGCATGCACTACACCGGCATGGCCGCCGCCAACTTTGCCGAGGGCAGCTTCTGCGGGGCACTGGCCAGCGGCCTGCGGGGCGAGGGCCTGGTCTACCTGGTGCTGGTGTTCACCCTGGCGGTGCTGGCGGTGGCCTTGCTCACCTCGGTGCTGGATGCACGCCTGGAGTCGCGTACCGCGGAACTTGCCCATTCGCTGACCCTGGCCAACCAGGAACTGACCCAGCTGGCGCTGCACGACACCCTGACCGGGCTGCCCAACCGCACGCTGTTGTCCGACCGCATCGACCAGGCCATCGGCAAGGTGGCGGAGCAGGGCGGTTGCTTTGCGCTGATGTTCATCGACCTGGATGGCTTCAAGCCGGTCAACGACGCCTTTGGCCACCATGTTGGCGACCTGTTGCTCAGGGCCGTGGCGGCGCGCCTGCGCGGCCATCTGCACAGTCAGGACACCCTGGCGCGGATCGGCGGCGACGAATTCGTCCTGCTGGTCGAACTGGACGAGCCGGACGACGCCATGGACGTGGCGGTCAAGCAGGTCAACCTGGTATCGCGCACCTTCCGCGTCGCCGAGCATGACCTGCAACTGACGGCCAGCCTGGGCATCGTCCTGTACCCGGGCAATGGCCATGACCAGCTTGAGCTGCTGCGCAATGCCGACGCCGCCATGTACCACGCCAAGAGTGCCGGCAAGAACGGTTACAGCTTCTTCGACGCCTCGATGAACAGCAATGCCCGCCAGCAGTTGCAATTGCTCCAGGACTTGCGCCAGGCCCTCGAGCAGCGCCAGTTCCGCCTGCACTACCAGCCCAAGTTCGATGCCCAGGCCTGCCAGCCGATCGGTGCCGAGGCCCTGCTGCGCTGGGAGCACCCGCAGCATGGCCTGTTGCTGCCCGACCGCTTCATCGGCCTGGCGGAAAAGACCGGCCTGATCATCCCCATCGGCGAATGGGTGCTGGACGAGGCTTGCCGGCAGATGCGCCAGTGGGTGGAGCAGGGCCACCCGCACTGGCGCATGGCGGTCAACCTGTCGGCCATCCAGTTCTGCCACGGCGGGCTGGTCGACAGCGTCGCCCGCGCCTTGCGCGAGAACGACCTGCCGGCCAACCGGCTGACCCTGGAAATCACCGAAACCACCGCCATGCATGACGCCGATGCCAGCCTTACGGTGCTGCAGCGCCTTTCCGACATGGGCGTCGACCTGTCCATCGACGACTTCGGCACCGGCTATTCGAGCCTGATGTACCTCAAGCGCCTGCCGGCCAACGAGCTGAAGATCGACCGCGGTTTCGTCCGTGACCTGGAGCAGGACAGTGACGATGCGGCGATCGTCTCGGCGATCGTCGCCCTGGGCCAGGCACTGGGCCTGCGGATTGTCGCCGAAGGGGTGGAAACCGACCGCCAGCAAGCCTTCCTGACCCGCCTGGGGTGTGATTCGCTGCAGGGTTACCTGCTTGGCCAGCCGGTGCCCGCCGAGCAGTTCATGGGCAGGCTGCAGGCATTGCGCGAAGAGAGCGAAGCGTTGGTCTAGACCGCGTCTGGCAGGCTGAACGGCGGTAGGAAGGCCTCCATCTCGGCCTCCACGGCCTCGATGATGCGCTCGACATCCGCCGCCGCCATGATCGCGGTGCAGGGGATGCCGGCAATAGCCAGCAGGGTTACCCCGCTGGCCCGGTCGAACAGGCGTGCGACCATGCTGCGTGGGGCGTCCATGCTGGCCTCGAAACCCAGCGGGTGAAAATGCCAGCGCATCACCTGGCAGGCATTGGGGAACGTCATCTTGTTCAAACCAGCCTCCTTGTCCTGCCTGGACGGGGTGAGCGGCGCCGCGGATGCAGCGGCCGGGAACCTAACCATAGCACTCGATCGCGCACCCGTTCGGGCTTGAACATGATCAATCCATCCAGGCATGACGGCGGTCACAGAAGTGTCATGCCTGCCGTTTGGCGGCAAATGGCCAGGCAAACGTTTTCCTCGCCTGTTGCCTGCAGGATGTCCGCCCGGTTCTGCTATTTTTATCGACATTCGGCGCACGGCGTTTTCGGACCAGCGGTGCGGGATGTGCCAGCGGTAGCAGACAGGGAGACAGTCATGCGCTATTCCACGCTCACCCAACGTATCGCCGGCCAGGCAGCCGCTGCCTGGGACATTCACTACCAGGCCCAGGCACTGCGCCGCGAAGGGCGAGAGATCATCCTGCTGACGGTGGGCGACCCCGACTTCGATACCCCGCCGGCCATCGTCGAGGCGGCAGTACGCAGCCTGCGCCGTGGCGACACCCATTACAGCGATGTGCGTGGCAGCCTGGCGCTGCGCCAGGCCATCGCCCGGCGCAGCGGGCCACAGGTCACGGTTGACCAGGTGATGGTGCTGCCCGGTGCCCAGTGCGCGCTGTACGCGGCCTGCCAATGCCTGTTCGAGGGCGGTGACGAGGTGATCGTCGCCGAACCGACGTATGTCACCTACCAAGGGGTGCTGGGTGCCTGCGGGGCCCGCCCGGTATCGGTGGCGGCCAGCCCGGAGCAGGGCTTTCGGCTCGACCCCCAGGCCGTGGCGCGGGCGATCACGTCACGCACCCGCGGCCTGCTGCTGAACACCCCGCACAACCCGACCGGCGCGGTGATCTCGGCAGACGACATGGCGGAACTCGCACGGCTGTGCCGCGAACATGACCTGTGGCTGCTGTGCGATCAGGTCTACAGCGGGCTGTTGTTCGACGGCCAGGCAGCAGACCCTGCCGGCTTGCCGGGCATGGCCGAACGCTGCGTGCTGATCGACAGCCTGTCCAAGTCGCATGCCATGAGTGGCTGGCGGGTTGGCTGGGTGATAGGCCCGCCCGCCTTGATGGCACACCTGGCGCAGTTGTCGGTGGTCATGCTGTTCGGCCTGCCCGAGTTCGTCATGCAGGGCGCCTGCGTGGCGCTGGAGCGGGACCTGCCGGTGGTACGCAGGATGCGCGAAGCGTTCCGGGAACGGCGCGACCGTGTCTGCGCGGCCTTTGCCGATTGCCCTGGGGTGCGCGCCCGGCGGCCGGCGGGAGGCCTGTTCGTGATGCTCGACATCCGCGCCACCGGGCTGGGTGCCCAGGCGTTCGCCCAGCGGCTGTTGCTGGAGGAGGGCGTGGCACTGTTGCCGGGCGATGCATTCGGGCCCAGCGCGGCGGGGCACCTGCGCATGGGGCTGGTACTCGCGGCCGGGCAACTGGAGGAGGCCTGCCGCAGGGTCGCGGCCTGTGCCCGGCGAGTGTTAGCCGAGCAGGCCGGCGGCGATGTTGATGGTGAAACCCAGGATCGCCGTGTTGAACACGAAACCTACCAGTGAGTGGGCGAGCACGACCCGGCGCATGCCGCGCCCGCCGACGCCGATGTCCGATGTCTGCACGGCGACGTTGAGGGTGAACGAGAAGTAGTGGAAGTCCCAGTAGTCCGGGTTGCGTTCGCCATCGGCGAAACGCAGCGCCGGCGCCTGGCGGTCGCCGGTGTAGAACAGCCGGGCGTAGTGCAGGCTAAAGATACAGCCGATCAGCAGCCATGAGCCCGCCACGGTCAGCCCGGTAAACAGGTAGTGCACGGCCAGGGCGCTGCCATGCAGGCCGCGGCTGGAGACCAGTTGCAAGGTCACGGCCGCCAGGCTGGCGATGGCGGCGAAGCAGACGGTGAACAGCACCAGGCCGGCGTTCTCGTCCTCGACCCGAGCGACCTGGCGCACCTTGTCGGGGGTGGCCCGCGAGGTCAGCCACAGCACCAGCAGCAGGTACAGCCAGACGCCGATGTTCCAGCCACCGAGGATACGCTGGACGCAGTCGCTGGCGGGCAGCAGCCAGGCGCCGGCGATGCCGGCCAGGATGGCGATGCTCAGGCGCGGGTGGGTTCGGCTCAGGCGATGGAAAGCCATGGCGGCTCGCTGGCAGGGGGCTTGGCTACCACTCTAGACCACTGGCGTTCGAACAGCGGGCCTCGATGGGGTACTATCGCGTTCCCTGCCATTCAGACAACACCTTGAATATCAAGGTAATGGCATCGAATTGGGGCATCTTGCCGCCATTGTCACCTTGTCACTGCGGCCGCCTGGTGAGCCGCGGCTGCCTGCTTCAGGATTCACGTTTTGTCCGACCTTTCGCAAAGCCCACTGCTGCAATACCTGGCCCGGCTGGCCCCATCCAGCCAGCAGACCATGCGCTACATCCTCCAGGATGCCGCCGACCGTCTCGGCTTCGTCGAGTGCAACCTCGCCGACATGCCTTGGCACCTGCTCGAGCCTGGCCACCTGATCGGCCTGGTGGCGGCGTTGCGCACGGACGGCTATGCGCCGAACAGTTCGTCGCTGTACGTCAACGCGGTACGCGGGGTGATGAACGAGGCGTGGCGCCTGGGCCTGATCGACCATGAGCGGTTGCTGCGCATTCGCGAGGTCAAACCGGCCAGCGGCAGCCGCCTGCCGCCCGGGCGCAACCTGCGGCGTAGCCTGATCCGTGAGCTGATGGACCTGTGCGCCGCCGACCCGCGGCCCCAGGGTGTGCGCGATGCGGCGATCATCGCCTTGCTGTATGGCACCGGCATGCGCAAGTCCGAGTCGGTGGACATCGACCTCAGCCAGGTGGACTTCGAGGCGCGCAGCCTGCAGGTCACCGGCAAGGGCAACCGGCAATTGATCAAGTATGCGCCGCCGTGGGCGTTCGAGAAGCTCCAGGCCTGGCTGGACCTGCGTCGCGAGGCCCTGCCCGAGGGCGCCAGGGACGACCCGTTCCTGTTCAACCGCATCCGCCGCGGCAACCACATCACCCGCGCCCGCATCACCAAGCACGCGATCTACTACATCGCCCGCCAGCGCGGGGCACAGGTGGGGGTGAAGATCATGCCGCATGATTTCCGCCGAGCGTTCATCACCCGGGTGATCGAGGAGCATGACCTGTCGATCGCACAGAAGCTGGCGCACCATGCCAACATCCAGACCACCGCCAGCTATGACCGGCGCGATGACAACGAGCGGCGGCGGGCGGTGGACCGCTTCGACTACTGAGCCAGCCCTCTTCGCGGGCAAGCCCGCTCCCACAGGTATGGCGCACCTCGGGCCTGGTGCTATCCCTGTGGGAGCGGGCTTGCCCGCGAAGAGGCCGGAACAGGCTAGTGAATGCTCGAGGCCAGCTCGAAGATCGGCATGTACATCAGGATCACGATAAAGCCGATGAGCAGGCCGATGAACGTCATCAGCAGCGGCTCGAACAGCTTCACGAACCACTCGACCCAGCGCCCGATCTCCTGGTCGTGGAAGTCCGCGCAGCGCTCGAGCATTTCTCCCAGGTTCCCCGATTGCTCACCCGCCCGCAGCAGGCGCAGCGACACCGGCGTCACCAACTGCCCGGCCTCCAGCGCATCGGACAGCGGCAAGCCTTCCCCCACTTGCCGGCTGGCCTGCGCCAGGCCTTGGGCCGAGGTGCTGCCGAGCAGGCCGTTGGCCATGCCCATGGCGGTGAGGATGGGAATGCCACCCTGCAGCAGAATGCCCAGGGAGCGGTAGAAACGCGCCAGTTCATACATCACCAGGCGCTGGTGAAGGGCCGGCAGGCGGCGCAGCTGGCGGGCGCCGAAACGCCGCACCACCGGGTTGCGGCGCAGCATCACCAGGGCGCCGACGCCACCTGCGGTGGCCATTGCCAGCGGCAACTGCTGGGCATGCAGGAACAGGCCAACGTCCATCAGCACCCGCGACAGCCACGGCAGCTCGCTGCCCATGCCTTCGAACACCAGGCTGAAACGTGGCACCACGTAGCCCAGCAGGAACAGCACCACGCCACCGCCCACCAACAACAGCAGCAGCGGATATACCGACGCTCCCACCAGTTTCTGCCGGACCAGGTCCAGGCGCTGGCGATAGCCGATGTAGCGGGCCAGGGCATCCCCCAGTGCGCCGGTGCGCTCGCTGGACTGCACCAGCGCCACGTACAGCGGCGGGAACACTCGCGGCTGCTGGCCGAGGGCCTGGGACAGCGAGCGCCCTTCGTAGAGCTGGCGCACCAGTTCAGCCAAGACCTTGCGCGTGCCGGCGGACGGGGCTTTCTCCGCCAGGCTTTCCAGCGCGTCGATCAAGGGCAGCCCGGCACGCAGCAGGGTGGTCAGTTCCTGGCTGAACAGCACCAGGTCGAACACCTGTGCCCGGCGCCAGGCCAGCGCTCGGCCCTTGCCACGCACGCTGACCACTCGCAGGCCCTGGCCTTCGGCCTGACGACGTGCCTGTTCGGCGTCCTCGGCCTCGACCTGCAGCTGCACCACGCCCTGTCTGCCCAGGGCCTTGAGGTTGTAGCGCATGGCGGTTCTCCTCATTACCAGTTGGTGACCTCGGCGTTTTCGCCTTCGCCGCCGGGCTGGCCGTCCTTGCCCATCGACAGCAGGTCGTATTCGCCGCCGTTCTCGCCCGGCTGGCGGTAGATGTACGGGCGGCCCCACGGGTCCTGCGGCACCGCCTTCTGCAGGTAGGGCCCCGACCAGCGCGCCTCGCCACTGGGGGCGGCGACCAGCGCCTGCAGGCCTTGCTCACTGTTGGGGTAATGCCCCACTTCCAGCCGGTACAGGTCCAGGGCCTTGCTCAGGCCCTCGATCTGCGCCCGCGCCACCTTGGCTTCGGAGCGGCCGAGCTGGCTGAAGTACTTGGGCGCGACGATGCCGGCCAGCAGGCCGAGCACCACCAGCACCACCAGCAGTTCGAGCAGGGTGAAGCCACGTTGGGCGTTGGGTTTGCGCTGCATGGTGAAGACCTCCGCTGCATGGGAACAGGCTTTTTGCAGCCTCATGCAACCTCCGTGCACGTCTGCCTCGGGGCCTTGCAGCATGCGCCATGGCAAGCGGCACGGTGCTTGCGACAGGAGAGCAAAGCCCGGGTTTTCCGGGGCATTTCCCCCACAACGGGGGCAGGGCGGGAGGTAGCCGACATGCGTAAATTGATCCTGGCTTTTTTCTGGCTGGCGGCGGCGACCGCCCAGGCCGACGTGTACATCTCCATCGATGCCCAGGGCGGCTATGTGTTGAGCAACGTGCACCGGCCCGGGCGGCATTACGAGCGGGTGATCAGCGACAGGATCGACCAGGCCGGCCCGGCGGATGCGCAGTTGATCACTGGGCGCCCCTATGCCGACCTGGTGGCAGCGGCGGCACTGGCGTACGACGTGCCCCAGGCCTTGTTGCATGCGCTGATCAAGGCCGAGTCCGGCTACAACCCCAAGGCCCGCTCGGCGGCCGGGGCGGTCGGCCTGATGCAGCTGATGCCGGACACCGCCAAGGAGATGGGGGTGGAGGATATCCTCGACCCCGAGGACAACGTGCAAGGCGGCGCGCGCTACATCAAACGCATGCTGACCCTGTTCGACAATGACATCACCCTGGCCGTGGCCGCCTACAACGCCGGCCCCGATGCCGTGCGCCGGCGTGGCGCGGTACCGCCGTTCGCCGAGACCCGGCGCTACGTGCCCACGGTGCTGCGCGAGTATCGCAAGCTGCAGGGGCTGGCCGATGATTCGCCGCTGTGAGCGGACCTTGCATCGGTAAATCGAGCCTGATTCCCCGACTCTGGGCTATAACCTTTCAGATGGTGCCCAGCCGTGGAGTCCGACATGGACATCGCCCCCCGATCCAGCGCACAAGAGGCATCCACCGGTAACGAGGTGGTCACGCCACGCAAGCCATTCAACCTGCTGCGCTGGTACGCCTGGGTGAGCCTGGCGATCATCGTTTCGGTGGCGGCCGGCCTGGGGCTGATTTCCAGCCGCTTCATCATCGATGAAAGCATCGAGCGCGACGCCTTGCTCACGGCGCAGTTCATCACCTCCATCGCCGACGCCGAAGTGCGTCATGTGTCGATCCCCAACGTGCGCACCATGGGCGAACTGCTCGACCCGCGTACCGACCGCGAGGCCTTGCCGGATGTCGACCCGCAGGCGCGGCGCGAGGCGCGGGGGGAGTTTCTCGACCATATCGCCCACTTGCCGGACACCTTGCTGGCCAGCATCTATGCCCCGGACCGCACGGTGATCTGGTCGACCAATCCGGCCTTGATGGGCAAGCTGATCGAGGCTGACGAGGACCTGGACAGGGCGTTCGAATACAAGATGCGGGTCTCGGCCAGCTACCACAACTTCGAGCAGTCCCGCAGCGAACAGAAGTTCATCAACCCGCCCGAGCAGTTGTTCATCGAGAACTACATTCCGTTGTTCGACGCCGACGGCGAGCAGGTCACCGCCATGGTGGAGATCTACAAGGAACCCCGCGACCTGATCGAGCGCATCGAGCGCGGGTTGATCCTGATATGGGTAGCCATCAGCGTGGGCGCGGCCCTGGTCTACATCGGCCTGTACGGGATCATGCGCCGGGCGGCGCGGGTAATGGCGGTGCAGCAGAAACGGCTGATCAGCAGTGAAACCTACGTGGCTCTTGGCGAAGTGTCCTCGGCGGTGGCCCACAGCCTGCGCAACCCGCTGGCCAGCATCCGCTCCAGCGCGGAACTGGCCCAGGCGTTCGACGAAGGCCCGGCACAGCGCAACATCGACGACATCATCGGCCAGGTCGACCGCATGTCGCAGTGGATCCGTCAGCTGTTGCAGTCGCTGCGGCCCTTGACCGACGAAGCGGTGGCGGTGGATCTGCCACAGGCCTTGCAGGAAAGCCTGCAACGCTTTGCCGTGCCGCTGGCGCGCAGCGGCGTCACCCTCGACCTGCAAACGTTGCCGGCAGTCCAGGTGCTCGGCCAGCCAGCCTTGCTCGGGCAGATCTTCGACAGCGTGATCGACAATGCCCTGGAGTCGATGGAGCAAGGCGATCGACTGCGCGTGGAGGTGGTCAAGCGCGACCGACGCAGCCTGACCCTGCGCCTCTCCGACACCGGCAAGGGCATGAGCGAGCAGCAGCAGCGCCTGGCCTTCAGGCCATTTTTCAGTACCAAGCAGAATGGCCTGGGGGTGGGGCTGATGCTGGTGAAACGGATCATGGAACGCTTCGGCGGTTCTGTCAGGTTGAGCAGTAGCCAAGGGCACGGCACGCGCGTTTCACTGAATTTCCGATTGGTCGATTCATCATCCAAAGCATTACATTCTGGCGATAACTGATTGATTTAAAACAATTCTTGTTTTTTGGGTGAGAATTACCCAAATGTGGGGGGAGATCTTGAAAGGTTTTTTCAGATTTCTATGCAATGCTTTGATTTATAAGGGTAATCATTTTTTCTTGTTCGCTGGCCAGGTTTTTGCAGCGATGAACTCGCGATGACCAGCGGCTCATGGTTGCTGGGTACAAGGCCATTATTTTGCTACCAGCCGTAGCATCCATTGGATGGCCTCCTGAACGGAATCCGTGCGCGGGAACGAAGCGATGCAGATGCTGGATAACGATGCCCCAGGCAAGCCGGCAAGCCTTCCCATCAGTGGGTTGGCGGCGCCGCTTCAGCGCTTCGACCTGTTGCGCTGGTTCTCGCTGATCAGCCTGTTGATCATTACCGCGGTGGCCGGTGGCCTGGGTTATGTCTCCACCCGTTTCGTGGTGCGTGACAGCGTGCAGCGCGATGCCATGCTCACTGCCCAGTTCATCCAGTCCATGGCCCAGGCCGAGGTGCGTCATTCGCAGCTGCCGCCTGGCAGCACCATGGGCGAGTTGCTCAATCCGCAGCTCGACCAGCAGCACCTGCAGTTCAGCCCGGCCCTGGCCGAGTCGACCCGGGTCGAGTTCCTCGACCATGTCGCGCACCTGCCGGATACCCTGCTGGCCAACGTCTACGCCCGCGACCGCAGCATCGTCTGGTCGACCAACCCCGAACTGATCGGCAAGCGCATCGAGGACGATGCCGACCTGGAGCTTGCCTTCCGCTCGCGCAAGTCGGTTTCGTCCAGTTACCACAAGCCCGAGGACGATCGCGAGGAGCAGCGCTTCGAGCGTGAACCGCGTTACCTGTTCATCGAAAACTACATTCCCCTGTTCGACAGCCAGGGCGAGCAGGTGCTGGCCATGGTCGAGATCTACAAGGAACCGCAGGACCTGATCCGGCGTATCCAGCGCGGTTACGTGCTGATCTGGGCCTCGACCCTGGTGGGCGGGGCACTGATCTATTTCGGCCTGTTCTGGATCGTCCGTCGCGCCGCCTTGATATTGCAGCAGCAACAGGATCGCCTGGTCGCCAGCGAAACCTACATGGCCCTGGGCGAGATGTCCTCGGCGGTGGCCCACAGCCTGCGCAACCCGCTGGCCAACATCCGCTCCAGCGCCGAACTGGCCCAGGAAATCGCCAGCCCCATGGCGCAGAAGAACATCACCGACATCATCAGCCAGGTCGACCGCATGTCGCGCTGGGTGCGCGAACTGCTGGTATCGCTGCGGCCGACCAGTGACCAGGCCGAGGCCGTGGACCTGGTGGCCGCCATCGAGGACACGCGCCTGGCGTTCGCCCAGCAGATCGAACGCAACGGCGTGCGCTTCTGCTTCGAAGGGCCGTCGGCGCAATGGGTGGCCAGCCAGCCGTTGCAACTGACGCAGATTCTCAACAGCCTGTTCGCCAATGCCCTGGAGGCCATGCCCAAGGGCGGCGAACTGCATGCGCAGGTCACCGAGCAGGACGGCCAGCGTGCGCAACTGTTGCTCAGCGACACCGGCAAGGGCATGAGCCAGCAGCAGGAACGGATGGTGTTCAAGCCGTTCTTCACCACCAAGCAGGGCGGCCTCGGCGTCGGCCTGGCACTGGCAAAGCGCATCATGGAACGTTTTGGCGGCTCGGTCAGCCTGAGCAGCCGGGAAGAGGAAGGAACCCGCGTCAGCCTCACTTTCAATATCGCAGCGGGAGGGGATCATGGAGCACAGCATCCTGGTAGTTGAGGACGATGAGATCCTCGGCGAGAACATTCGTACCTACTTGAGCCTCAAGGGTTATGAGGTAACGCTCTGCGACAGCGCGGAACTGGCGTTGGAGCAGATCAAGCGCAGCCAGCCCGATGCGGTGCTGACCGACAACTCGTTGCCCGGCATGAGCGGGCACGACCTGTTGCGCACGCTGGTGGCGCAGGCGCCGGCGCTCAAGGTGATCATGATGACCGGCTACGGCAATGTCGAAGACGCCGTGCAGGCCATGAAGGAGGGCGCCTTCCACTACCTGACCAAGCCTGTGGTGCTGGCCGAGCTCAAGTTGACCCTGGACAAGGCCCTGGCTACCGAGCGCATGGAACGCACCCTGTCGTTCTACCAGGAGCGCGAGGCGCAGAAGTCCGGGTTGCAGGCCTTGATCGGTGAGTCGCCGGCGATGCTGACACTCAAGCACACCCTGCACCAGGTGCTCGATGCCGAGCGGCGCATGGCCAGCGATGACCTGCCGCCGGTACTGGTCGAGGGCGAGACTGGCACCGGCAAGGAACTGGTGGCGCGCGCCCTGCATTTCGACGGCTCGCGCAGCAAGGGGCCTTTCATCGAGTTCAACTGCGCCTCGATCCCGGCCAATCTGCTGGAAGCGGAGTTGTTCGGGCATGAGAAGGGCGCCTTCACCGATGCCAAGGAGCGCCGCGTGGGCCTGGTCGAAGCGGCCGATGGCGGCACGTTGTTCCTCGACGAGATCGGCGAGATGGACCTGGTGCTGCAGGCCAAGCTGCTGAAGCTGCTGGAAGACCGCAGCATCCGGCGCATCGGCGCGGTCAAGGAGCGCAAGGTCGACCTGCGGGTGATCAGCGCCACCAACTGCAACCTGGAGCAGATGGTGCAACAGGGCAAGTTCCGCCGCGACCTGTTCTTCCGCTTGCGCATCATCGCCCTCAAGGTGCCGCGCCTGCATGCCCGGGGGCAGGATGTGCTGCTGCTGGCGCGGCATTTCCTGGCCCATCACGGGCGCCGCTATGGCAAGCCGAACCTGCGTTTCAGCGCCGAGGCCGAGGCCTTGATGCTCAGCTACAGCTGGCCGGGCAACGTGCGCGAACTGCGCAACATGCTCGAGCAGGCGGTGCTGCTGGCACCCAACGAAGTGGTGCAGGCGCATCAGTTGAACCTGTGCATGACCCTGGTCGACGAGCCTCTGGTGGCCCAGCCCACGGCGACGGTGTACGAGTTGCCGCGGCATGAACCGGAGCCGGGTACCAGCCTGCCGGACATGGAGCGTGAACTGGTGTGCAAGACCCTCGACCGCACCGACTGGAATGTCACCAAGTCGGCGCGGATGCTCGGGTTGTCACGGGACATGCTGCGTTACCGGATCGAGAAGCTCGGGCTGACCCGCCCGGACAAGCGGCAGTGGTAGGGCCCATGTAGGGCCTGTGTGAGCTCAGGGCTGGCTGCCTTCCCCTTGCTGCCCGGTCCCTTCGGAGCCACTGCCGTCCATCCCTGGCAGCTCACGGCCATCGTCCTGCCTGGCGGGCGGGCTCTCTGGGTCATTGCCCTGGATCCGCGGGTCGGTATCCCGCGGCATGGGCTTCTCGATCGGGTTGAGGGTGCTGTCGACGCCAGGCGTCGGCGCCGGATTGTGCGGGTCATCAGGGTAGGTGGGGCCAGTGCCGACGGCGAAGGCCAGTGGCGAGGCGAGCAGGGCGATCAGCAGGATGCTGGAACGGGGCATGGCAGGCTCCTTGGCTACGGTCAGGGCAGGTACTTCCTTTCGTCCCTGTCCGCAGCTGCAAGGTGCCATCATCCCGATCGACGGTCACACCACCGTCGAAAGCGCCATGATCAGGATGATGCCGACGATCGAGAGAATCGTCTCCATCATGCTCCAGGTCTTGAAGGTCTCGGCCACGGTCATGTTGAAGTACTGCTTCACCAGCCAGAAACCGGCATCGTTGACGTGGGACAGGATCAGCGAACCGGCGCCGGTGGCCAGTACCAGCAGTTCACGGTTGACCCCGGGCACCAGGTCGATCACCGGTGCGACGATACCGGCACCGGTGATGGTGGCGACGGTCGCGGAGCCTGTGGCGATGCGGATCACCGCGGCCACCAGCCAGGCCAGCAGAATCGGCGAGATTTCTGCCTGCACGGCCATCTGCCCGATCACGTTGCCGACCCCGGTATCCACCAGCATCTGCTTGAAGCCGCCGCCGGCACCGACGATCAGCACGATCGCCGCAGTCGGCGCCAGGCTCTGGTCGAGCATCTTCATGATCTGCTGGCGGCTGAAGCCGCGTGCCGAGCCGAAGGTGTAGAAGGCCAGCAGCAGGGCGGCGAGCAGGGCGGTGATCGGGTGGCCGATCAGGTCCATCCACTGACGCACGATGTGCTCGGCCGGCAGTACCACGTCGGCGAAGGTCTTGAGCAGCATCAACGCCACCGGCAGCAGCACGGTGACCAGGGTGATGGTGAAGCTGGGCAGGTTGTTCTGGTCGGATTCCTTGGCGATCTGGTCCATCAGTTCCTGGGACGGGTTGCCCGGGATATGGCGGGCGATGAAGCTGCCGAACAGCGGGCCGGCAATGATCGCGGTCGGCAATGCCACCAGCAGGCCATAGAAAATGGTCTTGCCGATGTCGGCATGGAAGATGCCGATCGCCAGCAGCGGGCCCGGATGCGGTGGCACCAGGCCGTGCACCACCGACAGGCCGGCCAGCAGCGGAATGCCGATCTTGATCAGCGACACCCCGGAGCGCCGGGCGACGATGAACACCAGCGGCACCAGCAGCACGAAGCCGATCTCGAAGAACAGTGGGATGCCGACCAGGAAGGCGGCGAACATCATGGCCCAGTGCACGTTCTTCTTGCCGAAGGCGCGTATCAGCGTCTGCGCGATCTGGTCGGCGCCCCCGGAGTCGGCCATCAGCTTGCCGAGCATGGTGCCCAGGGCGAGGACGATGCCGACGAAGCCGAGCACACCGCCGAACCCGTCCTGGAACGACTTCATGACCTTGGCCACCGGCATGCCGGAGGTCAGGCCGAGGAAGCCGGCGGCGAGGGTCAGGGCGACGAAGGGGTGGACCTTGAAATGGGTGATCAGCAGGATCAGCCCGACGATGGTGACCAGGGCGTCGAGCAGCAGGTAGGTATCTGTAGCCAATCCGAACATGGTTTTTAGGCCTCGATCTTATCGTTGTTTTGGCGTTGCAATGAATGAAGCTTTCACCTGATGGGGCTTTGGCCACGCTCAGGCGTCAAGACAGCGCTATCTGGGGTGAGAAGGAAAACCGCCGGGTCAGGCAGTCCGCGCCAGCTCCCGCTCACCGCAGGGCTTTAGCCAGGCGTCGACCGCCGCGGCCAGCTCGACGATCGGCCGGGTGGCGTCCAGTGGCAGGGTCAACGGCTCGCCATGGGGCGCTTCGAGCGCGGCGAACTGGCTGTCGATCAGGCTGGCCGGCATGAAATGGCCGGGGCGCGCGAGCACGCGTTTTTCAGCCTCGGCAGGGGTCAGTTCGAGAAACACGAAACCCAGCCCAGGCATGGCCGCGCGCAGGCTGTCGCGGTAGCGGCGCTTGAGCGCGGAGCAGGTGAGGATCGGCCGTTCGCCGGCCTTGACCGTGGCTTGCAGCTCCTGGCCCAGGCGTACCAGCCAGCCGGCACGGTCGTCGTCGTTCAGGGGGATGCCGGCGCTCATCTTGCGAATGTTCTCGGCAGGGTGGAACGCGTCGCCTTCGATCAGGCGACCGCCGCTGTTGCTGGCAATGGCTTCGCCGATGCAGCTCTTGCCGCAGCCGGCCACGCCCATCACCACGATGGCGGACAGGGGAGAATTCATCAGTACCTCCTGCGGGGTGAGACAGCGCTGTCTCGCAATCGACGAAACGCTGCCTTCCCAATGTTGTTGATCTTGTCCTCACGCAGTATGGACGCTTGACAGAGCGCGCGTGCTGGCCACCGGCAAAGATTACATTGCCTGGGTCCTGAGACAGCGCTACCTTAGTGGCCGTTCCCCTTTCCCGCAAGTAGTAAAATTACAACACTCATGTCGCGCTCAGGCTCTCGTACCACCGGTCGTCCCACGCTGGCTGAAGTCGCCAGGCTTTCCGGGGTTTCCCCGATTACCGCTTCGCGCGCGCTGCGCGGGGTCAGCACGGTCGCCCCGGAACTGGTGGAAAAGGTCGTTGCCGCCGCCGCGACCCTGGGTTACGTGGCCAACCCGGCGGCACGGGCGCTGGCCTCGGCACGCAGCCAGTCGGTGGTGGTCCTGATCCCGTCATTGTCCAACCAGCTGTTCATCGACACCCTGGAGGCCATCCACGAGGTGATGCGCCCCCGTGGGCTCGAAGTGCTGATCGGCAACTATCACTACGATGTCGACGAAGAAGAAAACCTGATCCGCAACTACCTGGCGTATCAGCCGTGCGGCATGCTGCTGACCGGGTTCGACCGCAGCGAGGCGTCGCGACAGATGCTGGCCGCCAGTGGCGTGCCCCGTGTGCACATGATGGAGCTGGGTGGCGAGGCCGGGGCCTTGTCGGTGGGATTCTCCCAGCAGCAGGCGGGGCGTGCCGCGGCGCAGCACCTGATCGCCCGTGGCCGGCGGCGCCTGGCGTTCATCGCCGCGCAGCTCGACCCGCGGGTGATGCAGCGTGCCGAAGGCTTCCGCCAGGCCCTGGCCGAGGCTGGCATGCCGGCGAGCGAACTGGAAATCCTGGCGCCGCAGCCGTCGTCCATCGCCCTGGGCAGCGAGCTGTTCAGCCGGTTGCTGGCCCGGACGCCGGATGTCGATGGCATCTTCTTCTGTAACGACGACCTGGCCCAGGGCGCCGTGCTTCAGGCGTTGCGCCAGGGTATCGAGGTGCCGCGGCAGGTGGCGATGGTCGGCTTCAACGACTTGCCGGCGTCGGCGCACATGGTGCCGCGGCTGACCTCGATCCGCACGCCGCGCGCCGCCGTGGGGCGGGGTGCGGCGCAGGCGCTGCTGGCCTTGCTCGATGGCAAGCGGGTGGCCGCCGAGCAGCAGGACCTGGGCTTCGAATTGATGGTGCGCGAGAGTTCCTGAGCACCCCGAGCAAGACTAATTACAAAGTGATATCAGATTGCTTGCACGGCTACGATGCCGATCTATGCTCAGGAGACCCTGCGCATAGAGGATGCCGGTGTCATGTTCGATTTTCATCGCAAGTCCGATCTGGTCGAGATTCAACGGGTTCGCCAGGCCCTGGCCGACAGCCAGGCCAAGCTCGCCGCCATCAGCCGTAGCATGGCGATGATCGAGTTCACTGCAGACGGCACCATCCTCGATGCCAATGCCCAGTTCTGCCAGGCGATGGGTTATACCGCCGAGGAGCTGCGCGGCAAGCACCACCGGCTGTTCTGCGACCCCGCCTACGCCAAGAGCGCCGAATACCAGCAGCTGTGGCGTGAGCTGGGGCAGGGCAAGGCCATCAGCGGCACCTTCGAGCGGGTCGACAAGGCCGGCCGTGAAGTCTGGCTGGAGGCCAGCTACATGCCGGTGCTCGACGAACGCCAGCAGGTCACCAGCGTGATCAAGGTGGCCGCCGACATCAGCCAGCGGGTCAAGCACGAACACGAAAGCGAAAGTTTGCTCAAGGCAATCGGCCGGTCCATGGCGGTGGTCGAGTTCACCCCCGAGGGGCGGGTGATCAAGGCCAACGACAATTTCCTCATCACCATGGGCTACCGCCTTGAGGAGGTGGTGGGCCGCCACCACGGGCTGTTCTGCCAGGCCCACGAGCGGGAGTCGGCGCAGTACCGCGAATTCTGGGCTTCGCTCAACCGTGGCGAGTACCACTCGCACCGTTTCGAGCGGGTCAACAAGCAAGGCCAGACCGTCTATCTGGAGGCCTCCTACAACCCGATCTTCGACAGCAAGGGCCGCCTGTACAAGGTGGTCAAGTTCGCCAGTGACATCACCTCCCAGGTGAGCACCCAGCAGAGCGCCGCCGAGGCCGCCCACGCCAGCTCCGTGCAGACCGACGCCTGCGCGCGCAAAGGCTCGGAAGTGGTGCAGCAGACGGTCGAGGTGATCGAGCAGATTTCCCAGGAGCTCAATGACGCGGCGCGCACCATCGATGCAGTGAGCAAGCAGTCGGACGTGATCGGGCAGATCGTCCTGACCATCCGCGGCATCGCCGACCAGACCAACCTGCTGGCCCTCAACGCGGCCATCGAAGCGGCCCGCGCCGGCGAGCACGGCCGCGGCTTCGCCGTGGTCGCCGATGAAGTGCGCAGCCTGGCGGCCCGCACCAGCAAGGCGACGCTGGAAATCGTCGATGTGGTGCGGCAGAACCACGACCTGTCGCTGACGGCCGTGGCCAGCATGCAATCGAGCCTTCAGCGCACCGGGCGTGGCGTGGCCCTGGCCAACGAGGCCGGCACGGTGATCATGGAAATCCAGCAAGGCTCGCGGCACGTGGTCGATGCCATCAGCCAGATCAATTCGACATTGCTATTGCACTGAGGGCGTCGGACAGTTCGCGTTGCAGCGCCTGCAGGCTGTTTTCGAGCCGCAGGCGCGGCGCCTGGCTGGGCAAGCCCTGTGTCAGTGCCTGCTCCAGCGCTTCGCAGTCACTCACCACCCCGCGTACCTTGAGCATCTTGGCGCCCCCTTTGATGCGGTGGGCAATGGCCAGCAAGGCACCTGGCTCGGGCGCCGTGCCCAACGCGCGCAGCGCGGCCAGGTCTTCGCCGGCGCTTTGCCCGACCTGCTCCAGCAGGTGGCGGGTCAATTGCTCATCGTCCTGGGTCAGGTGCCGCAGTTCGTTCAGGTTGAAGCCGCTGGCCTTGGCCACGGGCGGGGCGGTTTCAAGCCACATTTGCGGCAGATGGGCTTTCAGGGTGCGCAGGTCGACGGGCTTGAACAGGCAGTCATCCATGCCGCTGGCCAGGCAGCGGGTGCGTTCTTCGGCCTGGGCGTTGGCGGTGATGCCGATGATGCAACAGGCCGATCGCCCCTGATCGCGCTCCCGTTGGCGTATCGACCGGGCCAGCTGGTGGCCGTCCATGACCGGCATGCTGCAATCGGTGAGCACCAGGTCGAAGTGGCTGGCTTGCCACCTTTCCAGTGCTGTCTCGCCCTGTTCAGCCAGCGTCACCTCATGCCCCAGGCTCTTGAGCTGCTTCTCCATGAGCAGCAGGTTGGCCGGGTAATCGTCCACCACCAGGATCTTCAACGGCCGTGTGACCACCTCGTCGGCGAGGTTGCCGGGCTCGATCGAGGCGGGGGCGGCACAGGCCGGCAGCTGCAGCTCGACTTCGACGCGGGTGCCGACGCCTTCGACGCTCTGCAGGTTCAGCGTGCCGCCCATGAGTTCTGCCAGGGTCCGGCTGATTACCAGGCCCAGTCCCGCGCCCTGGCTGGCCCTCGGGCCGTCGGCCTGGGTGAAGGCATTGAACAGGCGGGCCTGGTCCGCCGCGCTGATGCCAATGCCCGTATCACGCACGCACAGGGCTACGTGAAGGTTGCCGTCGGCGCCACGGGTTGCCAGGCGGGTGTGTATCTCGCCGCGATCGCTGAACTTGATGGCGTTGCTGAGCAGGTTCGACAGGATCTGCTTGACCCGCAGGGGGTCCGCCAGCACCCACAGAGGGGTGGCGGGCAATTGGCTCTGTAGCTGCAGGCCCTTGGCACGGGCGTTGCCCTCGAACACCCGCAGGGTGCTGCGCACCAGCTCGGCCAGGTCGGTGGCCACCGGCTGCAGCGTCATGTGGCCGGATTCGATGCGGGAGATATCGAGGATGTCGCCGATCAGGCCGAGCAGGCCAATGGCCGAATCGTGCGCAGTCTGCAAGGTCTGGGGGTCGCTGCGGCCTGTCTGGCTGTCCTCCAGGGCCAGTTCGAGCAGGCCGATCACCGCGTTCATGGGGGTGCGGATTTCATGGCTCATGGTCGCCAGGAAGGTGCTTTTGGTCTGGCTGGCCTGCTCGGCATCGTCCTTGGCCTGACGCAGTTGTTCGAGCAGGCCGCGGCTCAGGCCCAGCTGTGCCTGGAGCGCCTGCTGGGCGGCGGTGCGTTGCTGGATCAGCTTGCGCAGGTAGCTGTTCCAGAACACCACGCCGGCCAGCAGCAGCGCCGAGAGCACCAGCACCTGCAAGGCCAGTGTCCGGTAATTGCGCCAAGGCCCGTCGCTGACCAGGGCGCTGGTGCGCCAGCGATTGACCAGTTGGTCCAGTTCCTCGGGGGGGATGCTCAGCAGTGCCTTGTCGAGAATGGCCTGCAGCTGGGGTTGGTCGGGGGCCACGGCGAAGGCGGCGGTGGCCGGATCATCGCCCAGCACGCTGGCGATCCTGAGCTGGTCCTTGAATGCATGGTTGATGTAGTAGGTCGCATTGATATGACTGCTGTAGGCAACGTCGGCATCGCCGCGGGCCACGGCCTCCATCAGGCTCAGCGCGTTGTCGACCTCGACCACCCTGGCGCCGGGGTACTGGCGCTGCACCTGGGCGCGCAACGGCGAGCCGCGCAGCAGAGCGATGCGCTGGCCCTCGAGGTTTCGACTGCGCATGGGCCAGGCCGCCTGGTCGCGGGTGACCAGCACCCTCGGGCTGACCAGGTAGGGCCGGGTGTAGCGCAATTGGCTCGCACGTTCCATCCCGTAGCCCAGCGCCCCGATCATCTGCGCCTTGCCCTGGGCAACCTGCTCGACCATCTTTTGCACGGTGTGCTGCTCGACGATCTGGAACTGCAGTCCGCTGCGCAAGGTGATCTGCTTGAGCAGGTCGACGGTGATGCCGCTGGGGTTCTGCTGTGCATCGTTGAAGGTGAGCGGGGCGAGGGCGGGGTCGATCAGTACCTTGACCGTCGGGTGTTGCTTGATCCAGTCCTGTTCCTCGGCGGTCAGGGCCGAGAGGTGGCGCTCCAGCAGGAGGCTGGTGTTGCCGCTGCTCCAGCGCCGCAGGATCCCCAGCCGCTCGCTTTCGCTGATCGAGGCCAGGGCGGCGTCCACCAGGCGGGCCAGACGCTGGTTGTCATTGGCCAGTGCAAAAGAAAAGGCGCCAGGCGGCACCTGGCAGAAATGGTCGATTTTCACCGTGCCCTGGTAGCTTTTGCCGATCAGGAAGTCGGTGCTGATGGCGTCGCCCAGGTAGGCGTCCGCCTCGCCAAGCTCGACCGCCGCAAGGCCCGCCAGCGTCGAGCGGTAGAGGCTCAGTTGCGCCTGCGGGAACAGCGCGCGAACGGTCTCTCCGGGCAGGTAATGGTCGACCATGGCCAGGCGCAAGTTGCCCAGGGCCTTGTCGTCCTTGAGTGTTCGGCCTTCACGGGTGACGATCACCGGCAGATCGTCGGCATAGGGCCGGCTGAGGCTCAGTTGCGCGTCGGCGGCCTCGAAGGCATTGGAACTGCCCAGCAGGTCGATGCGGCCATCGCGCAAGGCGGCAATGGCCTCATGGCGGCTGGCGTAGCGCCTGACCTCCACCGGTATGCCCAGCTTCTCCGCGATCAGCCCGGCGTAATCGGCGCTGAGGCCTTCGTAATCATCCAGGCTGACGTTGATTTCGAAAGGCGGGTAATCGGGGCGCGAGCTGCCGAGCAACAGTACTTTGCGCTTGGCAAGCCACTGGCGATCCGGGTCGTCCAGTGGCAGTGGCGGGGTAGCGCTGGTGGCACGGGCCAGCAGGTGGCGAGGCTCCCCCTCTGCAAGCGTGACCAGCGCATGGCTGGCAAGGGAGAGGGTCAGCAACAGCCCGGCCAGCGCACGCTTCATGGCTGGTGACCGCTCAATTGACGTGATTGCGTTTGGCCAGGTCCACCATTTCCACCAGTGACTCGGTCTTGAGCTTGTCCATGATGCGTCCACGATAGGTGCTGATGGTCTTGGCGCTGAGGTTCATGCAGGCGCCGATGTTCTTGTTGTTCTCGCCCCGGGCAAGGCGTCGCAGCACTTCCATTTCCCGGTTCGACAAGCTGCCCAGGCGCATGGGCTCGCTGTCCAGGTTGTTGCTGTTGACCGCCATCTGCGGAAAGGTCGAATAACCTTTGATCAGCGCCTTGAGGGCGAAGAGCAAGGCCTCGTGGTCTTCGTCCTTGGTGACGAAGGCACCGATACCCGCATCCAGGCAGCGGCGTACGTAAAGGTCGGTGGCCTGGCCAGTGAGCACCATGATCCTGGGGGCCGGGTCGAGTTGCTGCAGGCGCTTGATGACTTCCATGCCATCGAGCCCAGGCAGGCCGATGTCCAGTACCACGACGTCGGGCCGCAGTTCTCGCGCTACCTGTGCCACTTCGCTGCCGTTACCGACTTCGCCAACGACCTGGAAGCGTTCACGCTCAAGCAGCAGGCGCAGGGAAAGTCGGACGATCGGATGGTCATCAACGATCAGAACGGTTGTCATGTAGGTAGCTCCTGTCGGAATGTGGTCCGTTTCCCAGGTAAAACCTGGAATACGGCTGCAAGTTCTTTCTGTCGCGCAGCACCATACGATCATTCCGACCTGCGTTGTAACGGGCAGTATAGATCTGTTGGATAAGTCGGCGTTGTTTGTTGAAAAGTCCTACAAAATTCCGGGAGTTGCTATCAAAAGGCAGCCAGGCAGTGGGTAATGACCTGTCGGTTACTGGCAGGCCGGGTGGGGCTTGAGTACCCGATCGGTCGAGGCGGGGTTGTTGCGAAGGGCCTGGCCTACACGCGTGGGGCGGGGCAGTAGCTGCCCCGTGCAATTCGGGCAGCGGCCCTGGAAGCGGCGGTCTGCGCAGCTGCGGCAGAATGTGCACTCGAAGGAGCAGATCAGCGCGTCGGGGCTGTCCCCCGGCAGATCGACATCACAGCATTCGCAGTTGGGGCGTAGCGCGAGCATGGGCAAGACTCCGGTCCAGGGTTGAGCCCGGAGTCTGCAACGGCCTCCGCCCGCTTGGCAATATTCAGTTACCAGGGCGGTACAGGTGCGCATGGCCCGCGCGGTACAGGGCCGAGGCGGCGAACGGCGCATCCCCCAGGACATGGCCGACGAGGATCAGCGCGGTACGCCTGAAGCCCCTGGCGGCGACCCGCTCGACGATGTCGGCGAGCGTGCCGCGCACCCAGTCCTGGTCTGGCCAGGTGGCGCGATGGACCACGGCAATGGGGCAGTCGGCGCCGTAATGGGGCAGCAGGGCCTCGACGATGCGGGCCAGGTGCTTGACCCCCAGGTGGATCGCCAGGGTGCTGCCGTGGCGGGCCAGGTCGGCCAATTGCTCACCGGCGGGCATCGGCGAGCTGTCGCCGTAACGGGTGAGGATGACGGTCTGCGCCACGTCCGGTAGGGTCAGTTCGCAGCCCAGCAAGGCCGCGCTGGCGGCGGTGGCGGTGACCCCGGGGATGATCTGGTAGTCGATGCCCAGTTCGCGCAGGTGGCGGATCTGTTCGCCGATGGCGCCATACAGGCTGGGGTCGCCGCTGTGCACGCGCGCCACGTCCTGACCCTTGGCATGGGCGTCGCGAATGGCCTCGATGATCTGCTCCAGGTGCAGTTCGGCACTGTTGATGACTGTTTCGGCCTGGTGGCCGTCGAGTACGGCGGCGGGGACCAGGGAGCCGGCGTAGATGATCACCGGGCACTGGCGGATCAGGCGCTGGCCCTTGACCGTGATCAGCTCCGGGTCGCCGGGGCCGGCGCCGATGAAATAGACCGTCATGGTGAATCCTTGGGGCGAGAAGAAAGCGATTATACGGCGCAGGCCAGGGCGAGGGTCGCACGTGATGTCGCACGTCGGGGTACCGCCAGCCTTGCGCTGCCTTGCAGGCGTTCGCTCAGGGCGAGTGCGCAGCTTTCGGCGACGCCCCAGCAGCCACAATGGGCAAAGGCGGTCGCGGAACGATGGCTCAGGTGGGGCTCGAATACCTGCAACAGGGCGGCGTCGAACAGCACCAGCGGCACGCCGAGGCGCTCGGCCAGCAGGCGCAAGCCAGGCTCATCGGCTTTCAGGCTGATGCTGGCGACGCCTTGCACGGCAGCCAGCGGCAGGCCTTGGCAGGCCAAGGACTGCTGCAGGAGGCTGGCAAGTTCGTCGACCGAGCAGCCCCGGCGGCAACCGAAACCGGCGTACAGCGCCGGTTGCAGGTGGGCGTGCGGCATCAGGCGTGGCTGGAGCGACGATACAGCCAGGCGCTCAGCAGGCCCAGGGCCAGCCAGAAGGCGGCGTTGGTCAGCCACGAGGCGACCTTGAACTGGGTTTCCAGGGCTTCGGGTGCCAGGCTCTCGTGCACTTCAGGTTGCGGCGCGCCGATCACGTGCGGCACAACCAGCAGCACTGCGCCAACAACCTTGAGCAGCCAGTGGCGAGCGAACACCAGCAAGGCCAGGCCTAGTGCGGTGGCGGCGGCGGTGCCGATCCACCAGGCCTGGCGCTGGCCGAGGTCGGCGGCGGCAGTGCCAGGCAACTCCGGTGGCAAGCCCAGGGTCGGCGCCAGGCAGAACACGGCGAAGCCCGCCAGGCCCCAGAGCGCGCCGGTGCTGACTCGGCCGGGTTCGCGCAGGCTGTAGAGGGCGGCGAGGATCAGGGCGAAACCGACGGCGACGACCAGGTTCCCGCCCGTGGTCGAGAGGACGCGCTGCCAGCCGTCTTCCGGCGACCAGGCTTCGGCGCTGTGCTCATGGGCGGCGCCGGCTTCGCCGGCATGGTCGTGGTGCTCGGCGGCAGGCGCGGCCGATTCGTAGGTTTCTGCCTGGAGGATAAGCGGCGCGACCCAGAAGCTCTGCAGCAGGGTCAACAGCAGCGCGGCGAGCAGGCCGCTGAACCCGGCAGTGCGGGCGATACGGGTGATCATGGCAGGCCTCAGTGGCAGGGGAACGCGGCGCTGTGACGGGTATCGTGGGCGGCGTTGTGCACCGCCTCGATGTGCGAGAAGCCGGCGAAGTACACCAGGCAAAGGCCGAGCAGGCTGGCGCCGACGGCGATGACCAGGCGCTGGCTGAGGGTGACGGGGGTGGCGATGCTGTGTTTGGCACTGGTGACGGGCATGACGCGATCCTCTGCTTTGTTGTGTGATGGCAACGGACAGGCGCGACATTCCCGGGCGCAATGCGCCCGAGGGAATGCGACAGCGCCCGCCCACCGCGGGGTGTTCATGAACGTCAGGCCGGTCTCCGGGCTTGCGAGGAAGAGCAGGGCTCCTTGGCAAGCGTCACCTTCCCATGCCGGACGACGTGGCACAGTGGTCTTGACGCTTCGCTCGCTTACCGTTGCGGGGGCAGCACCGGATTGGCCCGGCCCTTGGAGAGGGCCTGCGGCGCACCGGTTTCCCGTTTCACCCCCGATGGGGGCACCTGGACGCAAGGCGTAAGGAGAGCACGGGGCGGGGGAGGCGTCAATTGGTTGCTGCAAGGGTGACGGACCTCTGGCAGCTCTCACGCCCATCCGCCAGTTGACCACCCGCGCCCCCCCGCGTAGCCTTGCCGCTTCGAGGTTCTTCGGCCACGCCGAAGCTAAGACGGGAACGCGGTTCAAGCCGCGGCTGCCCCCGCAACTGTAGGCACCGGCAACGGATCGACACAGCCACTGCGCCAAGGCGCGGGAAGGCGTCATCCCGCCAGGCCCTGTCCCGGACAGCGGCGCTGGAACGGTGCAAGCCAGGAGACCTGCCTCGTCACGCTTTCGACTTTCAACCGGGCGGGGTGATCCGGTGGCGAACGAGCCCGGCTGGCAAGGCCTGCGGCTCTCGTCCCGCATGCCCGCGCCAACCTGCCAAGGGCAACGCGACATGAAAACACTGGCCAAGCTCCCCGTCACCATCGTTACCGGCTTCCTCGGCTCGGGCAAGACCACCTTGCTCCGCCACATGCTCGACAACGCCCAGGGCCGCCGCATCGCGGTCATCGTCAACGAGTTCGGCGAACTGGGCATCGATGGCGAGATCCTCAAGCAGTGCAGCATCGGCTGCACCGAGGAAGAAGCCAGCGGCCGCGTCTACGAGTTGGCCAACGGCTGCCTGTGCTGCACCGTGCAGGAAGAGTTCTTCCCGGTCATGCGCGAGCTGGTGGCCCGCCGTGGCGACCTCGACCACATCCTCATCGAAACCAGCGGCCTGGCCCTGCCCAAACCCCTGGTGCAAGCCTTCCAGTGGCCGGAAATCCGCAATGCCTGCACGGTTGACGCGGTGATCACCGTGGTCGACAGCCCGGCCGTGGCCGCCGGCACCTTCGCCGCCTACCCGGAGCAGGTCGACGCGCAACGCAAGCTCGACCCCAACCTGGACCACGAATCGCCGCTGCACGAGCTGTTCGCCGACCAACTGGCCAGTGCTGACCTGGTGGTGCTGAACAAGGCCGACCTGATCGATGCCGCGGGCCTGGCCAAGGTCCGCAGCGAAGTCGCCGAAGAACTGCCGCCGGCGGTCAAGGTGATCGAGGCCAGCAGTGGCCGCCTGCCGCTGGAGGTGCTGCTGGGCGTGGGCGCCGAGTCCGAGGCGCATATCGATGGCCGCCGTACCCACCATGATTCCCACCACGACGGCGACGATCACGATGACCATGATCACGACGCCTTCGACTCCATCTCGATCGACCTGCCTGAGGCCGAAGAAAGCCTGTTGCTCGACGCCCTGACCCAGCTGGTGAGCGAATTCGGCATCCTCCGTGCCAAGGGCTTCGCCGCCATCCCCGGCAAGCCGATGCGCCTGCTGGTGCAAGGGGTGGGCAGCCGTTTCGACAAGCACTTCGACCGCGCCTGGCGCGCCGACGAGCCGCGCATCACCCGCCTGGTGCTGATCGGCCAGGACCTCGACGCTGCACAGCTGGAGGCGCGCCTGCGCCAGACCCTGGGCGCCTGATCCATGCACCTGCTGCGGACCCAGCCCGGCGGCTTCGTGCCGGACGACAGCATCGCCGACCTCGGCCAGACACCCGCCGAGCTGGTGATTCTCTGCAGCGGCGACTCGCACCTGGCGTTGCTCGCCGAAACCGCCGAGCTACTGCCGGACGACTACCCCAGCCTGCGCCTGGCCAACCCGATGCAGGTGCAGAACCACGCCTCGGTCGACCTCTACGTCGATGAGGTGCTGCGCCATGCCAAGGTGATCCTGGTGTCGCTGCATGGCGGCGTCGGCTACTGGCGCTACGGCGTCGAGCAGCTTGTCGAACTGGCAGCGCGTGGCGTGCAACTGATCCTGGTGCCGGGCGACGACCGACCGGATCCGGAACTGACCGGCCTGGGCAACGTCACCGGCGCGCCGGCCGAGCGCCTTTGGCACTACCTGCGTCAGGGCGGCAAGGCCAACGCCGTCAACCTGTTCAATTGCCTCGCCAGCCAGTGGCTGGGCCGCGATTACGCCTGGGACGAACCGCAGCCGTTGCCGCGCACGTCGGTGTATCACCCCGGCAAGCCCGGCGCCGTGCTCGAGGACTGGTATGGCCAGTGGGACCCGCAGCAGCCGGTGGCACCGTTGCTGTTCTATCGCTCGCACTTGCAGGCCGCCAACACAGCCTTCATCGATGTGTTCTGCCAGCGCTTGCAGGCGGCCGGGCTCAACCCGCTGCCCATCGCCGTGGCCAGCCTGAAGGAAAGCGCCTGCCTGGAACAGGTCGAACGCTGGCTGGACGAGGTGGGGGCCGAGGTATTGGTCAACACCACCGGTTTTGCCCTTTCCAGCCCCGAGCGCCCCAATCTGCGCCCGTTCCGCCGCGACATCCCGGTATTGCAGGCAATCTGCGCGCAGGACAACCAGCCGGGCTGGGAGGCCAGCGAGCAGGGCCTGGGGGCCCGTGACCTGGCCATGCACATCGTCCTGCCGGAGCTCGACGGGCGCATCATCACGCGCCCGGTGAGCTTCAAGGACATGGCCTGGCGCAGTGAGCGCAGCCAGTCCGACGTGGTCTGCTACCGCGCCCACCCCGAGCGCATGGACTTCGTCGCCGAACTGGCGCGGCGCTGGGTCGAGCTGGCGCGTCTGCCCAACGGGCAGAAACGCGTGGCACTGGTGCTGGCGAACTACCCGACCCGCGATGGGCGTATCGGCAACGGCGTCGGCCTCGACACCCCGGCGGCGGCCTTGAACATTCTCAACGCCTTGCAGGCCGAGGGCTACGCGGTTGCCGGGCTGCCCGACAGCGGCACGGCGCTGATCCAGCAGTTGCTCGGTGGCGTGACCAACGACCTCGATCACCTGGATCAACGCCCCTGCGCCCAGAGCCTGAGCCTCGAGGATTACCACGCTGCCTTCGCCCGGTTGCCCGAAGCCAACCGCCAGGCCGTGCTCGAGCGCTGGGGCTCAGCCGAGCAGGACCCGATGTATCGCAGCGGCCGGCTGATGGTGGCTGGCCTGCGCTACGGCCAGACGTTCGTCGGCATCCAGCCGGCGCGTGGCTACCAGGTCGATCCCAGTGCGGTGTACCACGACCCGGACCTGGTGCCCCCCCATGGCTACCTGGCGTTTCATTTCTGGCTGCGTCACACCTACGCAGCCGATGCGCTGATCCATGTCGGCAAGCATGGCAACCTGGAATGGCTGCCCGGCAAGGGTGTCGGCCTGTCAGAGCGTTGCTGGCCAGATGCCCTGCTTGGCCCGCTGCCGAACATCTATCCGTTCATCGTCAACGACCCCGGCGAAGGTGCCCAGGCCAAGCGGCGTACCCAGGCGGTGATCATCGATCACCTGATGCCGCCGCTGACCCGTGCCGAAACCTACGGCCCGCTGCGCCACCTGGAGCAACTGGCCGATGAATTCTACGAGGCGCAACTGCTCGACCCGCGGCGTGCCCGCGAACTGCAGCGCGACATCCTCGAACTGCTGAAGGCCAACCATATCGACCGCGAACTGCAGCTCGAAGGGCAGCTGGACGACGCGGCAGTGTGGCTGCCACGCCTGGACACCTACCTGTGCGACCTCAAGGAGTCGCAGATCCGCGATGGCCTGCATGTGTTCGGCCAGTCGCCGCAAGCGCGCCTGCGTAGCGACACGCTGCTGGCGTTGCTGCGGGTCGAGCGTGGCGACGGCCGTGGTGGCAACGCCAGCTTGCTGCGGGCGCTGGCCAAGGCGCTGGTGCCAGGGTTCGACCCGCTCGATTGCGACCTCGGCCAGGCCTGGGACGGGCAGCGCCCGGCGGCGCTGCAGGGCCTGAGCGCGCAAGCCTGGCGCACCTGCGGCGACACCCGCGAACGCCTCGAACTGCTGGCCTTGCAGCTGATCGAGCAGGCGCTGGACGGCAGCCTGCAGGTACCTGACGAGACGCAGTGGCAAGCGGTCCACGAGGTGCTGCGTGCCCTGCGCGAGCAGGTCGCGCCCGACCTGGACGCCTGCGGCCCGGCCGAAATCAATGGCCTGCTGGCGGCCCTGGCTGGCCGCTTCGTGCCTGCCGGCCCCAGTGGCGCACCCAGCCGCGGGCGCCTCGACGTGCTGCCCACGGGCCGCAACTTCTACACCGTGGATGTGCGCAACCTGCCGACTGCCACCGCCTGGCGCCTCGGGTTCGCCTCGGCCAACCTGATCCTCGAACGGCATCTGCAGGACCATGGCGACCACCTGCGTCAGCTCGGCCTGTCGGTGTGGGGCACGGCCACCATGCGCACGGGCGGTGACGACATCGCCCAGGCCATGGCCCTGATGGGCGTGCGCCCGGTGTGGGCCAACGGCAGCCAGCGGGTCGACGATTTCGAAATCCTGCCCCTGAGCCTGCTCGACCGCCCGCGGGTGGATGTGACCCTGCGTGTCTCTGGCTTCTTCCGCGACGCCTTCGGCAACCTGATCCGCCTGTTCGATGCCGCGGTGCAGGCGGTGGCGGCGCTGGACGAGCCGGCAGACTTCAACCCCCTGGCGGCGCGGGTGCGCAGTGAGCGTGAAGCACTCGAAGGGCAGGGGCTGGCAGCGGACGAAGCGGCACGCCAGGCCGGTTGGCGGGTATTCGGTGCCAAGCCGGGCGCCTACGGCGCAGGTGTGCAGAACGCCATCGACGGGCACCTGTGGCACAGCCGCGACGACCTTGCCGAGGTCTACCTCAACCATGGCGGCTACGCCTACGGTGGCCGCGACGAAGGTACCCCGGCGCGCGCCCGCTTCGCCCAGCGCCTGAGCCAGGTGCAGGCGGTGCTGCAGAACCAGGACAACCACGAGCACGACCTGCTCGACTCCAATGACTACTATCAGTTCCAGGGCGGCATGCTGGCGGCGTCGGAGACCTTGTCCGGTGCCGCAGTGGCCAGCTATCACGGCGACCACAGCCAGGCAGACCGGCCGCGCATCCGCACCCTGAAAGAAGAGCTCAACCGCGTCATCCGTGCCCGTGCCCTGAACCCCAAGTGGATCGACGGGGTCAAGCGCCACGGCTATAAAGGTGCCTTCGAGATCGCGGCGACAGTCGACAACCTGTTCGCCTTCGATGCCACCACGCACTTGATCGACGATCATCATTACCAGGCGCTGGCCGATGCCTATGTGCTCGATCCGGCGACCCGCGATTTTATCCGCGAGCACAATCCGCAGGCTTTGCGCGACTTGACCGAGCGTTTGCTGGAGGCCCAGCAACGCGGCCTTTGGGAGCAGCCCGGCGACTACCGCGAAGCGCTCGAGGAACAACTGCTCGACGGCGAGGAACAGGCTTGAAATGAGTGAACCCGTGCAATTTCCGCTGGCGGCCGTGGTCGGCGCCGACGATCTCAAGCTGGCCCTGTGCCTGACCGCCATCGACCCCAAGATCGGCGGCGTGCTGATCGAGGGGCCACGCGGCATGGCCAAGAGCACGCTGGCCCGCGGCCTGGCCGACCTGCTCGGCGAAGGGCCGTTCGTCACCTTGCCCCTGGGCGCCAGTGAGGAGCGCCTGGTCGGCACGCTGGACCTGGACGCGGCGCTGGGGCAGGGCAAGGCGCAGTTTTCTCCGGGTGTGCTGGCCCAGGCCGATGGCGGCGTGCTGTACGTCGATGAAGTCAACCTGTTGCCAGACACCCTGGTCGACTTGCTGCTGGATGTGGCCGCCAGCGGCACAAACCGCATCGAGCGCGACGGCATTTCCCACCGTCACAGTGCCCGTTTCGTGCTGATCGGCACCATGAACCCTGAAGAAGGCGAGCTGCGTCCGCAACTGCTCGATCGCTTTGGGCTCAATGTGCTGCTCGACGGTTTGCCGGCGCCCGAGGCGCGCCAGCAGATCATCCGCCGTCGGCTGGCGTTCGACAGCGACCCCCAGGCTTTTTGCGCCCAGTGGGCTGACGCCCAGGCCCAGTTACGGGCACGCTGCCAGGCTGCGCGCCAGGCCCTGGTCGCGATTGCCCTGGACGACCAGGCCCTGGCCTGGATCACCGAACGCTGCTTTGCCGCCGGGGTCGATGGCCTGCGCGCCGACCTGGTCTGGTTGCGCGCCGCCCGTGCCCATTGTGCCTGGCGTGGCGCAGCGGCGATCGAGGAGGTGGATGTCGAGGCCGTGGCCGAGTTCGCCTTGCGTCACCGTCGCCGCGCGGCGCCTGAAACCGCGCCGCCATCGACGCCGCCCGACGGCGCGGGTCGCGATACGCAAAGCCAGGGCGGGCAGGGTGATTGGGGGGCGTTGCCCGCGCAGCCGGTGGCCAACGGTACCCGGCGCGAGGTGCCGAACTGGGCAAAAAAGCCCTGAGCATCCGCCAACCCGGCAGCAGGAGGGCGGATGCCACGCCACGTATCGGCAAGCTGGCAGGTGCCAGCCGTGGCCGCGCGCGCGCGGCGGCGTCTGGCCGCGTGGCGTGGCTGCCGACCTTGCTCAAAGGACGGCCACGGCAGCGCCAGGACCTCTGCTGGCAGCAGCGCCAGGCCCAGGCCACGGAGTTGTGGCTGGTCATCGTCGATGCCTCGGCCTCCACCCGCCGCCATCAGGCGTTGGCCCAGGCCAAGGGTTTGCTGGCGGAACTGTTCGACCAGGCCTACCGGCAACGTGCCCGCCTGGCGCTGGTGACTGCCAGCGGCGGGGTGCCGCAGTGGCAGCGCCATGGTCTCAAAGCGTCCGCCGCGCTGCAGCCTTGGCTGAAGGCATTGGGGGCGGGTGGTGGAACACCGCTGATCGCCGCACTGGAGCAAGCTCGCCGGTGGCTGCAGGCACGCCAGCAAGCCCATCCCCACGAGCCCCAGCGCTGCCTGGTATTGACCGACGGCCGCCTGCAGCGCTGGAACGCCGTGCAGCCGATGCCGTGCGCGACGCTGTTGATAGACATGGAATTGGCGCCAGTACGCCTGGGCCGTGCGCGGCAACTGGCCATGCAGCTACAGGCCGATTATCAGCACCTGGCGCAGTTCAAGATAAAGGATTGAGCAACCCCAGGGCGTACTTGCGCGACACTTTGTCGCAATAAGAAAGTGTGCCGTCCGGCATCGGGAAAGTTACTCAAGTGCGTGCCCGGCACGCACTTGCAACGAGCATCTGTATTACTCGGGCATCGACCAGGGTTGCAGGTCATAACCTTTCTGGAACAGTTCGGCGCGCACTTCCTCGATCAGGCTGGCCCATTGCGCAGGGTCGGAATAGATGCGCGAGGACACTTGCTTGCTGCCGATGCGGGTGCTGGTCCGGTCGATCACTGCCAAGCTCAGTTCGCCGGTGCCGTTGGGTGCGTCCCAGGCTACGCACTGGAAGGGCTCGAAAGCGTGGTCGGCGATCAGCAGTGCTTCGTTGACACGGAGCGGAGCATTCATGGTTCGGTCTCTCTATGGTCCCAAACATCGAAATAAGGTCCGCGTAACTGCAAGGGCGCTTCAGGTTTATCACGCGTTGCAGTGCGGGGTTACTCGTACTGATGCTCCAAGTTGGCCATGGAGTCACACAGCGCTTGTAAATTTTTTTCAGGTCACTGTTTTATCTTTCCTGCGCCGCCTGTGACGCCATGAAAAAAGAAAAATTCCCGCGGCACATTGACGCGGCAAACACCAGCAGACAGACGGTAGTGGGCAGCGTCAAGTTCGTTGCTACTGTTAATCAGGCGCCGCAACTTACTGTTTTCACGTAAAAAACCACAAATTGGCGCCAAGGAACGGTCATGCATGATACCGCCACCCTTCGTCGCTTGCTGATCGTCGACCCCTGCGACGATTGCCACCGTTTGCTGCCGGGACTGGAGCCTGCCGGCTGGGATGTGCACAGTTGCAGCCTGGACCTGGCCCTGGAGCACCGCTGCGATGTCGGCCTGCTGCGCCTGCAGGAATCGCACCTGCGCCATCCAGATGCGGTCAAGGACATGATCAAGCGCAGCAATACCGAATGGATTGCAGTGCTCAGTGCCGAACAATTGCGCATGCAGAACGTTGGCGATTTTGTCTGCGAATGGTTTTTTGACTTCCACACCTTGCCGTTCGACGTCTCACGGGTACTGGTGACTCTGGGCCGGGCGTTTGGCATGGCGCGTTTGCGCGGCAAGGGCGCGGTGCGGGTCGACGGCCTGGAGCACGAGCTGCTGGGCGACAGCCGGCCCATCCTGGAGCTGCGCAAGCTGCTGGGCAAGCTGGCGCCGACCGAATCCCCGGTGCTGATCCGTGGTGAGAGCGGCACCGGCAAGGAACTGGTGGCGCGCACGTTGCATCGGCAGTCGCAACGCTGCGAGATGCCCTTTATCGCCATCAACTGCGGAGCGATCCCCGAACACCTGATTCAGTCGGAGCTGTTCGGCCACGAGAAAGGTGCGTTCACGGGGGCTCACCAGCGCAAGGTCGGGCGCATCGAGGCCGCCCACGGTGGAACCTTGTTCCTCGATGAAATTGGCGACCTGCCACTGGAGCTGCAGGCCAACCTGCTGCGTTTCCTGCAGGAAAAGCACATCGAGCGGGTCGGTGGCAGCCAGCCGATTCCCGTGGATGTCCGGGTGCTGGCGGCAACCCACGTGGACCTGGAGAAAGCCATCGAGCAAGGGCGCTTTCGGGAAGACCTGTACTACCGCCTGAACGTACTGCAAGTGGTCACGGCGCCACTGCGCGACCGGCATGGCGACCTGTCGATGCTGGCCAACCATTTTTCACACTTCTACAGCCTGGAAACCGGGCGCAGGCCACGGTCCTTCAGCGAACATGCGCTGGCCGCGATGGGCCGGCACCATTGGCCCGGCAACGTGCGCGAACTGGCCAACCGGGTGCGGCGCGGCCTGGTGCTGGCCGAGGGCCGTCAGATCGAGGCCCAGGACCTTGGCCTGCTGGGCCTGGAACCCGAAGAGCAGCCGCTGGGCACCCTGGAAGACTACAAGCACCGGGCCGAGCGCCAGGCGCTGTGCGATGTGCTGGACCGCCACAGCAACAACATGAGTATCGCCGCCAAGGTGCTCGGGGTCTCGCGGCCGACCTTCTACCGCTTGCTGCACAAGCACCAGATTCGCTGAAGGCTGCGTTCAGCTGGATTGCTCGGCCTGGCTGTCGGCGAAGTCCTCCAGCGGCTCTTCCTCGCCTGGCAATGCGGTGATCACGCTGAAATCGCTGACTTCCACTTCGCCGCCACCATAGCCGAGAAGGTGGAAGGAAAACGCCTTGCGCACCGTCGGGTTGTCGAAGCCGAACTCCATTTCCAGGGGTTCGGCCGCCGTGACCCGGATCTCCTCCGGCAGGCCCAGTGGCACATCCTGCTCCCGTTCCTTGGCGATCAGCCGGATATAGGCGGCGTGCTGCGGGTCGAGCGCCCGCACCTTGACCCGCACGCGGGTGCGCGAACCCTCTGGCATTTCCAGGTATTGCGCGCCGATCAGGTTGTCGGCCCAGTCGTCGTTGATGCGCGCCTGCAACTGGATCGCGGAAGGCCCGCCGAACTGGTAGCGCAGATTGAGCGGCGTGTGCAGCAAGGATTGATCGAGGGTGGTGGCCAGGGTGTCGATCTGCTGCCCCAGGCTGCTGTCGGCGGGCCCGAGGTACTTGGCCCGGTCGGCGATGAAGCCTTGGCTGGCATAGCGCCGGCAGCGCTGCTGAAAGTCGCACTCGGTGAACACGCCCTGGCCATCGTGGTAGCGCAACATGCCGTTGGTGTAGGAAATCATCTCGCGGCCACTGTCATAGGTGCGAAACAGCGAGCGGCCGCCCAGTGCCACGGGAATTGGCAGGTTGAAGTAGTCCAGCAGCGAGGTGGCCAGGTCGATGTGGCCGTAGGTGCCTTGCTTGATGTGCGGCAATTGCGCCTGATCCGGCGCGAGCGTCAGGTTGAAGCCCCAGGAAGAGGCCAGCCGCACCCCGTCGATGCCATGGGACTCGTCGGAGGTGACCACCACCAAGGTGTCCTTGAGCACCCCCTGGCGTTCGAGGTTGTCGAGAAACGCACCGATCGCGTCATCCAGGTAGGCCACCGCCGCCTGCTTGGCGGTGGCGTGGCGCGCCAGGTAATCGGCGGGCGCCGAGTAGGGCTGGTGGGTGCCCACCGTCAACAGGGTGAGCATCCACGGGCGGTCCTGCTGTTGCAGCTGGCCCACGTAGTCCAGGGCGCCTTCGAAGAAGGCCCGGTCATCCTTGCCCCAGGGGAACGCCAGGTAATTGTCCTGCTTGAACCACTCCAGCCCGTGCACCGACTCGAAGCCGATGTGCGGCATGATGCGGTCCTTGGCCATGAAGCGCAGGCCGGCGCCTTGCAGGTAGTGGGTGGTGAACCCGGCCTGGCGCAACTGCGCGGGCAGGCATGCCTGGTTGCGCTGCTGCTGGGTCAGCAGTTCCATGCCCTTGGGCGTGCCGTTGGCCAGTTTGTCGTAGTCGCCACAAAGCATGGCGTACAGGCCGCGGATGGTCTGGTGGGTGTGCAGCACGTAGTCCGGGGTGTTCATGCCGCGCTCGGCCCAGCGGCCGAGGTTGGGCATGGGGTCGTCGTCGAAGCGGCTGTGCAGGGCCTGGCGATTGGGCCGCAGGTAGGCACCGGGGATGCCCTCGAGGGTGATGACCAGCAGGTTGCGCGCCTTGCCTGGCGCCGCCAGCAGGCGCTGGCCGGTCAGGTCGTGCTGGGTGAGCCCGGCGGTGGGCAGCGGTGTGGGCGCCGCCGGCTGGCCCAGCCAGCCTTCGGCGCGCCGTTGCAGTTCACCGACGCCGGCGGACAGTGCCTGGTGGGGCAGGTTGTACTGGCGCCATTGCTCGGCATCGCTCGGGGCCAGCTGCTGGCTGCACCAGTGCGCGCCGAACAGCACGGCGGGGATAGCCCAGGCCTTGTACGGCAACCGTGCTTGCCGCTGACCACGTGCGCGCCAGCGGCTCAGTGCCCAGACGAGCAGCCCGGCACCCAGCGACAGCCCCAGCCAGGCGTGGGCAAAGCCGCCGCCGGTGGAGTTCTCCATGAACTGCGGGTCGAACAGGTAGCCCAGGTCGGCCGCCACCGGTAGCCGGCCGACTGCGCTGACCAGCTCGGCCGAGGCGATCCACAGCCCGCCCCAGGCCAGCAGCAGCGGCAGGGCGAGCCACCACGGGCGGCGATGCAGGAGCAGCACCAGCAGGCTGCCGAGGGCGAGGTCCGACAGGTAGCCGAGCGGGTTGGACCATCCCAGCAGGGCGCGCGCAGCCATGGGGAGCACCATGACCAGGGTCGCCAGGGCGAGGAGCCGGGTGCGTGGAGGACCAGGCAGCTTCATCACGAAAATTTCCTTATTGCCATCAAGATGTCACAGAGTTGTGCTCGATGATATCAGGCTGGGCGTCAGGAAAGTGGCGTGGTACAAGGCTGGTTACCAATTGGCGGGGCTGCCGGGCAGCCCCTTGCTTCATCAGAAGTAGTACGGGAATTTCAGGCTGAAGGAGAAGTCCGGGGCGTCTTCGGTGAGTCCGATGGACAGGTTGGGGACGATGGTCAGGTTGTCGGTGGCGGCAAAGGTCAGGCCGACGTTGAAGTTGGCGGCGTTGTAGTCGCTGTTGCTGATCGACTGCCAGTCGCCGCCATCGGGCTTGATCTTGCTCTTGCGGGCGAATTGGTCGGTCACCGAGAACGACATGCTCATGCGTTCGTTCAAGGCAAAGGCGATGCCCCCGCCGATCTGCCAGGAATCGCCGAGTTTCACATCTCCCGGCACCTTCGAGTTGACCTGCGGGCTGATATCGCTGAACGAGTCCTGCATGTTGTAGGTGTAGGACAGGCTGCCGAACAACACCGCCGGGTCGAAGGTCTTGACCAGCGAGATGCCGGGCGTGATCGACCAGACACCGTTGCCGGTCGGCAGGTCTTCAGGCACGGAGAGGTTGTCGTTGCCCGCGACTTCGCGCAGCTTGATGCCGTACGGGTCCTTGCCGGTGGGGGCCTTGACCCGCAGGGTGGCGACCGCATCGGGCCAGTTTTCCGACTCGTCGAGGAACTTGTAGGCGACGCCGACGTTGATGTCGCCGATTTCCGGGTCACGGGTGACGGTGGCATCGGACACGGTCGGGCCGGCGCCACCGGCGCCACCGGAAGAGTAGGTGGACTCGCGGTAGATGATCGGCACGTTGATGTCGAACTGCCAACGCTGCGCCAGGTTGTAGCGCGCCGTGAGGTCGAGGGTCCAGTTGTCGGCCTTTACACGGTCGACGTTGATGTTGCCGAGGAAGATCGAGTCCAGCGCCAGGAAACCGTTGAGCACCAGGGCGCGGGTGTCGTAGTGGGTATAGGTCAGGCCGGTTTCGACACTGAATTTGCCGCCGCCGAAGAAGCCACTGGCTTCGTCGTACAGGTTGGACACGCTCTGCGCCGGTTCCGAGTCGTCCTTCAGCGACTGGCCGTAGGAGCTGCCCGAGGTACCCGGTGCGCCAGCGGCCACGGTCTGGCCACCTTTGACCGGCTCTGCCGGCGACTTGGTCAGGCGCCGGGGCGCAGGTGCCGCAGGGGCTTCTTCGACCTGACGAAGGCGTTGTTCCAGCACCATCAGGGCATTCTGCTGCGCTTCATAGCGTTGCTTGAGCTGGACCAGCTCCTGTTTCAACGCTTCGACCTGTGGGTCTGCTGCATACAGCAATGATGCTGGCGCCAAGGTACTCAGACAAACCACTGCTCTGAACGTCAACGATCGATGCATGGAATAGCCGTCCCTTCTGACTACTTATTTGATGAGACTGAGCGTAGATCAGTATCCGAAACCGCGTAGGCCTTTGAGTTGATCGAGGTTGTTGATGGCGGTGGCGGCGGGCGCTCTGTCGCGCATGACCACATTGAGGGCGGTGATGTTGCGCACATCGTTGCCGCCGCCGAGCAGTGTGGTGTTCTGCAGCAGGCCACCCTGGGCCAGGCGCTGCAGGCTGCTGCCCTGATTGTTGTTGGCGACGATGTTCAGTTGCACGCCGCCGGTCCCGCTCGAGGACACGCTCAGCGAGCCCGCGCCGTTGGCGCCGGTGAGGGTGGCGCCGGGGGCCAGCAGTTGGCCTTGCGGCTGGGTGTCGGGGGCCGAATTGCCCTTGGTCACATTGATGTCGACGTTGTTGTAGGCGGTATTGTAGTCACCCGCTGCGCGCACCGCCTGGGTGACGCCCTGGGTGCTGTTCAGGCCATTGCCGCCGGTGACGCTGCCAGTGCCCTGGGCGGGGGCTGGCGTCGACGGCGCGGGAGTGGGGGTGCCTTTCTCGTCGATCATCGATACGTAGAACTGCGGCTTGATGGTGTTCTGCTGCACTTGCATCGCGGTCGTCGCGCCGATCAGTTCGCCCTGGGCGTTCTGCCAGGTACTGCTCATGACCACACCGAAGCTGACGATCCTGCCCGGCATCACGAAACGCCCGCGCAGGTTGGCCAGTTCGTGGTCCTTGAGTTCGATCGGTTTGAATGTCTCGGCCTGGATTGGCAGGCTGGCGGCCATGCACGCCGCGACTAACCAGAATGGAGTCTTCATTGCATGCTCCCGGACCCTAGCAAGGGTATTAGAAGAAGTCACTGCGGATGAACCCGAAGTCCATCAGCTCCGCGTCCTTGACCGGCGTGAAGCTGTTGATGCGGTTCTTGGCGGTCAGCGGCAGGGGTGGGTCGAGCAAGACGTTGTTCTTGTCGTAGCCCTGGCCGATCACGGCGAAGATGATGCCGTTCCAGCCTTTGACGAAGTCGTCGACCTTGTAGCGCTTGTGGCCCAGTACCGGGTCACCGATGTACACCCAGCCTTTGTCCACCCGCTGCAGCACCACGAAGTGCTTGTAGCCGCGGATATCCATCAGCACCACCACCGGGATGCGCACGCTCTCCAGGGTTTCCGGGGCGACCCGGTAACCGCGGGCACGCATGCCGAGGCTTTCGACGTAGCGTTTCATGTCGAGCATGGAGAAGCCCTGGGTACGGACCAGGTCCTGGTCGGCGTTCTCGAGCATGCCTTCGATGATGTGGTTTTCATCCACGTCCAGCCAGTAGGCCTGGCGCAGAATGGTTGCCAGCGCCGCAGCGCCGCAACTGAAATCGGTCTTCTGTTGCACCAGGTCGGCGAACTTGCGTTCACGCACGCTCTGGAGCGGTTTGAACACAACACCACCGCCGGGTATCACGGACAGTGGCATCTGGGCAGCTTCGCTCACGCTGGCGAGGCACAGCAACAACGCCAAGGCGGTAATGCGCATGATCGGGCGCCTTCTTGTTATGTGGAAGAAAAGGCCCCCCGAGGGGGGCCTTCAGTCCAGCGGTCAGAACGAGGTGTTGGAGATGGCCAGCGAGTTGCTTTGCTGGTTGCCCACACCGGCTGCCACGTTGACGCCGAGGTTGCCGCTGCCGCCGTTGACCGAACCACTGAGGGTTGCGGTGTTGGTGACAGGGTTGGCCCAGCCGGTCGGGGTCAGCACTTGGAACGACACGGAGTTGCTCAGGTCGTAAGAGCTGCTTTCACTGTAGCCCTTCGACACGTCGTGCGAAGATTCCGAGGCTTGCTCACCCGATTTCTGGTACGCAGAGGCGGAAGCATTCTCGTAGGCAGATTCGTGAGCCTTCTCGTAGGACGAGTCGCGAGACTTGTCATAGGAGGAGCTGCGAGTCTTGTCGAAGGAAGAATCAAACGCTTTTTCGAACGAAGAGTCGTAGGCGCTCTCGTGCGACTTGTCGATCGACGCATCGAGCGATGCGCTGAGCGAGGCGTCGGCACTCTGGCTGCGAGTACGGTTGCCGAAGGTCTGGCTGCGCGAGGCTTCCACCGAGGCGTCCAGCGAGGCGCTGAGGGTGGTGTTGCTCGACGAGCTGTGGTTGCCGCTGGCAGAGCCGTTGGCGTTCCAGCTGTTGCTGCCGTTGACGTTCGAGGTGCTGGAGCCACTGGCGCTCGAGCTGCTCGAACCACTCGAGTTCCAGCTGCTCGAACCGCTGTTGGCTGCCGCTTGCGCACCGGCCTTGCTCCAGCTCGACGACGCGCTTCTGTCATCGGACGAGTCGAACTGGCCGCTGCGCGACGCCGATCCGCTCTGGGTCGTGGTGAGCGTCAGGGTATCGACACGGTAGGTGCGGTCGGCACTGTTGATCACGGTCAGGCCTGGGCCGCTCTGGTTGGCCGAAGCGGTGGCGGTGGAGTTGCCCAGCCCAGCGTTAGCATTGGCGATGGCCATGGTGTTTTTCTGCTGGTTGAGGTCGCCACCAGCAATGTTGATGCCCATGTTGCCGCTGCCGGCGTTACCCGAGCCGCTCATGTTGGCCGACGCGGTGGTGCCGTAGTTCAGCACCTTGTTGTTGGTGCTCTGCTGGTTGACCCGGGCAGTGGCGCTGGCGGTGCCGAACACGAAGCTGTTGTCGATGGCGGAAGCATCGGCAGCGGCGTTGGCGATGGCGGCGGCGTTGTCCTGCTGGTTGCCGGAACCGGCTGCCACGTTGACACCCACGTTGCCGCTGGCGCCGGTGGCGGAGCTGCTCATTTCAGCTTCGTTGATGGTGCCTTCGTTGCGGATGAAGTTGTTGGTGCTGGTTTGCCGGTCGGTAGCCGTGGCAGTGGCATTGATCGGTACCATCCGCTCTGGCGGGTTGTGGTTGCCATTGTGGTGATGGTCGTTGCCACGACGATCGTTTTGGCCAGCTTGGGCTGCAACAGCCATGATCGCAGCAATTGCGAAAACCAGAGGCTTGATTGCCATCGAGGGTTTCATGGTGTTTCTCCGTCTTTTAGGTTAAGTGTTGTTCTTACCTGTTTGGATCACTGTGCAACGTGCACGCTGAAGGTGTTGGCCATGCGGTTTCCCACCCCGGCGCTCTGATTCAACTGGATCACCCCACGGCTACCGGTGAAGGCCTGGTCACTCGTGTTGACCTGGCGATAGCCGGTGTCGGAGCCAGTTGCATCGGAGGTATTGACCAGCGCCACGTTCTGTTGCATGAGGACGCTGTCGTCGAGACTTTGCGGCTGGGCACTGATGCTGATGCGCAGTGCGTTGGCCTGCTGGTTGGCGGCGCCGGCGGTCTGGTTCACGCCCAGTGCGCCATTGCCGTTGCTGAATGCATCGCCTTGGATGCTGGCCCGGGTATCACGCGCGCCATCGACCTGGCCGCCCATGCGTTGGCGGATCTCGGTGATGGCGTTGGCGTCGCGGCCGGTGGCCAGGGCGCGGGCGTTGCTCTGCTGCTGCAGGTCGCCGGCGGCCTGGTTGACGCCCACGTTGCCTTGATAGTTGGCACCTGAGCTGTCGATGGTGGCGTTATCGATGATGGGGGACTGGGCAAAGGCCGAGGCACAGCACAGCGAGGCCAGGATCAGCAGGGTCTGCCTCATCTCATTGGCCTCCGGTCAGGATCTGCAGGGGCGCCAGGCCGCGCTGCACGCTGGAGTTGACCATGTTCGAGATGCCGTTGCCGGAGCCCGAACCGCGGCCGGCGGCCAGGTTGGGCAACTGGGTCTGGTTGCTGATGTTGCTGCCGATGCCGTTGGTCTGCTGGGTGACCAGGTTGGAAATCCCTGCGCCGCTGCTGATGCTGGCGAAATCGCCATCACTCAGTTCGTTGGTCTGCTTGAGCACCTGCGCGGAAGGGTTGGTATTGACGGTGGTCGGGTTCGGGTCGGGTGCGAGCGGGGCACGGAAAGCGGTGCGGGTCTGCACATCGCGAGTGATCACCACCACGCCGTTCTTGTCGGCCAGCGCGGGCACAGCCGCCAGGCCAGTGCCTAGTGCACATCCGGCCAGCAGCAGGTGGCAGATGCGTTTATCCAGTTTTCCCATGGCGGCTACTCCTTCTTCGGGCGCTGGCGTGGTTCAGCGTTGCGAAGGAGGAGAGCGAAAGTCGTGCCGACTTTGATTTATTGAGGTTAATCAACAGTTTGCATGCACTGCCTGAGGACTGTGTGAATATCTTGTATCAGCCCTGAGACACTTTTTTCGTGACAAGGCCGCAATCCCAGCCACTGCGTTGCCGTTGATCACTTTTCATGAGTGTTTCACCCGCTTGACAGTGACCCCGCAAATGCCGGGGAAGCCCGAAATAGGGGGTATACGCCCGGGCGCGGTGTGTCAGCAGGTTAACACTCGGTGGCGCAGACCGGGCTTTTGCCGGCCAGCAGACGCTGCACGGCCTGCAAGGCCGCGGCACTGCGCTGTGGCCAGTTGCCGCCGATCACCTGCACCGGCTGGCGATGGCGCTGCAGCCAGGCGAGGCTGTCGTCGAAGAACGCCATGCGCTCTGCCAGCGCCGGCTGGCTGCGCTGGCCATCGGCAACCCAGCCGACGTCCAGCGGGCTCAGCAGCAGGTGCAGGTCGTAGTGGCGGGCGAGCAAGGCCTGTTCCAGCCAGGGTGGGCAGTCATTGAACAACGCACGGCTCCACAGCATGTTGCTCAGCAGGTGGGTGTCGAGAATCAGCAGTTCCGGCGCCTGCTGCCGCGCCAGGTCCTCCCAGCCCAGTTGCCCGCGGGCAATGCTGGCGACGTCGGCGAAGCAGGTGTCGCGGCATTCCTGGTCGATGAAATGGCGCACGTACTCGGCCACCACGATGCCGCCGAAATGGGCCTGGATCTCGCCGCTGAGCCAGCTCTTGCCGCTGGACTCGGGGCCGCACAGCACCAGGATCTTCATGCCGCCACCAACGCCGGGTCACGGCGCCATTCGAGCCAGCCGCGCACGGCGATCAGGGTCAGCAAGGCGAACAGGCCCGCAGTGAAGTACAGCTGCTGGTGCAGGTAGAGGCCGACGTAGATCACGTCCACCACCACCCACAGCGGCCAGCATTGCACGCGCTTCTGGGCCATCCACAGCTGCGCGACCAGGCTGAAGCCGGTGAGCGTGGCATCCAGCCATGGCATCGCGGCATCGGTCCAGTGGGCCATGGCGGCGCCAAGGGCGACGCTGAGCAGCCCGCCGCAGGCCAGCCCGGCAAGCACTGCCGGCAGCGCCAGGCGCGACACCAGGCGCGCATCCTCGACCCGCTCGGGGCGCTTCCACTGCCACCAGCCATACAGTTGCAGCACCGCGTAGGCCAGCTGCAGGAGCATGCCGGAGTACAGCTTCACGTCGAAGAACAGCCAGCCATAGATCAGCACCATCACCAGGCCGATCGGCCAGCACCAGGCGTTTTGTTTGACGGTGAGCCAGACGGCGATGACGCCGAGCACGGCGGCGATGAGTTCGAGGCCGGACATCGGCGATCCTTGGAACGAAAGGGGGCGCGATTGTAGCCTGTGGCGGCGGCAAGGAGTAGGCGCGATACCCGGGGGAATCGCGCGAGCGCCCATTACACCCGGAACTGTCGCAGCAACTGTTCCAACCCTTCGCTCAATTGCCCCAGGGCGGTACCCGCATCGCTCGACAGGCGTGCTGCATCGGCGGTCTGCTGCGACAGGCCGGCGGTATCCAGCACGTTGCGGTTGATCTCCTCGACCACGTGCGATTGTTGCAAGGTGGCGCTGGCGATCGAGGCGTTGAGTGCCGTGAGGTTGTGCAGTGCCTGGCTGATGGCGTCCAGGCTGGTGCCGGCCTGGCGGGCTTGCTCGACCGTCTGGCGCGAGGCTTCGCTGCTGGTGTCGATGGCCCTGACCGCAGCATCCGACTGGCCTTGCAGGTGCTCGATCATGGTGTGGATCTCGGCGGTCGACTGCGCGGTGCGCTGGGCCAGCAGGCGCACTTCGTCGGCGACCACGGCAAAGCCGCGGCCCTGTTCCCCGGCCCGGGCCGCTTCGATGGCGGCGTTGAGGGCGAGCAGGTTGGTCTGCTCGGCGATCGAGCGGATCACCTCCAGCACGCCACCGATCCGGGTGCTGTGCCCGGCCAGGTCACGGATCACCTGGACGGCCTGGTCGATGGTCGCCGACAGCCGGTCGATCTGTTGCAGGCTGCCGTGGATGGCCTGCTGGCCGTGTTGCACCTGCTGCTGCGCGGCGCGCATCTCGCCGGCTGCCTGTTCGGCGGTCTTGGCCACATCCTGCACGGCATAGGTGACTTCGTTCACCGCGGTGGCCACCTGGTCCATCTGCAGCGACTGCTGGGCGCTGTGCTGCTGCGCGGCGCCGGCGCTGTCGCCCACCTGCCCGGCGGACTGGGCCAGGGCATGGGCGGCGCCCTGCAACTGGCCGACCACGCCCTGCAGCTTGCCGTTGAAACGGTTGAAGTGCTCGCCCAGGTGGGCGATTTCGTCACGGCCGTGGGTGTCCAGGCGCCGGGTCAGGTCGCTTTCGCCGCTGGCGATGTTGCCCATGGCCTGCACCGCTTGTTGCAAGGGGCGCGCGATGCTGCGTGCGATCAAGGTGACCACCAGGGCCAGCAACAGGGCGATGCCCACGCCGATCAGCGAGGCGTCGCGCAACTGGCGGGCGAATTCGGCCTGTACGTCGTCGATGTACACGCCAGAGCCGATGATCCAGCCCCAGGGCTTGAACAGCTGCACATACGAGGTCTTGGCCACTGGCTCGCTGGCGCCTGGCTTGGGCCAGCGGTAGTTGACCGGGCCGGCGCCCTGGGCGCGGGCGAGGGCGACCATCTCGTTGAACACGGCAAAGCCGTCGGGGTCGCGGATGGCGGAGAGGTCCTGGCCATCTAGCTTGGGGTTGGCCGGGTGCATGATCATGGTCGGCCCCAGGTCGTTGATCCAGAAGTAGTCGTTCTGGTCGTAGCGCAGGGCGCGTACCACTTGCAGGGCCTGCTGCTGGGCCGCCTCGCGGCTGAGGCTGCCGGCGGCTTCCAGGCCCTGGTAGTAGGCCAGTACGCCGGCGGCGGTCTGCACCACGTGGCGGGTCTTTTCTGCCTTGGCCTGGTACAGGCCGCCATGGATCTGGCGCAACATCAACAGGCCCAGCAGCACCAGCATGCCTACCGCAACCACCAGGATCAGCCACAGACGACGGCTGATCGACATCGACCTCAATGTCTTCATCGAAACCACTCCTGCCTTGTTCTTTTTATTCAGGTTGCATCGAAACATGCTTTGCCAGCGGCATGCACCCGACTAATGGCTAAGTGCTAGTTATTGGCTACTCTGCCGTGGGCGCGCGAGCGTTTGCCATGCTGCTTTGATAGGATTTCGGCCGTGCGAGATGAAACCTTTAGGCAGGGTGAACTTTTCCACTGGCGCCGGTCCCAGAAGTCGCTGTAAAAAGGCGCGCCGCGTGCGGTAATCAAAGCAAATCAAGAACAAGGGGCCTGCACCGAGCAGTGCTCCATCGGGGGAATGATGGATTTATGGACTGCCTTCCAGGCAATCATCTTGGGTGTGGTCGAAGGGCTCACGGAGTTCCTGCCGATCTCCAGTACCGGGCACCAGATCATTGTCGCCGACCTGATCGACTTCGGTGGCGAACGGGCCATGGCGTTCAACATCATCATTCAGCTGGCGGCCATCCTGGCGGTGGTATGGGAGTTTCGCGGCAAGATTCTCGAAGTGGTGTTCGGCCTGGCCAGCCAACCGAAGGCGCGGCGCTTTACCGGTAACCTGTTGCTGGCGTTCCTGCCGGCGGTGGTGCTGGGCGTGCTGTTCGCCGACCTGATCCATGAATACCTGTTCAACCCGATCACCGTGGCGACGGCGCTGGTGATCGGTGGGGTGATCATGCTCTGGGCCGAGCGGCGCACCCACACCGTGGCCGTCGAGCATGTCGATGACATGCGCTGGAGCCATGCCTTGAAGATCGGCTTCGTGCAGTGCCTGGCGATGATCCCGGGCACCTCGCGCTCTGGCTCGACCATCATCGGCGGCCTGCTGTTCGGGCTGTCGCGCAAGGCGGCCACCGAGTTCTCGTTCTTCCTGGCGATGCCGACCATGGTCGGTGCGGCGGTGTACTCGGGCTACAAGTACCGTGACCTGTTCCAGCCGAGCGACCTGCCGGTGTTCGCCATCGGCTTCGTGACCTCGTTCATCTTCGCCATGATCGCCGTGCGCGCCTTGCTCAAGTTCATCGCCAACCACAGCTACGCGGCGTTCGCCTGGTACCGCATTGCCTTCGGGCTGCTGATCCTGGCGACCTGGCAGTTTGGCTGGATCGACTGGTCGACGGCGCACGGCTGACATGGCACGGGTTCGGAATACGGCATCGCAGCGCGTCAAGCGGGGTGAGGGTGTGCAGAATGCCCGCCTGAAGTGGCTGGCCCTGGCCGTGCTGTGCCTGCTGCCAGGGCTGGGCGCGTTGCAGCTGGGCTGGAGCGGGCAGAGCTGGGTGCCGTTGGCGTTGTACCCGTTGGTGAGCCTGATCAGCCTTCTGTTGTACTGGCAGGACAAGCGCCAGGCGCAAGACAATGCCTGGCGCACGCCGGAGAAGGTGCTGCATGCCAGCGAGCTGCTCGGTGGCTGGCCGGGGGCGCTGGTGGCCCAGCAGCTGTTTCGGCACAAGACACGCAAGCTGTCCTATCAGCTGGTGTTCTGGGGGATCGTGCTGGTGCACCAGGTGGTCTGGATTGACTACCTGTTCCTTGGGGCGCGGTTTCTGCCCTTTGCTTGAAGGTTGCCTGGGCGGGCCCCTTCGCGGGTGAACCCGCTCCCACAGGGACTGCACCACCTTCGGGTTTGCTCCTACCGGAGGCCTATCTGCATCCGCTTGGGCAGGCGCCGCACCACCAACTGGTGCGACCGCTGCAACAGGTCGCACAGCTCATCCCGGCCCATGGGGTAGGGCGGTTCCATGCTGATCCACTTCGCCCGCGCCAGATAGGGTGCCGGTCGCACCCCAGGCCGATCGCAGTAGCCCAGAAACAACTCGTCGGAAACCTTGAACGACAACCCCGCCCCCGCCAGGTCGAGCACCGCGAACATCTTGTTCCCGGCCACCGAGAACACCCGGATACCGCCCCATTTGTAGTCTTCCCGCGCACCCGGCAGGCCCAGGCAGAACGCTGCCACCTGCTCTTCGGTCATCTTCTGCCTCGACATATCGCTCTCCACACGCTTCTCCGTAGATCGGCGAAGCGCACTAATGGCAAGGGTGATAGCATAGTGCCTTATTTTGCCCTCACCGCAGGGCTACTTGAATCAGCTTCGAATCTCATCAGGGGGATTACGTGCACCATCTGAGTCATCTCACTCGCCATTTCGTTAAAAAGGATATCAATGGCGTGGTGATGTTCGTTGACCCGCTCAGGAGCAGCGAACTAACAGAAGTCGTCACGGCATTCCTGCTGCAACCTGGGAAGCATAAAACCCTCGACATTCCTGAAGCAACACGCGGCGTTTACCTTCTGGGGGCAGCCCAAAAAGTCGTTCTTAAATACAACGCGTTGATTCACTGGAAGAAACGGTTTCAGAATTACTTTGGCTTGAAAAAGACCTATGGCGTGCACGACCTGACCAATGAATTCATCAACCTGTCCGCAGTTGGCGCCAAGTCGGACCTTGCCCCCAAGGTGGTAGCGTTCGGCTACAGGGCACGCTTCCCGTTCCTCAGGGACGAATACCTGCTGGTCGATTTCCTTGAGAACCACAGTAACGTCGATGAGCGTCTTACCGCTCACCCTGAGCAAGCTGCGGTCCTTATGCGCAAGGTATTCACGCTCTTTAGCCGAATGCTGGAGGAAGGTTTCGTGCACATGGACCCCCATCCCAAAAACATTCTGATCGCGCCGGATGGCTCATTGAAGCTTATCGATTTCGAATGCTGTGCTCATACAGTGATCAATCGGGATTTCAGCCTGGGTTTCCTGATGGGCTATTTCTATCACTATTGGGTCAAACGGTTTATTGCGATCGAGGATTATCGGGCATATTGCGAAGCTTATCTCAACGCTGAACAGCCAAATCTGGACCGTAGTGTGTTCACGCCGGTGTTCGAGCGGTTCATATCGCACAAGGTGTCGCGCACCACACGGTATTCCATCCTCACCTGCGAGCAAGCCCAGGCCGAGTTCCGAGCAACCAACCATTAAGCGCCGATGCGTTTAGACATAGCGCTCTCCACACGCCTCGAAGGACGCCGCCAGGTGGTCGATCCACGCCCGCACCGCTGGCAGCAGGCCGCGCCGATGAGGGTAGACGGCCTGCAGGTAGCCGCCCGGCAATGACCAGTCCGGCAACAACCGGACGAGCTCGCCACGTGCCAGCTCTTCTTCGCAGAACATCGCGGGCAGGGCAGTGAAGCCAAGCCCGGCGCGCACGGCGGCATTGCGCACGACGAAGTCGTCGATGGCCAGGCGCGGTTCCAGGGCGATTTCCTGCTGCCGGCCGCCAGGGCCGAGCAGGCGGAAGTGCACCAGCCGGTCGGCTTCGGCGGCACCCAGCACCGGCAGCGAGGCCAGCTCGGCGGGCTCGCGGATATGGTCGGCAAAGCCCGGCGCCGCCACCAGTTGCATCTGCGCCTGGCGCAGGCGGCGGGTGACCAGTGCCGGGTCCTCGTCGCCTGTACGGTCCCGGAATGAGATGGTGCGGATTAATAGTGAATCGCTCTGGATTTTTCGTCCAGGCCTCACAGATCACCTTGAAGGGCGTGCGCCATCTTAAAGCCTTGAGGTGTCTGGCGAAGTTGTAAGCCATCACGAAGGCCAGTACGTGCGCCTTCAGCGCATCGAAGTCGGGATAGTGGAAGGCCTTGATCGTGGCGTCTTTGATCGTCCGGTTCATGCGCTCGACCTGGCCATTGGTCCACGGATGGTAGGCCTTGGTCAGTCGATGTTTGATGGCGTGCTCGTGGCAGACGCGATCAAAGATGTGTCCACCAAACCGATTGGTCGCGCCGTTGCGGTACCGGGGCTGCTCGGTGAAAGCCACACCGTTGTCAGTCAGGACGGTGTGGATCTTGTATGGAAACGCCTGCACGACCTGACGTAGAAACTCAGCGCCATTACGCTTGGTCGGGGAGTCGAAGAACGCGACATAGGTGAACTTTGTGACGCGATCAATCGCCACGAACAGGTGCTGCTTGCCACTCTCAAGGCGTAGCTCGGAGCTATCGATGTGCAGGTAGCCCATCTCCGTTCTGTCAAATTTACCGCGCTTGGCTGCGGCTCCGCTTTTGGGAGCTTGGCTGATCCCGTGGCGCACCAGGCAGCGGTGCAAGGCGCTACGGGTCAGTTGCGGAAAGTAATCAAGTAGGTGGCCCAGCATATCGTCCAAGGGCATCATCGTGCGCTGCCGGAACTCCACCACCATCGCCTCTTCAGAGGCTGTCAGCTTGGCACCGCGCGGGTTGGCAAGCCCCATACGAGCATCCTGCGTAGTGGTTCGTGATCGCCACTTGGCAACGGTCTTCACGTTCAGTCGGTAGCGGGCGGCAAGCTTTCGATTCGACTCTATCGACGCTTGGAGCTCGGCTCGAATTCGCGGCGTCGTGCGGGCTGAGCCATGGATACGTCCTTCCAAAATGCATCCTCCTCCTGGGGGGTTAAGGATGCACCATGACTTTCTGGGACTGAACACCTAGACGAGGCTCTACTCGCGTAAATCTAGGACACCGATTCAGCGTATAAACCTGCGTATGAAGCAGGATGCAGAATCCACTGATTTTTTGGAGGCAATACAGCGGTGAGAGCAGTGGGGATACTGGTGCTGTCCTGTCCCTGAATGGGCATACGTTGGTTCAGTTCAGCAGCATTGGGTCTCAAGGCCTGTTCCGGGGCTGACACTGGCTCGGGCCGACGAGGTATCGCATCGCTTACCAAAAGCTCTGGTAATCGGCTATGCGCATGCCCATGCGGGAGATGGCGGGCAGCATTATTCTCATGTATTGAGTCACTTCCTTCCTATCCTGCACAAACGACGGACCGCACAATGGCTAGCACGGTGGCAGCTTCGTATCGCCTGACGAAATCAAGCTTGAGCGCCTCAATGTAGCAGTCGTCAAAGGATATAGAGGTTGCACCGCCCATGTTATCTGAGTTCCTACTTGTCTCACCTTCAATCACCGCATACGCCCTTTGCTGCGTGTTTGTAGCGGCGGTCGCTCGCGGCTTTTCAGGCTTCGGCTTTACGTTACTCGCGATCATGTCACTGTCTTTCGTGTTGCCGCTGTCGACCATCGTGCCGGCGATGTTCGTGCTTGAGATAGCCGCAGGTGTGAAGCTCTTGCCATCGATCTGGGGCCAAGTCCATTGGTCTTCCATACGTGTGCTTGTGATCACTTCCATTATTGCGACCCCCCTGGGTGCCTACCTCCTGGTCAAAATCCCTGGGGACTACGTTAAGGTCGTGTTAGCCGTCTTAATCATCGCTTGCTGTCTTACGATGATTACGGGGTTCAAGCTCCGAAGAATGCCGTCTTTTATGGAAACAGCGGCAACAGGTACAGGTGCAGGTGTCCTGAATGGCGCCCTGGGCTTGGGTGGGCCCCCAGTTATAGTCTTTTTCCTTGGGTCTCCCTTGGCGCTGGAGGCCGGGCGCGCGTCGATCATTGCAGCATTCCTGGCGATGGACGTTGCAGCGTTGCCCGCATTCTGGGCGCTGGATCTATTCGGGAGAGAGTCTATTCACCTCGGTCTCATGAGCTTGCCTGTACTAGTTCTTGGAGTATGGCTAGGCTCTCGAATCGCAAAGCGGGTAGACGAAGAGGTGGCCCGAAGGGTCATCATCGGGCTGCTACTTTTACTCGCCGTGGGCAGCTTTATCTAATCGTTCCAAGCCGCGACTCTTCGATGGCATCTGGCACTGAAGGGCGTGGCAACACATTCATAGGAGATAAGGATGAAGGGCTACTGGGTTATTTTCGGATCTGCTGTTGCTGACCCCGAGGCGCAGCAGGAATACGGGCGGCTTTGGACTCCTATCGCTGAACGGTACGGCGCCAAGATCAAGACTTTGTCGCCGGACGCCAAGCTAGAGGTCAAGGCGGACGGCCGGGTGCTCGTCGTCGAATTCCCCAGTTACGCCGACGCTAAAGCTTGCTACGAAGATCCAGCTTATGCCGAAGCGAAAAGCTTCGCGCTCCGAGCAGCAAGCCGCGAGTTGATTATCTTGGAAGGAGATCTGAGCTGAGGCTGAAACAGCTCCGCAACGGAGGGTGGGTCGTCATCGGTAGGCTTATTCTGCTTCATAACAGGGCCTTAAAGAATTGCCGCCCCCCCTTCAGCCTTCGAATCCCTCTCATCTCCTACGATTGGGTTGATCAAAAGGAAGCACCCCTGAGATGGGTGTCTTGATCGGGAGTCGTCTATCCTATCCAGACAGCTTACAGCTAGGACCATGGAGCTGGCGGAGCCTTGGCTTCCCGAACTTCTCCACCTCTCCTAGTGGCTGATCCCATGGAAGAGGGTGTTGGTGTCAGGCTCTCCGCCGGCTCCTGAAATGTAGAATTCTGCTGTTAATCGTCCTTTTCTTTATAGACGTTCGTTGTGCCCGACCCCAGAATCAATCTACGTCTCGAAGAGTCGATCGCCATGAAACTACAAGAATACCAGGCTGACGATTGTTCCCAAGGTTGCTCCGTTAGAACGGACGGCCTCCCTGCCTTTTATTTGCCTGAGCCCAGTGTCCTTCATTCCGAGTGCTCCGAGCATTCGTTGGTGATGCTGCGCTCCAGCTCAGCTGATCAAATTTACAAGTCAATCTTTCGCCATCTGCGAGAGAAGGTTTCTGTGTTTCAAAATTTGCAGTAACGGCGCATTCGGCCGCTGTTTAACAGATAATTACCTTGCTCTCTAGTTGAGCTTGGGGCATCTGTGTGCCGATAGATAAGCTCAAGTATAAAATCAATAATGAGGGTGGTCGCGAATGAGCAGTGTGAGAATGGTAGTCTCCCAAGCTGGCGTTAGTCAGGTCGGGTTTAAGAAGCTTCTTTTAGCGACGCCCTTTATGATTGGCTTTGCGGCGATGTCACCCGCAGCCCACGCGGCGGACTGTGGAGCTGTGACGATCGCAAGCATGAACTGGGCCTCAGCTGAGCTGCTCGCGGAGGTGGACAAATTTATTCTCCAGAACGGCTACGAGTGCGACGCGAGCATTGTCCTAGGTGACACCGTCCCTACACTGACATCGATGGCTGAGAAGGGTAAACCAGACGTGGCTCCCGAGTCGTGGACGAGCTTGCGCCCGCCAATTACCCAAAAGAATATTGAAGAGGGCAAGCTGCTCATCGCGAGCAAAGCGTTCACTGAAGGCGGGGTGCAAGGCATCTATGTCCCCAAATTCATCGTCGATGAACATCCTGACATTAAGACAATTGCTGATGCGTTTAAGCATCCCGAACTGTTCCCTGATCCTGAGGATCCATCCAAAGGCGCCTGGTCTGCTGGTCAGCAGGGGTGGGGTGGGACGATCATCGCAAGCCAGTACTACAAGGCCTATAAAGGCAAAGAGGCTGGGTTCAATTTGGTGGATACAGGTTCCGCGGCTGGGCATGATGGTTCTCTGATTCATGCTTACGAGCGTAAGAAAGGGTGGATTGGTTACTACTGGGATCCGACCTCGTTGCTCGGAAAATACCAGATGGTGCGTCTGCCCAGCGGTGCGCCATATGACGAAGCTGAGTGGAACCGTTGCAACAAAGTCGAGAAGTGCGCCGATCCCAAGCCTAATGAATGGCCAGCAGATGAAGTCAACACAATTGTAACCAAGTCGTTTGCTGATCGAGCTGGCTCTGCTTACAATTATCTGAAGACTCGCTCATGGCCTAACGCGACCGTCAGCAAAATGCTTGCGTGGATGGCGGATAATCAGGCAACGGGTGAAGACGGTGCCAAACAGTTCCTCAAGAAAAATCCTGATATCTGGACTAAGTGGGTAGATGCAGACGCGGCTGAGAAAGTTAAGTCCGCTTTGTAATCGCTGACCGGTGTGGCGCCTGATGGCGCCGCTCCCTGCAACCGGGAACAACAAAAAAGAGCCTGGTAAACTGGTATAGGTAAGCATATGACTTGGTTTCAAGATTTTCCTCAAATGGACGAAGACGCTCTGCGTAGCATGAAGCAAGTAATTGATGAAGGCTTCAGAACGTTCACGCGTAGTCATGGCGAAACCATTGAGGGTTTTTTCGCGCCGCTACAAAAGTTTTTGCTTATTTCTGAGAAGTTTATGACTCAGACGCCGTGGCCAATCATTGTGCTCATCATATTGGGCATCGCTTGGGCGGCTAGCAGAAGCATCAAGGTAGTAATCGGAGCACTCGTCGCATTGCTGGCAATCGGATATTTCGGCATGTGGGATGACTCGATGCGTACCATCTCCATGATCTTCGTGTGTACGGTGTTGTCGATCATCATCGGTTTGCCCATCGGGATCCTGATGGCGCGGTCAGAGCGTATTCAGAGGGTAATCAATCCGGTACTGGACGTGATGCAAACCATGCCGAGTTTTGTCTACCTGATCCCAGTGGTGATGTTGCTCGGCATCGGCAGGGTCCCAGGCTTGATCGCGGTGGTCATTTACGCGATCCCGCCGATGATCCGAATGACTAACCTCGGGATTCGCTTAGTCGACAAGGATGTACTAGAGGCCGCAGACGCGTTCGGTTCATCTAACTGGCAGAAGCTCAAGAACGTTCAGCTTCCATTGGCACTGCCCACCATCATGGCCGGTATCAACCAGACGATCATGATGGCGCTGGCTATGGTGGTCATCGCTTCGATGATCGGTGTACAGGGGCTTGGTCAACCAGTGTTGAAAGCCATCGCCAATCAATACTTCACCCTTGGGATTTTCAACGGCCTTGCCATCGTGGGTATTGCCATCATTTTCGATCGAGTCAGCCAGGCATACGGGCAACGACTTCAGAAACACCTGGAGGTGGTCCATGGCTGAGCAAAAATTCGACGGTATCAAAATCCGTAATCTCTACAAAATCTTCGGCCCGCATGCCGCGACCCACATCGACGCCGTAAAGTCGGGTATGACCAAGACCGAGTTGATGGAACGGCATGGGCATGTGCTCGGCTTGCGCGACATTAACCTGGAAATGCCGGCCGGCTGTATTCAGGTCATCATGGGATTATCCGGGTCTGGTAAGTCGACCTTGATTCGCCACATCAACTGTTTGATTGATCCGACGTCTGGCGAAGTGCTGGTCAATGGTGACGATGTGGTGAAGATGAATCCCAACCAGTTGCAAGATTTTCGTCGGCAGCAGACGGCCATGGTTTTCCAAAAGTTTGCTTTGCTGCCTCATCGAAATGTGCTGGAAAACACCGTCTACGGCCTCGATATCCAAAAGCTGCCACGTGCAAAAAGCACAGAAATTGCCATGCGCTGGATTGAGCGCGTAGGCCTCAAAGGATTCGAGAAGAAGTACCCGAACCAGTTGTCCGGGGGTATGCAGCAGCGTGTTGGTCTGGCTCGAGCGTTGGCAAACGATGCACCGGTTCTCCTTATGGATGAAGCCTACTCGGCGCTTGACCCGCTGATTCGTATGGACATGCAGACGGTTCTGCTTGATCTCCAGAAGGAGATCAAAAAGACGATTGTGTTCATCACCCATGACCTGGATGAAGCATTGCGTCTGGGGGATCAGATTGCGATTTTGCGAGACGGTCAAGTCATTCAGCAGGGCACAAGCCAGGACATTGTCCTCCGTCCCGCTGACGACTATGTTGCCAATTTCGTGAAGGAAGTGAACCGGGGAAGGGTACTCCAAGTTGAAGCGGTCATGACTCCTGTTCGAGCGGGGGCTGCTTCTACCGGCGCTACTATTGCCGCCGGAACAACGGTGGAGGAGGCCGTTCGTATGCTCGTGTCGGCACCTGACGGAGATGTGACGGTTGTATCTCCAAATGGTAAGGCTCTGGGTGTGGTGACGTTCCGGCGGCTGGCAGAGGCGATGGTCAACGCCAAAGAGTTACCAAGCTTGCGGGTTGTCGCGAAGTAGCCGGGCTCGCGTCAGGCTTCGGGTGAGCCAGATCAGGTCGTGCTCACCCAAAGTGCTCTAACTCGGGCGGCTTGGCACGCAGCCCTTGAATTGATATAGAAATTACCACTACTCGTCCCGCTCGTTATATGCCCAAAGGTTGTACGGTGACATAGTGAAAGCATGACGCCGCAGCGCATTTATTGGTCAAAGCCCCTTTATGCACCGCGGTCAGTTTGCAACTGATCAGAATGGTAGAGGGATAATCATGAGCGTCTTGGGTATCTTGGGTGTCGGAGAGCTTGCCGATAAGCTGGTGAGAGGGCTGCGTCGTAGTGGCTATTCCGGCACCATCCTATTGTCCTCTAGAAACGCCGAGCGCGCCGCTCTGCTCGAAGATGAGTGTGACTGCCGCATCATGGATAGCAACCAGGCGGTGGTGGATGGAGCGGATACCGTCATTGTGGGGGTCCGGCCTCGAACGCTTAACGAGTTGGCTGCTCAGGTTTCATTCCGTGAAGGGCAGCATCTTGTTTCCTTATTGGCTGGTATCTCTCTAGAGCAGCTATCCGAAGCATTCCCAGGTGCCAGCTGTGTGCGTGTCATGCTGTCTTATGCCGCGCTGTTCAATCAATCCACTATTGTCATTTGCCCGCCTGACCCTCGAGCTGAGGAGCTATTGAAGCCGCTTGGGCAATTGGTGGTGGTTAACGATGAGTCATCATTCGAGCTGGCAACGGTTGCGGCATGCATGAATGGCTGGTTCTACTTCTTGCTTCACGATTTGCAGCAGTGGCTGAGTGAAAAGGGCCTCTCTGCGCAAGATGCGAGAACGCTTGTGCTAGGCAATTTGCAAGACTGTATCGCCAGGGCGCAGTACCACCCTGAGCAGTCCTTGAGCGAACTTGGGCAATCGATTGCCACTCCTGGTACGTTTACCTATGCCGGTCTAGAGGTGCTGATGCATCAGCCTGTTAGTGCCAGTTGGGGGGCAGCGTGCGAAGTGGTTTTGGATGCGCTGCTGACCCGCTCGAAGCTGGAATCACAGAAACCATAAGGTGACTTGGACCGTTTGGGAGGAACGCTCGCGCATTCCTCCCTGTTGAGAATTACTGGCGGAAGCGGCCTACCAGTCCTTGAAGTTCAGTGGATACATCGGATAAGCGCTCAGATCCAGTCTTGGCATCACCAGCGAGCTGCTCGACTAGGCATGCGTCCTCATGGATCTGTGTGATGTGTCGATTGATGCCCTCAGCCACCTGATGCTGCTCCTCCGCAGCCGTTGCTATCTGCGTATTCTGGTCGCGGATCTGATCCACTGAGAAACGTATTGATTCGAAGCTCTCACGCGCCTGCCGGATATTTGCGACGCTGGTATCGGAAATGCTCAGGCACGTTTGCATTTGTCGAGTCACATCCTGAGTTCGTCGCCCAAGGCCGCTGAGTAACGAGTCTATTTCCCCGGTGCATTCTCCTGTGCGCCGTGCAAGGGCGCGTACCTCATCGGCAACCACTGCAAAGCCTCTTCCCTGATCCCCTGCACGGGCGGCCTCGATAGCGGCATTCAGTGCGAGTAGATTGGTCTGCTCAGCAATGGCGCCGATGGTTCCTAAGATGGTATTGATGTTTTGGCTGTCGCGTTCGAGCTGCTGCATAGCGATCGTCGAGTCGCGCAATGTTTCGCTAAGCCGAGATACGCTGCTGGTGGCTTCCTCGATGCGGCTCTGGCCATCATGTACTTGTCGCTGACCATCATCGGCGGAGTTTGCGGCTTCAGAGCAGGACCGAGCGACCTCATTGGCGGTAGCCACCATTTCATTGAAGGCAGTAGACACCAGCTCTACTGATTCGCGCTGTCGCCCTGCGGCATGATTCATTTCAGCCGCAGTTTGGGTGGCGGATGATGATGCTTGGTCCAGCAGGGAAGATGCATTGCTTATGCGCTGTATCAGCAGGCGGATTGCTCCAAGGAACTGGTTGAACCAGCGGGCCAGTGTTGCCGTCTCATCCCGCCCTTGAACCTTGAGATCGCGGGTGAGGTCGCCTTCACCCTGTGCGATATCTGCCAGGCCGCCTGAAACTGTCAGGATGGGGCGAACAATCAGGTTAGCGAACCATGCTCCCAGTGCAGCGAATACGATCGAAAGGATGACCACAATCGCTACGACCAACCAGGTGAGCTGTCTAGCAGTTGCCTTGACTTCGTCTTCCTCGATCAGACCGACGAATTGCCAGCCTAATGCTTCGGACCGCCAGCTGTTGGCCATGAAATTGCGCCCGCCCAATTGGACTTTCCCAAGCCCATCGAGTCCTACCAATTCCGCGTAGCCGGGGCCCAGGTTACCGAGTGGCTTGAAATTGTGCTCATCGTTGGTCGGGTCGACCAATACGTTGCCATTACCCTCGATGAGCATCAGGTATCCGGTCTTGCCCAGCTTGATTTTGCGGATGATATCCGTGAGTTGATTGATGGAGACGTCCAAGGCGAACACTCCCTTGGGGTTGCCTTGGTCGTCGCTGATGGTGCGAACGGTACTGAGCAGGATGGCTTTGTCGGCTGGCCAATAATAGGCGTTGGAGCGGAGTGTTTTCCCGGGTTGAGACATCGCAAGCTGGTACCACGGACGCTGCCGGGGGTCATAGCTGTGCCGCTGAGGGTCTTCAGGCCATGTTGCGAAGGTGCCGTCATCACGTCCATAGGACAGATATGCGGTACTGGGATGTGAATGGGCAAACTGCCCGAGTACCTGCATCAGACGCTGGTGATCAGGGGATAGCGAGATGCTGCGTGCTTCGGCCGACGTGTAATTCTTCAATGGGCTAGCGCCGATTACCTGGGGATTGCTGGCGAAGTCATTCACGTTCTGCGAGATGCCATCAAAGAAAATCGCCATGGCGTTTTCAATTTGGCGCATCTCACGGGAGGTACTATCCATGAAGTTGTTTTGCGCCTGTGTGCGGATGTTCATCAGCACGATGACCGCAACCAGCACGACTGGCAGGCAGGCGATGCCCGCGAACGCTAAGGTCAGCTTGTTTTTTATGTTCATGATTGACCCTTTGGAAATTATTATTGGCCAAAAAAAAGCTCCCGATTGATCCACGCAATCGGAAGCCTTGTCTTCGAGCGCGTCAGTCGACGCCACCCATCAGGTCAAGCCCAGATATCCCCGATGGTGAAGCCTTCGGTGAATGGATCGTCGTGATCCAGCACGAAGGTGTTCAGGCCATAAATCCAGCTGGTGCCGGTAACGGTCGGTACCACGGCCTTGTGCTGGCCAATAGTAGTTTCTTGGATCAGGCGGCCGGTGTAGATATTGCCGAGGATGCCTTGGTGGCGGAAATCCTGGTTCAGCGGCAGTTCACCTTTAGCGTGCAGGGTCGCCATCTTGGCGCTGGTGCCAGTGCCGCATGGGCAGCGGTCCAATGCGCCAGTCCACGTGGCAGGGTCGTCCCACGAGAAGGTGCCAGAGGACATGGTGACGGTGTTTTTCCAATCAGCTTTTGGATCGTCGGACGGGCCGGACAATTGAGAGATGGTGATGCCTACGCCAGGATAGTCTGGGTGAGCGACCGGCAACTGCTCAATGGCGGCCTCGCGGATCATCGACGAAACGCGGGCGATTTCACCGCCGTGCTCAGGTTTGAGTTCCAGGCCTTTGAACTGACGTACATCGGCGATGACATAGAACATGCCACCCCAACCGACGTCGACGCGGACTTTACCCAAGTGGGGTACGTCGATGACGGCATCGAGATGAGCAGCGAAGGCGGGGACGTTCTGGAAAGTAACGCCTTTGACCTTGCCGTTCTCGCACTGGGCTTTGATTCGGATCAGGCCGGCGGGGGCTTCGAGTGTAAGCTCGGTCACCGGCTCGGTCATCGGCAGCATGCCCATCTCAAGCAGCACGGTCACTACCGAGATGGTGTTGCCGCCAGACATCACTGGATACTCGATCTGCTCCATGATGACATAGCCAGCGTCAGCCTCAGGATGGCAGGGCGGCACGATAATGTTGCAGCAGTGTGCTGGATAGCCGCGCGGTTCGCGCAGCATCAGTTTACGCAACTGGTCATCATTCTCTTCCAGCCATTTCATCTTGGCGTATACGGTGTCGCCAGGAATGTGCGGGACGCCGCCAGTAATCACACGCATTGGGGTGCCAGCGTGGGTGTCGACCGCGTGAATGGTTCTTTTGAAGGCCATGGGAACTCCAGCTTATTGTTCATATATACAGACAAGCACGCACCCTACCGCTGCGCGCTCTGAGTGAGTCGGGACACGCAACGCGTTAGGGCAACATTGTACGGAAAGCATCAAATGCAGGCTGTGCGCGTCTCCGTATGCGCGCACTCTCTCACCCTTGTTGATCAAGGCCCTATAACGTTTGGGACATCTCATGTGATGATCGGGCAGGGCTGCTGACGAGCTGGGTGTGCGGCCTTGGTTTTTCGAGCGCCAGGGGATTCATACGACTACTTGTCATAATTGTTATATGGGTATGCGTGCAGGAGTGACATAGTGATTCACAGGTGGCGCGCGACGCATGGTCGCAGCTCTAAGTGACTGATTTAGGAGAGGGAGTTGTACAGAGCAAGCACGCGACAATCGTCAGCGCGCAACTTTGGCGTGCCCGTAAACTTGTAATATTGGACCTTGCGTCACAGTGATTAGCTGGGCGTTACTGCAATAACAAATATAAAAGGAAACTTCAATGTCGAGTTGTAAACGATCCATTGAAGACGCTTCCCTTAATGGCTTCCATAAGAAATTGGCGTTTTCTACCTCTGGCAGTCCGTTCCTGGACGGGTATGTCCTGAGCATCATCGGTGTGATCATGTCGCACCTGTCTTCTGCCTTGCAGATCAATCTGTTCTGGGAGGGTCTGATCGCCTCCGCTGCGCTGATTGGACTGTTCTTCGGCGGTTTTCTAGGCGGTTGGTTTACTGACCGTTACGGTCGCAAGTTGCTCTACGTGATCGACATCGCCGTGATCATAGTGATTTCGATTGCCCAGTTCTGGGTGGATTCTGCCTGGATGCTGTTCTTGTTCAGGTTGTTGATCGGTGTGGTGGTTGGGGCGGACCTGCCTATTGCCACCTCCTTGCTCGCCGAGTTCCTTCCGCGGAAGGCTCGAGGTCCTTTGCTGGCGAGTATGGTTGTGAGTTGGTTCGTAGGGGCCGCGGTAGCTTATGGGGTAGGGGAGATGCTTCTGCGCCTAGGTGGCGCCGATGCGTGGCGCTGGGTGCTGGCCAGTGCCGCTGTGCCAGGGCTGCTCCTGTTTATACCGCGTATGCTTACCCCAGAGTCGCCGCGCTGGTTGATTAGCAAGGGCCGTATTGCTGAGGCGGACGAGATCATTAAAGGGATCTACGGTCCGGATTACTCGTCGCGTGATCTGCCGGAGCCGGCCAGCAAGAAGAAGGTGTCTGTTGCTTCGTTGTTCCATTCTGGGTACGGCAAGCGCATGGTTTTCGTGACCTTGTTCTGGACCTGCTCGATTGTGCCGTTGTTCGCAATCTACGCCTTTGCACCGAAAGTCTTGCAGGCGCTGAAACTCTCGGATGACATGGCAAGTGTGGGCTCGATCGCCATCACCGTCTTGTTTGTGGTCGGCTGTCTTGCGGCAACACGTGTCATCAACAGCATGGGGCGCCGGCCTATGGTCATACATAGCCTCTTCTGGTCGGGGGTTGCGCTAGCAGTACTGGGTTTCTTCCCTGATGCAGCTCCGGCGATAGTCCTGTTCTTGTTCGGCGCTTATGCATTTGTGATCGGCGGTGCGCAGGTCTTGCAATACGTGTATCCCAACGAGCTTTTCCCGACCGAGATTCGCGCCTCTGGTGTTGGCCTGGCTACTTCACTTTCACGTATCGGCGCTGCTGCCGGTACGTACCTTGTACCTATTTCTCTGGCATCACTCGGCATTGGTCCCACCATGCTGGCTGCTGCTGCGATTTCCCTGTTCGGCGCTCTGGCGTCGTGGTGGCTTGCTCCAGAGACCGCGAAACTCGACCTGCAACAAGCATCTTCTCTGGATGTTTGCGCCGGCGCGCGCTGATCCAGACATTTCAATCAAACGGAGATTTTTTCATGAGCCAAGTTCTTACTGTCGTGCGTCAAGCTGCTGAGTCCCCGCTGGGTGAGATGGCTCCGGCAAAGCTGCCAATCGGCGACGTAATCGCCCATGCAGCGACTGGTCAGCATCAGACTGATGAAGCTGTTAATGCAGCAATTGGTGTGTGGGAAAGCAGCCCAGGTGTTTTCCGTCGTCACCTGAAAAACCGTGAGTTTAGCCACATTGTAAGCGGCTCCTGCACCTTCACCCCCGACGGCGGTGAGCCTGTTGAGTTGCGTGCTGGTGATGCTGTGCTGTTCCCGGAAAACTGTGAAGGCGTCTGGAACATCCACGAGACGCTGCGCAAGACCTACGTCCTGTTCTAAGGAGCTGGTACATGATTGAGCGTATTAACCCAGGTAAGCGTGCCAGTCAGCTGGTTGTTATCGGTGGCCGGATTGAGACTTCCGGCATCGTGGCACAGAATCTCGACGGCGATATCACTGAGCAGACCCGCTGTGTTTTGAGTCAGCTGGAGGCGTGGTTGGCCCAGGTGGGTGCTACCAAGGCCAATCTGTCGCGTATGCAGATCTGGCTGGCGGATATGGCTGAGTTCGATCGCATGAACGAGGTTTATGACGCCTGGGTGGGCGAAGCTCCGCCTGTGCGGGCTTGCGTCGGTGCGCCGCTTGCCGCGCCTGGCTATCGGATTGAGATTCAAGCGTTCGGGCAGCTCTAGTCCTAGGCTCGAAATACAAAAAAGCCGCCGCAACTCAGGTTGCGGCGGCTTTTTCATTGGCTACAGGTCTGGATCCAAGCCTGCGCTGTCTCCGTGCCAGTCAAAGCGCTCCACCTCATGGCGTCGTTTGCGGAAGGTGTAGGGAGTCTCCCCATATAGCTTGCGGAACCAAAGAATAAAGTGTGACGCATCGGAAAAGCCGCAGGCCAGTGCGATGGTGGTGATGTTCTGGCTGGTATTCACGAGCAAGCGGCGCGCATGCTCAAGGCGTAATTTGCGCCAATAGTTGGCAGGTGGCTCCTGCGTGTTGGCGACAAACTCGCGGTGGAGTTGCCGTGGGTGAGTCCCTACCGCTTCCGCAACCGTTTGGAGGGTCATCGACGCGTCCAGATGTGCTCGCATAAACTCGATGGCGCGTTGAACTCTGTCGTTCTGATACACGCTTTCACTAGCTGCTGCCGCTCTCTCATCTTCTCGGCGCTCCTCGACCAGCAGGTACTCAAGGCCTTTCTGGGCGCGCACAGCGCCGCAGTGACGTCTGATCAGGTTCGCTGCCAAGTCGATGGCGGTGCCGCCGGGACAGGTGATGATTCCTCGATCATCGACGTAGCTCTTGTCGATGACCATTGTTGAGGCGGGGAACCGCTCCTTGAACTCGTCTCTCAACGTGAAGTGAACTGCACAGCGACGGCCGTCTAATAGCCCTGCTTTTCCCAACACGAATGAGCCGGAGCACAGGGCGATGATCGGTATGTGCGCAGCGTTCACACTACGTAGCGCGTCGAGCAGCCAGTCGGGCGGATTCCTGGTTTCTCCAAGCAGCCCTCCAGCAATGACGATGTAGTCGTACTGGGCGAACATGTTTAGGGGCTTGGTCGGATGGATTGGCATGCCGCAGCTGGCGGTGATGGGCTGATCATTCAGCGTCATCCAATCCCATTGGCAAAACAGTTGCTGGCTGCGGAAGGACTTGTCTGCTGCGAAGCGCAGCGAGTCAACCAGCCCGGCAACCGGTACCAAGGTGAACTGGTTCAGCAGCACAAAGCCTACCCTCAGTTCGGGCTTGACCGGCAGCTTGATATCCGCCTCGAGCGGAGCGTCATAGTGCTCTTGGTGAACCATGGACGAATACCTCACCTCATCGTGATTGCCTACATTTTAGATGGAGTGCAGGGTCCGGAATATCATATCAATCTCAGCAAGTAGAAAAAACGGGACAAAAGGTAGTCCCTAGGCGTGCTTCTACTATCAATTGTCATGCTTGTTACAGCGAGAGTGCCCCTAGGGTGAGCATTATGTTGCAAAAACCAACATGCTCTTACGCAAAGGCACCAATACTATGTACCGTGGATTCTGGTATGCCCAGGCACTCGACCTGGACAGCGATCTGGCCCCTGCTTTGCAGGATTCAATTCAAGCTGACGTCTGTATCGTCGGTGGCGGTTTCCTTGGCCTGTGGTCGGCCATCCGCCTGAAACAGGCGCACCCGGAAAAAACTATCGTTATTGTCGAGCGCGACCGTTGCGGTTCTGGCGCGAGTGGACGTAACGGCGGCGTTGCCACGAACTGGTGGGGCAAGTATCTGTCCGTGCGCACCATCTGCGGCGATGTAGAAGCTCGGCGTATCTGTGAAGCTGCTGAGTCTGCCATCGACGAAATTGGTAGCTTCTGCCAGGAGCACGGTATCGATGCTCAGTACCGTAAAGATGGTTGGTTGTGGACAGCCACTAACCAGCGCCAAATGGGCTCTTGGAAAGTTCTGACTGACGGCCTTCAAAAGCTCAATGTGAACCCATTCCAGGAGCTGGATCGCGAGACCATTCGCGGTCGCGTTGGCTCGCCACTCGTCTTGGGTGGTATCTACGACCCTAATGCTGCCACGGTGCAGCCAGCCATGCTGGCTCGCGGCCTGCGCCGAGTGGCGCTGAAGCTCGGGGTGAAGATTTTTGAGAAATCACCGTTCACTCACCTGGAGCGCGGCAAAAACCCGGTGGTGCATACCGCTATGGGACGCGTGAAAGCTAACCACGTTGTCTTGGCTCTGAATGCTTGGGGTGCTCAGTTCCCCGAGCTGCGTCGCATGATCGCGATCATGTCCAGTGACATGGTGGCCACCGCGCCGGTAAAGGCCAAGCTTGACGCCATCGGCTTCAGCGGCGGCGAGTGCATGACTGATTCGCGCACCGTACTCAACTACTGGCGCAACACCCCGGATGGCCGTGTGGTGTTCGGCAAGCCGCTGGGCCAGTTCGCCTACGCCGGGCGAATCGGCAACCTCTATGAAAAGCCGTCGCCCGCCGCTGACAAGGTCGCCGCCGAGCTGCGCCGCCTGTACCCACAGCTGGCTGACGTGCCGGTGGTCAGCAGCTGGACCGGCCCGATCGACCGCGCCATGAAAGGCCTGCCGAACTTCGGCTATCTGGACCACCACCAGACGGTGAGCTATGGCATCGGCTTCTCGGGTAACGGTGTTGCCACCACGGTCTTCGCCAGCCGCATCATCAAGTCGCTGGCTACCCACGCGAACGATGAGTGGGCCAACTGTGGCTTGGTCAATCAGAAGATGAAACTACTGCCGCCTGAGCCTTTCCGCTTCTTTGGTGCACATATGGTGCGCGACGCTCTGGTGCGAAAGGAGTCCCTTGAAGACCACGATCAGGACGCAGGTTTCATCACTCGCCAACTGGTTGCCATGGCACCGGCCGGCTACGTTCCCGCCCAGAAAAAATAAGTAATAGGATTATGAGCGAACACATTGTCTTTCTCGACGACGAGGGTCTTGCGGCCTCGACGCGTCTGAAACGCCCTGACTGCGAACATACCTGGGAGCAGTTTGCATACACCCATCCTGACCAGGTGCTCGAGCACCTGAAAGATGCCACGGTTGCACTGACTTGCAGCGTACCGCTTCGTGAGGAGCACCTGCGTCAATTGCCGAAACTGAAGATGATTTCGTTGGCATTAACTGGCCGCGACATTGTCGACGTCGATTACTGCGATGCTCACGGCATCGAGGTGTCCAGCGTCCCTGGGTATGCTGCGAACACGGTGGCCGAACACAGCATGGCGATGATGCTAGAGCTGTTCCGTCGTCCGGCGGCTTTCAGCCGGCTTATGCGTAAAGTGCATGCAGGGCAGGCCGAGTACAAAAACATCTATTTCGACCACCGCATCCGTGATGTGCGAGGCAAACAGATGGCGATCATTGGCAGCGGTCCTATTGCCATCCGCCTGGCCGAGCTGGCGCGTGCTTTTGGCATGGAAGTGTTGTTTGAAGACCGAGGCGGCAAACGTCCTGGGCCTGAGAATCGCTCGCTGGAAAGCCTACTCAAAAGCTGTGATGTCCTGTCAATCAATGCGCCATTGACGCCTGAAACCTATAACTTGATCGACGCTGACAAGCTCGCGTTGATGAAGCCTGATGCGCTGCTCATCAACACCGGGCGGGGTGGCATCGTAAACGAAGCCGCTTTGATCGATGCATTGCAAAATGGCCGTTTGGGTGGCGTTGCCTTGGATGTGGTTGAAGTCGAGCCGCTGCACCCGAGCAACCCTCTATTCCAGTTGATCGACCGCGATGATTTCATTCTCAATCCGCACATTGCCTGGAGCAGTGAGGATGCCATGCAGCAGTTGATGGATCGCGCCGTCGACAACATTACTGATTTTGTTGCCCGTCACACCACTGAGAAAAGGATCCGTACCGCATGACCATTGCCACTAAAAGCAGCTTCGTTGACGGCGCTTTCGTTGCCCTGGGTAGCGGCGCTGACATTCTCGAAAACCGCAACCCGTCCAATCCAGGTGAAGTGGTAGAGCGCTTTGAGCGCGCTGACCAGCACCTGACCGAGCAGGCCATTGCTGCTGCACGCCGCGCTCAGCCAGCATGGGCTCGCAGCAACCCTCAGCAACGTGCGGATGCTCTGGACTTTATCGGTACCGAAATCCTCGCTCGCCGTGAAGAACTTGCTGCTCTGCTGGCCCGCGAAGAAGGCAAGATCGTTCGCGAAGCACTTGGTGAAGTTGACCGCGCTGGCCGCTCGTTCAAGTTTTACGCTCAGGAAGCCCTTCGCGCCGACGGTGAAAAGTACCAGTCGGTGCGTCAGGACGTAGGCATTGACGTGTTCACTCAGCCTCTGGGTGTGATTGGCATCATCGCTCCTTGGAACTTCCCGATCGCCATTCCGGCATGGAAGATCGCGCCGGCACTGTGCTTCGGCAACTGTGTGGTATTCAAGCCTGCTGAGCTGGTTCCATCTTCGGCCTGGGCCCTGGCCGAAATCATCAGTCGCTCGGGCTTGCCAGCTGGCGTTTTCAACATGTTGATCGGCCCTGGCCGCAGCGTCGGCGATACCATTATTCGTTCTTCTGAAGTCGATGGCATCAGTTTCACCGGCTCGGAAAACACGGGTCGCCAGATCGCCAAACTTGCTGCTGAAGGCATGAAGAAAGTTCAGCTGGAGATGGGCGGCAAGAACCCACTGATCGTGCTTGATGATGCGGATCTGGAACAAGCCGTGGACGTCGCGCTGAATGGTTCGTTCTTCAGCACTGGTCAACGTTGCACTGCCAGCTCTCGCGTTATCGTGACCGAGGGCATTCATGATGCTTTCGTGGCTCGCCTCGCTGAGCGTACCCGTGCCCTGAAAGTAGGGGATGCATTGCAACCCTCCACCGACATCGGTCCAGTCGTGGATGGTCGCCAGTTGGAGCAGAACCTGTCTTACGTAGCCAGCGGCCGTGAGCAGGGCGCCAAGTTGGTCTGTGGTGGCGAGCGCATCGAGAATGAGGCGGGTGCCTATCTCTTCACGCCTGCACTGTTCACCGAAGTAACCCCCGAAATGCGCATTTATCGCGAAGAAATCTTCGGACCAGTACTGAGCGTGTTGAAGGTCCGCGATTATGAGGAGGCATTTGCCGCCGCTGAGGATACCCAGTTTGGCCTTTCCGCCGGGATTGTGACCACTTCGCTGCGTTATGCGGAGCACTTCAAACGTAACAGCTCGGCAGGCATGGTCATGGTTAACCTGCCAACCGCTGGCGTGGACTACCATGTCCCGTTTGGTGGTAATGGCGCTTCGAGCCTCGGCTCCCGCGAGCAAGGTACTCACGCTCGCCAATTCTTCACTCGCGTTAAAACCACGTACCAACTGGCCTGATAGCCCACCTTTACCCGAAGACCACCCACGGGGCCGCTTGCGGCCCCGCGGGTTCTGCTGCGCCTAATACTCTGAATTTGAGGTTACAAGAAAAATGGCCAAGGCCGCCGATGTCGTTGTGCAATGCCTGGAAAACGAAGGTGTCGAGTATGTGTTCGGCATTCCCGGTGAGGAAAACCTCGACCTGCTGGAATCCCTGCGCAAGTCGAAGATCAAGCTGGTTCTGACCCGCCACGAGCAGTCCGCGGGCTTCATGGCCGCCACATACGGCCGCCTGACCGGCAAGACCGGCGTCAGTCTGTCGACTCTGGGTCCTGGCGCGACCAACCTGGTAACCGCGAGCGCCTACGCCTACCTGGGCGGCATGCCGATGATGATGATCACCGGCCAGAAGCCGATCAAGAAGTCCAAGCAGGGCCGTTTCCAGATCATCGACGTGTGCGGCATGATGGACCCCATCACCAAGTACACTCACCAGTTCGCCTCGGCCGACAACATCCCGGCGCGCATGCGCGAAGCGTTCCGTCTGGCGGAAGAAGAGAAGCCGGGTGCCGTGCATCTGGAGCTGCCTGAAGACATCGCCGCCGAGCAGACCGATGCTCTACCGGTTCCGCGTAGCCTGCACCGCCGCCCACTGGCTGAGCACAAGTCGATTGAAGCTGCTGTTGAGAAACTACTCGCGGCACGAAACCCAATCTTGGTGATCGGCGCCGGTGCCAACCGCAAGATGACCGCCAAGGTCCTTCAGCAGTTAATCGACAAGACCGGTATCCCGTTCATCACTACCCAGATGGGTAAAGGTGTGGTCGACGAGCGCCATCCGCGCTTCCTCGGCAACGCTGCGCTGTCGTCCGGTGACTTCGTCCACCGCGCTGTCGAAGCTGCCGACCTGATCATCAACATTGGCCACGACGTGATCGAGAAGCCGCCGTTCTTCATGGTCCGTGGCGGCACCGAAGTCATCCACATCAGCTTCCGCTCCGCCGAAGTCGATGCCGTGTACTTCCCGCAGGTGGAAGTGATCGGCGACATCGCCAACGCCGTGTGGCAGATCAGCGAAGCGCTGAACGACACCGCGCACTGGGACTTCACCCGCCTGATGGCGATCCGTGAAGCCAACGAAGCGCAGATCGCCGAAGGCGCCGACGACAACCGCTTCCCGGTGTACCCGCAGCGCTTGGTCGCCGACATCCGCCGCGCATTGCCGTCCGAAGGCATCGTGGCCCTGGACAACGGTATCTACAAGATCTGGTTCGCCCGTAACTACAAGGCGCACAAGCCGAACACCGTGCTGCTCGACAACGCCCTGGCGACCATGGGCGCCGGTCTGCCATCGGCAATGGCTGCTCATCTGGTGTACCCGGATCGCGCAGTGATCTCCGTATGCGGCGACGGCGGCTTCATGATGAACAGCCAGGAACTGGAAACCGCAGTCCGTCTGAACATGCACGTCACTGTAGTGATCCTGCGTGACGACGGCTACGGCATGATTCGCTGGAAGCAGGCCAACATGGGCTTCGCCGATTTTGGCCTGGACTACGGCAACCCGGACTTCGTCAAGTACGCCGAATCCTACGGTGCCAACGGCCACCGCGTGGAAAGCGCAGAAGCCTTGCTGCCACTTCTCGAGCACTGCATCAATACCCCAGGTGTACACGTGATCGACTGCCCGGTGGATTACAGCGAGAACGACCGCATTCTGAACATGGATCTGCGCGAACGTAGCGCTGCCATCTAAGGAGTTGGATATGCAACTGAAAGACTCACAATTGTTCCGCCAGCAAGCTTTCATTGATGGCCAATGGCTTGATGCTGATAGCAGCTTGGTAATCCGTGTGACGAACCCGGCCACGGGTGAAGTCATCGGTACCGTGCCGAAGATGGGCACCGCGGAAACCCGCCGCGCCATCGAAGCCGCCGACAAGGCCCTGCCGGCCTGGCGTGCACTGACCGCCAAGGAGCGTTCGGCCAAGCTGCGTCGCTGGTTCGAACTGATGATCGAGAACCAGGACGACCTGGCTCGCCTGATGACCACCGAGCAAGGCAAGCCACTGGCCGAAGCCAAGGGCGAAATCGCCTACGCCGCCTCGTTCATCGAGTGGTTCGCCGAAGAAGCCAAGCGCGTCTACGGCGACACCATCCCGGGCCACCAGCCAGACAAGCGCCTGATCGTCATCAAGCAGCCGATCGGCGTCACCGCGGCCATCACCCCGTGGAACTTCCCGGCCGCCATGATCACCCGTAAAGCTGGACCGGCCCTGGCCGCTGGCTGCACCATGGTGCTCAAGCCTGCCTCGCAAACCCCGTACTCCGCCCTGGCCCTGGTCGAGCTGGCCAACCGTGCCGGCATCCCGGCTGGCGTGCTGAGCGTCGTTACCGGCAGCGCTGGCGAAGTCGGCGGCGAGCTGACTGGCAACTCCCTGGTACGCAAACTGTCCTTCACCGGCTCGACCGATATCGGTCGCCAGCTGATGCAGGAGTGTGCCAAGGACATCAAGAAGGTTTCTCTGGAGCTGGGCGGCAACGCCCCGTTCATCGTGTTCGACGACGCCGATTTGGACAAGGCGGTGGAGGGCGCGATGATTTCCAAATTCCGTAATAACGGTCAGACCTGCGTCTGCGCCAACCGTATCTATGTGCAGGACGGTGTTTACGACGCATTCGCCGAGAAGCTGGCCGCTGCGGTTGCCAAGTTGAAGATTGGTAACGGTCTGCAAGATGGCACCACCACTGGCCCGTTGATCGACGGCAAGGCTGTCGCCAAAGTCCAGGAGCACATCGATGATGCCGTCTCGAAGGGCGCTAAGGTGCTTGCAGGTGGACAGCTGATCGAAGGCCACTTCTTCGAGCCCACTATCCTGGTCAACGTCCCGAACACCGCCGCCGTTGCCAAGGATGAAACCTTCGGTCCGCTGGCGCCACTGTTCCGCTTCAAAGACGAAGCCGAAGTTATTGCCATGTCCAATGACACCGAATTCGGCCTAGCTTCGTACTTCTATGCCCGTGACATGAGCCGTGTGTTCCGTGTCGCCGAGGCCCTGGAATACGGCATGGTCGGTATCAACACCGGCCTGATCTCCAACGAAGTCGCGCCATTCGGCGGCATCAAAGCCTCGGGCCTGGGCCGCGAAGGTTCCAAGTACGGTATCGAGGACTACCTCGAAATCAAATACCTGTGCTTGAGCATCTGAAGACCAGTTTCACTAACGCCCGGCTTCGGTCGGGCCTCTTGAAAGGAACGTCATCCATGCAAGCTTCGCAGCAACGAACGTGGTCTCGTTCAGGCATTCAGACCAGTGTGATGGGGTTTGGGGCGGCCCAGTTGGGCAACTTCATGGCACCTATCAGTGAGGATGCCGCGGCGGGACTGGTCCAGGCTACCTGGGACGCGGGCATTCGATTTTTTGATACCGCACCGAGCTATGGCCATGGTTTGAGCGAGGCGCGCTTAGGACAAGGACTGCGTTGGAAGCCTCGTGACCAATTTGTACTGGCCACCAAGGTAGGTCGGTTGCTGACCCCCCGTCGACGGGAAGCGATCGACTTCGGTTGCTGGATAAAAGGGCTACCTTTCGAGTGGAGATTTGACTACTCCTACGACGGTACGATGAGATCGATCGAAGATAGTCTTCAGCGAACGGGCCTAGAGCGCATTGATGTTGCGCTCATTCATGAAGTCGATGTTTACACCCATGGCAGCCAGCAGCCCGAGGTATTCGATTACGCCATGAAGGGGGCTGGTAGGGCACTGCTTGAGCTTCGTGAACAGGGTGTTGTGAAGTCAATTGGGATCGGCGTCAATGAGAGCGATGTTGCTCATGAGGCCATCCGCCGCGTCGATTTTGACTGTCTTCTGCTGGCAGGGCGCTACACGCTCATCGAGCAAGATGCCTTGAACGACTTTCTTCCCCAGTGTGAAGCACAAGGTGTCTCGGTCATCGTGGGCGGAGGCTACAACAGCGGGATTCTGGCCACGGGCGCGGTTCCTGGTGCGCGGTACAATTATGCACCTGCCGACGCTGATGTGCTGGAGCATGTGCGACGCATCGAGGCCGTATGTATTGACTTTGATGTTCCACTCAAATCGGCAGCGTTGCAATTCATCGCCGCACATCCCTCTGTGGCAAGCATTATTCCTGGTGTGCGCAGCGTCCAGCAGCTCAAGGAGAATATCTCGACATTTGAGCGCGAGATTCCTGACGATTTTTGGCATGAGCTTAAACGCAGATCGCTCATCCGAGCGGATGCACCCACATCAGCTTCGCGCTGACCAAAGTTTTGATCCCTATGGATCCAGCGAGCATTTGCCTCACCGGTTCGGTGCTCGCTTTTTTCTTCATGCAGTACGTTGCACGCAGAACGCTTCTTAACAAAACCAATAAATAAAGAGGGTTTTATGAACAATGGATTTGTCGCTGGTGCAATCACCTGCCTCCTGACCGCACACGCAGCGGCTACAGAGATGACAGTCATCTCTTATGGAGGAGTCAGTAAGACGGTGCAAACCGAGGTGTTCTATCAGCCGTTTGAGGCGGCTCATCAGGTCAAGCTCATAGCCGGGGAATACAATGGCGAGATGGGGCGCATCAAGGTCATGGTCGACACCAACAGCGTGAACTGGGATGTCGTTCAGGTAGAGGGTGATGACCTTGTCCGTGGATGCGAGGAGGGCCTATTCGAACCCTTGGATCAAGCGCGACTTGGCAAGGAGGAAGACTTCGTGCCAGGCACACTGTCTGACTGCGGCGCGGGATTGTTGGTATGGTCGATGGCTATGGCCTACAACACTGACGCGTTGTCTGTAACCCCCAATGGCTGGCAAGATTTCTGGGACATCAAGAAATTTCCGGGGAAGCGCGCTCTACGCAAAGGGCCGAAGTTCACCCTTGAGGCTGCACTGATGGCTGACGGAGTTCCTCGCGAGGAGATCTATAAGGTTCTCTCCACCCCCGAAGGTGTAGATAGGGCTTTCAATAAGCTGGATGAGATCAAGCCATACATTCAGTGGTGGGAGGCCGGTGCTCAGCCCATGCAGTTCCTAGCCAGCAAAGACGTGGTAATGACCACAGCCTTCAACGGCCGGATCTATGCCGCCCAGCAGTCTGGCGCGCACATCAAGCCGATCTGGAATGGAAGCATTTACGCTATCGACTACTGGGCCGTACCGCGGGGAAGCAAAAACAAGGACCTCGCGGAAGACTTCATCGCATTCACCCTTCGCCCAGAGAATCAGGAAAAGCACACCACTCAGCTGGGATACGGCTCAGTCAATTTGCATACTGCTAGCTTGCTTGATCCAGCGCTGGCGGCGCAGCTCAACACTGCGCCTGCAAACATGGCGCAATCGATGGCCGTCAGCAGCGATTTCTGGATCGATCACGGTGAGGAGTTGCAGGAACGCTTCAATGCTTGGGTTGCCCGCAAAAGCTGAGTGAAGCATAGGCAAGCGGCGCATAGCCGCTTGCCTATGGGCATTGTGAGGGGAGGGCAAAAATATCGTAATTCGGACAGAGTAAAATAGCCGAGATTTCGCATTCTTTGAGGTAATCCTTCTATTTCTTAAACTCATGCGAGCTTAATCTGAACGCGTCTTAGGATTTTGCTCGGCAAGCGCAGCGACCGCTCGTTTCATCACGAGAGTACGATGTACTAAGGATCGTCAGAGAGCCGATGGGCATGGATTGCTGTATTCATTCGCATAAATGAAGTGAGGTCTAGGGACACTCGCGCCATTTGTTCGAATAGCTAGGTCATACAAAAACAATACGATAATTCACCAGGTTTCGGGCTTGCGTGCCAGTGTGCAGGAATGTCAGCTTCAGGTGAGTTATTTAGCATCGAGCAGCAAAAGAGACAGCAAAATAATGTCAAATAAACAAAAAATTTCGTTAGAAGATGCCCCCCTCAACAGTTTCCACAAGAAGCTTGCCGTCTACTCCTCAGGCGCGCCATTCTTGGATGGATACATTCTTAGCATTATTGGTGTCGTCCTAGTTCAGTTGAGCCAATCACTTCAGCTAAGTGTCTTTGAAGAAGGCATGGTTGCCGCGGCTTCCTTGGTCGGCATGTTCTTCGGTGGGTTCGTAGGTGGTCTTTTCACCGACAAACTGGGCCGGAAAACGCTCTACGTGCTGGTGCTGGTTGCTTTGGCTGTATTCTCCCTGGGTCAATTTTGGGTGAACTCCGCTGCGGCCCTGATTGTGCTGCGCTTGATGCTCGGTGTGGCTATTGGTGCGGACCACCCACTAGCGACGTCATTGCTCGCTGAATTCTTGCCGAAAAAGCAACGCGGCTCAATTTTGGCCAGTTTGGTGATGATGTGGTTTGTCGGTGCGGCAGTCGCTTACGTCGCGGGTGAGTTCATCCTTCGCGCCATGGGACCGGAGGCTTGGCGTTGGGCTTTGGCCAGTGCAGTCGTACCGGCGGTACTCTTCCTGATTATGCGCGCCGGTACCCCGGAGTCCGCACGTTGGTTGCTGAGTAAAGGCCGAGTCGCTGAGGCAGACCAGGTGATCAAGAAGGTGTATGGCGACAAGTTCTCTGTTGCGGATCTGCCAGAACCCGTCAGTGAGCGTCGCGTTTCGGTCTCGTCGTTGTTCCACTCGCACTATGGCAAGCGCATCTTCTTCGTAAGTATCTTCTGGACTTGTTCGATTATCCCGCAATTCGCAATCTATGCCTTTGCACCTAAAATCCTCTCTGCCATGGGCCTCACCGGAGACTTGGCTGCCTGGGGTGCGGTGGCTATTACCATTATCTTTGTCTTCGGCTGCCTGCTTGGGGTGAAGCTGATCAACCCGATGGGCCGTCGCAATATGCTCATCCACAGCTTCCTTTGGTCTGGATTGGCATTGCTGCTACTTGGCCTTTATCCGGATGGTGCAGGCTTGGTAACTCTCGCTCTGTTCGGTAGCTACGCCTTGTTCATCGGTGGCGCTCAGGTGCTCCAGTACGTCTATCCCAATGAATTGTTCCCTACTGAGGTTCGTGGTTCCGCGGTTGGATTGGCAACATCGCTGTCGCGTATCGGTGCGGCGATTGGTACTTATCTTGTGCCGATGTCTCTTTCCTCTATCGGTATTGCTAACACCATGATTGCTGCTTTCGGAATCTCGATGGTCGGTCTGTTCTTTACCTGGCTGATGGCTCCGGAAACACGCTCGCTTGACCTTGCTCAGGCAAGTGCAGCCTAGTACCTAAATTATCTGCTCTTGTTGTGTCACTTTGGGCGCGTCTTCAAATTGAAAACGCGCCATTTTTTATGAGTTATCAGAAGTAGTAGCCCACATTGCTGTAGACCTGGTTCTCCTAGCGGTTACTACTGCCCCCGCCCAAGCTCTGTGTGAAGTCACCGATGTAAGAGTCACTGCGCCCGTGCAGCCACTCAAAAGCAACCCAGATCGACCCCAGGATTTCTCGGATCATCTGGCGGTGAGCCGCCATTGTCTGGGTACCGAGCGGGCCACGTATGAAGCGCAGTAGCCAAGCGCTGGCCATCGCGATCTGTGTCATTGCTGTGTAAGGTCGAGGAGAGTAGCGCCAAGCCAAGCGGCCGCCCTGACTGGTGCCGCGGCCCTATTGCGCGGTAATTGGATAGTAGGCCGCGCTGAAGTCATAGCGGTCGAACGCTACCAACGTCCTTGAGGCTGAGTACTGGCTGTCCTCTAGACCGATTACGTTGCTGAGGATCTCGAATAAGGTGTTGCCGAGGTAGTTGCCCAAGCCGAGGGATATGTCGGTTTGGCCAATCTGGAGCTGGTGCGCGGGGAAAAACTTGTAGTTTATCCAGGGATGCTCGAAGAAGGCGGTGCCGCCGATGCCATCGGATTATCGATACTGGTGGCGTTGCCGTACAAGCGATATTGCGCGGATCCCATCCGCTTCTCCAAATTGTAGCCGGCGCGCAGGATCACGGTGTCGAAGTCGAACCTGGAAAAGTGCCGGTCCGGATCGATGTCAAACCTCGGAATCTAAGATCCGGAAAAATGCTGGAAGAAGGCTTTGGATCATCCCTAGAGCATCATTCACATGTCCCGCCAGGGTTCATCCAAAGCGAAACATGTGAGTGCTAGGGTACTTAGCTTTCTTTACCAGCGCGCATCTGGCCCCAGCGGAGGTTCGCATTTACACCGATGCTGAGGAAAGGCTCAGGCGGGTTTCGGTTGGGACCGTCAGAGTTGAGTAGGAAGTCGATCAGTTCATCACTCTCGCCTGCTAACCAGTCAGCGAGCAGTGTGCCTGTAGCCGTTCCGCGGGTTATGCCAAGGCCGTTGCAGCACAACGCTGCGTGGATGTTCGGCGCCAAGCTTCCGAAGTGCGAGAGATGGTTACGCGACAAGCACATTGAGCCACCCCAGGTGTACTCGAAGGGCATGCCTGCGAGCATGGGAAACCGCCGTTCGAAAGAAGCACGGTGCTGTCGACCGGCACGATCAAGGTAGCGCTGGTGTGCGCGACCGTCAGCGTTGAAGCTAAAACTGTTCCGAACCAGCAGGCGCTGGTCGGGCGTCCGGCGAAGGGTGCTCCCGAATGGGTCTGCCGGGATGATACCCCAGGTTCTCTTGCCCCCAAGACGCGTTTGCTCCTCTTGGGTCAAGGGGCGGGTCATGCTCGCATAGGTGAAGATCGGCAGAAGTCGACCAGTTAGAAAACCGAAGTGGCTTGCGAAGGCATTGTTGGTAAGCAGCAGCTGATCCGCGATGATTTCACCGTTCTTATGCTTCAGCGTCGTGCGCTGTCCTTGCTCAAGATGGGTGATCACCGTGTTCTCATACAGAATCACATTATCAGGCAGGCTTTCGGCAAGCCCTTTAGCGAGAGCTGCTGGCTGAAGCAGCAATGTTCCCGGTGTGAAGAGAGCTTTGCGGTAGAAATCTGTACCTAAGTGATCGGCGACATCAGGACCATCAATCATCTCATAGGGCTGGCCGAGCTTATCCAGACCACTGCGGTATGCGTCCAGAACGGCTAGTCCCTTGGGCTCAATCGCGGCCTGGTATTTTCCATCTGGTCGCATTTGACAATCGATGCCGTGCTGCTCAATCAAAATCTTGAGGATAGCTTGGGCACGGAGGTTTAGCTTCAGGTTCATGCGGGCCGTAGGAAGGTCGCCGATGTAGTCAGGAGCGCCAATGTCGTGAGGTAAGTCGATTGCGAAGCCTGAATTTCGACCGGAAGCGCCGAACCCGACTTGCTGAGCCTCAACCAGAACAACCAGATCATCGGGGTAGCGGATTGCCAATTGCCTCGCTGCGGCAAGACCAGTGAATCCCGCGCCCAGAACAACCCAACGTGCTTCAGTACGCCCGCTATGGGCTTGCTCTACGGTACGAGGAGGGCTCAGGTGAAACCACCCACAACCGTTGTCGTCGGCGGGTGTCGAGGTATTTCTGTACATGTGACTCTTCTTGGGGTGTTGTTTTTGGCAACTATCGCATCCGCTGAAAGAGCGAAATATAACGTTACGGACAACAAATATGACAGCTAAGAGTTTGGCGTAATTTTTGTATACTTTGTGCCTATCGCCAATGTAAAAATGCAATGTCCATTCGGATGTTCAATAACAATAAATACAGGAAAGCATTGTGGATCGAAGCATCAGCGCGACATCTCAGGGGAGAGGCATCCGTATTGGGATCGGCCTGTGCCTACTCTCGATGTTCATCTTCGCGGCGCAAGACGGTGTTACGAAAACTCTGGTCCAGGACCTGCCAATTGCTCAGCTGGTCATGGTCCGGTATTGGTTTTTCTTGCTCTTCGCGATCGTATTCGTGTCGATGAAGGGTGAGATGAGGAGGGCGATCAAGAGTGCTCATCCGATGCTTCAGATAGTCCGAGCTTTGCTGGGCGTGTTTGAGATAGCCGTGTTCGGGCTGGCATTGCATTATCTGGGGCTTGCAGAAACCCATGCGATTTATGCAATTTTTCCATTGTTGACAATGGTCCTGGCCGGTCTTGTACTGCGAGAGCATGTCACCCTACGTCAGACTATTGCTGCGGTGATTGGATTTATCGGGACGCTGATCATCCTCCAGCCAGGCATGGGCGTGTTCAGCGTGGCATCGCTGATCCCTTTGCTGGCCGCGTTTATGTTCGCTATGTTCAACATCTTGTCGCGGAAGATCAGTCAGACTGACTCCTTTGGCACCAACATGCTCTACATGGGATTTTGGGGAGCCGTAGCCTCGACCTTAACCGGTTTGCCGCAGTGGATAATGCCTACTACGCATGAGTGGGGGCTGTTGCTCACTCTCTGTGTTACAGGGGTGGCCGCACAACTACTCTTGCTTCAAGCCCTTAAATATACGACGGCGGTCATTCTACAGCCCTTCAATTATTCACTATTGATATTCGCTTCGCTGATCGGTGTCGTATGGTTCAGGGAAGCTTTGGATGGTTTTCTGATCGTTGGTTCGGTGCTGGTAGTCGTAGGGGGGATTTTCTCGATCAAGCGTTTCAGTAATGGTAATTCATAATTAACAAGATTTTTAGACTTCAATGGACGTTGAAATTCTGTGGTGCTTTTTTGTGAATCAACCAAACGCTTGGATTTCAATCCGATAACCGGGGAGGGCTAGTTGGGCTCCGACGCAAGCGCGTACTGGGGGCTGGTCGCCCACCCACACATCGTATATTTCGTTCATGCTCTCAACCTCGCTCATATCTGCGAGCCAAATTTGGATGCGCGTCAGGTCGGCTTTAGTTGCGCCAATCTGAGCCAACCAGTCATCGAGCTGGCCCAGGACACAGCGCGTTTGCTCCGAAATATTCCCATCTAGATCTTGGGCAACAATGCCTGAGGTTTCGATACGACCGTCTACCAGAATCATTTGGCTTGCCCGCTTTCCGGGGTTGATACGTTGGATCATTGTTAAATCCTCAGAGCAGATTTTAGTGTGGGATACTAAACGTCGTCATGAAATCTCAAAAACCATGACTACAGGCTTATCTACCCGCAGGGAATAGCCGAACCGCCGCGCGTCAAGTGCAGATGGTCTGGTCAATACTACGGTGTACCACCCATCTCACTGAAGGGCGAAGAGAGTGGTACGCCGATGGCTAGTTACACTGCGCTAAACGTTTTATGCGGGTCGATGACAAACTTCTTCGGCACCCCGGCATCAAATTCGCCGTAACCTTCGGGAGCTTGGTCCAGACTGATGACTTGGACACCAACGATCTCGGCAATGTTAATACGGTCCCACATGATGGCTTGCATCAATGCGCGGTTGTATTTCATGACTGGGGTCTGGCCGGTGTGGAAACTGTGCGATTTTGCCCAGCCCAAGCCAAAGCGGATACTCAACGCACCGATCTTTGCAGCTGCATCATGAGCGCCTGGGTCTTCGGTCACATAAAGCCCTGGAATACCAATTTTGCCCGCGACTCGGGTTACTTGCATCAAAGAGTTGAGCACGGTGGCCGGAGCCTCGTGCTTGGCACCTTCGTGGCCGTGGCCACGGGCTTCGAAACCGACCGCGTCAACGGCGCAGTCAACTTCCGGCTCACCCAAGATATCGATAATTTGTTCGTGCAGAGGGGTATCCTTGGACAGATCGACGACTTCAAAGCCTTGGGCCTTGGCATGCGCCAAACGGGCAGGGTTGAGGTCTCCGACAATCACGCAGGCGGCGCCCAGCAGTCGCGCGGAGGCGGCTGCGGCCAGGCCAACAGGACCGGCACCAGCCACATAGACGGTGCTGCCGGGACCAACGCCCGCGGTTACGGCACCGTGGTATCCGGTCGGGAGGATATCGGAGAGGCAGGTGAGGTCACGGATCTTCTCCATGGCCTTGTCGCGGTTCGGCAGTTTCAACAGGTTGAAGTCCGCGTAGGGCACCAGCACGTATTCGGCTTGGCCACCGGTCCAGTCGCCCATGTCGACATAGCCATAGGCGCCGCCGGCTCGGGCAGGGTTGACGGTGAGGCACACGCCAGTGTGCATCTCTTTGCAAGAGCGGCAGCGACCGCAAGCGACGTTAAATGGCACCGAAACCAAGTCGCCAATTTGCAGATGCTCAACGTCACGACCTTTTTCGATCACTTCGCCAGTGATTTCGTGACCCAGGACCAAACCAACTTGAGCGGTGGTGCGGCCACGGACCATATGCTGGTCGGAGCCACAGATGTTGGTGGAAACCACTTTCAAGATGACGCCGTGCTCGATCTTCTTACCGCGCGGATCCTGCATTTTCGGATAGTCGATGTGCTGAACCTCGACTTTACCTGCGCCCAGATACACGACGCCTCTGTTGCTTGCACTCATGACTTACTTCTCCTTCGTCAAAGGTCTAGCCATTTGAATTCAGTCCTTCAGGAAGCTGTCTTCAAACGGGTAATGAGTCAGCACCTCGCAACCGGTCTCGGTAACGAGGAGCTGATTCTCAAGTTTGATGCCGTCACGCCCGCCCACCTCACCGATATACGCTTCAACACAAAGCGCCATGCCGGGCTCAAGCACGCCGGCGTATCCATGAGACTCGAAGTCTTCTGGATAGCGGATGCAGGGGTATTCATCGCATAGGCCGACGCCATGGAACATGACGCCGTAGCGCTGCTGTCGGCAGGACTCAGGCAGCCGGTGCCCATTGGCGGTGAGTTCCGCGAAGCTGATACCCGGACGTACCAGTTGGGTGTTGAAAGTGATGTGTTCATGCGCAATGCGGTACAGACGTTTTTGCTCCGCAGTAGGCTGTCGTTCGCCGCAAATCCAGCTGCGAGACATGTCTACGCAGAAGCCGTAAACGCCGATCAGATCGGTATCGAAAGAAAGCAGATCCCCATCGCTCAGGACGCGGGGGCCAGACTCTTGATACCAAGGGTTGGTACGAGGTCCGGAACTGAGGATGCGGGTTTCGATCCATTCGCCACCACGGCGAATGTTGCCCGCGTGAAGTGCTGCCCATACGTCGTTTTCAGTAGCACCGTGGCGCATGACCTGGCGCATTTCAGCGATCGATGCCTCGCATGACGCAACTGCACAGCGCATGGCCAAAATCTCGTCCGGGCCCTTAATCACTCGTGCGAACTCTGTCACTTCCTGTCCGCTGTGCACTTCGACACCCAAGGCATCCAGTGCCCGCAAGCCAGAAACCTCGATTCGGTCCACAGCCAATCGACGGTTGTTGCCCGCGTGGACACGCATCAATTCGTCAATTTGCGCCGCGAAGCGCTTGGCGTGCTGTTCGGTATGTTCACCGGTTTCGAAGTAGAAGAACGATGCACCACTGCGCAGTTCGCTCACCAGCGGCAGGTGTGCAGATAAATGCCCGCACCCATGGAAGTCCCAAAGCACAACATGGCCGTTGGCGCTGACGAAGCAGGCCCGCGCTGGGTTATGGGTGGTCCACAGCTGCATGTTGGTCGTATCGGTGGCGTAGCGAATATTGAGCGGGTCGAACAACAGAATCCCTGCCAGATCTTTCTTTACCAACTCTTCTTGTAAGCGTCGCAGCCGGTATTCGCGCATGGTTGGGAGATGGGGCGTTTGCAGTCCCAGAGCTTCCCATTCAGCAAATGCCAGGGGAGTGGGGCCGATTTCAACCCGGTCGTTATCGTCAACTGAACCATCACGTTTAAGTAGAGCAGCGCGCTGTCTGGAAGGATCAATACGGCGTGCATCAGAAGCTATCGAAAACGGCGAACTCATCATGGATACCCCCGCTAACAATTCCTTAGGCGCCCCATACACCTTGTGTAGGGAGCACCCGACGAATGATCTAAGCCTTGATTCACGCAGGTTAGCGATCAGAGACAGCCGCGCCTTTGCGCGCAGCCTCCAACCATCCATCAAAGGTTTGTCGATGTGCAGCAATCCAGTCCTTGGCGTGGCGCTGGATGTCTACAATCTTGTCTTCGCCCTCGTGCAGCTTGAAATTCTCTGCGGATACGTCACCAGCTGGGATCTGGACTTGGGAAAGGAATTTGACCAAGGCGGGGTTCTTGGTCGCGAAGTCTTTGTTGATGGCCGCCTCAACCTTGTCCTTGGCGAAACCAAGATTCTTCCCGTCGTAAGTGGTATCTGCGGCATTTTTGTCGCCATCTGGAAGGTCGGTGTTGGGCACTTCCAGCCATACCACGTCGCGGCCTTCGACGAGAATTCCACCTACCCACTGTGGCAGCCAGGCATAGTAGAAAACAGGCTGACCTTCATTGAAGCGGGCAATAGTGTCAGCGATCAGGGCGGTGTAGGACCCGCGCACATGATTGATGGAGCCATTAAGACCATAGGCTTTGAGGTGGTGCTCAATGACTAGCTCACACCCCCAGCCTGGGTTGCAGCCCGTGAGGTCAGCCTTGCCATCATTGTCGGTGTCGAACAGCTTGGCGATTTCCGGCTTCTTCATGTCGGTGAGGTACTTGATGTTGTGCGCCTCAGCCGTTTTCTTGTCGATCATGTAGCCCTGCACCAGTCCTGGCACCATGTCGCCCACGCGTACCATGGTGTCGTCGCCGCCTGCGCGTTTGTAGAAGCTCGCGTGTAGCTTTTCCCACAGGTTTACCGTGTAGTCTGCGTCCCCGTAGCTGACCGACAACAGCATGGTCGGGATCTCGGTTTCGTTCGGCGTTTTTACCTCGTAGCCCAGTTCTTTCAAGCCGGCGATGACCACTTCACCGAGTACGCGCTCTTCCATGGCCAGCGGGTACGACGGCCTGACGGTCACGCCGTCGCCCGGTTTTTCATAGGAGGCATTGGCGTAGACCGAAGCGAAGCTGATTGCACAGACTGCGAGGCTCTTCAGGAATGCTCGGGGGAGGGTGATCTGAGACATCGTCGTATACCTTTTTATGATTGTTGTTGCGGTTCAACTGATCGAATCTGTGATTTTTTCAGGCGGTCGTGCGAGGAGTTGAAGCCGGGCCTGCGCCAACAACTCGCAGAACCACGCCGATTGGGCCGGTGTGATACCAGCGCCGGCTTGGGTCGCTGCTACTGCGTTCACCCATGGCCTGTGTCAGGCGATCAAGGAACACCGCGAGGAGCACCAAGCCGATTCCCCCAACAGTAGCTACACCCATGTCCAGCCGGCCAATCCCGCGCAGAACCATCTGACCGAGGCCGCCTACGGAAATCATCGAGGCAATTACGACCATCGAGAGTGAAAGCATCAGTGTCTGGTTAACGCCGGCCATGATTGTCGATGTCGCCAACGGCAATTGGACTCGCACCAGCATCTGCCACGGAGTGCATCCGAAGGCACGAGCAGCCTCGATTTTTTCCTCAGCGACTTGCCGGATACCTAGGTTGGTCAAACGTACGAGCGGGGGGAGGGCAAACACGATCGTCACCAGCACTCCTGGCACGTTGCCGATCCCGAACAGCATCACCACTGGAACCAGGTAAACGAATGCTGGCAATGTCTGCATCGCATCCAGAACAGGCCGAACGATGCGTTCAGTTCTATTGCTACGAGCGCTGAGAATTCCCAGTGGGATACCAATCACCGCGCAGAAGAAAACTGACGTCAGGACCAATGCGAGTGTAGTCATCGACTCAGACCACACGCCGATAAGCCCTAGCAAGGTCAAGGTTACAAAGCACAGGGCAGCCATTCGCTTGCCAGCCAGCTGCCAACCAAGCAGTGCAGAAAGCAAGATTCCGATGCTTGGCGGGATGCTTTGCAGCGTCCACTCAATGCTGTTGAGCACTTGGTCGATTGGCCAGCGGATCGCGCGGAACACATCGCGGAAATTGTGGACCATGTAGTTGAGGGTGCTTTGCACCCAGTCACCCAGGGGGATGGTCGCGGATTGAAACGGATCAAGAAGGCTGAACTCAGACATCGCGGCTTACCTTTTTTGTTTTTCAGTACACGCATCGCATGCTGACAGGGGCTCAGTTACGACTCAGGGTCTGGAGTAATTGGCTCTTGGACAGAGTCCCTGCCAGCGCTCCGTTTCGATCGAGGACGGGTACTGGGTAAGGGAGGTTGGCTGCAAGGCTCAACACTTCGTGTAGCGGGGTATCGGTGTAGATGGGTTGTTGCTCGTGCACTCGGCAGCGATCTTCGATAACGCTATGACTCTCGACTACGCCCAGCAGCTGGTTGTGTTCATCAACCAGGTAATTGAAGGGCACGCCAGAGTTGAGCTGTGGCGCCTTGCCGTTTACTCGGCACACGGTTTTTGGATCGAGCTTGGCGATATCGCCTGCTCGCAGGATCCGAGAGCTGTCGAACCCCTTGAAGAAGGTGCGGACGTACTCATTGGCGGGCTGACTGATCAATTCCTGGGGAGTGCCAATTTGCACGACGCGCCCGCCTTCCATGATCGCGATCCGATGGCCGATCCGGATGGCTTCTTCGATGTCATGGGAAATGAAGATGATGGTGCGTTGTTGCTCGGCTTGCAGCTTGATCAACTCGCCTTGCATCTCGCAGCGGATCAGCGGGTCAAGCGCCGAGAAGGCTTCGTCCATCAGCAGGATATCGGGGTCGTTCGCCAGCGCCCGGGCCAGGCCTACCCGTTGCTGCATCCCGCCGGAAAGCTGATGGGGATAACTATTCTCATGGGCAGCGAGCCCGACCTGGCTCAATGCCTCTCGTGCCCGAGCGTGGCGTTCGCTAGCGGGCACGCCTGAGATCTCAAGGCCGAACGCGGTGTTTTCCAGCACGCTCATGTGCGGCATCAGGGCAAACGACTGGAATACCATTGCCATCCCTTTGCGACGTACGTCGAGGAGGGCTTTATCAGAGAGGCCAGTGATCTCGCGTCCATTCAGATGGATGCTGCCAGAGGTTGGCTCAATCAAGCGATTGAAGAGCCGTACCATGGTGGATTTTCCTGAGCCGGACAGGCCCATGATTACGAAAATTTCTCCGCGCTTGACCGAAAAGGTGGCGTCAAATACGCCAACCACATGCCCGGTTTTCTTGAAGATTTCGTCTTTATTTGCACCTTGGCGGAGCATATCCATCGCGGTTTTAGGGGCGGGCCCGAAAACCTTATAGATGTGCTTTACCGAAAGGATTTCGTTGTTATCACTCATACGACCCTCTTTATTATATTTGTCATCAGCAAGCGTAACCCTCCCTGGTATGAAACAGGTTACACGACTGGCAGGCTGCTCCATTTTTAGGAGCTATTACAGAGTGAAGCAATGTTGTGCGATGGGTGCACTTGATTGATAGGTGGCTGGGTAAGTAAGAGGGCTTCGTCTCGTGATGGAGGTGAACTTGACTGACCTTTTACGTAATTTACTCTAGGCCACAAAAGGCTAGTGGAATTGTACATTGAGGTCTAAAAATATAACGTTTAGGTCTTCAAGTGGTGTCCGAAATTTCCGATGCGAGTTTGAAGAACTTGGGGTTATCCCTAAATAACCTTGGGGTTATAGTTGGTGAAGTTCTCGACTCAAAGATTCACATTTCCATCGCTGCTGATGGTTATTTCTATATCCAGAACAGTCAAAAACTGATTTCATCATAAGCGGAATGGATCCGCTCGATACCGGTAAATGTGAATCATTGTCATTTGGTGCGAGCTGGTCTGGCGAGTTAGGGCATCCCTTGTCGAGACAACAATGAACAATCAAGAGTCTGGCGCTAAGCAAAAAGGGTATCGGCGCATCATCCCGTCCATGACGGCGTTGTTGCAATTTGAATCGGTCGCGCGCCTGAACAGCTTCACCTTGGCCGGCAAGGAGTTGGGCGTTTCGCAAGCCGCGGTCAGTAAGCAAATCAAGGTCTTGGAGGACAATGTCGGGGTGCAGCTGTTTCAGCGCATGCACCGCAATATCTACCTGACCGAGGCGGGGGAAACGCTTTTTGCGATCATTTCTGATGCGCTGCAAAATATCGCCAGTGGCTTCGATCAGGTTGTCCAAGGGAGCGAGAAAGAAGAGATCGTGCTGGCCTCTACGGCGCCGGTTTCACAATTCCGGATCATGCCGCGCATCAACACCTTGGTTGACGCTTTGCCCCATGTGAGGTTGCGCCTGTCTACTCAGATGTTTTCGGGCGGCTTGCGTGCCCCTGACTATGATATGGACATCCGGTTCGGCAACGGCCACTGGCCTGATGGTGAGTCTATTTTGCTTTTTGAGGAAGAGGTGTTCCCGGTCTGCTCCCCTGCTTGGCTTGCGCGAAACCCTATGCCTTCCACCCTTGAGGAGCTAGCTAAAGCGGGCTTGCTGGACGCCGACTCGACCTCCGAAGGGTGGGTAACCTGGCCGAGCTGGTTTAAAGAGCTGGGGATGCCTTCTGGGCGATTGAACATTAATTTGCGCAGCAGCCTGTATACCGATGTGATTCATGGGGCTTTGAATGGCTATGGGATTGCATTGGGCTGGGGGCGAATGGTAGATCACTACATCGACAGTGGCGCATTGGTAAAGCTGGAGCCGTTCGTCGTTCGGCCCAATGAATCCTACTATCTTGTTCTCCCCAACGGTCACACGGTCACTCCTAACGTCACTGCGATTGTCCAGTGGTTGCAGAGCAAAGCAGTGCCAGTCACAAATCAACTTGTTCGTGAATAACCTTAGGTTATGCATTTTGGAAAAATAGTGCTTTGACTTAACTCTCTTGGGCTCGAATAATTTAGTCGTTCCTGGCGAACTAAAAATAAGAGCCCGTGAGGATTATAATGAGCACTTCCCCTATCAAATCGCATCGCGAATTGCTGGATTCGCGCAAGCCTGGTTTCGGTATGCCTGGCGAACTCTACAGTCGCCAGGACGTATTTGAAAACGACCTCAACGTCTTCTTCCATAACCACTGGATTCTTGTTGCCGTCACCGCTGACGTGGAAGAGCCTGGCGATGTCTACACCGTTGACATTGGCAAAGCCTCGATCATCGTCGTGCGGGATGACGACGAGCAGGTGCGCGCCTTCCGAAACGTATGTCGTCACCGTGGTGCTCGCTTGAAAGAGGCGGGTAAATCAACGGTCGGCATGCTGGTGTGCCCATACCACCAGTGGACCTATGACCTGGATGGCAGCCTCAAGCATGCCAAGCACATGGGTAAGGCATTCGACCCTGAGTGTCGCAGCCTGATCCCCGTGCACTGCGAAGTCATCGGTACTCACGTGTTTGTGTGCCTGAGCGACAACCCGCCTGAAGATATCAACGTCATGGCTGAAGTCATGCGTCCACGCTTTGAACCGTTCGACCTTACCAACACCAAGATTGCCTACGAACTCGATTACGTCGAGAACGGTAACTGGAAGCTGGTAATGGAGAACAACCGCGAGTGCTATCACTGCGAAGGTACTCATCCTGAGCTGATCGTCTCCTATCAGTCGGAAGACCTGGGCGTCAGCCTTGAAGAGATGAACGAAGAGCAGCGCGCCTCTTACGATGCCTATCAGGTTCGCAAAGCTGGCATCGAAGCTAACTGGGAGAGCGAAGGGTTGCTCTATGAAACATACGAGCAGCTGGCAGACGATGCGCCTACGCAATTCCGCACTCAGCGCATGATCATTGCCGGTAGTGGTGAATCGCAGACGCTGGATACCAAAGTGGCCTGTACCAAGCTGCTCGGTAACCTGACTCGTCGTGACCTTGGTGATACGCACATGTGGGGCAACAATGCCTGGTCCCATGTGATGAGCGACCACGCGATGATCAGCTGGATTTTCCCTCTGTCGCCGGATCGCACCATGGTGCGAACCAAGTGGCTGGTGCACAAGGATGCTGTAGAAGGTGTGGATTACGATCTGCAACGCCTGACCGAGGTGTGGATTGCTACCACGCAGCAGGATGCAAGCCTGGTTGCCATTACTCACAGCGGTACCCAAGATCCTGGCTTCGTGCCTGGTCCTTATTCAGAATTCACTGAGCCGTACGTGGACCAGTTTGCTCGCTGGTATTCCACTCGTCTCGCAGCTAACGGGATTTGACGGTGATGGGTATGGTCGAGAATATTGCTAGCCTCCGGGCTGATCAGCGTTTTGCCGACACTGACCATTGGGCTGCCTTCGGTGTGCAGTGGGCAAGCGGCGAAAGCAAGCGGATTGAATGCCTCAACGTTGTGGATGAAACGCACGACGTGAAGACTTTCATCTTCCATTGTCCGGACTATCACGCTCTGGCTTATGAGCCAGGGCAATTCCTGACCATCTCCCCTGTGATTGAAGGTCAGAGCGTCTCCCGCTGCTACACCTTGTCGTCGACGCCTACAAGGCCGTTCACGTTCTCCATCACGGTTAAGCGTGTACCGGGAGGCGCGGTCTCTAATTGGTTGCACGATAACCTTCGTGCTGGGGATGCTCTTGCGGCATCTGGGCCAGCGGGGATTTTCACTCCGGTCGCCGCACCGGCGAAGAAACTGCTGTACCTCTCGGCAGGTTCAGGCGTGACGCCGGTAATGGCGATGACCCGTGCAGCAGCTGATCTTCAAGCTGACCTGGATATTGTATTTGTCCACAGTGCTCGTACGCCGAAAGACATCATCTTCCGGGATGAGCTGGCGCGGCTTGAGCGCTCCATGCCAAGCCTTCGCACCGTTTTCTTCTGCGAAGGGTTGGGCGATGAGCCCGATTGGACGGGGCCCGTCGGCCGACTTTCGGTCGAAGGACTGCAAAGGTTGATCCCCGACTTCAAAGATCGGGAGGTGTTTACCTGTGGGCCTAAGGGCTACATGGACGCCTTGAAAAACCTGCTGGGTACTGCCGGGTTCGACCTCAAGCGTTATCACCAGGAAAGCTTTGATATCAATGCCGAGGAGGTTGTCGAGGCGCTCGCCGAGCCGGCAGCACCCGGCGTTGCACAAGACACTTTCACCGTTCGACTCGCCCGATCTGGAAAAGAGTTCACCATGACTCCCGACCAGACCGTGCTTAGCGCCGCTAAGAAGGCAGGGGCAGTGGTTCCCTCGTCTTGCAGCCAAGGCGTATGCGGAACCTGCAAGACAGCCATTCTTGAGGGCACTGTCGAGATGAAGCACAACGGCGGTATCCGCCAGCGGGAGATCGACAAAGGGCTGCGTTTACTGTGTTGCAGCCGGCCGACATCAGATCTGGTGGTCGACCTCTAACTCTTAAGCGGCGCCCAGCTATGAAGGCGTGGGCGCCAGTCAATATGAAATTCCTAAGGAGACGTCTGCGTTGTCCTCCAGGTGCTAATTACCTGGTTGTTGGCTGGTGCATGGCTTGCGCCTAGCACCGGCCTTTTTTCATTCGTAAATAGCTGTCATCGAATACGCCGAGCTGGGCTTACCAGCGCTTCAAAAATAAGAAGGATATAGCCGATGCGTGCAAAACAAGGCCTGTTAAAGGGCCTGAACCCGACCGTGACCTTGTGGTCGCTTTCTATCGTCATGGCTTTCGTCGCCTTCTGCGCCACCTATGGAGTAGAAGCTGCCGGGGTTTTCAAAACCGCTTCGGATGCCATCCTTGATAACTTCAAATGGTTTTATCTCGCACTCGTGAGCGGTGTGTTGGGTGTGCTGATTGTCATCGGCTTCAGCCGATACGGCTCCTTGAAGCTTGGGCGGCCAGAGGAAAAGCCGGAGTTCAGCTTCCCTGCCTGGATCTCCATGCTTTTCAGTGCCGGGATGGGTGTTGGTCTGATCTTCTGGTCGGTGGCCGAACCTGTACTTCACTACGCCAATAACCCTTTTGTGCCGGGCTTCACCGACGAAGCCGCCACCGTGTCCATGCGCATTACGATGCTGCACTGGGGACTGCACCCGTGGGCAATCTTCACCATCATCGGCCTGGGATTGGCTTACTTCGCTTACCGTGAAGGCTTGCCGCTGGCGCTGAGGTCGATTCTTTATCCACTGATTGGCAATCGAATCTATGGCCCTATCGGGCACACAGTCGACATCATCGGTGCTGTGGTGACCGCTTTTGGTGTTTCCCAGGCACTGGGGCTGGGGGTCGAGCAGATCAACATGGGCCTGAACCACGTGTTTGGCTTCCCAGTCAGCCTTTCATTCAAGCTTGGCATCATCGTGGTCGTAACACTCGTCGCCTCTGTATCGCTGCTGGTTGGCGTTTCTAAGGGCATGAAGCGCATGTGCACGCTGAACATGTGGCTCTCGCTTGCTCTGATGGGAATTGTTCTGGCGCTGGGGCCGACCAACTACATCATGAACCTGATGTTCGAAACGACCGGTGACTACCTTCAGCACATCGTGGGCCTGAGTTTCTGGACCGATGCTCAGGCTAATACTCCATGGCAGAAGACTTGGACGGCGTTCTACTGGCCGTGGTGGATGACCTGGGGGCCATTCGTAGGGCTGTTCATCGCCCGTATTTCGCGCGGGCGCACTGTCCGTGAACTGATTGGTGGGGCATTGATAGTGCCTACCTTGGTAACCCTGATCTGGATGTCTGTATTCGGTGGAACCGCCCTGAAGGATGAGCAACAGGCACGTCATGCTTACGCCAGCCTTCCAGTTGCAGAGCAAGCCGTCGCAGGTCCTTTTCAAGGTGGCCCAATCCTAGAGGAAACTCGCCGAGAAACCACCACTGCGATGTTCACCTTCCTCGGCAGGTTGGACGGCCCTTTTATAGGTGGGATCTTGAGCCTTGCGATCTGCTTCTTGCTCGCCGTTCACTTCGTCACGGCCGCTGATGCGGGCACTCAGGTGATTTCCACACTCAACTCATCCGGGGCGATTAATTCACCGAAATGGAACCGGGTAATGTGGTGTGTGTTGGAGGGCGCGATTGCGGGCAGCCTTATCGTGGCGGGTGGTTTAACAGCGATTCAGCTGGCAAGCATTGTGGTTGGATTGCCTATCGCAATTTATATGATGATTACAGCGTACAGCCTCACCCGTAGCTTGTTCTCGAATGCAGATTTAATTTCACCAACCGCTGTCATGGAGTCTCAGGCATCCTCCCAGCTAGAAAGCGTCCATCTATGAGAAGTGCCGTAGAAACTAAGTGATTTAGGTGTGCTACCCAAATGAACGATAAATATGCCGCTCTCATTTGAGAAATTATTGAAGTACGCATCTCAGGAGTAGCCAGACAGAGCCTTGGCTCCCGAAGGGTAAGCGTCCGGCGAACTCACCTTCCGAACTCCAGCATTAAGGGCGATGGTGTCCGCGTATTTTTAAGCGGACGCGATCACCCTTATCGCCAGGATTTCCATTCGCCAACGAACCGCCTATCCAAAACCATTCAAAGCCCAGGTCGTTCAGGAATGCCTGCAACCTGGCGCAACGGTGTCCCGTGTCGCCATCAGCCACGGCATCAATGCCAACGTCATCCGCAAATGGCTGCCGCTCTATCGAGACCATACCGCAACAACTTCGCTGCCGGCATTAGTCCCGCTGGAGGCTGCACCTAAACGGCTCGCCGAAACGTCAGTGATAATTGAATTGCCTATGGCCGGGCAATTGATCTCGGTGAAGTGGCCAGCCTTGGATCCCGAGGGCTGCGCGCAATTCATTCGGGCTTTCGCTCAATGATCCGCATCAATGCCATCTGGCTGGCCACCGAGCCGATGGACATGCGCGCCGGAACTGAAGTGGCATTGGCCCGGGAGATCGCAGTGTTCGGTGCGGCGAAGCCGCACTGTGCTTCGCCCACACCCTGCTGACCGGCATCGAATACTAAGACTACGACTACAACTTGATCATCCAGCGTTCGGCCGCAGGTGCCGGCGCCTACCCGATCGACATCTTCGACCCGGTGCTGGGAGAGCCGCGTCCTGCCTTGAACCGCACCACCACCCACGACAAGGAAAATCTCAAGACCTGGGCGGCCTTCATCCAGGATCAGGTGGCCCTCACCGAGCACCTGAAAGCCTTCGCCGGGCTCCGCACTGAGCGCTTCGAGCATGACTAGGACAACAAGCTCAACAATGCCGGTGACTTCAACAACGGTGAAAACGGCATCACCCCACGCTTCGGCTTGATCTACGACCTGACCGACACCGTTGCCGTCTACGCCAAAACCGCGCGTTCGTTCAAGCCCAACAGCGGTGCCAGCCTGCAAGGCAGTGAGTTCGACCCGGAAAAAGGCAAGTCATACGAGCTGGGCGTGAAATGGGAGGCGCTGGACCGTCAGCTGAGCGTGGACGCGGCGATCTACCACATCGTCAAGGGAAAACGTGCTGACCCGTGACCCGAACGACTCGAGCGATACCTACAGCGTCGCTGCCGGTAAGTGTGTAGCCGCGGCCTGGACATCGACATCGCCGGCAACCTGACGCCGGAATGGCGGATGATCGGCGGCTATGCCTACGTCGACGCCGAGGTCACCAAGGACAACAGCATCCCCACCGGCACCCGCCTGGCGAACATCCCGCGCAACAGCTTCAGCCTGCTCAATACCTACGAGTTCCAGGACGGGCTGGCCAAGGGGCTGGGGCTGGGGGTTGGCATCATGGAGCGCTACAGCGTGGTCGACCTGCTGAGCCTCTACAAGGTCAACGAGCACGTGCGCTTGAACCTGGATGTGAGGAACCTGTTCAACAAGGGGTATGACGAGGGGGCGTTCAATACCTATGTGTACCCGGGGGCGCCCCGCACGTTGCATGCGTGTAGAGATTGATAGCAATCAGGCGGCTTTAAGAACGACGACCGCGTACACACATAGCTCACCACTGTCGTTGAAAAATGTGCAATCTGTGGGCGGACCTAACTCTAGGCAGTCACCCTCGCTCATGCGGTGTTGCACGGTGCCCTCCGTAAACACTAGCTCTCCTTTAATTACCCATATCAGCTGCCGTGAAAACGCATAGGCGGATGCCGGCATCGGTACTTGCTTACCCGCCGGTAGCTTCACTTGAACGAGATCCAGCGGCATTTCGGAGCGTGGAGAGACATGCCTGCGCTCGTATCCGGTATCGGGGTCAATCCAAAGCGGTTGATCTGCTGCTCGGAGTAGCCTGCCTTGGCGCAGTTCCGCGCGCGCCATGAGTGTAGACATACTCAGGCCGAAGGCGCCGGAAAGCTTCCCTAGCAGGTTGGCTGTTGGACTGCTTTCTCCACGCTCTACCTTGTAGATCATCGCCCTCGATACACCAGCCTTGGCTGCCAGGTCTGTTAGGGACCATCCACGGCTTTCTCGCTCGATCCTCACCCTATCGCCAATTTGCAGGTCAATGTCATTACTCATCAAGGAATTCGCTTCAGAAGGTAGGTGTGACACTATAGTAGTACGATAGGGATGCCGCCACAACGGCGTTGAGCCGGGTTGACCGCGCATTACCAGATTCCATGAGCAATCTGTCGGACTTTGTTCGGTTCTGCGAGTAAAATATATTGCCAAGGCGTCTACTATGGTGTCACAGTCTATCCATCATAGTGACGCCGTAGACTGAGGGTTTGCCATGGAAATTGTAAACGCAGCAGAAAGCCATATTGAGGGGATCACTGCCATCTACAACGAGGCGGTGGAGCACTCTACTGCCATCTGGAATGACGTAAAGGCAGATGCTGACAACCGCCGGGCTTGGGCTGGTGATCGAGCGAGAGCAGGCTACCCGGTATTGGTAGCCATCGATCCTGATAACAGCGTTTTGGGCTACGCATCCTTTGGTGATTGGAGGGCGTGGGATGGCTACCGTCATACCGTTGAGCACTCCATCTATGTTCGTGCTGATCAACGTGGCAATGGAATCGGCAAGCACCTGCTGATTGCTCTCATAGAAAGGGCACGCAGCATTGGTAAGCATGTCATGGTGGCAGGCATAGAGGCGGAAAACGTTGCCTCGATTCGTCTGCATGAACGGCTTGGATTTGAGCATGCTGGTACATTGAAAGAGGTGGGGGTGAAATTTGGCACTTGGCTAGATCTGACCTTCCTCCAATTGAAGCTGGACACTCGTCCTGCCGGCTAACCGTTGATCTCAATGCCATGACCTACATAATCTTGGGGTTACTCATTGCGGCAGGTGCAGCTTTAGTCGCGCAAAACTTGCTGATGGTGCAAATCATGGGGGGAGTATCCACTGCCCTCATTGCGCTGTTAATCAACTCAGCAGTCGGCTTTATGCTTCTCCTGCTACTGCTCGTTGGCAGGTCTGGACTATCTGGCATCAGTGAAGCCTTAAATGGGCTCCGATACTGGCACTTGTTGCCAGGCGTACTGGGATCGTTTTGTGTATTTGCCAGTCTCCTTGGCTATCAGCGTCTGGGGCCTGCAACAACGGCGTCAGTTTTGATTGCAAGCCAAGTGCTCGTCGCCTTGCTGGTCGACGCGTTTGGCGCCGGCCGCATCGCCACTCAGGACCTACTTATGCCGTTGATTGGTATTGCATTTCTGATAGCAGGAGTACTGCTAATTGCGAATCGAGGCTTCTGACTCATCGGCTTTACTACACTGAAAAATAATGGGGGCGGCACTTATATGAGAGGTGCAAATAGCGTGCAGAAGACAAACGAACAGTCATGGCTGTTGATTGCCGCGACGATCTTCAGCTTGATCGCCTTTGCAGCAAACTCTGTCTTTTGTCGTTTGGCGCTGAGGAGCGGCGATATCGACGCTGACTCTTTCACCGTTATTCGCTTGCTGGGCGGTGCACTTGTTCTTCTGCCGCTCTATTTCAAACCATCGAAAACCAGTTCCTCCAGTGGAACTTGGCGGGGTGGTTTTTATCTCTTCGTGTATGCCTACCTCTTCTCGCTAGCCTATGTGCAACTAGACGCAGGCGGAGGTGCACTGATCTTGTTTGGCGCGGTGCAGATGACGATGTTCGCTCTGGGCATGAGAGGAGGGGAGAAGCTTCAAATTTGGGTGGTGCTGGGAATGCTGATGGCGTTCTCTGGCCTGGTAGTCCTGCTCGCCCCAGGAGGCAGTGCGCCGGATCTTGAAAGCGCGCTGTTCATGGCCGTTTCCGGCATTGCCTGGGGATGCTACTCGGTGCTGGGCAAACGCTCAGAAAGCCCTGCCCAGGATACCGCAGGAAACTTCCTGCGCAGCCTGCCACCAATGGTAGTTGTCGCGGCTATAGGACTTGCTAAGGCAAGCCTGCATATTACTCCGACGGGGGCCATTTACGCTGTTGCTTCAGGAGTTCTTGCCTCCGGGGCAGGCTACGTCGTGTGGTATGCGGTCGTGAAACGGATTCGCGCGCAGACAGCCGCAACGCTACAGCTGAGCGTTCCAGTGCTTGCCTCGATTGCGGGAGTGGTACTGCTCAGCGAGCCACTTTCTGCTCGAATGGTGGCCGCCTCCCTGATTGTGCTGGGAGGAATTGCACTTGCTCTCCTTGGTGCGAAGCGCTGAGGTAGGCGGGAATACCTTTGGCAGGAGTCCGCCTTGAGGGCAGCTGACTCTGTGAATGGGGCGATAGCTGCCTTAGGGCTGGGCGTTTGCATCGCGAATTGGCTTTAGCACTAAGCTCCCGCCTATCAGTTCTATGCTTAGGGAATCACCAATTTTGACACCCATGCGTTCGAGGATATCGTCCGGGAGGTCAATGATGGCATCCCCAGAACCATCAACGGGGTCTTGGCATTTTACGGTTGTCCGCATGGATTCATTCATAAGGGGCGGCTCTTTCTGAACTGATGGGAAAGCCACCATCCTACGCCCACATCCCCCTACTGAAAGCATCCGACCCACGGCGAACGCTGGATATTGGGGCCGGCCCCGGCAAGCTCGGCTTTCGCAAGTGTGAAGGAGTTTAGTGGTAATCCTTTGGTTTCCGGCTGGCGGCGATGGCGCTGACAACTCAGCTTTGGGCGGTGTGTGCTTGGGGTCGGAAGCTGTCCTTCGATAGGACCGCATCCGACTCTACGCAGATAACTGCTCTTCCTGGTCATTGGTAGTCCAAGTACCGGACACGAATAGTCAGGCTTCGGTAACCTCCAGCACCACTTCCAGCGGATGTCTTAGTTTTTTGTCCGTCATCCGCTTGACCTGACTGCGGCATGAGTACCCGGTCGCAAGCGCCTCCTCTTCCTTGTCCAGCTTGGTCGCCCAGGACTGCTCGAAGATGGTCCGCGAAGTCTCCTGATTGCGCGCTTCGTGCCCGTAAGTCCCGGACATACCGCAGCAGCCCGTCGCCTCGGTCACCAACTTCAGCCCCAACCGAGCGAACACCTGTTCCCACTTCCGGGTACTGGCCGGCACGTTGGTCTTCTCGGTGCAATGCGCCATCAGGCGGAAACTGCCTGGCTTGGTCGGTGCCTGCTCCGGTAGCACATTCACCAACCACTCCTGTGGCAGCAACACCTGCGGGCTCTCCTCCAGGCCAGGCACCTTCTTGTACTCCTGTCGGTAAACCAGGGTCATCGCCGGGTCCAAGCCCACCAGCGGCACGCCACAGTCGGCCAGGGTTTTAAGCTGGGTGGCGTTACGGATAGCCGCCTTGGCGAAGGCACCGAGGAAGCCTTGCACGTGCAGCGGCTTGCCGTTGGCGTTGTACGGCGCCAGGAACACTTGGTGACCCAGGCGGTGGGCCAGCTCGATGAACGCAGCCAGCAGCGGCGTCTCGAAATAGCGGGTGAAGGCATCCTGCACCAACACGATGCTACGCTCGCGCTCTTCCAAGGTCAGCTTGCTCAGCATGCGCACGCTGGCAGCGCGCACGCCGCAGCGAGTCAGTGTTGCCTGGAAGTTGAATCGGCTGATCAGCGGGCTGTCGACCATGCCAACCTGCTTCTCTAGCAGGCGGCTGACGAATTTGGAACCCATCACCGCGTTGTACAGCCTTGGTGTGTAGGCCATGTATGGAATGGTGAACTCAAGCGAGCCAATCAGATAATCACGCACCGGACGCTGATATCGACCGTGATAAAGCTCCAAGAACCGCGAGCGGAAGTCGGGTACGTTGACTTTGATCGGACACTGTCCGGCGCACGACTTACATGCCAGGCAGCCAGCCATAGCGTCGTAGACTTCGTGAGAAAAATCTTCTTCACCGCGGTCGCGTCCAGCATTGTTGCGCAGTCGTGCTGGTAATCCTTTAAGCCAGGAGACCTTGTTACGTGCTGCCGCAAGAACGTCGATATCCGCAGCGCCCTGGAGGCGCAGCCATTCACGGATCAGCGATGCACGACCTTTCGGAGAGTGTTGGCGCTCCCGGGTAGCTTTCCATGATGGGCACATAGCATCGTTGGGGTCGTAGTTGTAGCAGGCTCCATTCCCGTTGCAGTGCACCGCGCTTCCAAAACTCTGCCATACGCGCTCATCGATGGTTCGATCTAGGTCTCCACGCATAGGCGCTTCGTTGACCTTGATGAGGCTTTCTGCACTATCTTGTGGAGTGCAAATCTTGCCTGGGTTGAGTTGGTTGTGTGGGTCGAACGCGCCCTTCAGCGCCTGAAGAGAAGGGTACAGTTCGCCAAAGAAGTCCGGTACATACTCTGAGCGCAGGCCCTTGCCATGTTCGCCCCAGAGGAGACCCCCGTACTTGTGGGTCAGCGCCGCCACCGCGTCGGAGATCGGTTTGACCAGCGCGGCTTGCGCCGGGTCCTTCATGTCCAGTGCCGGGCGAACGTGTAGCACACCCGCATCGACGTGGCCGAACATGCCGTAGGTCAGGCCGTAGCCGTCGAGCAGCGCGCGGAACTCGGCGATGTAGTCGGCCAGTTGCTCCGGTGGCACTGCGGTGTCTTCTACGAAGGGCTGTGGGCGCACTTCGCCGTCGACGTTGCCTAACAGGCCTACCGAGCGCTTGCGCATGGTGTACACGCGAGTGACCGCCTCGGCGCCTTCGGCTAGGGTGTGGCCGAGGCGCTCGACGCTGTTGTCAGATTGGAGGTGCCCGACGAACGCCGCCACCTGCGCATTCACTTCGGACGGATCGTCACCGCAGAATTCCACCAGGTTGATACCCAGGGTCGCGCGCTCGGGATTCTCCGGGAAGTATTCGGCGACGCTGTGCCAGACGATGTCCTTCATCGCCAACAACAGTACTCGCGAATCCACCGTCTCGATCGATAGCGGCTTTTTGGCCATGAGCGCATTAGCGTCACGCAGCGCGTCCATGAAGCTGGCGTAGCGCACGTTCACCAGTACGGCGTATTTCGGAATCGGCAACACATTCAGCTTGGCTTCGACCACGTAGCCTAGCGAGCCCTCGGCACCGCACAGTACGCTGTTGAGGTTGAAACGGCCCTGGTCATCTCGCAAGTGCGCCAAGTCGTAGCCGGTCAGGCAACGGTTGAGTTTCGGAAAGATGGTCTCGATCAGATCAGCTTTGGTTTCCTGAATTTCACGTGCCATACGGTAAATGGCACCCACGCGGTCTGCGCGCGCGCAAGCCTTGTCCAGCGCCGCGTCGTCGATCGGCTGGCTGTGCAGGCGTTCGCCGCCGAGCAGTACGGTGTCAAGTTCCAGCACGTGGTCGCGCGTCTTGCCGTATGTGCAACTGCCCTGACCACTGGCGTCTGTGTTGATCATGCCGCCGACGGTGGCGCGGTTGGAGGTCGATAATTCCGGGGCGAAGAACAGCCCGTGGGGCTTGAGCGCGGCGTTGAGCTGGTCCTTGACAGTACCGGCCTGGACCCGCACCCAGCGTTCCTCAACGTTTATTTCGAGGATCTTGTTCATATGCCGCGACAGATCGACAACGATGCCGTCGGTCAGCGACTGGCCGTTGGTACCTGTGCCGCCGCCCCGCGGGGTCAGCTTGATCTGCTGGAAGCGTGGCTCGGCCATTAGCGCGGCGACTCGCGCTACGTCGTCTGCGTCCAACGGAAACACCGCAGCCTGGGGCAGGCGCTGGTAGATCGAGTTATCGGTCGCAAGCACCGTACGAGTGGCGTAATCGGCACTGAACTGGCCTCGGAAGCCGGCGGCACGCAGGGCGTCGAGGAAAGCGGAATAGTCTGGCGCAGGTGCATTGGCCGAGAGCTGGGCGATCATCAGGGGATGGCCTCTTGTAGGAAACTAATCACGGATGCGTTGAACTGTTGCTGCCGAGACATGATTGAATCGACCCTTAAGCAGCAATGACACCGATGATCTCGGACCTTCAGGCATGATACAAACGGATATTCTTGCCGCTATTAATGACTTTTATGAATGTGTCAAAGCCAATGTTGTGGCCTTGGGATTGTCAAATCTACTCGCTGAACGCACTGACCTAGCGGACTTTCTGTTTTTCGGGACTGTTGGCTGAATGTATTCAGTTACCCTCGTAGCGCCCGAAAGGCGGGTAGGAAGTGAGGTGGGATACTCATTTTTTTGACTACGACAAGCTTCGATCTACAGTGATGGCCAAGCGCTTTCAGGGCAGGGAAATCATGCGGATCGAACGAGTCGAGATTGAGAATTTCAAGCTGCTCCAGAATGTGAGTCTAGGTCTTGAAGAGCGCACAACGCTGATCGTTGAACGCAACAACTGCGGAAAAACCTCTATCGCTAAGGTTTTTCGCAGGTTGCTACCTGCCCATCCCGGATAGCTAGCTGGACAATTAGGTTTTGGAATCGCTTCTTTCAGGGCAGTGAGGACGTCTATGTAATAATGAGACCGTCCTTTCCTGCCCGGATCACACCAGTGTTCGATTTCAATGAGCTGTACTTCTTTGCCCAAGTGGTTGAACACAAAGGTTTTGCCGCGGCCGCCAGAAAGATTGGCATCCCAAAGTCCAAGCTAAGCCGTCGAGTTCTGGCCCTCGAGGAGCGGCTGGGTGTACGTCTGATCCAGCGGTCCACCCGCAAATTCACCGTAACTGAGATTGGCCAGGACTACTATCGCCACTGCGTCGCCATGCTCGTTGAGGCAGATGCTGCCGAGAAGGTCATCGAGGAGTCGCGGTCCGAGCCTCATGGTTTGATACGCGTCAGCTGTCCGCCTGCGTTAGCAGCTATGGGCGTGAGTGATGCCATGGCGAAATTCATGGTTGCCCATCCGAAGGTGCAGATCCAAGTAGAGAGCACGAACCGGAGAGTAGACGTTCTGGGGGAGGGCTTCGACATTGCCTTGCGAGTGCGCTTTCCACCACTTCAAGACGAAAACCTATTCCTTAAAGTCTTCGGCGAAAGCTACCAGAAGCTTGTGGCGAAGCCTTCACTGGTTGAAGACATTGAATTGGAAGCGCCAGGCGATCTGATTGGTCTACCGAGCATGGACCTGGCTCCAGCCAACCGCGACCACCGCTGGGCCTTTATCGATCCCTTTGGGGATCGAGTAGAGGTACCTCATACACCACGCTTTGTCACCGCTGACCTAGATGCATTACATCGAGCTGCGGTCCAGGGTGTCGGGATCGTCCAGATGCCAGAGGTTATGGTGAGACATGATCTAGAGGCTGGCATGCTAGTGGAGGTGTTGCCGGCGTATCGACCTCCTAGCGGGTTAATTCATGCTGTCTACCCCTCCAAACGCGGATTGCTTCCGTCCGTCCGTGGGCTAATTGATCTTCTTGCCGAGGAGCTTGGGGCGAACGCTGAAGCTGATCGGAAGGCCTGTAAAGCAGCAGGCAAGATATCCAAACCGTAGTGATCGGAAAGCACTCAGACAACGTGGGATGACGAGGCTGGCTCTGTACGAAAAGAGATGTCGCAAACACCGCATGGAGCAAGCCAGTGAGACCATGGCGGCATAACTTTTCGCGAGCTTGTCGAAGCGGGTCA
>NZ_JBIVIA010000012.1:145582-190155 GCF_044749485.1 Pseudomonas sp. NPDC089401 | reverse complement strand
TACGGAGATCGATTCATCAGGCCAACTTGGTGAAAATTAGGGCCTGCCTGACGGCAGGCCGTTACCGGCCCGCACACAAAAAATCTGACACTCCCAAAGGTGCATGCCTTGGGTTTTGCAGGGGTGCGCACATCGAGCGCCGCGCGGGCGGCGCTCGATCTCAAATCCAACAAAAATCTCCAGGCATGCACCCCGAATCCAACAAAAATCTCCAGGCATGCACCCCGAATCCAACAAAAATCTCCAGGCATGCACCGCGAACCCAACCACAATCCCCAGCCAGGCCCACCAAACCCAACAACAACCTCCCCCCAAACACCCCAACCTGTCACCGCTGTCAGCCAGCCGTCACGCTGCCGACCCGTTCAAAGCGCTATAAGCTAGCAATACCCACCTCCGTCCCCCTTTGGCCAAGGTCCCCGCCCCCATGCGACGCCCTTCCCGCTCCCTCCTCCTCGCCGGCCTCGCCCTGCTGCTCCTGGTCGCCCTCGGCACCTGGTACGGCAAGCGCCAGGAAGCCCCCGCCAGCCGCGCGCAAACCGCCATCCCGGTACGCGTGGTCAGCGTCGCCCAGCAGGACGTGCCGCGCTTCGCCAGCGCCATCGGCTCGGTGCTGTCGCTGCACAGCGTCGAAGTGCGCCCGCAGGTCGAAGGCGTGCTGACCCAGGTGCTGGTCAAGGAAGGCCAATGGGTCAAGCAAGGCGACCTGCTCGCCACCCTCGACGACCGCGCCATCCGCGCCCAGCTCGACCAGGCGCGCGCGCAGCTCGGCCAGAGCCAGGCGCAGATCCAGGTGGCCGGGGTCGACCTCAAGCGCTACCGCCTGCTCAGCAGCGACGACGGCGTGTCCAAGCAGACCCTCGACCAGCAGCAGGCGCTGGTCAACCAGCTGCAGGCCACGGTCAAGGGCAACCAGGCCGCCATCGCCAATGCCGAGGTGCAGCTGTCGTACACGCAGATCCGCTCGCCGGTGACCGGCCGCGTCGGCATCCGCAATGTCGACCCCGGCAACCTGGTGCGCAGCAGCGACACCCAGGGCCTGTTCAGCGTCACCCAGATCGACCCGATCGCCGTCGAGTTCGCCCTGCCGCAACAGATGCTGCCAACCCTGCAGACCCTGCTCAAGGCGCAGGCCCCGGCGCTGGTGCAGGCCTACATGGACGCCGACGGCGAGCGCAACCTGCTCGGCGAAGGCCACCTGGCGCTGATCGACAACCAGATCTCGGCCAACACCGGCACGGTGCGGGTCAAGGCCGAGTTCGACAACAAGGACGGCCGCCTGTGGCCCGGCCAGCTGGTGACCATCCGCCTGCGCACCGCCATCGAGGAAAACGCCCTGGTGGTGCCGCCGCCGGTGGTGCAGCGTGGCGTCGACGGGCACTTCGTGTACCGCGTGGACGGTGACAAGGCCACCAGCGTGCCAGTCAAGGTGCTGTACCAGGACAGCGCCCTGACCATCATCGCCGGGGTCAAGCCGGGTGAGCGCCTGGTGCTCGATGGCCAGTCGCGGCTCAAGCCGGGGGCGAAGGTCGAGGTCACTGCGGACGCACCGGCGCCCGCCGAAGTGGCCGAAGGTCGGAGCCAGCCATGAATACGCGCAACGGCGTGTCCGCCTGGTGCATCGACCACCCCATCGCCACCCTGCTGCTGACCTTCGCCCTGGTGCTGCTGGGGGCCATCGCCTTCCCGCGCCTGCCGGTGGCGCCGCTGCCGGAGGCCGACTTCCCGACCATCCAGGTCACCGCCGCGCTGCCCGGCGCCAGCCCGGAAACCATGGCCTCTTCGGTGGCCACGCCCCTGGAGGTGCAGTTCAGCGCCATCCCCGGCATGACCCAGATGACCAGCAGCAGCGCCCTGGGCTCGACCACGCTGATCCTGCAGTTCACCCTCGACAAGAACATCGACACCGCCGCCCAGGAAGTCCAGGCGGCGATCAACACCGCCACCGCGCGCCTGCCCCAGGACCTGCCCAACCCGCCGACCTGGCGCAAGGTCAACCCGGCCGACAGCCCGGTGCTGATCCTCACCGTCAGCTCCGCGCAGATGCCCGGCAACGACCTCAGCGACTACGCCGAAACCCTGCTGGCGCGCCAGCTCAGCCAGATCGACGGGGTCGGCCTGATCAACATCACCGGCCAGCTGCGCCCGGCCATCCGCGTGCAGGCCCAACCGGAAAAACTCGCCGCCATCGGCCTGACCCTGGCCGACGTGCGCCAGGCCATCCAGCAGACCAGCCTGAACCTGGCCAAGGGTGCGCTGTACGGCGAGCACAGCGTGTCGACCATTGCCGCCAACGACCAGCTGTTCCACCCCGAGGACTACGCCCAGCTGATCGTCTCGTACCGCAACGGCGCGCCGGTGCACCTCAAGGACGTGGCCAAGGTCATCAACGGCGCCGAGAACGCGTACGTCAAGGCCTGGTCCGGCGACCAGCCGGGGCTCAACCTGGTGGTGTTCCGCCAGCCCGGGGCCAATATCGTCGACACCGTCGACCGGGTGATGGACGCCCTGCCGCGCCTGCAGGAAATGCTCCCGGCCTCGGTCGAGGTGTCGGTGCTGCAGGACCGCACCCAGACCATTCGCGCCTCCCTGCACGAGGTGGAACTGACCCTGATGATCGCCGTGGCCCTGGTGATCGGGGTGATGGCGCTGTTCCTGCGCCAGTGGTCGGCGACGCTGGTGGTGTCCAGCGTGCTCGGCGTGTCGCTGATCGCCAGCTGCGCGCTGATGTACGTGCTCGGCTTCAGCCTCAACAACCTGACCCTGGTGGCCATCGTCATTTCCGTGGGCTTCGTGGTCGACGACGCCATCGTCGTGGTGGAGAACATCCACCGCCACCTGGAAGCCGGCGACGACAGCCGCACGGCAGCGCTCAAGGGCGCCGGCGAGATCGGCTTCACCGTGGTGTCGATCAGCTTCTCGCTGATCGCCGCGTTCATCCCGCTGCTGTTCATGGGCGGCGTGGTCGGCCGGCTGTTCAAGGAATTCGCCCTGACCGCCACCTCGACCATCCTGATTTCGGTGGTGGTATCGCTGACCCTGGCACCGACCCTCTGCGCGCTGTTCATGCGCAGGCCGGCGGGCGAGCAGCACGGCGGCTTCGGCGAGCGCCTGGTGCGCTGGTACGAGAAGGGCCTGGACCAGGCCCTCGCCCACCAGCGCCTGACCCTCGGCGTGTTCGGCCTGACCCTGGCCCTGGCGGTGGCCGGCTACGTCGGCATCCCCAAGGGCTTCTTCCCGTTGCAGGACACCGGCTTCATCCTCGGCACCACCGAGGCGGCGGCGGATGTGTCGTACCCGACCATGGTCGAGAAGCACCTGGCCCTGGCGAAGATCATCGGCGAAGACCCGGCCGTGCGCGCCTACTCCCATTCGGTGGGCGTCACCGGCAGCAACCAGACCATCGCCAACGGCCGTTTCTGGATTTCCCTCAAGCCACCGGGAGACCGCGATGTCAGCGCCAGCGAGCTGATCGACCGGCTGCGACCGAAACTGGCCCAGGTGCCGGGCATCGTCCTGTACATGCGCGCAGGGCAAGACATCAACCTGAGCTCCGGCCCGTCGCGCACCCAGTACCAGTACGTGCTCAAGAGCAACGACGGCGTGGCGCTGAACCTGTGGACCCAACGCTTGACCGAGCGCCTGAAGGAAAACCCGGCGTTCCGCGACCTGTCCAACGACCTGCAACTGGGCGCCAGCGTCACCCGCATCGACATCGACCGCCAGGCCGCGGCGCGCTTCGGCCTGACCACTACCGACGTCGACCAGGCGCTGTACGACGCCTTCGGCCAGCGGCAGATCAGCGAATTCCAGACCGAGACCAACCAGTACAAGGTCATCCTCGAACTGGACGCCCAGCAGCGCGGCAAGGCCGAGAGCCTGAACTTCTTCTACCTGCGCTCGCCGCTGAGCAACGAGATGGTGCCGCTGTCGGCCCTGGCCCATGTCGCGCCGCCGAGCACCGGGCCGCTGTCGATCAGCCACGACGGGCTGTTCCCGGCCGCCAACCTGTCGTTCAACCTGGCCCCCGGCGTGGCCCTGGGCGATGCGGTGCAGATCCTCGAACGCACGCAGCGTGAATTGGGCATGCCAGACTCGATCAGCGGCAACTTCCAGGGCGCGGCCCAGGCCTTCCAGAGTTCGCTGTCGAGCCAGCCGTGGCTGATCCTCGCCGCGCTGGTGGCGGTGTACATCATCCTCGGCGTGCTCTACGAGAGCTTCGTGCACCCGCTGACCATCATCTCCACCCTGCCAGCGGCCGGCCTGGGCGCGCTGATTCTGCTGTGGGGCATGGGCCAGGACTTCAGCATCATGGGCCTGATCGGCGTGGTGCTGCTGATCGGCATCGTCAAGAAGAACGGCATCCTGCTCATCGACTTTGCCCTCGAGGCCCAGCGCCACCAGGGCATGACGCCGGAGCAGGCAATCCACCAGGCGTGCCTGACGCGCTTCCGGCCGATCATCATGACCACCCTCGCCGCCCTGCTCGGCGCGGTGCCGCTGATGTTCGGCTTCGGCGCCGGCGCCGAACTGCGCCAGCCGCTGGGCATCGCGGTGGTCGGCGGGCTGCTGGTGAGCCAGGCACTGACGCTGTTCACCACCCCGGTCATATACTTGGCCCTGGAGCGCCTGTTCCACCGCCGCCAGGCTGCCCGTGCGGCGGCGCCCAGTGCCAGTTAGGACAAGACCATGCGTGTGCTGATCATCGAAGACGAAGAAAAAACCGCCGACTACCTGCACCGCGGCCTGACCGAGCAGGGCTTTACCGTGGACCTGGCGCGCGACGGCATCGACGGCCTGCACCTGGCGCTGGAGGGCGACTACGCGGTGATCGTGCTCGACGTCATGCTGCCGGGCCTGGACGGCTATGGTGTGCTGCGCGCGCTGCGGGCGCGCAAGCAGACCCCGGTGATCATGCTCACCGCCCGCGAGCGCGTCGAGGACCGCATCCATGGCCTGCGCGAAGGCGCCGACGACTACCTGGGCAAGCCGTTCTCGTTCCTCGAACTGGTCGCCCGCCTGCAGGCCCTGACCCGTCGCACCAGCAACCACGAGCCGCTGCAGGTGCAGGTCGGCGACCTGTGGATCGACCTGATGGCGCGCAAGGCCAGCCGCGCCGGGCAACGCCTGGACCTGACCGCCAAGGAGTTCTCGCTGCTCAGCGTGCTGGCCCGGCGCCAAGGGGAAATCCTCTCCAAGACCGCCATCGCCGAGCTGGTCTGGGACATCAACTTCGACAGCGACGCCAATGTCGTCGAGGTGGCCATCAAGCGCCTGCGGGCCAAGCTCGACGGGCCGTTCGACAACAAGTTGCTGCACACCATCCGAGGCATGGGCTATGTCCTGGAAAACCGTGCCGGTTAATTCCATCGCCCTGCGCCTGTCGGCGCTGTTCATCCTGGTGGCGCTGGGGGTGTTCGTGCTGATCGGCTCGGCGCTGTACCGCCAGGTCGACCGCAGCCTCGACCTGCTGCCCGAAGCCGAACTGGATGCACGCTACAGCGTGCTCGAATCCACCCTCAACCGCTTCGGCACACCCGAGCACTGGGCCAAGATCGTCAACAAGCTCAACCTGCTCGGCGAGGAAGACAAGCGCATCCGCTTCTGGGTGGTGGGCAGCGACCCGGCCTACGAATACGGCCACCCCAGCGAACTGATCCGCGCCTTCGGCGAGGGTCCGCCCGGCATGCGCGACCTGCGCCTGCCCGACCGGCCCTCGCCGTACAAGGTGCTGGTCAGCGAGCTGCCGGCGCTGGGCACGCGCCCGCCGCTGCGGTTTCTGATCGGCATCGACACCGAGACCTTCTGGCAGGCCCAGCACAGCCTGTTGACGGCCATCGTCGGCCTGGCCGTGCTCGGTGTGCTGCTGGCCTCGGTGCTCGGCTACTGGGTGGCGCGCATCGGCCTGCGCCCGTTGCTGGCACTCTCCAACGAGGCCCAGGCCCTGGCGCCGCCACGCCTTGACGGGCGTTTGCAGACGCAGAACCTGGCGCCGGAACTGGCGCAGTTCGCCGGCGCCTTCAACGCCGCGCTGGACCGGGTCAGCCAAGCCTATTCACGACTGGAAGCGTTCAACGCCGACGTCGCCCATGAACTGCGCTCGCCGCTGACCAACCTGATCGGCCAGACCCAGGTCGCCCTGACCCGCGGGCGCAGCGCCGAGCACTACTTCGAGGTGCTGCAATCGAACCTGGAAGAACTGGAGCGCCTGCGCAGCATCATCAACGACATGCTGTTCCTCGCCAGCGCCGACCAGGGCAGCAAGGCCACCGCACTGACCCAGGCCTCGCTGGCCGAAGAAGTGGCCACCACCCTCGACTACCTGGACTACATCCTCGAAGACGCCCAGGTCAGCGTCAGCGTCAGCGGCGATGCCCAGGCGCCAATCGAAAAGGCCCAGCTGCGCCGGGCGCTGATCAACCTGCTGAACAACGCCGTGCAGCACACCGCGCCGAACCAGGTGATCCACGTGCAGATCGAGGCCGGGGCGGAGCAGGTCAGCATCGCCGTGAGCAACCCCGGGCCGGCCATCGAGCAGGCGCACCTGCCGTTGCTGTTCGAGCGCTTCTACCGGGTGGATGCGGCGCGCAGCAACAGCGGCGGCGGCAACCATGGGTTGGGGTTGGCGATCGTCAAGGCGATTGCGCTGATGCACGGCGGCGACGTGTTCGTGCGCAGCGACACCGGCACAAACACCTTCGGCATCCGCTTGCCCACCTGAACCCCGCTGACGCGCCCCCTGTAGGAGCGGGTTCACCCGCGAACACCGGCGAAGCCGGTGCCAGGCACCGCGTTGTATTCTTCGCGGGTAAACCCGCTCCCACAGGGGATTGCGCATTCCCGCAGAATGGGTGAAAAAGCTCTAGCATGCGGCTTTCAGGCCAAAGTCCAATTGCTATTCCCGCGATCATTACCTTTAGCGCAACAGTGCTTATCGCCAAAGAGGCTGTTTCCGCGGCACTTGAAGGACTAACTTTAGCCCCGTCCTCATTCACACTTGCCCGCGCAAGAAGGTAGTTTCAACATGTCCAACAGTATGGGTATTGCCAGCGTTTTCGTTCTGTCGTCCCTGTTGTTGTCGCCCCTGGCCATGGCCGAAGAATCCTCGGCTTTCGTTGCCCGCAACGCAGAGTTTGCCGCTGTTCATCAAGAATCCCGCGAAGCCGTTGCACATCAGGCCGACGCTGGCAAAGACGCAGAACAGACTGCTTCGAAAGTTTCCAGCGACGCCAATGCCGATAGCTGATCGCGCGCCGCTACTGCTCCGTTTTTCCCTTGGCTACGCCATGGGCACCACCGGTGCCGATATGTTAGCCTTTTAAAGCCGCTGCCGATCAGCGGCTTTTTTTATGTGCTTTCAACTTTCAGCCCCGCTGTACGTTCACTTATAAAAAGACGCACATTCAAAAATAAAAACTGCCCCACCGTCAGACCAAAGGAGCTAGTACCGGTGCCTTCCGCGTTCCGTTTCACCCCGCTGTTCATTGCGTTGACTGCAACGATCCCGTTCGCCGCCCAGGCAGATGAAGACAAGGCTGATGGCTTCATCGAAGGTTCGTCCTTCAACCTGCATTTTCGTAACGCCTACTTCAACCGCGACAACCACAACGCTGGCGTGCGCGACACCCGCGAGTGGGGCCAGGGCGCGGTCGCGCGCTTCGAGTCGGGCTACACCCCAGGCACCGTCGGCTTCGGCCTCGACGCCCACGCCATGCTGGGCCTGAAGCTCGACGGCGGTGGCGGCCATGCCGGCACCAGCATCCTGCCGGAACATATCAAGGACAACGACGAGCTGGGGGCCGCGCCGCATTCGTTCTCCACCGCGGGCGCCGCAGTGAAGCTCAAGGCGTTCGACACCGAGCTGAAGGCCGGTGACCTGTTCCTCACCAACCCGGTGATCGCCGGCGGCGAGACCCGCATGCTGCCGCAGACCTTCCGCGGCGTGAGCCTGACCAACCACAGCATCGACGGCCTGCTGCTCGAAGGTGGCCAGGTCAGCTTCACCCACCCGTACAACCAGAGCGGCCACCGCCGCATCGACACCTACTACGGCAGCCTCGACGAGCACGACAAGAGCAAGCACCTGAACTGGGCCGGCGCGTCGTGGAGCGGCACCGAGAACGTCACCGCCAACCTGTATGCGGCCGAGCTCAAGGACATCTGGAACCAGTACTACGCCGACTTCGACTACACCTACGTGGTCAACGACCTGGTCAGCCTCAACCCGGGCCTGCACTTCTACCACACCCAGGACACCGGCCAGTCGCTGCTGGGCAAGATCGACAACAACACCTACAGCCTGCACTTCACCGTCAACGCCGGCTACCACAGCGTCACCGCCGCCTACCAGCGGGTCAACGGCAACACGCCGTTCGACTACATCAACCTGGGCGACAGCATCTACCTGGACAACTCGCGGATGTATTCGGACTTCAACGCCCCGAACGAGCGTTCGTGGAAGCTGCAGTACGGCTACGACTTCGCCGGCGTCGGCATCCCGGGCCTGAGCGGCACCCTGTCGTACTCGCGCGGCGAGGCGGACCTGACCAAGGCCACCCAGGACGTCAGCCACTACAACTACTACAACGCCGACGGCAAGAACGCCATGCACTGGGAGCGCGACCTGGACGTGAAGTACGTGTTCCAGCAAGGCGACCTCAAGGACCTGTCGGTGCTGGTACGCTACGCTACCCACCGCGGCAGCCAGGGCTATGCCGAGATCGACAGCAGCAGCGACAACGATGAACTGCGGGTGATCGTCGATTACCCACTGAACATCTTCTGATCCTGCCTCGAAAACGCTAGATCCAACCCTGTGGGAGCGGGTTCACCCGCGAACACCGGCAAAGCCGGTGCCAGGCACCGCGGAGGCTTCTTCGCGGGTAAACCCGCTCCCACAGTGCCCCAGGACAGATCTGAAATCGCAGCCCAGCACAATTCCGTCGGACAAATCTTGTCCGACAATCCGCGCTTCCCTAGAATATCGCCCGCCAAAATGGCCCTGCCTCAGCAGTAGCGCGCATGCCCACTCGATTTTCGCGTTTCGCACTTCTTCGGTCACATCCCGAGCTGGCCCTCAACCTGGGCAGTTGCCTCGCCGTGCTCGCCATCGTGGCCATCGTCAGCTACCTGCTGGGCCGCGAGCGCGACAATGTCGAGCTGTCGGCGGAACGTGCCTCGCACAACATCGTGCAACTGATCGAGAGCGACATCCTGCGCAACGTCGAACTCTACGACCAGTCGCTGCGCGGGCTGATCTGGGCGGTGAAGCACCCCGAGCTGCTGCAGGTCAGGCCGCGCCTGCGCCAGCAGATCCTGTTCAACCAGACCTTCGCCGCCCCGGTGCGCGGTGACATCCTCTGGCTCGATGCCAAGGGTGACGTGGTCGGCGACTCGATCAGCGTCAAACCCCGCCAGGCCAACTTCGCCGACACTCCGGCCTTCATCGCCCACCGCAGCAATGCCCAGCTGGGCCTGTTCATCAGCCCGCCGTTCAAGGCACGGCTGGGCGACCTGGACTGGTGCATCAGTTTCAGCCGGCGCATCTCCGGCGCCGACGGCAGCTTCGCCGGGCTGGCGGCCGGCGCCTTGCGGCTGTCCTACTTCAGCGAACTGTTCCAGCGCCTGGACATCGGCGAGGAAAGCAGCATCAACCTGCTCAATACCGACGGCCAGCTCCTGGCCCGGCAACCCACCCGCAGCCAGGACCCGTTGATCGGCACCCACTTCGGCGACCGGCCCAACTTCAAGCGCATCCTCGGCGAACACAGCGGCAGCTTCACCGCGCGCTCCAGCTTCTACGGCACCCAGCGCATGTACACATTCGCCAGGGTCGCCGACCTGCCGCTGATCGTGCTGGTGGTGCACTCGGCCGACGAGGTGTTCCAGTCGTGGCGGCGCACGGCGATCCTGGTCAGCGTCGCCACCGGCGTGCTGTGCATCGGCATCCTCTGGCTGACCCTGCTGCTGGGCCGTGAGCTGCGCCGCCGCCACGACGCCGAACAAGGCCTGGCGACCCTGGCCGCCACCGACAGCCTGACGGGCCTGGCCAATCGCCGCCGGCTCGACCAGGTGCTGCGTCAGGAATGGTCACGCGCCCAGCGCAACTGCAAGCCGCTGGCCGTGCTGATGGTGGATGTGGATCACTTCAAGGCGTTCAACCAGCGCCACGGGCATGCCGGTGGCGATCACGCCCTGCGCGAGGTGGCCAAGGCAGTCGAACAGAGCATTCGCCGGCCCGCCGACCTGGCGGCACGCTATGGCGGGGAGGAGTTCCAGGTGATCCTGCCGGAAACCGAGCAGGTCGGTGCGCAGCTGTTGGCCGAGCGCATACGCGCGCGCGTGGAGGGGTTGGCGCCGTTCGCCGAAGATGCCCACGCGGTGACCGTGAGCATCGGCATCGGCGTCTACATGCCCGGCACCCAGCACGATTTGACACGGGTCCTGGGCGCCGCGGATGAAGCGCTCTACCGGGCCAAGGCCAATGGCCGCAACCGGGTAGAGGGGCCGGTCGGTTAGGAACGGGCGCGGGCGGCGTTGCGCAGCGCCTTGACCTGGTCGTGGTTGCGCTGCACGCCTTGCAGCTGTTTTTCCACCAACGCATAGCTGGTGTCGCTGGCCATGCGGCCCAGCTTGACCAGTTTCTCGCGGGCTTCCTTGTAGGCTTTCAGCGCATGGTCCTCACCGCGCTCGACCTCGTTGAGCACCGCTTCCTCGTCCTTGCCGGTGACCATCGACTTGAGGTTGACCCAGCCACGGTGCAGGTCGCCACTGATACTGGTGGTGGTTTCCGGGTCGCCACCCAGGCGGCGCACTTCACTCTGCAGTTCGCCCGCCGCATTGGCGCATTCGCCGGCGCGCTGGACGAAGAATGCCTTGAGTTCAGGGTTCTTCACGTCATCGGCGGACGCCTTGAAACCCTTCTCGCCGTCCTTGCTGTACTCGATCAGGTCGTTGAGTACATCGATCACGTCTTTGTTGGGGTTGCTCATGGCTCAAACTCCTTGGCAGGTGGTAGTCACCTTTACCGGAGCAGGCTTCATGCCAGCCTTTGGATAAAAAATAAATCCTTATAAATCAAACACATAAAAACAAACCAGTCCGCGACGAAATCGGTGTTATGCATGATTGCCGCTTGGGTGCTCGTGCAGATTGCAGTATGGTCGGCGCACCTTCACTCACCAGGGCCGATCGATGAAACCGGAAATGCTGGAACTGCTGGTCACCCGTACCATGCCCTTTGGCAAGTACCAGGGACGGATCATCGCCGACCTGCCGGGGGATTATCTGGCCTGGTTTGCGCGCAAGGGCTTTCCGGCGGGGGAACTGGGCGGGTTGCTGGCGTTGATGCATGAGGTCGACCATAACGGGCTGGCCGATTTGCTGGTGCCGTTGCGGCAGAAGCATCGGCGCTAGCCTGTACCGGCCCCTTCGCGGGTAAACCCGCTCCCACAGGGATAGTGCATGCCCCAGTACCTGTGGGAGCGGGTTTACCCGCGAAAGGGCCAGAGGCGCAAACAGAAGGCTTCAGCCTTTTACGGGCGCCACCGCCAACTCCACCCGCTCGCTCTTCTTGATCACGGCATACACCACCGCCGTCACCAGGCTCCCCGCGACGATCGCCAGCAGGTACAACAGCGCGTGGTTGATCGCATTGGGGATCAGCAGTACGAACAGCCCGCCATGGGGCGCCATCAGCTTGCAGCCGAAGTACATCGACAACGCCCCGGTCAAGGCGCCGCCGGCAATGCTCGCCGGGATAACCCGCAGCGGGTCCTTGGCGGCAAACGGGATCGCCCCCTCGGAAATGAAGCACAGCCCCAGCGCCAGCGCCGCCTTGCCCGCCTCGCGCTCGCTCTGGGCGAACTTGCGCCGGGCGAGGAAGGTGGCGAGGCCCAGGCCGATCGGCGGCACCATGCCAGCCGCCATGGTCGCCGCCATCGGCGCATAGCTGGACGATGCCAGCAGCCCCACCGAGAAGGCATAGGCCGCCTTGTTGATCGGCCCGCCGAGGTCCACGCACATCATCCCGCCCAGCAGCAGCCCGAGCAGGATGGCGTTGGTGGTGCCCATGCTGTCGAGGAAATGCGTGAGGCCTTCGAGCATCGCCGCCACCGGCTGGCCGACCACGTAGATCATCACCAGGCCGGTGAACAGGCTGGCCAGCAGCGGGATGATCAGGATCGGCTTGAGCGCCTCCAGGCTGCTCGGCAGCTTCGCCCAGCGGGCGATGGCCTTGGCGCTGTAGCCGGCGAGAAAGCCCGCGACGATGCCGCCGATGAAACCGGCGCCGAGCGTGCTCGCCAGCAACCCGCCGATCATCCCCGGCGCCAGCCCTGGGCGGTCGGCGATGGACCAGGCGATGTAGCCGGCCAGCAGCGGCACCATCAGCTTGAACGCCGCCTCGCCACCGATCTGCATCAACGCTGCGGGCAAGGTGCCGGGCTCCTTGTAGGCCTCGATGCCGAAGACGAACGACAGGGCGATCAGCAAACCGCCGGCCACCACCATCGGCAGCATGAACGACACGCCAGTCAGCAGGTGCTTGTAGACACCGCTTTTCTCCGCCTTGGCCGTGGTGGCCGGCGCCGCATCAGCAGTACTTTCCAGCTTGGCCTCGGCCAGCGCCTTGTCCAGCGTTGCGCGGGCCTGCTTCAAGGCAATGCCGGTACCGCAGCGGTAGATACGCTTGCCGGCGAAACGTGCCGTGGGCACTTCGATGTCGGCGGCCAGCAGCACCACATCGGCCTCGGCGATGGCCTGGGCCGACAGCGGGTTGCGCGCGCCAACCGAACCCTGGGTCTCCACCGTGAGTGCGTAGCCCAACTGCTGCGCCGCCTGCTGCAAGGCTTCGGCGGCCATGAAGGTATGCGCGACGCCGGTCGGGCAGGCCGTGACCGCAACGATTCGAGCGGCGCTCACAGGCGCCACGGCAACCGGCTCGGCCGTTTGCGCCTGAGCCTTGGCAGCCGCTTCGTCGAGAAAACCTTCGCGGTCGGCCAGGGCCTGGGCCGGGGTGCTCTGATACAGGCGCTTGCCGGCGAAGCGGGCGAGGTCCACCGGGCCGGTGCTGACCACCAGCACCCAGTCGGCCTCGGCGATCTGCGCGGCGCTCAGTTGCCGCTCGGGGTGTTCGGCGTCCTGCACTTCGACGCAGGTCTTCCAGCCACGGCGCTGGGCCGCGGCCGACAGCAGGCGTGCGCTGAGCACGCTGGACACCTGGCCGTTGGGGCAGGCGGTGACAATGGCGATGTTCATCGGCAACCCTCTTGTCGTTCTGTCAGCTGCACGGCGGCTTCCAGCTGCGCCAGTTGCTCGCGGTCGTTGATGCCGAAGCCAACCTGGGTCACGGCCTGGGCGGCGATGGCAGTGGCGCGGCGCAGGGTCCGTGGCGGGTCTTGCTCGGTGAGCAGGCCGTGGACCATGCCGGCCACCAGCGAGTCGCCGGCACCCACGGTGCTGGCCACCCGCACCTGCGGCGGGCAGGCCTGCAACGCCCGGCCGGCGGCAAACCAGCAGACGCCCTGCTCGCCCGCCGACACCACCACATGCTCGACCCCATTGGCCAGCAGGCGTTCGGCGGCAGCCTGCTGCGCGGCAAGGTCATGCACCGGCAGGCCAAGCACCTCGCCCAGCTCTTCGGTATTCGGCTTGACCAGCCACGGTGCGCTTTGCAGCCCGGCACGCAGTGCCTCGCCGCTACTGTCGAGGGCGACCTTGAGGCCTTGTGCCTTCAGTTGCGCCAGCAGTTCGCGGAACCATTCGGCGCTGATGCCCCGTGGCAAACTGCCGGCCACCACCACCGCGTCATGCCCCGGTGCGATCTGCACCAGGCGGCGCAGCAGCTCGTCACGGGCCGGTGCCGCAACCTGCGGGCCCTGGCCGTTGATGTCGGTGACCCGGCCATCGGCTTCGACCACCTTGATATTGCTGCGGGTTTCCCCGGGCACGCGCACGAAGCAGTCGGCAAAGCCGCGCCGGGCGATCAGTGCTTCGAATGGCTGCAGGTTGTCCTGGCCGAGGAAGCCACCCACGGTCACGTGATGGCCAAGGTCGGCCAGCACCTGGGCCACGTTCAGGCCTTTGCCGGCCGCATGGCTTTGCTGGGCCTGGGCGCGGTTGACGTGCCCGGGGCGCAGCGCGTCGAGGCTGATGGTGACATCCAGCGCCGGGTTCAGGGTCAGGGTGAGGATCTTGGCCATTCAGTAACGCTCCACCAGCGCGCGTACCGCCGCGGCGCTGTCCTGTTGCAGGGCCTCGCGCGCCAGGGCGCGGGCGGTCTGGTGATCGGCCTGGCGGACCAGGGCTTTTACTTCGGCAATGCTGCGGGCGGCCACGCTCAGCTCGTCCACATCCAGGCCCAGCAGCACGGCCACCGCCTGCGGGTCGGCGGCCAGCTCGCCGCACACGCCCACCCACTTGCCGTGGGCATGGGCGGCGCGCACGGTCATGTCGACCAGGCTCAGCACCGCCGGGTGCAAACCATCGGCCTGGGCCGAGAGGCTCGGGTGGCCACGGTCGATGGCCAGGGTGTACTGGGTCAGGTCGTTGGTGCCGATGCTGAAGAAGTCCACTTCGCGGGCCAGTTGCGGCGCCAGCAAAGCCGCCGACGGCACCTCGACCATGATCCCGACCTGCAGGTCGGCGACCGGGATCTCCTCGCGCAGGCGCTCGACCATGGCCCGTGCTTCACGCCATTCGTGAACCTGCCCGACCATCGGGAACATGATGCGCAGCGGGCGTTGGTCGGCAGCGCGCAACAGGGCGCGCAGCTGGTCTTCCATGATCTGCGGGCGCTGCAGGGTCAGGCGCACTCCGCGCACGCCGAGGAAGGGGTTTTCCTCGGCGGCGATCGGCCAGTACGGCAGCGGCTTGTCGCCGCCGACGTCGAGGGTGCGCACCACCAGTGGTCGCCCGCCAAGGCCATCGAGCACGCGGCGGTACTCGGCTTCCTGGGTAGCCACGTCCGGGGCCTGCGGGTGGGCCATGAAAATCAGCTCGGTGCGCAGCAGGCCGACGCCCTCGGCGCCCTGCTCCACCACCCTGGCGATGCCGTTGCTGTCGCCGATGTTGGCGAACACTTCGATGGCGTGGCCGTCGCGGGTCACCGCCGGTTCGTGACGCTTGGCCCAGGCGGCTTGCAGGCGCTGCTCGCGAGCGTCGCGCTCGGCCAGGGCGCGTTGCAGCTCATCTGCCGGCGGCGCCACGCTGACCAGCCCGCGCTGGCCGTCGAGCAGCAACGGCGTGCCGGGTTCGAGCAGCAGCACGGCCGCGCCTGCGCCGACCACCGCCGGAATGCCCAGGGCACGGGCGACGATCGCGCTGTGCGCGGTGGCGCCGCCGTGGGCGGTGACGATACCGGCGACCCGCGCCGGGTCCAGACGGGCGACATCGGACGGACCGACCTCGCCCATCACCAATACATAGGGTTGTTCGGGCTCGACCACAGCCTGCACGCCACACAACTGCGCCAGCACCCGCCGGCCAATGTCGCGCAGGTCGGCGGCGCGCTCGGCGAGCAAGGCATCCTGCAGCGCTTCCTGCTGGCGCGCGGCAGCTTCGATCACCGCCATCCAGCCAGCGGCGGCGCTTTCGCCCTGGGCCAGGCGTACCTCTACATCGTCGCTCAAGGCCGGGTCGGCGAGCATTTCCTGGTGGGTGACGAAGATCTCGCCAATGGCCTTGTCGCTGCGCTGCACCAGCGCTTGCAGTTCGGCATGCACCGTTTCCAGCGCCCGGCGCAATTTCAGGCGCTCCGCCGCCGGCGACTCGCCGCGCAGCGGGTAATCGATATCGCGCTCGACGCAGACATGCGCCGGCCCACTGGCAATACCCGGGGATGCGCTCACCCCCTGGATATGGCTACCGGCAGCAGGCGCCTGCAAGACCTCGACCGCGGTCTCGGCCACCGCTGTGGAAGACGTCGGCAGTGGCTCGACCTCTTCACCCAGCCCCGCTTCGATTGCCGCCAGCAATACGGGCAGCGCATCGCCGGCAATGGACGGTTCGGCGATCAGTTCGAGCGCCTGGCCACGCCGTGCGCCGAGGCTGAGCAGCTTGCTCAGGCTCTTCACCGACACCGCTGGCTGCGCGCTGTCGAGCAGGCGAATGCGGATTTCACCGTCGAAGCCCTTGGCCAGCTGCGCCAGGATCTTCGCCGGGCGGGCATGCAGCCCATGGGGGTTGGCCAGCACGATGCGCGCGCTCGGCCAGTCGGCCGGCGCCTCGCCGCCGAGCACTTCGAGCACCGTGCGGCTGCTGGTGGCCTGGTACAGCGTCTGCCCGCGGCCTTCGATCAACACTTCGCACAAGCGTTCGAGCAAGGCCTGGTGCGCGGCACCGAGGCTGGCCAGGCAGAACAGGCCGTTGAGCGGCTGGTCGCGGTAGCGCAGCGGCTGCTGCGGGGTGATGAAGGCCAGGCCCGGCTGGCGCACCTGACGCTCGCTGTGCAGCCACCACAGGCCCTCGCCCAGGGGCAGCGGCTCGGCCTGCTGCAGCACGGCGGCGAAGGCGTTGTCGACGCAACCGGCGCGCTGCAACAGGCGCGCACCGCGCCAGGCCAGTTCGTCGAAATCTTCGGCCGGCAGGTTCAGGCCGACCAGTTGCGCGTCCAGCGCCAGTTCCTGAGGGGCGCCCTGCAACAGCTTGAGCAGCGCTTCGGCAGAGCTGGCCCGGCGCAACGCCTCGGCCAGGTCGGTCTCGCCCAGGGCACGGGTAAGCAATTGCAGCAAGCGCAGGTGTTCATCGGAACGCGCCGCGATGCCGATGGCCAGGTACACCGTCTGCCCGTCGCCCCAGTCCACTCCATCGGGGAACTGCAACAGGCGCACGCCGGTGGCGAACACCAGGTCGCGGGTCTGCGGGGTGCCGTGGGGGATGGCGATGCCCTGGCCGAGGAAGGTCGAGCCTTGTGCCTCGCGTGCCTGCAACCCTTGCAGGTAACCGTCGGCCACCAGGCCGTCGGCGACCAGCTGGTCCGCCAGCAGGCGCAGTGCCTCGGCCTTGTTGGCGGCCTTCTGGCCCATGGCTATCTGCTCATTGGCGAGCTCGAGCATGACCTTTCTCCTTTTGCAGCCCCAGGCTTGGTTTTGATGCCGGGTACTGAGGTATTGTTGTGATATTCACGCAATCAGCCAGTTCGACCGCCTTGCACGGGCGGCGGCCGAGGCAGAAAAATTAATAGCTGAAACGTTTAATCTGACCAAGCGGCCACGTTACTCGATAATCTTCCGGGGAAAAAGCCCCATCCTGTCGGACAATTGCGACAATGGTCGCCTGCGCGTGGCGGCCAACCCGGGTCAAACTACCCGGTCCTGGTCCCGTAGCCAGTCCCGGCAATAACAAGGAAAATTCGGTGAAACTCAGCGATATCGCCCGTCTGGCCGGTGTGTCCGTGACCACTGCCAGTTACGTCATCAATGGCAAGGCCGAGCAGCAACGCATCAGCAACAGCACTGTCGAGCGGGTGCGTGCGGTGGTCGAGGCCCACGGCTTCACCCCCAACCCACAGGCCGCCGGCCTGCGCAGCCGCCATACCCGTACCCTGGGCTTCATTCTCCCGGATCTGGAGAACCCCAGCTACGCCCGCATCGCCAAGCAGCTGGAACAAGGTGCCCGCGCCCGTGGCTACCAGCTGCTGATCGCCAGCAGCGACGACCGGCCCGACAGCGAGCGCCAGCTGCAGCAGCTGTTCCGCGCCCGCCGCTGCGATGCGCTGTTCGTCGCCAGCTGCCTGCCGCCCGAGGACGACAGTTACCGCGACCTGCAGGACAAAGGCCTGCCGGTGATCGCCATCGACCGGCGCCTGGACCCGGCGCACTTCTGCTCGGTGATCAGCGACGACCGTGATGCCAGCCGCCAGCTCGCCGACAGCCTGCTGGCCACCGCGCCGCGCAGCATCGCCTTGATCGGCGCACGCCCTGAGCTTTCCGTCAGCCAGGCCCGCGCCGGTGGTTTCGACGAGGCCATGCAGGGCTTCGAGGGCGTGGTCCGCCGTTACCAGGGCGAAGCGTTCAGCCGTGAATGCGGCCAGCGCCTGATGCAACAACTGATCGACGAACAGGGTGGCCTGCCGGATGCCCTGGTGACCACTTCATACGTGCTGCTGCAAGGGGTGTTCGACACCCTGCAGGCGCGACCCGCCGATTCGCGCCAGCTGCAACTGGGCACCTTCGGCGACAACCAGTTGCTCGACTTCCTGCCGCTGCCGGTCAACGCCATGGCCCAGCAGCACGGGCTGATCGCCGCCACCGCGCTGGATCTGGCCCTGGCCGCGATCGAAGAGAAGCGTTACGAACCTGGGGTGCACGCCGTCGGCCGGACCTTCAAGCAACGCATTGCGGCCGCCTGACCATGCGCCTGATCGACACCCACACCCACCTCGACTTCCCCGACTTCGACGCCGACCGCCCGCGCCTGCTGGCCAATGCGGCGGCACGCGGGGTGGAGCGGATGGTGGTGCTGGGGGTGTACCAGGCGAACTTCCAGCGAGTCTGGGACCTGGCCTGCGCCGAAGACAGCGTGCATGCGGCGCTGGGGCTGCACCCGGTCTACCTGGAGCAGCATCGTCCCGAGCACCTGGTGCAGTTGCGCGAATGGCTGGAGCGCCTGCGCGGAGACTCGCGGCTGTGCGCGGTCGGTGAATTCGGCCTGGACTTCTACCTGGAGGAACTGGACAAGGAACGCCAGCAGGCCCTGTTCGAGGCACAGTTGCAGATGGCCTGCGATTTCGCATTGCCCGCCCTCCTGCACGTGCGCCGCAGCCATGCCCAGGTGATTGCCACGCTCAAGCGCTACAAGCTGCCCAGGGGTGGGGTTATCCATGCCTTTGCCGGGAGCTATGAGGAGGCGCGCGAGTACATCAAGCTGGGCTTCAGGCTGGGCCTGGGTGGCGCGGCGACCTGGCCGCAGGCGTTGCGCTTGCGCAAGACCATTGCGCGCCTGCCGCTGGAGAGCATCGTGCTGGAGACCGACTCGCCGGACATGGCACCGGCGATGTTTGCCGGGCAGCGCAACAGCCCGGAGCACTTGCCGGAGATTGCGCAGGCGTTGGCTGAGCTGATCGGCATCGACGCTGATGAGCTGGCTGAAGCCAGCAGCCGCAATGCCTGCGAGCTTTTTGGCTGGTAGCGCCGGCCCTTTCGCGGGTGAACCCGCTCCCACAGGGGTTTCACAAGGTTTGCATCCCGTGCAATAACCTGTGGGAGCGGGCTTGCCCGCGAAAGGGCCGGCCCGCTCCCACAGTGATTTCACAAGATTTGCCTGCAGTGCATTACCTGTGGGAGCGGGTTTACCCGCGAAGAGGCCGGTACAGGTAGACCTCACACCCTGAACGCCCCGATCAACCGCTTCAATTCCACCACCTGCGCCGACAACGCCCGGCTGGCATCCTCGGTCTGGCACGCCCCCTGGGTAGTGTCCTGGGCCGCACGGTTGATCGCCACGATGTTGCGGTCGATGTCATGGGCCACCGCCGTCTGCTGCTCCACTGCCGCAGCGATCTGCTGGTTCTGCTCGACGATCCCGCCCACCGCACCGAGGATATTGCCCAGCGCCAACTGCACCTGACGCGCCTCGTCGACCGTGCCCGCGGCCATCTGGTGGCTGCTGCCCATCGCCCGTACCGCCGCCGCCACGCCCTCCTGAAGGCGCTGGATCATCTGCGCGATCTGCGCCGTGGAGTCCTGGGTGCGCCGGGCCAGGGTGCGTACCTCGTCGGCGACCACGGCAAAGCCGCGCCCCTGCTCCCCGGCCCGGGCCGCCTCGATGGCTGCGTTCAGCGCAAGCAGGTTGGTCTGCTCGGCAATGCTGCGGATCACCTCCAGCACCTGGCCGATGGCCTGGCTGTCGTCGGCCAGTTGGTTGATCGCCAGCACCGTCTGGTCGATCTCGGCCGCCAGCCGGCCAATGCTGCCCTGCTGGCTTTGCACCAGCGAGCGGCCACTGGCGCCTTCGCGGTTGACCTGCTGCGCGCCATCGGCGGCCAACGCCGCGCTGCGCGCCACTTCCTGGGCAGTGGCGCTCATCTGGTTCATCGCCGTGGCCACCTGCTCGATCTGCTCGCGCTGGCCGCTGACCGCCTGGTTGCTCCGCGCCGACACCGCCAGCACCTGCCCGGCCTGGGCCTCGACCGCCACCACGGTGTGCCCGACCTGCTCGATCAGGCCACGGATGCGCCGCACGGTTTCGCTGAAGCCCTGGCCCAGTTCGCCCAGTTCGTCACGGCTGTGGGCCTGGAAGCTGACCGTCATGTCGCCGCCGGCGACCTGGTGCATGGCACCGCCGAGCCGGCGCAGGGTCGCCCGGGTCGAGACGTAGAAACCGCCGTAGAGGTAGAGGATCAGCACGAATACACCCGCCAGCACCGCACCGAGGGCGATCATGCGCAGTCGTTGCTCGGCCAGCCGGGTTTCGAGCAGGCCCTGCAGGTGCCCAAGCACGGCATCGTTGAGCCGGTAGGTCTGCCCCATCAGATCGCTGACCTGTTGATAGAAGGCAGGCCACGGGGCATCGAGGGTTTCCGCTACCACCACCTGCTCCTCGAACAGGGTGGCCGCCTGTTTCACCGTCGCCCGGCTGGCGTCGGCCACAGCCGCCAAGCCAACCTTGGCGCCAGGGTCACTGGCCAGGGCATCGTCCAATCGCAGCGCGTAGTCCGCCGCCAGGCGCTCGAGGCGTTGCAGCAGGTCTTCGAAACGGGCGCTGCCGGTGGAGTCGATGAAACCACGGCCAAGCGCCACCGCGCCCATCGCTCGGCCCTCCCCCAGCGCCTGGGTGACTTGCGCCGTGCTGACACCCAGCAGCTCGCTCAACTGGCGCACCGAGGCCTGGCTGTCCTGGCTCAAGCCGGCCTGGCTCACCACCTGCTTGCCGAGCATCTGGGCCTGGGCCAGCAGCTTGTCGAACAGCGCGGCCTTGTTCTGCAACGACGACTCGGCGCGGGCGCTGGCAAAGGCGCTGGCCAGTTCGTCAAGCTTGGCCTGGGGTACCGACGCATGGCCGTTGAGTGACTGCAGTTGCGTCTGCGCCTTGTCCTGCAACGCGGCAATTCGCGACTCCAGGTCCCCGGCCTGGCCCGACTGGCCGAGCACGGCATTGATCTGCACCAGGTTGCCGAGGGCTTCGAGGTCGGCGCGCAGGGCCAGGCTGTCGGCCAGGGGTGCGATGCCCTGGAGCTCGGCGCGGGTGGCATGGAACTGCTGGTAGGCGTCGCGCACCAGGTAGAAGCTGGTGGCCAGCATGGGCAGGAAGAACAGGACACTGACAAGGCTGAACTTCTGACCGAAGCTCAGCCGGTTCATCAGTGCGATGGCCGGGTAGAGCAGACGCTTCACGGGCACCTCCATGGATTCTTGTTGTTCTGCGGGGTAGCACTAGGCCACCTGTATAGCGCAGATCGAATCGGAGGTTTGTAACTTAAGGTTAACCAGTAATGCTCGATGCACCTGCTGGTGGTGAACCCTGTGGGAGCGGGTTCACCCGCGAACACGGGCGAAGCCCGTGCCATCCACGGCGTTGTCTGCTTCGCGGGTAAACCCGCTCCTACAGGTATCGCGCCAGCTTTCGGGAATGTTTCAGACCAGCACCGTCCACAGGGCAAACCCGGCGTACCACAACACCGCGCAGCGCAGCAGCAGCTCCCACAGGCTGTCCAGCCGCCCCAGCCCGCGCTGGGCGTCTTCTTCCTCGGGGATGTCGTCGGCGATCCGGCCGACCCGCGCCACCAAATGGGCCGCGCTGATGTGCCAGTTGAGCAGCTCGTGCAGCATCACCCGGGTCACCGCCACGAAGTTGCCGACCAGCGCGAAACTCAGTGCCAGCACCCGCACCGGCAACCAGTCCATGATGTGCCGCAGCTGCTCGGCCCGCGCCTTGAGCGCGGGCTGCTTGCCATGCTCGGCGGTCAGCGCCAGCAGGCGGTAGGCCAGGGCTGCGCCGGGGCCGAGCACGAAGTACCAGAAGATCACTGCAAAGAAGCTCTGGTACACCTGCCAGAGCAGGTAGCCCTGCACCCTCACCAGCAGGCCATGGGGCTCTTCGGCCACCAGCCCCAGGTCGCGCTCGGCCACGTGCAGCGCAGCCTGGTCATCACCGCGCCGCCAGGCATCGCGGAACGGCCCGAGGGCGCCCTTGGCATCACCGCGGCCAAGGCTGTAGATCAACACCAGCAGGTGCACCGGCAGGGCCAGCAGGCCGTAGGCCACTGGCCCCAGCACATGCAACAGCAGCACCAGCAGCGCCACCGGCGCGAGAATCAGGATCGCCAGCGTCCACCACGGCTGGACCTTGCCACTGCGCTCCAGGCGCACCAGCTCACCGAGAAAGAAGCCATCGCGTTGCACTCGGTGGCGCAGGGCCGAGAACTTCTCGACCCACAGCGCCAAGATCAGCACCAGAAAACTCATGCCTTGCCCTCGTTGTCCTTCACGGCGTTGCGGTAACGCGGCCAGTCGAATGCCGGGCCGGGGTCGGTCTTGCGCACCGGCGCGATGTCGCTGTGGCCCTGGATGCGTGCCAGGTCGATGGCCGGCCAGGCGGCACGGATATGCCGGGTCAGGCACTCCAGCTGCTGATACTGGGCATCGGTGTAAGGCAGGTCGTCGGTGCCTTCCAGCTCGATGCCGATGGAAAAGTCGTTGCAGCCTTCACGCCCGTCGAAGCTCGACACACCGGCATGCCAGGCGCGGTCGAGCAAGGACACGAACTGGGTCACCGCGCCGTCGCGCTCGACGAACAGGTGCGCCGACACGGTCAGGTGGCTGATGCTCTGGAAATACGGGTGTTCGTCCGGGTCCAGGCGGTTCTGGAAGAACTGCTGGACCTTGCCGCTGCCGAAGCAGGCCGGCGGCAGGCTGATGTTGTGGATCACCAGCAGGGAGATCGCCTCGCCGTCGGGGCGGGCATTGAAGTTCGGCGAGGGGCAGTGGCTGATGCCGGTTCCGTGGAACCAGCCAGTGGCACGGTCCAATTGCATGGGGCAGATCCTGAAAAGCGCCGGTACAGGTCCGCAGTATGCCTTGCCGGCGCGGCCCTTTGCATGTGAATGATTGTAATGCTGCTCAGTGCACCCGTTGCAGGCGCAGGCCGTCGAGCACGCTCTGCAGGGCACGCTCGAACAGCAGGCCGTCATCGAGCAGCCGCACCTCGCCGCGGCCCAGGGCCTGGGCCAGGCTGGCCGAGTTCCATTCGCGCACCTTCATGCCGGTGCGGTTGGCAAAGACCAGGCGGTCGCTGCTGTCGATGCGCGCCACCAGCTTGCAGCGCAGCGGTTCGTCGTCATCGAGCACTTCGACCCAGGCGCCGATACGCAGGCACCGGACCAGCCGCCGCTCGGCCACCTGGCCATCGGCCTGGCGCAGTGGCGCACAGGCCGGCTCCTCGGCGATGGCCAGGACGATATCTTCGGCAACCAGCATCTCCTGCGACGCCGCTGCGGCCCCCCCGCAGGCACGCAGGTGCAGTTGCTCCAGTTGGGCAAAGAATTCGCGGGTCGCCTGGGAGTCCAGCGCCACGCTGGCCAGGCCATCGCGCAGGGCCTTGAGCAGGCCGGGCACCTGCTGCAGCAGGGCGTGTGGCTCAGCGGCGGGGGCGAGGCTGCCGAGCAGCGTGTCCATGGTCGCCACGGCTTGCCGCCACGCTGCGGACGCCTCGCCTTGCCTGAGCCAGGCCAGCAGCAGCACCTGGCTCCAGCCCTGCACCAGCATCTGCACCACCACCTGCGGCAGCACACGCCCGCGCAGGCGTTGATTGAGCACCTGCTGCACCTGTTGGCGGGCAAGCAAGGTACGTGCACGGCCCTCCTCGGCATCGCGGGTGCGTTGTTCGAGCAGTTCGTTGCGACGGCGCTCGTCCTGGCTGAACGCAACGAAGTCTTCCAACAGCTCGGCGAACAGCGCGGGGTCTTCGGTGAAATCGTTGAGCAGGCGCTGGACGATACGCTCAACCCGCACTTGCAGGCTGTCGCACGGGCTGTCAGTGCCGGCCTCCCAACCGATGGCCGCGGCGGCGATCTCGTTGAGCAGGCGCCGCGCCGGGTGGCTGGCCCTGCTGAACAGGCCCTTGTCCAGCAGGGCGACCTTGAGCATCGGAATGTGCAGGCGCGCGATGAGCGTGCGCAGGCTGCGTGGCAGGTTGTCGTCGCCCTCGATGTAGGCGAACAGCAGGCCGACCAGGTTGATCATGTCTTCGTCGGCATGGCCGATGCGCCGGCGCGTGCCGCTGCGCACGCTGACCCGCAGCAGCAATTGCTCCAGCTGCTGGCCCAGGTCGAAATCGTCTTCGTCGATGGCTGCAGGCACGTAGTTCTGCAGGTGCGACAGCAGGCGCAGGAGGTCGCCGGTGCTGATCGGCTGGGCCGTGGCGACTGACTGCAGGCGCGGCGCAACGCGCCCGCGCGCAGGTGCCAGCAGGCCCTGCAGCGAAGCGATGAAGGCCTGCCCGGCGCTGTCGGCAACACTGTCGTCATCAGGCCCGAGGCTGGCCGCCATCCGCCGTGAGCCCGGGCGTCGGTCTTCGGCCCGCCGCCGCGGCGCCGGCGGCAGCTGCGCCAGCACCCCGGCGGCGGCCAGCAACTGGTTGGCTTCAGCGTAGAGCACGTCGATGTCACGCAGCACATAGCGCTCGAACAGCTTCAGCAGCACCAGCTTGACCCGCAGGCCCACCCCCAGGTTGCGCCCGGCATCGAGGAAGTAACCGCACAGCGCGGCCGGCCCCAACGGATTGTGCTGCTCGGCCAGCGTGCATTCGAGCAGGCTCTGCAAGCGCAGCCCCAACTGCGCGAGGGCGACACCGTCGCGGGACAGCACCCGTGCAACCATGCCATCGACGGCCACCGTACGCTCGAGCTGGGCGTTGCTGCGCGACCCGCCCGATTGGCCGAGCGGGTCGCGCTGGCCGATGCGGGCGAAGGTGTCATGGAAGATGTCGAGGAAGCCGCGCTCGATGCTCTTGCGCTTGAGGCGCAGGTCGCGCATGGCTTCGAAATAGAGGTTCTGGTCGAAACGGTCGGGTGCCCGGTCGGCCATCTCGAACAGCGTGTCGTCGGCATTGTCGAACAGGTCCTGCAGGCCCTGACGCAACTGCAATGCGGCCTTGTCGCGCACCTGCAGGAGCAGCACCGGTAGGCAAGGCAAAGGCGTGCGCGCGCCTTGATCGATGGCGGCCGCCAAGGGCACCACCTTGCCTTCTTTATGCATCCCGGACTCCTTGCTGGGTGACTTGTTCGTTGGGGCGAAGAATCGTCAAAGCTATGACGCCAAATACTGGGCGCCATTATCGATAAAAATGCCGACAGCCGCCAGCCTCTATTCATCGGCCGGGTACTGACCCTGGTTTCACCTGATCGCTCCCGCGACCTGACCAAAGGTCGAGGCGCAAGCGGCTGTACAGCGAGGCCCCCTGCCCTATAATCGCCGGCATCTAGCTTGTGGAGCCGACCATGCCGAACCTACGCCTTGCCGACCTGACCGCCGAGATCGAAGCCAACGTGCGCCGCGCGCTGCTGGAGGATATCGGCAGCGGCGACATCACCGCACAGCTGATCCCGGCCGAGCGCCTGGCCAAGGCCACCATCATCACCCGCGAAGACTGCGTGATCGCCGGCACCGCCTGGGTCGACGCGGTGTTCCGCCAGCTCGACCCGCGGGTGGCGGTGCACTGGCAGGTCGCCGACGGTGAGCGCGCCACCGCCAACCAGCCGCTGTTCCACCTCGAAGGCCCGGCCCGCTCGTTGCTCAGCGGCGAGCGCAGCGCGCTGAACTTCCTGCAGATGCTGTCGGGCGTGGCCACCCGCGCACGCTTGCTCGCCGATCTGGTGGAAGGCACCTCGGTGCGCCTGCTCGACACCCGCAAGACCCTGCCAGGCCTGCGTCTGGCGCAGAAGTACGCGGTGACCTGCGGCGGTTGCCACAACCACCGCATCGGCCTGTACGACGCCTTCCTGATCAAGGAAAACCACATCGCCGCCAGCGGTGGCGTGCCCGAGGCCGTGGCAGCCGCGCACCGCATCGCCCCGGGCAAGCCGGTGGAGATCGAAGTGGAAAGCCTGGACGAACTGCGCGAAGCCCTGGCCGCCGGGGCGGACATCATCATGCTCGACGAGCTGACCCTGGACGAGATGCGCGAAGCCGTGCGCATCACCGCCGGCAAGGCCAAGCTGGAGGCCAGCGGCGGGGTCAGTGAAACCACCCTGCGGGTGATCGCCGAAACCGGCGTGGACTACATCTCGATCGGTGCGATGACCAAGGACGTGAAGGCGGTGGACCTGTCCATGCGCCTGAGCCTGTGAATAAACGGCAGGCATGAAAAAACCGGCCAGAAGGCCGGTTTTTCTTTACCCGAATCAGAACGAGGCGTTGGCCAGGCCGTCCAGGTAGCGCTCGACGTCCAGCGCGGCCATGCAGCCGGCACCGGCCGAGGTGATGGCCTGGCGGTAGACGTGGTCTGCCACGTCGCCCGCGGCGAACACGCCTTCTACGTTGGTGGCGGTGGCGTTGCCTTCACGGCCGCCGTTGACCACCAGGTAGCCGTCCTTGAGGGTCAGCTGGCCTTCGAACAGCGAGGTGTTCGGGGTGTGGCCGATGGCGATGAACACGCCGTCGACCTTGATTTCGTCGAAGCTGCCGTCGTTGTTCTTCAGGCGCGCACCGGTGACGCCCATGTTGTCACCCAGCACTTCGTCCAGGGTGGCGTTGAGCTTGAGCTCGATCTTGCCTTCGGCGACACGGGCGTTGAGCTTGTCGATCAGGATCTTCTCGGCGCGGAAGGTTTCACGGCGGTGGACCAGGGTCACCTTGCTGGCGATGTTGGCCAGGTACAGCGCCTCTTCCACGGCGGTGTTGCCGCCACCGACCACGGCGACCGGCTTGTTGCGGTAGAAGAAGCCATCGCAGGTGGCGCAGGCCGACACGCCCTTGCCCATGAACGCTTCTTCGGACGGCAGGCCCAGGTAACGGGCGCTGGCACCGGTGGCGATGATCAGCGCGTCGCAGGTGTAGGTACCGCTGTCACCTTGCAGGGTGTACGGCTTGTTGGCCAGGTCGACGGCGTTGATGTGGTCGAAGACGATCTCGGTCTCGAAACGCTCGGCGTGTTCCTGCATGCGCTGCATCAGTGCCGGGCCGGTCAGGCCATGGGGGTCGCCCGGCCAGTTGTCGACTTCGGTGGTGGTGGTCAGCTGGCCGCCGGCCTGCATGCCGGTGATCAGCAGCGGCTTGAGGTTGGCGCGGGCGGCATACACCGCGGCGCTGTAACCGGCAGGGCCGGAACCGAGGATGATGACGCGCGAATGACGTACTTCAGACATGTCGAACTCCTGTCGAGCGGGCCGCAGGGGCCGGCACGGTGTACCGGCTGCGCCAGCCGAGTATTGAAAAGGACCCACGCAGCACTTGGGGAAGGCTACAACGCGCAGGTCCATAAAGCGAAAGTGAGCGCACTGTAGCGAGGTGGCAGAGATTAAGGAAATATCCTTCGACAATCCACCTCATAGGCATCTTCTATCTGCGAATTTCACCGTGGCAAATCGCCCCGGCGCTTTTGTTACAGGCGGTTTCTTCATGCCCGCCTGCCTTTCGTCGGCGCGGCAAACTCGGTAAGGTCAGCGGGTTTTCCTTCTCTGCGGAGTTTTCCGATGCAAGCCCCTGTCCTCTCCGGCCCCCAGTACCTGCGCGAAGGCCTGAAACTGGTGCTGAGCCCCAACCTGCGGATGTTCGTGCTGCTGCCGCTGGCGGTCAACCTGCTGCTGTTCGGCGGCCTGATCTACTTCGCCGGCCACGAATTCGGCCTGTGGCTCGATGCCTTGATGCCGACCCTGCCGAGCTGGCTGAGTTTTCTTTCCTACATCCTCTGGCCGCTGTTCGTCGCCTTGCTGGTGCTGATGGTGTTCTTCACCTTCACCCTGGTGGCCAACGTCATCGCCGCGCCGTTCAATGGCTTCCTGGCGGAAAAGGTCGAGGTGGTGGTGCGCGGTGAAGACCCCTTCCCGGCGTTCAGCTGGGGCGAGCTGGTGGCCATGGTGCCGCGCACGTTCAGCCGCGAAATGCGCAAGCTCGGCTACTTCCTGCCACGGGCCATCGGGCTGTTCATCCTGTCGCTGATCCCGGTGGTCAATGTGGTCGCCGCGCCGCTGTGGCTGATGTTCGGCGTGTGGATGATGGCCATCCAGTACATCGACTACCCGGCGGACAACAACAAGATGAGCTGGCAGGACATGCTGGCCTGGCTGCGCAGCAAGCGCTGGCAGTCGCTGGGCTTTGGCGGCATCACCTACCTGGCGCTGCTGGTGCCGCTGGTGAACGTGCTGATGATGCCGGCGGCGGTGGCCGGGGCGACGCTGTTCTACGTGAGGGAGCGCGCGTAATAACTATGTAGCGCATGGCCCACGCCTGCTTGATTTCCAATACGCCCAAGGCCGCACTCAGGCGGCCTTGAGCAATCTGGAGATTGAAAATGGCAGCATTCAGAACAATAGAATTCCCAGACGTAAAATCGAACGACTTCATCGAACTGGCGGGCGTCGAGCCACACCGGCAAGGTTTCGTGGTCGCCGAGCACCGCGCGAAGTGGCGCCTGAGCCAGCTGCTGGAGGCCAACAACATCTGGCACCCTTACGATCAGATCCACTTCACGGCCCACCCGGTGGACGGCGTCATCATCTACAGCAAATCGCTGGTGGAGATCATGACCTATGCCGTTATCGAAAGCTCGCGCGAGTCAACCCAGTTCGGCACGAATGGCGCCTTCTACTCGCTGCCGCATAACACCAGCATCGAGGCAAACCTGAACCTTGAAGCAGACCTGGTCAGTGCAGTGATGGGGTTCGTCTACGACCACATCAAGGAAACCGAAGCCAAGGGTTGAGGCACGCCCTGCCCAGACCAGAAGCTTGAGATCGGGGCCGCCGGCGGCCCCTTTCGCTGCGCGGGTCAGTGGCTCAGCTGACTGGAAAACTGCCCCACCGCATCCACCACCTTCTTCGCCCCTTCCTGGATCTCGACGATCACGCCCCCGGTATCGGCGGCCAACGCCAAGCCCTGCTCGGCCTGGCGCTTGCTGGTGTCGATGATGTCCACCGCTGCCTGGGCCAGTTGCTCGTTCTGCTGCACCACCTTGGCGATTTCCTCGGTGGCGCTGCTGGTACGCGAGGCCAGCTGGCGCACTTCGTCGGCGACCACGGCAAAGCCACGGCCCTGCTCACCGGCGCGGGCGGCCTCGATGGCGGCGTTGAGCGCCAGCAGGTTGGTCTGCCCGGCGATGTCGCTGATGGTCTTGATGATCGCGCCGATCACCTTGGACTGCTTGTCCAGCGCCTGGATGCCATCGGCGGCATCCTGCATCGAACCTTCCAGGCCGCGCATCACCTCGACGGTCTGGGTCACCACGTCGGTGGCCTTGCGCGCGCTGTCGTCGGTGGCCAGCGAGGTGGAATAGGCGATGTCCGCGGCCTGGGCCACGGCCTGTTCCTGGTTGACCTGATCGGTGATCACGGTGGCGAACTTGACTACCTTGTAGAGCACGTCGTGGGCATCGAAGATCGGGTTGTAGGAGGCCTCCAGCCAGATCGTGCGCCCGTGGGCATCGACCCGCTTGAAGCGGTCGGCCACGTACTCGCCACGCCGCAGCTTGTCCCAGAACGCCTGGTAGCCGGCCGAGTTGGCTTCTTCCGGTTCGCAGAACAGGCGGTGATGTTTGCCGCGCACCTGTTCCAGGTTGTAACCGACTGCATTCAGGAAGCGATCGTTGGCGGTCAGCACCTCGCCCTGGAGGTTGAACTCGATAACGGCGGTGGAACGCATCAGCGCCTTGATCAGGCTCTCATGCTCGCGCGAGGCCTCGATGGTGCGGGTCAGGTCGCTGGAGTGCATCGAGAAGTGCTTGATGCGCCCGTCGGCCCCCTTCACCGGCTGCAGGATCGAACGCAGCCAGGCCTCCTGGCCGTTGCCACGGAGCAGGCGGAAGGCCCCATTGAGGTGTTCGCCGCGGGTGATGGCGCTTTTCATGCGCTGGTAGAAATCGAGCTTTTTCACGTGCACCGGCACGATGTCTTCGATGTTGCGGCCGATCAGTTGTTCGGCGCGATACTGCATCTCGCTTTCGAAGTTGGCATTGACCTGCTCGATGCGCCCCTGGGGGTCGAGCTGCAACACCAGCATCTCGCTGTCGAGGCTGCTCTTGACCTGCTCGCTGGCCGCCAGTTGTTCACGCAGTTGCTGGATTTCTTGCTTGAGCTTGCTGTTGAACATCACCGCTCCCGGAGCGCATCGACCGACTTGGATGCATCTTCATCGGCTGCCGTGATGGCCACTTGAGCTCAGTGCAAACAAAAAGTCATACCGTCGAAACTGCCGGAAATCAGGCGTCATCTGTCCGTCACAACACCGTCACATCAGCGCAACGGAGCGAGCGGAAACTTTTTGACATGAATACACCCGCACTGCGCATCACCCTCGTCAGCGAAACCTTCCCACCCGAAATCAACGGCGTGGCCAATACCCTTGGCCGCCTCAGCGAAGGCTTGCGACAGCGCGGGCACCAGGTGGAAATCGTCAGGCCGCGCCAGGCCGATGAAGCGCCTGTGGCAGATGACCAGGACGTGCTGCTCTGCCGTGGCTGGGCCCTGCCCGGCTACCCCGGCCTGCAGTGGGGCGAGGTGTCGATGCACAAGCTGCTGCGCCGCTGGCGACGGCAGCGCCCGGATGTGCTGTACATCGCCACCGAGGGCCCGCTGGGGCTCAGTGCCCTGCGCGCGGCGCGGCGCCTGGGGGTGGCGGTGGTCAGCGGCTTCCATACCAACTTCCCGCAATACTCCGGCCAGTACGGCCTGGGCCTGCTGGCGCGGCTGCTCACCCATTACCTGCGCTGGTTCCACCGGCGCACGGCCGCCACCCTGGTTCCCAGCGTCAGCCAGCGCCTGGAACTGCAGCGCCGTGGTTTCGAGCGCCTGGCCTTGATGGCCCGGGGCGTCGATGCCTGCCTGTTCAACCCGGCCCGGCGCAGCCAGGCGCTGCGCGAAAGCTGGGGGCTGGGGCCGGATGACATCGCCGTGCTGCACGTCGGGCGCCTGGCCGCGGAAAAGAACCTGACCCTGCTGGAGCCTTGCTTTCAGGCACTGCAGAAGGCTTATCCACAGTTGCGCCTGCGCCTGGTGGTGGTGGGCGACGGTCCGCAGCGCGCAGCCCTCCAGCAACAGTCGCCGGATGCCGTATTCTGCGGCGCCCAACGTGGCGAGGCCCTGGCCGAGCATTATGCCAGCGGCGATTTGTTCCTGTTCCCGAGCCTGACCGAAACCTTCGGCAACGTGGTGCTCGAAGCCCTGGCTTCCGGGCTGGCGGTGGTCGCTTACGACGAGGCCGCCGCCGCCCAGCACATCCGCCATGGCTACAGCGGCGCCCTGGCCATGCCCGGCGACCAGGCCGCCTTCATGGCGGCAGCCTGCTGGCTGCTGGAGGAACCCGAAACCCTGCGCCGGGTGCGCCTCAATGCCCGCCAGCACGCCAGCCGCCAGGGTTGGCCGGCGATCGTCGAACAGTTCGAATCGCACCTGTTCAACGCCTGCCAGGCGACGCCTGCCGGCCTGCCGCTGACGATCAAGCCAGGGTCGTCAACGCCTCACGGCTGAACGGCAGCACATCGGCCTCGCGCCCTTCTCGCACCTTTTGCGCCCACTCGGCATCCACCAGCAACGCCCGGCCGACTGCCACCAGGTCGAATTCCTCGTCGCCCAGGCGGCGCAGCAGGCCTTCCAGGCTGGCCGGCTTGGCCACCTTGTCGGTGTCAACCATGAACTGCAGGAACTCGCCATCCAGGCCGACGCTGCCGACGGTGATGGTCGGTTTGCCGGTCAGGGTGCGGGTCCAGCCGGCCAGGTTCAGCTCGGAGCCTTCGAACTCCGCTTCCCAGAAGCGTCGGGTCGAGCAGTGGAAGATATCCACACCCGCATCGGCCAGCGGCGCGAGGAAGGCCGCCAGGGCTTCCGGCGATTCCACCAGGCGGGCGCTGTAGTCCTGCTGCTTCCATTGGGAGAAGCGGAAGATGATCGGGAAGTCCGGCCCTACCGCGGCGCGCACGGCCTCGACCAGCTCGATGGCGAAGCGCGAGCGGCCGGCCAGGTCGCCGCCGTATTCGTCGTCACGGCGGTTGCTGGCTTCCCAGAAGAACTGGTCGATCAAGTAACCGTGGGCGCCGTGGATTTCCACGCCGTCCATGCCGATGGCCTGGGCGTCGCGTGCGGCCTGGGCGAAGGCCGCGATCACGTCACGGATGTCGTCGTGGCTCATGCCGTGCACCAGCACCTGGCCGTCCTTGACCTTCTCGCTCGGGCCGTAGCCCGGCACACTGGCGTCCGGCTCGGTACCCAGGCGGCGCACCGCGCCCACGTGCCACAGCTGCGGGACGATGCGCCCGCCTTCGGCGTGCACCGCATCGACCACCTGCTTCCACCCCGCCAGGGCCGCTTCGCCGTGGAACTGCGGCACATTGGGGTAGCCATTGGCTGCCTTGTGCGCAACCGTGGTGCCCTCGGTGATGATCAGGCCCACGCCAGCCGCGGCGCGCCGACGGTAATACTCGACCACGCCCGCGTGGGGCACGCCGCCGGGGCAGAAGGTGCGGGTCATCGGCGCCATGACGACGCGGGTCGGCAGCTCGAGCGCGCCGAGGGTGAAGGGCTGGAACAAGGGGTTGCTGGACATGGGGGCGCTTCCGTCTGGGGGAGGAAATGCGCCTGAGGTTAGGGGCTGCGGGGGGCGTGGCCCAGCATTATTGATCTGGGTGATTCGCAGATATTGTGATGTGAAGGATGTGGGAGCGGGTTTACCCGCGAATGCGTCGGTTCGGCCACTGCAGCATTCGCGGGTAAACCCGCTCCCACAGAGTACGCCATCAGATCAGGGCTTTTTCGATGGCCTGTACGACCGACGGATCATCCGGCGCGGTGCGCGGGGCGAAGCGCGCCAGCACGCGGCCGTCCTTGCCTACCAGGAACTTCTCGAAGTTCCAGGTGATGTCGCCCGGAAACTCCGCCCCCTCGCCCGCCAACAGACGGTACAGCTGGTGACGCTCGTGGCCATTGACCTCCAGCTTGGCACCCAGCGGGAAGCTCACGCCATAGTTGAGGCGGCAGAACTCCTGGATTTCTTTCTCGCTGCCCGGCTCCTGCCCGGCGAACTGGTTGCAGGGCACGCCCAGTACGTGGAAACCCTTGCCCTTGAATTGCTGATGGAGCTTTTCCAGCGAAGCGTATTGCGGCGTCAGGCCACACTTGGAGGCGACATTGACCACCAGCACCACCTGGCCCTTGAACGGCGCCAGGGGCAGGTCCCCGCCGTTCAACGCCTTCAACGTCAGGTCGTGAAATGCACTCATGTTGAATCCCCTCTCAGGTTCCCGATTACCGCCAGGGGCAAATCGCGCCCACTAAAAAGGCGCTCCTCCGAGCCCTGCAGTGCCCCCGCTGAAGAGGCATGCCGGCTTGTCCGAGCGCCTGGCGACTTTCTGAGCTTAGCGCAGAAAATCAGTGGTGGTGGCCACCTTCACCGTGGATGTGACGGTGAGCGATTTCTTCTTCGCTGGCGTCACGCACGTCGACGACCTTGACCTTGAAGTTCAGGCGCTGGCCAGCCAGCGGGTGGTTGCCGTCGACGGTGATGTCGTCGCCGTCGATGTCACGGATGGTGACGATCTGCATCTGGCCATCCGGCGCCGAAGCGTGGAACTGCATGCCCACTTCCAGCTGGTCGACGCCTTCGAACAGGCTGCGGTTCAGGGTGCTGACCAGTTCGGCCAGGTATTCGCCGTAGGCGTCTTCCGGCTCGATGGCAACTTCCAGCTCGTCGCCGGCCTGCTTGCCTTCCAGGGCTTTTTCCAGGCCCGGAATGATGTTGGCGGCACCGTGCAGGTAAACCAACGGCGCACCGCCGGCGGAGCTGTCGATGGTCTCCCCGGCGTCGTTGGTCAGGGTATAGTCGATGGACACAGCCTTGTTGGCGGCGATCAGCATGGGGCAAGACCTTTTGCAAAAGAATGTAGAGCGCACAAGTGTAACCAACGCACCGCCCGATTGCGAACGCGGCGCGGACGAGGGGCGGCCCATCAGTCGGATCCTCGGCTTTCACCAGGACGAGGACGGCCACTGGGTGGTCGAGCTGTCCTGCGGCCATACCCAGCACCTGCGCCACCAGCCGCCCTGGCAGGCACGGCCGTGGGTACTGGACGCCGAGCAGCGCGCACGGCGCATCGGCAAGGCGTTCGCCTGCGGCTGGTGCGCGAAAGGGGCCGATAGCGCTACCCTTGGCCGTTGATTTTTCTTGCACCGCTTATTTCGAGAAGCACGCATGCAGACATTTTTCATTGCGCCGACCGACTTCGGCGTCGGCCTGACCTCCATCAGCCTGGGCCTGATCCGCACCCTGGAGCGCGCCGGGCTCAAGGTCGGCTTCTTCAAGCCGATCGCCCAGCCCCACCCCGGCGACACCGGCCCGGAGCGCTCCAGCGAACTGGTCGCGCGCACCCATGGCATCAAGCCGCCGCTGCCCCTGAACCTGGCCCAGGTCGAGCGCATGCTCGGCGACGGCCAGTTGGACGAGCTGCTCGAGGAGATCATCCGCCTGTACCAGCAGGCCTGCGTCGGCAATGACGTGGTGGTGGTCGAAGGCATGGTGCCGACCCGCCACGCCAGCTACGCGGCGCGGGTCAACCTGCACCTGGCCAAGAGCCTGGACGCGGAAGTGATCCTGGTCTCGGCGGCGGAAAACGAAGTGCTCAGCGAGCTGTCCGGGCGGGTCGAACTGCAGGCCCAGCTGTTCGGCGGCCCACGTGACCCGAAAGTGCTCGGTGTGATCCTCAACAAGGTGCGCACCGACGAGAGCATGGCCGACTTCGCCACCCGCCTGCGCGAGCACTCGCCGCTGCTGCGTGGCAACGACTTCCGCCTGCTGGGCTGCATCCCATTCCAGAGCGAACTGAACGCCCCACGCACCCGTGACGTCGCCGAACTGCTCGGTGCCCAGGTGCTCAATGCCGGTGACTACGAGCAGCGGCGCATGAACAAGATCATCATCTGCGCGCGCACCGTGGCCAATACCGTGCCGCTGCTGACCCCGGGCACCCTGGTGGTGACCCCCGGCGACCGCGACGACATCATCCTTGCCGTGAGCCTGGCGGCGCTCAACGGCGTGCCCCTGGCCGGCCTGCTGCTGACCAGCGACAGCAAGCCCGATGCACGCATCCTCGGCCTGTGCCGCGGGGCCCTGCAGGCCGGCTTGCCGATCCTTTCGGTGAGCACCGGTTCGTATGACACGGCCAACCTGCTCAACTCGCTGAACCGCGAGATCCCGGTGGACGACCGCGACCGCGCCGAATTCATCACCGATTTCGTCGCCAGCCACCTCGACGCCGCCTGGCTGCACCAGCGCTGCGGTACGCCACGCGAGCTGCGCCTGTCGCCGGCGGTGTTCCGCTACCAACTGATCCAGCGGGCGCAGCAGGCCAACAAGCGCATCGTCCTGCCCGAGGGCGCCGAGCCGCTGCTGGTGCAGGCCGCGGCCATCTGCCAGGCGCGCGGCATTGCCCGTTGCGTGCTGCTGGCCAAGCCCGAGGAGGTCGAGGCCGTGGCCCGCGCCCAGGGCATCAGCTTGCCTCCGGACCTGGAAGTGCTCGATCCCGAGCTGATTCGCGGGCGTTATGTGGAGCCGATGGTCGAACTGCGCAAGAGCAAGAACCTCAACGCGCCCATGGCCGAACAGCAGCTGGAAGACCCGGTGGTGATCGGCACCATGATGCTGGCCCTGGACGAGGTCGACGGCCTGGTCTCGGGCCTGGTGCACTCCACCGCCAACACCATCCGCCCGGCCCTGCAACTGATCAAGACCGCACCGGGTGCGAGCCTGGTGTCGTCGGTGTTCTTCATGCTGTTCCCCGAGCAGGTGCTGGTCTACGGCGACTGCGTGATGAACCCTCACCCCAATGCCAGCGAGCTGGCCGAGATCGCCCGGCAGAGCGCCGAATCGGCGCAGGCCTTCGGCATTGCGCCGCGGGTGGCGATGATCAGTTATTCCAGCGATTCGGCCAGCGACGAGGAAGTGGGCAAGGTGCGCGAGGCCACGCGCCTGGCGCAAGGCGCGGAGCAAGGGCTGCTGATCGATGGGCCCTTGCAGTACGACGCGGCCGCCAACCCGGAGATCGCCCGCCAGCTGGCGCCGGACAGCGCGGTGGCCGGGCGTGCGACAGTCTTCGTGTTCCCCGACCTGAACACCGGCAACACTACCCACAAGGCGGTGCAGCGCAGCACCGACGGGGTCAGCCTGGGGCCCATGCTGCAAGGATTGCGCAAACCGGTGAACGACCTGCCGCGCGGCGCGCAGGTGGACGATATCGTCCACACCATCGCCCTCACCGCGATACAGGCCAGCGTCAGCCGCTGAAACGAAAAAAGGGCAGGTCGATAACGACCTGCCCTTTTTGCTTGCAGCCAGCGCTTAGGGGTACTGCTGAACCTGGCCTTGCTGCTGGTCGTACTGCTGGCCCGGAATCGGCTTCAGGTTGACCTCCACGCGGCGGTTCTGTGCCCGGCCATTGGCGTCGGCGTTGCTCGCCACCGGCTGATCCGGGCCCATGCCACGCACTGTCACGCGCGAAGCGTCCACGCCCTGGGACGTCAGGTAGGTGCTGACGGCCTGGGCACGGCGCTGGGACAGGTCCATGTTGTGCTGGCGGCTGCCGGTGCTGTCGGTGAAACCGACCACTTCGATGGTGTTCTGGTTGAACGACTTGAACGAGTTGGCCAGGTTGTTCAGCGGGTTGTAGAAGCTCGGCGAGATGTTGGCCGAGTCGGTGGCGAAGGTGATGTTGCCCGGCATGATCAGCTTGATCTGATCGCCCTGACGCTGCACTTCGACGCCGGTGTTGGCCATCTTGGCGCGCAGCTCGGCTTCCTGCTTGTCGGCGTAGTAACCATAACCGGCGGCGGCTGCACCGACGGCGGCGGCACCGATCAGCGCACCTTTGCCGCGGTTGTTGTGGTCGATGGCGGCACCGGCGATGGCACCGGCCAGGGCGCCCAGGCCACCGTACTTGGCGGTCTTGCTCATGCCCGAGGACTCGCCCTGAGCCTGGCCCTGGCTGTCATAGGGATTCTGCCCGGCGCAGCCGGTCATCAGGGCTGCAACGGTTGCGACGATAATCAGACGACGCATGGTGAACATGGACGAGCTCCTACAAATATTCGTGTGTACGGCAGATCGCGACGGGATCTATGCCAGCCTTGGAACGCGCCGGCAGGGAAAAATTCCATGAAGGCTTTTTCACGCCGGTTCAGCCCCGCACGAATGGGTTCTCGCGCATCTCGTCGCCCAGGCGTGTGTCGGGCCCGTGGCCGGTGACGACGGTGGCGTCTTCATCCAGGCAATACAGCCGCTCCTTGATCGAACGAACGATAGCACGCTGGTCACCACCCCACAGGTCGGTGCGGCCGATACCACGGCGGAACAGGGTATCGCCGGCCACCAGCAGCTTGGCTTCGGCGAACCAGAAGCTCATCGAGCCCGGCGTGTGCCCCGGCGTGTGCAACGCCACGCCACAGCCGCAGGCCAGTTCCTCGTCGTCGCCCAGCCAATGGTCCGGTGGCGGCACCGGAGTGTAGGGCACGCCGAACATCTGGCACTGCATCTCCAGGTTGTCCCACAGCGGCTGGTCGTGCTTGTGCAGGTGCAGGGTGGCGCCGGTCAGCTCCTTGAGCTTGCCCGAGGCGAGGAAATGGTCGAAGTGCGCGTGGGTGTGGATGATGCTCACCAGGGTCAGGCCATGGGCCTGCAGGCGGGCGAGGATCTTCTCCGGGTCACCGCCCGGGTCGACGACGATGGCCTTCTTGCTGAGCGGGTCGCCGATCAGGGTGCAGTTGCACTGCAGGGGACCGACGGGGAAGGTTTCGCGGATGAGGGTGGTGGGGGCGGTGTTCATGGGCTTCTCGATCAAATGAATACGTCGCCGCAACCGAAATCATTTCAGGTTCGCGAGCCGGCCAACGGACCTGCCGGCTCCAGCGCCTCACCCCTGGTTTTGGCGACGTGAAGAAAACGCAGCTGGTTTGCGGAGATCGGCCCGGCCAGTCGCCGTGCCTCAGCCTCGAATTTGGCTACGGATGATGGTTTTTCACGACTTTTTTCAGATCGCATGCTCTTCACCTAGCTTCGCCAAGTACAGGTTGGATGTTATTCAGGATCAACGCTAATCACAAGCCGACCATCGGCCATGCTGGTAAAGCCCAACGCTTCATACAGTGGCCTGACTGCATGGACAGGGTCCTGTATCTCGATCTCGCGACATCCCAGCATCCGGGCGTAAAGGTCTATGGCCGTGAGCGCCAACGAGGCAATTTCGCCCTTGAGCGGGTGAGCCTTGTCAGGCTTGCTCTCCAGCAAGATGACCTTGATTCGCAAGCGGCTCTTCCGTGGGCTTGCGTAGCAGAGGCCGCAGAGCTCAGGCCCATACCAGATCGAGAGATCGAAACCTTTGGGATCGTGCACTTTCCATGAACTGACTTCGTCCCAAGGGAACAGCGGGGCGCCCTCCCCCCACGCCAGGCACGTGGCAATCACTTCATGGGTAATGGGTTCCATGCGCACACGATCAGCCTCAAGCCCTTCTCTGAGCAAGCCTTGCCCCCGGGAAATCAGCGTGCAGGAAAGTTTCCTGGCCTGTGAGCGAAACACCTGGTAACGAAGGTCGTTATTGCGCCTTCTCATACCTGCAAAACAGTTGGCAGTGGGATGTAAATGCTCAGGGATTTCTTGTTCACGGATGCTCGCAAAGTCAGTAATTAAAAAGCGATTACTACCAGTGAGAACACCAAGAAAAAAGGGCCGAATGGCCCTGTTCCCGTGCTTCAGACTTGTCCCACACAACTCAGGGAATGCTCCCCCGCACATCTTCTTTGGGTGTTCGAAATCATGACAAATACACCGAGCTGATCAAGGCAAGAACAACCTGAACAACCCGCCCCCCAACGCCCCACCGTTGGTAATCTCGATCCGCCCACGCACGCCGTCACGCTCATGCAGCGCTGCGATCCGCGCCGCGAAGTACAACCCCAACCCGGTGCTGCCGCTGTGCGGCTCGATGCCTTGCACGTAATCGTGCTGGCGCTCGAGCATGCGCGCCGGGTAACCGGGGCCGTCGTCGTTGACGCTGATCACCAGCTGGTCGTGCTCTTCGCCGATGGTGATCAGCAGCGTATGCCCGGCATAGCGGGTGGCGTTGGTGACCACGTTGGAAATCACCGAAGCGACCAGTTCGCGGTCGAAGAAGCCCAGCGGGTTATCGGTCTCGACACGCCAGGTGGCAAGGATATCGTTGTGCTGCAGCACCTGCTGGTGAGCGGCCAGCTGGGCTTCGATGAAGTCCTCCAGCTCGTGGTAGTCCGGGCACACCGGCAACTGGTTGACCCCGAGCTTGTACAGGCCGAGCATCTGCACCAGCATGCCGTTGAGGTGACGGAACTCATGCTCGATCACGCCTTGCTCGCTGCCGCCGCGCAGTTCTTCGGGCAGGCGCGCCAGCCACTGGTCATGGGACTGGATCAGCGCCGACAGCGAGTTCTTCAGGTCGTGCACGGTGGAGGCGATCACCGTGGAAAAATCCAGCCCCTGGTTATCCTGGCTCATGCCCCGAAGACCTTGATGTGCAGTTTGCGGTAGCGGTCGAAACGGCTGTCGCTGGCGGGGATCCCGGCCACGCGGGTCAGGCAGTCGCGGCATTCCTGGAGGATTTCCGGCGGCGCCGTGTCACCGCCGATGCGCAGCAGTGCCTGGGCGGTATTGAGCGCGATACTGATGTTCTTCGGCTGCAGCGACAGGGCCTTGCGGAACATCTGCAGCGCTTCGTTGAGCTGCCCGAGCTGATAACTGCGCACGCCCTGGCGGTTGAGGTCGACGGCCTCGGTGACCGCGCCAAGCACGGCCGGGTCGTCGGTCAGCTTGGCCACGCTCTGCATGACCTTGGGGTCGTCGCCGTAGGTTTCCACGCAGCCCTTGAGGATGCTGCTGCCGGCCGCGTCCTGGCCGAGCGCCTGCAACTGTTTGGCCACCGTCAAGGCGGCCTCGACCGAGAAGAACTGGTCCATCTTCTCCAGGCGCTGCATGGCCTGTTCGGTGAGCTTGGCGGCAGTCTCCGGGTCGCCGGCCTGCTGCAGACTGGCTGCCTTCATCAGCCGCGCGCGCACTTGCAGGCCCTGGTCCTCGACGTTGTCCTTGGCCACTTCGCTGAGCACGGTGTTGATTTCGACCCGGGCCCGGGCATCCAGGCCGAAGCCTGCGTTCTTGCTCATCAGCGCCTGGACCAGCCCGAGGTTGCTTTCGGCATCCTTGTAGCGCGAGCTCTGGCCCTGGTTGACGGCGTGGCGGAAGGCCTTGGAGGCACTCTCGAAGTCTTCGTTGTCCAGCGCCAGCTTGCCCAGCGCGGCCTGCCGGCGCACCGCCAGGGGCGACAGGCGCACGGCCTCTTCAAGCAGCGTCTGGGCGCGCTTGGTCTCGCCCTGGGCCACCAGCACCTCGGCCATGCCGTCGTACAGGCCCGGCATGATCGGGAAGGCCTTGAGCGCCTGCTCGTAAACGCCCTGGGCCTGGGCGTTCTGGCCACGCTTGTGCATCAGGTTGCCCAGGGCCGAATACACCCAGGGCTGCGGACGGCTGGCAAGGATGCCCTTGAGAAACTTTTCCAGCTCATCGAAACGGTTGAGGTCGCGCAGGGCATCGGCGCGGTAGCGCAGGCACAGCGGCGCGAAACGCGGGTCTTTCTTGCACAGTTCGGCGCAGGCGGCCAGCACCTCGGCCGGGCGGCCGCGGTCCAGCGCCTGGAGAATGGGCTTGAGCAGGGTCTTGCGCTGGGTCAGCTTGTCCAGGCGCTGGGCCAGGCCCACCCGGTTGAACGGTTTGGTCAGGTAGGCATCGGGCTCGTGCTCCAGGGCGCTGAGGACGATGGCCTGGCTGCTCTCGGCGGTGACCATGATGAACACGCACTCATGGCTGATCAGCTTGTCGAGGATCAGGTCCTCGAGCACCTGCTGGCCGTTCTTCTTGCCATCGCCGAGGTGGAAGTCCTGGAGGATGAAGTCATAGCGCTTCTGCCCGCACATGCGCAGGGCCTGTTCGCCGCTGTCGGCCGTGTCCACGTCGCGCACGCCCAGTTCGCGCAGCATCGACCGGGTCGATGTGCGGAAGTCGGTGAAGTCGTCGACGATCAGAAAGCTCTTTTGCCCGTACTGCAGCATCAACTCGACCTGTATTGGAATGATTGGAGAATGGCGCGAAGCGAAGCGATGCATACCGCCGAAACCTGTATCGACCAAGGATCGGGAAAGATGAGGGCGGTAGATGCCAGGCGTGAATGGTGGCGCCAAGCCATCATGTTATCGGTTGAGTGCAAGACCGACCAGTGTCAGGCCAACAGGCCCAGAGACTTGGCCCGGGCCACGGCCTGGGTACGCCGCTCCACCCCAAGCTTGCTGTTGATGTGGCTGGCGTGGGTCTTGACGGTGTGCAGGGAGATGAACAGGCGTTCGCTGATCTGCTGGTTGGAACAGCCCAGGGCGATCAACTCGAGCACGGCCAGCTCCCGCCCGCTCAGCGCCTCGCCCGTGCCACTGCTGGGCGCGACCGGCTCAGGCAGCCGTGCCAGCAGGTCGACCTGTACCGGGCAGGCCGGTTGCGCCAGCAGTTGCTCCCGCAGCCACAGCGGATGCAGGTCGAGCAGCTGCTGGAAGGGCTGCAACACCCCGCCACGTGCTGCCTCCAGGGCCTTGGGCAACAGCTCGGCGGCCTGCGCCTCGCCACCTTCGGCCAGCGCCAGGGCGATCCACTGGCACAGCGCATGCACGCTCAGCATCAGCCCACCACTGGCCTGGCCACGCTCGGCCAGATGGCGCAAGCGCGCGACCGCCGCCTCGCGGCGCCCTTGAACACGTTCGAGCAAGGCCTGCTGCAAGGCGATGTGCAGCGGCAGCAGGGGGTGGAACTCGGGCGCTGCGGCAGGCTGCTCGCCCGCGTAGGTCTGCCCCAGGCGCAGCAGCCAGGACTCGGCCAGGTCGGTGCGCCCCTGGGCCAGCCACAGCTCGCACTTCACCAGGGTGATCATGGCCAGGTAGAAGATCGGCGGTACATCCCAGATGTGCATCAAGCGCTCGGCTTCGGCCAGCTCGGCAAAGGCTTCGGCGTACTGGCCCTCGCGGCCATCGAGCGAGGCGATCACGCAGTGGCCGATCAGCACGCTGATGTCGCGGCAGGCACGTGCCTCACCCAGCCCTGCGCGCAAACGCGCTCGCCCCTGCGCAGGCTGCAGGCGTGCCACCAACAGGTAACCTTCGTACAGGGTCAGGCGCGCGCGCACGGCGTACAGCCGCTGCGCCGAAAGGCCCTGCAGGCGTTGCAGCCCCTGGCGCACTTCGTCCAGGGCACGCAGCACCTCGCCACGGGCGTGCAGCACGCGGGCCCGGTCGTAATGCGCCAGGGCTTCGAACAATGGATTGCCGACCCGCTGCGCCAGCTCCAGCGCTTCGCGATTCCAGCCGCGGGCGCGCCAGAAGTCGGCATCGGCGATGGCCAGGTTGGACAGGGTCGACAGGCACACCAGGCGCTGGCCATAACGCTTGCTCGGCAGGCTTTGCAAGGCTTCGCCGCAGTAGGCCAAGGTGCGCTCGCGGTCGCCACGGCCGCGGGCGATCACCCCGCTCAGGGCCAGCCACTGGGCGAGCATGGACTTCTGCGCGGTGGCCGACGGTGCTGGCAGGAATCGACTGAGGTAGCTGGCCAGCTCTTCTGCCGCATCGAGCTGGCAGGCCAGGCCCAGCGCCCAGCTGTACAGCACGATCAGGCGCGGCGTGCTGATCAGCAGGCTATCGGGCAGGTCCATCTTCCAGCGCAGCAGCATGCCGACATTCTGCTCGGCCAGCAGTTGCTCCTCGGAAAGGCTCTGTACCAGGTCAGCGGCGACGTCCAGATGGCCGGCGCGCAAGGCCTGTTCCACGGCTTCGTCGAGCAGGCCCTGGGCCTGGAACCAGCGGCAGGCACGCAAGTGCAGGCGCGCCGGTGGCTCGCTGGCCTGGCGGCTGCGCAACAGGTCGGAGAACAGGTGGTGATAACGATACCAGTGGCCATGTTCGTCCAGCGGCACCAGAAACACCTGATGCGCCTGCAGGTAGCGCAGGATCGCGGCGCTGTCCTGGCGCTCGCGCAGGGCATCGCACAGCTCGGCGCAGAAGCGCTCCTGGCAGGCGGTGTCGTAGAGAAAGGCCTGCACGTCCCGGGGCAGGATGTCGAAGACTTCTTCCAGCAGGTAGTCACGGATCAGCCCCTCCCCGCCGTGCAGGGCCTGGGGCAAGGCATGTTGGTCCCCGCACTCGCTGGCCGCCAGTTGCCAGAAACGCAACCCGGCCACCCAGCCATCGCTGCGCTGGATCAGGTTGTCGAGCGCCTGGCCCCGCAGCCCGGTGGGCTGGCGGCCGATCACCGCCAGGGATTCGTCTGCGGTCAGGCGCAGTTCCTGTTCGTTGAGTTCGACCAGTTGCCGCTGCAGGCGCAGCCGGGCCAGGTGCCAGTCCGGGCGCTGGCGGCTGGTGACCAGCAGCACCAGCCCGGCAGGCAGGTGATTGAGGAAGAACTGCAGGCAACGGTCGAGCACCGCGCCCTGGGCCAGGTGATAGTCGTCCAGCACCAGCAGCAAGGGCGTATCGGCGTGCAGGTACAGCGCAAGCTCGTCGAGCAGCCCGTCGATCCATTCTTCGTAGGCGAACGGCTGGTGGCGCTGGCGCATCTTCAGCAGGCCCATGGCCTGGCCACCCAGCGCCGGGCAGTATTGCTGCAGGCCTTCGAGCAGGCGCTCGAGGAAGCGACCGGGGTCGGCATCGCGTCGGCTCAGGCCCAGCCACAGACTGCGCCAGTGGCCCGGCAGCGCCTCGCAAAACTCCATGGCCAGCGAGCTCTTGCCGAAGCCTGCGGGAGCGTTGACCAGCAGCAGGCGCCCGTCCAGGCCGGCCTGCAGGCGCTGGCACAGGCGGGCGCGCGGCACGTGGCCGTGCGGCAGCGGCGGACGGAAGAAGCGCCCGTCCAGCAGGCCCAGGGCCTGGCTGGCGAATCCATGCGTACGGGACAAGTCTGTCATGGCCGGCTCGTTCTGGTGGAAAGACAACGGCGGTACGGATGCTTGCGAGACTAGCGGGTAATGCAACGCATTTGAAGATGATGGGCGCCATTGCCGTGGAAAAGACTGCGACAAAACGCAACATGGCGCATGGACAGTGGCCTGCAGCGAGGGTTTGGCGGGATATTCACCGGCTTTATCGCCCGGCAAGCTGTGTGGGAGCGGGTTCACCCGCGAACACCGGCGAAGCCGGTGCCATGCACCGCAGTGGGTTCTTCGCGGTAAACCCGCTCCCACAGGGATTGCGCCAGCCTTCGGCCTGTTGTGATGGGCGCCATTGCCGTGGAAAAGACTACGACAAAACGCAACATGGCTGACGGACAGAGGCCTGCGGCAAGCTGTGTGGGAGCGGGTTCACCCGCGAACACCGGCGAAGCCGGTGCCATGCACAC
>NZ_JBIVIA010000012.1:30603-145487 GCF_044749485.1 Pseudomonas sp. NPDC089401 | reverse complement strand
CTTCGACAAAACGCAACATGGCTGACGGACAGAGGCCTGCGGCAAGCTGTGTGGGAGCGGGTTCACCCGCGAACACCGGCGAAGCCGGTGCCATGCACCGCGGTGGGTTCTTCGCGGGTAAACCCGCTCCCACAGGGATTGCGCCAGCCTTCAGCCTGTTGGCATGTCAGGCAAACCACTGACTTCCCGAAACAGAAACGCCCCGGGCAAGCCGGGGCGTTCTGGGGATCACACGGAGTTAAAGGATTTCAGCTCAACGAACCCCCGACTGGCGCAACGCCGCCGGCTGGAAGTCGGCCTTGCTGGCGCTGAAGCCGAAGTCGTAGGCCTTCTTCTCTTCGTTCTTCATGCCCAGCGCCAGGTAGCGGCCGGACTGCAGGTCGTAGATGGTTTCCAGGGTGTACCACGGTACCTGCACGTTGTAGTACGGCTGGGCATGGGCCTCGGATACGCGCCACAGTTGGTTGCGGCCATCGTACTGGTCGATCACCGCCGCTTGCCAGGTGTCCTCGTCGATGTAGAAGTCACGCTTGGCATAGATGTGCCGCTGGCCCGGCTTCAGCGTCGCGACCACGTGCCAGACACGGCGCAGCTCGTAGCGGGTCAGGTCCTGGTTGATGTGCCCGGCCTTGAGAATGTCGGCGTACTTGAGTTTCGGGTCGTCCAGCTTGAAGGCGTTGGAGGCGATGTACATCTCCTTCTTGCCTTCGAGCTTCCAGTCGTAGCGGTCCGGCGCGCCGTTGTACATGTCCAGGTTGTCCGAGGTGCGCAGGCCGTCGGCCGCGGTACCCGGGCCGTCGTACGACACCTGCGGCGCCTGGCGCACGCGGCGCTGGCCGGCGTTGTAGATCCAGGCCTTGCGCGGCTCCTTGACCTGGTCGAGGGTCTCGTGCACCAGCAACACGGTACCGGCCAGGCGCGCCGGCGCGGTCACTTCCTGCTTGAAGTAGAACAGGACGTTGCCCGGGTTGCTCGGGTCGTAGTCCTTCATCTTGTCGCGGAACACGAACTGGTCCTGGAAGTACACCAGGCTGTACGAGCCGTTCTGCTGCGGGGTGGCCTGGGTCACCAGACGGGTCACGCTGCCGCCACGGTAGCGGGTGATGTGGTTCCAGATCACCTCCAGTCCGCTTTTCGGGATCGGGAACGGCACCGCCGTCTGGAAGTTGTTCAGGCCGTTGCCGCCTTCGACCAGGGTGGTGGTGGTGGCGTTCTTCTTGATCGCGGCGAACACGTCATCCGGCACGGTGGAGCCGCGGTGGGTCTTGAACACCGGGATCTTGAAGGTGTCCGGGTAGCGCTTGAGCATCGCCAGCTGGCCCGGCGACAGCTTGTCCTTGTACTGCTCGGCGTTCTGCGCGGTGATGGTGAACAGCGGCTTGTCGCTGCCATACGGGTCGGACAGGAAGCCCTTGGCGTCGACGCTGCCGGCGCTCTTCGACAGCGGCTCCCACGGGCCGATGGAGCCATCGGCGTTACCGGCCTTTTCCGCGCCCATCGGCGTCAGGGTGCTGCCCAGCTTGGCCGCTTCGTCGGCCGATACCGCAGCCATGACGCTGGAGGCCAGCAGGGACAGGCCCAGCACACCGGCTTGCAGCAGACTTCTGGTGTAGTTCATGTCGTGTCGTCCTGGATCTGAATGCTTAGAAGTTCACGCCGAAGCTGAGGGCGACGAAGTCGCGATCATCCACGGTGCTGTACTTGCCGTCGAAGAAGTTGGTGTACGACAGGCTCGCGGTGTAGGTCTGCTGGTATTCCGCGTCCAGGCCGAGGCTGATCGCCTTGCGCCCTTCCTCGAAGTTGCCGCCAGGCCCCGGCGAGTAGCCGTCGACGTCATGCGACCAGGCCACGCTCGGGCGCAGGTTCACCCCGGCGAAGACGTTGTTGTAATCCCAGATCGCACGGACCCGATAGCCCCAGGAATCGCTCGTGGTGTAGCCGTCGTTTTCGCAGTAGCGCGACACGTTGTTGGCATTCGAAGTGCCCAGGGTGCTGGTGTTGAGCGCCTCGCACTGGCCATTGGGCAACGGGCCGGGGCCGAACACCGGGTCACGCCCGTAACGCAGCTTGGAGGTGCTTTCCAGGCCGCCCACGTGGGTCCAGCCGATTTCGCCGACCATGGTCAGGCGCTCCGCGCCCATCACCTGGTCGAAGAAGTGGGTGAAGGTGGTCTGCAGCTGGGTGATTTCCTTGCGGCGGTAGCCGGGCTGGTCGGTACCCGGCTGGCCTTGCAGCACGGACACGTTCGGGTTGAGCGGCGTCAGGCCGGAATAGAGGATATCGGTGGTGTTGAGCTGCACCGGCGCATTCGGCCGGTAGCTGATTTCGCCGCTCCAGGCGGTACCGGTGGGCAGCGTGGTCGAGAAGCTCAGGCCATACAGGCGGATGTCTTCGGGATACTCCACGTAGTAGCTGGAGTTGCCGGCAACCTGCAACGGCATCAGGCTGGGCAGCAGGTTGGCCAGCGCCGCGGCCGGTACGCCCGCGCCGCGCAGCGCGGCGGCCAGGCCGGTGGTGCTGTAGTACTGGGCGTCGGCACCGCGGCCGCTGAAGATCGGCGCGCGGCTGTGGTAGTTCATGAAGTAGCCACCGAACTCGGTGTTGAGCGGCTCGAACATGTAGCGCAGGGCGACACCGAACTGCCCGCTGTCGCGGGCATCGCGGTCGGCGCCCCGGCGCACGATCACCCCTTCGTCAGGGTTGCCGTAGGTCACGCCCCGGGCGGCCAGGGTGTTGGCGACCGGGGTCGCCAGCGGCCCGAGCCGGCTGGCCAGCGAGTTGCGCGTGGCGAGCACCGCCAGGTTGTTGTTGCAGCCGTCGGCGATCACGTCGGGCTGGGAGAAGAACGTGCCGCAGTTGTCGACGACCGTCTGGTCCCATTCGAGCTGATAGAAGCCCTCGGCCGACAGGTTGTCGGTGAGGCTTTGCGACACGTAGAACATGTTGACCGGGATCAGGCCCTCCTTGATCTCCGCGCCTGGGCGGCGGAAGGCCGACACGTCGATGGGGTTGATCGCGTTGATGCCGCTGCCGATGAACGTGCTCTCGCCCCAGCTCACCACCTGCTTGCCCAGGCGCACCGAGCCCGGCATGTCGCCGATCGCGTAGTTGTGGTAGATGAAGGCGTCGAGCAGTTCGGCGCCGGACGACTTGGCGCCTTCCTTGCGGTTGGAATCGCTGATGTCCTTGAACTCACGGCCTTCGTCCTTGAGTTCGAAGTCGTACCAGTACTTGCCACGCACGAACACGCCAGTGTCGCCGTACTTGAGCTCCAGGTCATGGATGCCCTTGAAGATCTTCGAGAAGGTCTCGCCCTTCTTGAAGTTCAGGTGACCATCGTCGGAGGTCTGCGACAAGCCCTTGCCGCCGTTGTTGACGCCGATCAGGTTCTTGTTCGGGTTGGCCGTCGACCAGCTGGCCCCGATGGAGAGCGAAGAATCGAACTGGCCTTCGATTTCACCGATGTTGAAGCTGACCGCAAAAGCAGGGCTTGCAAGCGTGGAAGCAAGGCTGACGGCCAGGGGCAGCTTGGCCCGGCGCCAGAACAGGTTTGCAGATTTCATCGACGCTACTCCATGTACTTTATTGTTATGGCAGTGAGTCCTTTCAAGAACGGCCCGAGCGACCGGTATGCAGGCTTGCACCCGCGACAGCACGTCTTGCGCGTGCTGCCCTCCCCCATTCCTGAAAATCCCCTGGCCCCGACTATAGCCAGCAGGCACAGGTGCTAGATCCCTCTAAAGTGTGATTTATGCACCGGCCGCCAAATTGCCACCGACGTTTGCCTGGCGGCGTGTTGGCCGTGTTGAAGGATGGCGCATTTTCTCCGTTTGGCAAGGCGCCAGCCTCTCTAGCCTGCGGGCCGCGTTCTGACGCACGCGACCCGCGGCGCGGTTACAGGGTGGAAAGGAACGCGCTGTTGCTGGCCTGCCACTGCACGATGTCCTGGCGAATGCGCTTCTTGTCGAGCTTGCCGACGCTGGTCTTGGGAATTTCAGTAACAACGGCGATCTGGCTGGGAATGGCCCACTTGTTGATGTGCCCTTGCTCGACAAAAGGCTTGAGGTGCTCCTTGAGCGCCTTGGCATCGATGGCCTGGCCGTCGCGCACCACCAGCAGGGCGAACGGGCGTTCGCCCCACTGCGGGTCGGCCACCCCCACCACCGCCACTTCGCGCACGGCCGGGTGACGGCTGACCAGGTCTTCGAGGTCGAGCGAGGAGATCCACTCGCCGCCGGTCTTGATCACATCCTTGATGCGGTCGCGGATGTCGATGTAGCCCATGTTGTCGAGGGTCGCGACGTCGCCGGTGTGCAGCCAGCCGCCCTGCCACAGCTCTTCGCTCTTCTCGGGCTCCTTGAAGTAGCCCATGGTCAGCCAGGGCGCGCGCAGCACCAGCTCGCCCTGGGTCTCGCCATCGGCTGGGAGGAACCTGCCCTCGCCATCGACGATCGCCGCCTCCACCAAGGGCACCGGCACACCGGCCTTGATGCGGTAGGTGACACGCTCGTCCTCGCTGCCGGCCTGCAGTTCGTCGTTCAGGTGCGCGGCGGAAATAAGCGGGCAGGTTTCCGACATGCCGTACGCGGCGGTCAGCTGGATCCCACGGGCCAGGGCGGCCTTGTACAGCGAGCTGTTCAGGGCGCTGCCGCCGATGATGATCTTCCAGCCGCCGAAGTCCTGGCCCTGGGCGTTGGGGCAGTTGAGCAGCATCTGCAGGATGGTCGGCACGCAGTGCGAGAACGTGACCTTCTCCTCGCGCCACAGCTTGACCAGCATGTCCGGCTCGTAACGCCCCGGGTAGACCTGCTTCATGCCGAGCATGGTGGCCGCGTAGGGAATGCCCCAGGCATGCACGTGGAACATCGGCGTGATCGGCATGTACACATCATTGCTGCCGAGCAGGCGCACGCTGTCGATGCTGCCGGTCACGGCGGCCTCGGCCAGGGTGTGCAGCACCAGCTGGCGATGGGTGAAGTACACGCCCTTGGGGTTGCCGGTGGTGCCGGTGGTGTAGAAGGTGGTGGCCACCGAATCTTCGTCGAAGTCCGGGAAGTCGTAGTGCGGGCTGGCGGCGGCGAGCAATTGCTCGTACTCGCCGACCAGGTTCGGCAGGTCGGCGGTCTTGTCCGGGCCGTCGGTGATCAGCAGGGTCTTGTCGACCGTGGTCAGCTGATCGGCGATGCCCTGGTAGAGCCCGACGAAATCGCTGTTGACCAGCACCACGCGGTCTTCGGCGTGGTTCATGGTGTAGAGGATCTGCTCGGGTGACAGGCGCACGTTGATGGTGTGCACCACCGCGCCGATCATCGGGATGGCGAACATGCATTCCAGGTAACGGTGGCTGTCCCAGTCCATCACCGCCACCGTGTCGCCGGCCTTGACCCCGGCCTCGGTGAGCACGTTGGCCAGCCGGGCGATGCGCTCGTTGAGCTGTGGATAGGTCAGCCGCAGCTGGTCGCGGTAGACGATCTCGCGGGTTTTCTCGTAGCGGCTGCCAGACATCAGCAGGCGCTTGATCAACAGCGGAAAGGTGTAGGCGCCCTCGGCGGGCTTGATGATGCGGGTCTGCAACATGGATATCCCTTCTATCTGCAAAAACGGGCCGGGCAAGTCTGGAACAACTGTAGTAGCTGAATGTGACGGTCAAATCAGCCGAAGGAATGATTTGGCGCCACGAGGTATGAGTGGCATTGTGCCGACTGATGGATCAACCCCTGCCCTGCCACCGGAGCTTCCCAGATGCCCAGCTTGCGCCGTGCCGTGTTTCTCGATCACCCGTCCCTCGACCTTGGCGACCTCGACCTGTCGCCGTTGCGCCAGCCGTTCGACGAGCTCGAACTGTTCGCCACCACGCGCCCGGACCAGGTCGCCGAGCGCCTGCAGGGCGCGGTGGCGGTGATCAGCAACAAGGTCATGCTCGACGCCCAGGCCCTGGCGGCCAACCCCCAGCTGAAGCTGATCCTGGTGGCCGCCACCGGCACCAACAACGTCGACCTGGCCGCTGCCCGTGCCCAGGGCATCACCGTGTGCAATTGCCAGGGCTACGGCACGCCGTCGGTGGCCCAGCACACCCTCGCCCTGCTGCTGGCCCTGGCCACGCGCCTGTGCGACTACAACCAGGCGGTGGCCGCCGGCCAATGGGCCAAGGCCAGCCAGTTCTGCCTGCTGGACTTCCCCATCGTCGAACTCGAAGGCAAGACCCTCGGCCTGCTCGGCCATGGCGAACTGGGTGGCGCCGTCGCGCGACTGGCCGAAGCCTTCGGCATGCGCGTGCTCAGCGGGCAGATCCCCGGGCGCCCGGCGCGTGACGACCGCCTGCCGCTGGAGGAACTGCTGCCGCAGGTCGACGCCCTGACCCTGCACTGCCCGCTGAACGAGCACACTCGCAACATGATCGGTGCCGCTGAACTGGCCCTGATGAAGAAGGGCGCGCTGGTGGTCAACAGCGCCCGCGGCGGCCTGATCGACGAGCAGGCGCTGGCCGACGCCCTGCGCAGCGGCCACCTGGGCGGCGCCGCTACCGACGTGCTCAGCGTCGAGCCTCCGGTCAACGGCAACCCGCTGCTGGCCGGCGATATCCCGCGCCTGATCATCACCCCGCACAGCGCCTGGGGGGCGGTGGAGGCTCGCCAGCGCATCGTCGGCCAACTGGCCGAGAACGCCCGCGCCTTCTTCGCCGGCGAGCCGCGTCGCCTGATCGTCTGAGCGCCGGCTGAGTCCCAGGCCCAGCTCTGCTAAACTGCGCGCCTTTTTTCAGGAGGCGTCGTCCATGGACCCGCGCAGTGAAGTGTTGCTCCGCCAGGCGGAACTGTTCCAGGGCCCGCTGCTGGTCGCCGGCGCCCCCGCCGACGACCTGTTCGGGCAACTGCCCCAGGCCCATGGCTGGACCTGGCACGCAGGCGACCAGGCCATGCTCGACGCCCGCTTCGCCGGGCGCAGCCATTACGGCGTCGAGGTGCCGCCGGTGGCCTTCGAGGCCGCCGTGCTGTTCCTGCCCAAGTCGCGCGAACTGGCGGCCTACCTGCTCAATGCCCTGGCCTCGCGCCTGGCCGGTCGCGAGCTGTACCTGGTCGGCGAGAAACGCGGCGGCATCGAAGGCGCGGCCAAGCAGCTGCAAGCCTTCGGCAAACCGCGCAAGCTCGACAGTGCACGGCACTGCCAGCTGTGGCAGGTGACGGTGGACAACGCCCCTGAAGCCAAACCGCTGGAGAGCCTGGCCGAGCGCTTCACCCTCGACCTCGAGGACGGGCCGCTGCAGCTGGTGAGCCTGCCCGGAGTGTTCAGCCACGGCCGCCTCGACCGCGGCACCGCGCTGCTGCTGCAGCACCTGGACAACCTGCCGGTCGGCCATGTGCTGGACTTCGGCTGCGGCGCCGGCGTACTCGGTGCCACGGTCAAGCGGCGTTATCCACAGAGCCGGGTGACGCTGCTCGATGTGGATGCCTTCGCCGTCGCGGCCAGCCGCCTGACCCTGGCGGCCAACGGCCTGGAAGGCGAGGTCATCAGCGGTGACGGCATCGACGCGGCACCGGCCGACCTGAGCCTTATCCTGAGCAACCCGCCGTTCCACACCGGGGTGCACACGCACTACCAGGCATCGGAAAACTTGCTGAAAAAATCAGGTCAACATCTGCGAAAAGGTGGCGAAATGCGCATTGTGGCGAACAGCTTCCTGCGCTACCAACCCCTGATCGAAACGGCGCTGGGCAACTGCCAGACCTGCGCCGAGGGCGACGGCTTCCGGATCTATCGGGCAACGCGGGGATAAACTTCCCCCGAAAAACAACGCTTGCCGAAACGCGTTCGGCTAGGCAGAATCCGCACCGTCCTAGGGGAGTAGTCTCCCGCGAGCGCCCTGCTCGCCCGGCACGCGTCAACATACTTGGCCCACAGGCCATGGCGCGTGCGACCCAGCGGCCTGCACAGACAGGTCCTCGGTTTGACAAGACCTATGACACGCACACCTTACCCGGGGCGGGGAGGCTGTACGTGTCATAGCCGTGTCGACCCGCCCCCGTAGGAATCCTGATGCTGGAATCTCTGATGGTCCCCACCGCAATCGTTGCCTTGGCCGAAATCGGCGACAAGACACAATTGCTCGCGCTCATTCTCGCCGCCCGCTTCCGCAAGCCTTGGCCGATCATCGCCGGTATCGTCGCCGCGACCCTGGCCAACCATGCCGCGGCCGGCGCCGTAGGTGCCTGGGTCAGCGGCTTCTTCAGCGAGACGGTGCTGCACTGGGTGCTGGCCGCAAGCTTCACCGCCACGGCCCTGTGGACCCTGGTACCGGACAAGATGGACGACGACGAGAACCCGGCCCGCCGCTTCGGACCGTTCCTGACCACGCTGATCGCGTTCTTCCTGGCCGAGATCGGTGACAAGACCCAGGTCGCCACGGTGATGCTGGCAGCCCAGTATCCGCACCTGTTGCTGGTCATCATCGGCACCACCCTGGGCATGCTGATCGCCAACGTGCCGGTGGTGCTGGCGGGTAATTTCGCGGCGGACAAACTGCCACTGGCGCTGATTCGTCGCCTGGCGGCCGCGGCGTTCTTCGTGCTGGCGATCGTGGCCGTGTACTCGGCGATGAAGACCAGCGGCTGGGTAGGGTAAACCGGGAAAGCTGGGGCGCTTTGCGCCCCTTTCGCGACACAAGGCCGCTCCTACAGGGAAATACGACTCATGCAGTGTCGCTCGGTATCACTGCTTGGCCGCCTGGTACAACGGCATCACCTTGGGAATCGCCGCCTGCAACGAGGCGATCCGGCTGCTGGAGGCCGGGTGGGTGCTCATGAACTCGGGCGGCGCGCCCTCCGACGCCTTGCTCATCTTGTTCCACAGGGTGATCGCGGCGTTCGGGTCATAGCCGGCGCGGGCCGAAAGCTCCAGGCCGATCAGGTCGGCCTCGTTCTCGTTGGCGCGGCTGTTGGGCAGGGTCATGGCGTAGTTCACCACGGTGTCGGCCATGGCCATGCTGTTCTGGCCCAGGCCGAACAACGCTCCGGCGCCCTGGCGCGCCATTTCCACGCCATAGGCCTTGGACATTGCCTCACGGCTGTGCTCGCGCAGGGCGTGGGCGATCTCGTGGCCGACCACTGCGGCGATTTCCGCGTCGGTGAGCTTGAGCTGGTCGATCAGCCCGGTGTAGACGATGATCTTGCCGCCAGGCCCGCAGTTGGCATTGAGCTCGTCACTCTTGATGACGTTGACTTCCCAGTTCCATTGCGCGGCATCCGGCCGGAACTTCGGGGCCTGGGCAATCAGACGGTTGGCGATGACCGAAACCCGCTTGGCGTCGGCACTGGACTTGTCCAGCACACCCTTGGTCGAGGCTTCGCCGAGAGTCTGCTGGTAGGACTTGGCGTACATCTGGTTGACCTCGTCGGTCGACAGCATGCTGAACATGTATTGCTTGCGCTCGACACCGACAGCACCACCGCTGGTGGTGTTCACTGACTGGCAGCCGCCCAGCAGAATGCCAGCACTCAACAGGCTGACGAGAAAAGACTTGCGCATGAAAACTCTCCCTTTTTGCATGCGCCGTATCCTAGGCTGAGTCAGCTGCGGGCCGCCAGAGCCGCAGGGAAGATTTTGTGTTGCAGGCCCGGCCCTTTCGCGGGCAAGCCCGCTCCCACAGGAAATCATCACCTTCAATGCCTGTGCCTTACCTGTGGGAGCGGGCTTGCCCGCGAAGAGGCCGGCACAGGTGGCACATCAGACGGGGGTGAGGCACTCCGGCGCATCCAGCTTGGGGTCATTGACGAAATGCGCCAGCGCCCGCTCACGCAGGGTCGCTGGCGGGCTGGCGAGCAATTCATGCAAGCGCGGCAGCGGCGTGTCCGGGTCGAGCCAGGCCGCCCTGCCGGCCTCATCGAGAATCAGCGGCCGACGCTGGTTCATCGCCGCCTGGGTCACCACCGCACAACTCAACCACACTTGGTCCTGCACCGGATACGCCTCCCAGATCGCCGCGAAGTACAGTGCGGCGCCCTCCCCCGGCGTCAGCCAGTAAGGCCGCTTGCGTACCGTGCCACGCCATTCGTAAAAGCCGTTGGCCGGCATCAGGCAGCGGCGCAGGCGAAACGCCTCGCTGAACATCGGCTGTTCGGCCAGGGTTTCGGCGCGGGCATGGGCAGGGGTGCGCGACAGATCGGTAAGCCACGCCGGGGTCAGCCCCCAGCGCACCCTGGCCAGTTGCTGCTCACCGTCGAGCTGGCGCTGGATCAGCACCGAGGCGCCGGGCGAGATATTCCATTGCGCCGGCTGGCCGGCAGGGAAGCCTGGCAGGCTGGCAAGCGCCTGGGGCCAACGGAACAGGGCGTAGCGTCCACACATGGGCGATTTCAGAACCTAGCAGATCAAGGTACCGGGATAACTCTCCGGTTCGTCGCCGGCAAGCGGCTGGGCACCATTGTACGCATCGATCAGTTGCCGTGCGTACTCGGCCTGCTCATCCGGCACCGCGAGCCCGAGCAGGCCCTGCAGCGGCAGCTCGCCGACACCACCCATCAGGTCACGGCCGGCCAGGTGCACCTCGATGCCCTCGCTGGCCAGCATGCCGGCCAGCATTTCGGCCTCGAGCAGGTTTTCCGGTTCGTAGATCCGCCGCATCAGTCATTCTCGCCATAAACATCCAGCATCCATTCCTCACCATGAACCTGCAGCACGAAACGGATAGGCTTGCAGCACACCTGGCAGTCCTCGATGTATTCCTGGTCACCGCCGGACAAGTCCACCGTGGTTTCGACTTCCTCACCACAATAAGGGCAATCGTAGATCGCAGTTTCCAGCATCGCGGCCTCCGGGGTGACTTGTGCGTATAATTGCCGGTCTGTTTACAGGGCCCGTGTGTGTCGAGCCGTTTTTCGGCCCCGCCCCTACCTTATTACCCTAGCCGTTTCCAACAAGAGAGCATGATGGGCGAATTCGATGCCATCCGACCGTACGACGACGCTGAGGTCCCTGCCGTTCTGGCACGCCTGCTCAGCGACCCGGCATTCCTCGATATCCTCACCCACTTCAAATTCCCGCGCGCTGCCGGCGCCCTCGGCTGGCTGCTCAAACCGCTGATCGCCCGCCGCCTGCGCAAGGAGTTTGCCGGCGTCACCTGCGTGTCCACCCTGCAGGACAAGGTCGAGTACTACGTCGACCAGACCATCGAGCGCGCCACCGACGGCGTCACCTATTCCGGTGTCGAGCAGCTCAAGTCCGGTACCGCCTACCTGTTCCTGGCCAACCACCGCGACATCGTCATGGACCCGGCCTTCGTCAACTACGCGGTGTACCACGCCGGCCTGCCCACGCCGCGCATCGCCATTGGCGACAACCTGCTGCAGAAGCCGTTCGTCAGCGACATGATGCGCCTGAACAAGAGCTTCATCGTCCACCGCTCGATCAGCGGCCGCCGCGAAAAGCTCGCCGCCTACCAGCTGCTCTCGGCCTACATCAACCATTCGATCCGCAATGACGCCACTTCGATCTGGATCGCCCAGGCCGAGGGCCGTGCCAAGGATGGTGACGACCGCACCGATTCGGCGATCCTCAAGATGTTCCACATGAGCCGCAAGGACGAGCCGTTCGGCGCGGTGATCCAGAGCCTCAACCTGACGCCGGTGTCGATCAGCTACGAATACGACCCGTGCGACCAGGCCAAGGCGCGCGAGCTGTACATCCGCGCCACCACCGGCAGCTACACCAAGGCGCCGGGCGAGGACGACGTCAGCATCGCCAAGGGCATCACCGGCTACAAGGGCCGGGTGCACATCAACTTCGCCCCGCCGGTGACCGCGTATTACGAGGACACCAAGCAACTGGCGCAGGAAACCGACCGGCAGATCCTCGCTGGCTACCGGCTGTTCCCGGTGCACTACCTGGCCTATGCGATGTGGGGGGAGAAGGACGAGGCCCTGCAGGTGCCGAGCGCCGAGACGGTGTTCCCGGCCGAGGAGCTGGCCAAGGCCAGGGAAGAATGGCAACGCCGGCTGGATGCCTGCCCTGAGGAGCAACGGCCGTACCTGGTGCTGCAGTATGCGACGCCGGTGCGCAATCAGTACCAGGTCAGGCAGCAGGCTTCGGTCGCCTGACGGATTTCTGGGGGCGCTTTGCGCTCCTTTCGCGACACAAGGCCGCTCCTACCTCCCCTGCAGGAGCGGCCTTGTGTCGCGAAAGGGCCGCAAAGCGGCCCCCAAAGGTTCACACCCAAGTGCTGAACCAGGACAGCAGCAGCGCCATGGCCAGGCAGGCAAACCCGAGAATGTAGTAATAGCGCGGCACCCGCTGGTCGAAGGCATCCACCAGCCCTTCATCCACGGCCAGGCTCTCGCGGGTGATCACCTCACGCCGCCGCGCACTCTGCAGCAGCAGGCCACCCGGGCAGGTCAGCAACAGCGCCAGCAGGTTGATCAGCTTGGTCGGGTGGGCGGACAGGAACCCCCAGAGCACTTGCAAGGACATCACGCAACCTCGGTTAGAACGACAGCGAAGCCCGGCATTCTACCGAAGTCCCGCCATGGCGCCCGGCCTGGGCGACAAAGTGTCACTAAATTTCATCTGTCACAGGTTCGTCATCAAGACAGGCCACCCTATCGGCCTTTTCCCGTACCGGAGCTTGTCGATGCTGCACGCCGAAAACCAGGACCGCCTCTATCTCGTGGCCCAGAGCGAGGAGCAGCAGGCGCTGATCGATGGTTTCGCCATCAATGTCCAGGACCGCCAGTGGCTGGTCTACTGCGCGCTGGGCGGGCATGTGCATGAGGACTTGCCCGAGGTGGACATGGGCACCGGCGTCAGCTTGCTGGACTTCCATATAGCGGCCGCATGAGCCTGTACCGGCCATCACAGGCCTTGAGAGCGGTGCCATACCTGTGGGAGCGGGTTTACCCGCGAAGAGGCCCGCACAGGCAACAAAAAACCCGCTCCCTGAACACAGGCAGCGGGTTTTTCATTTACAGCGAAACGCTTACTCGCCCAGCACCTGCCCGATGGTCGGGTCCTTGAACAGACGGGTCAGCGCATCGCTGAGCACATCGCCCACCAGCTTGGTGTTGGTTTCCTGGTTCGGCGCCATGCCGAAGCGCTGGTCCAGCGAAGCGCCATAGCGGCCACTGTAGCGGCGGTTGGCGTTGGACACGTCGGCACGGAAGGTGGCGCCGATGGTGGCCTCGGTCACGTACAGGTTATCCTTCGGCGACTGGTACTTCAGCTCGGCCAGGGTCACGGTCAGTTGCGGCGCGTTGTAGGCGTTCGGCGTCGGGGTGAAGCCGAGCAGGCGCACGGCCGCTTCGGCCTGGGCCTGCAGCTTGGGCACCACATCGTTGCCATTGACACTGATGGTGCTGGTCTCGGGGTACATGCCACCGCGCGTGCCCAGGGACTGCGAAGGCCGGCCATCGACCACCTTGACCACCACCGGCTGGCCATGGCCGACCGGCGCGAGCTGGGCCTTGAGGGTGGGTTGCGGGCTGAGTTGTTGCGGGCTGTGGGCACATCCGACCAGGCTGAGGCTGGCCACGGCGATCAAACCGAACAACAGACGTTGCAACATGCGCGTTTCTCCAGAAAATGCGGCTAAGGCCCACAGTATACCCAGCCAGGCACGCGCCAGTCATCGGCCCGACCCGCCTGTCACAATGCTTTCATCGCCGTCCCGCTATGCTTGCGCCAAGCCCTCCCGCACTGGACATACCGTCATGGCCTCGCTCTGGAACCAACTCTTCCAACGCCCGCGCGACAACGCCTATGCCCGTCTCGACAGCCAAGGCAAGTGCCTGGCCTTCAAGCAGTGCAGCCAGCCCCCCAGCGGCAGCGGCTGGGTACAGATCGGCGAAATCCAGCTGGCCTGGCTGGGCCGCGAGCTGCCTGCCGAGGCACGGGTTTGCAGCCGCGCAAGCCGCCGTTGGCATCAGCGCATCCTCGCAGCCTGACAAACGCTGCAATAAAAACCACGAATTACGACCTTTCTGCCCGCGACATCGTTATAATCTCCCCCCGATTATAAGGACGTCTCCTGATCGGGCCCCGCATTCGCCGATTGACCCCGGCACCTTGACCCGCTTCGCCCACAGAGAGCCTTCCACTCAGGTCTTGCATCGGCTGTCGTGCCTGCTTTTCCGGCCCTTCGCACTGCATGAACCTGCGGGTTGCCATCGCGCAGTCCCCTTTTGAGGTTCACGTCTCCAAAAGAGCGTGAAAAAACGGTTTTCACTACTTCACAAGAGTGTGGCGAGCAAATGAACAGTCTGGCATGTGCAAAAGCGGCAGATGTGTCCCGAACAGCCCTGAACAGGCGGCTAAAGTACTCATCCCGGATGGGTGCCTGAGGTCGTTCCATAACGCACGCACGACACCTTGACCATAAGTCGAATTGCCGCACCCGTGGCAATCGGGGTTCAATAGCGCAACCCGAAGACTGATTGGCGGTGTCCGCGGTAGTGGCAATAACTGCGAAGAGTCGGACATGGCGCTTCTGGCAACCCCAGTGGCCCATGCTGTCAATTAGGTAGCTGTAGATTGTGGAGACGCGTTAAATGGCGCAGAACGAATCGGTTGATGTGGTATTGGTAGGCGCGGGCATCATGAGTGCCACCCTGGCCGTACTGCTCAAGGAGCTTGACCCGACCCTGAAGCTTGAGGTCGTCGAGGCGATGGACTCCGGAGCCGCCGAAAGCTCCAACCCCTGGAACAACGCAGGCACCGGCCACGCCGGCCTGTGCGAGCTCAACTACACGCCGCAGGCCGCCGATGGCAGCATCGACATCAAGAAGGCCGTGCACATCAACACTCAGTTCGAGGTTTCGCGCCAGTTCTGGGCTTACCTGAGCAAGAAAGGCAACTTCGGCTCGGCCCGTGCCTTCATCAACCCGGTCCCGCACCTGAGCTACGTCGAAGGTGACAAGGGCGTGTCCTTCCTCAAGAAGCGCTTCGAGCTGCTCAAGCAGCACCACGCCTTCGCCGAGATGGAGTACACCGAAGACAAGGGCGTGATGAGCCAGTGGATGCCGCTGATGATGCCGGGCCGCCCGGCCGACCAGCACATCGCCGCCACCCGCGTGGCCAAAGGCACCGACGTCAACTTCGGCGCGCTCACCAACAAGCTGCTCAAGCTGCTGGGCGACGCGCCGGATGCGCAGGTCAAGTACAGCAAGAAAGTCGTCGGCCTGCGCCGCAACGGCAGCGGCTGGACCGTCAGCATCAAGGATGTCAACAGCGGCGGCAGCCGTGAAGTCGACGCCCGCTTCGTGTTCCTCGGCGCCGGTGGCGCGGCTCTGCCGCTGCTGCAACTGTCGGGCATCCCGGAGAGCAAAGGCTTCGGCGGCTTCCCGGTCAGCGGCCAGTGGCTGCGTTGCGACAACCCGGAAATCGTCCGCCAGCACCAGGCCAAGGTCTACAGCCAGGCGGCAGTCGGCGCGCCACCGATGTCGGTGCCGCACCTGGACACCCGCGTGGTGGACGGCAAGACCTCGCTGCTGTTCGGCCCCTATGCCGGCTTCACCACCAAGTTCCTCAAGCACGGCTCGCTGATGGACCTGCCGCTGTCGGTGCGCATGGGCAACATCGGCCCGATGCTGGCCGTGGCCCGCGACAACATGGACCTGACCAAGTACCTGGTCAGCGAAGTGATGCAGTCGATGGAGCAGCGCCTGGATGCCCTGCGCCGCTTCTACCCCGAGGCGAAAGCCGAGGACTGGCGCCTGGAAGTGGCTGGCCAGCGCGTGCAGATCATCAAGAAGGACCCGAAGAAAGGCGGCATCCTGCAGTTCGGTACCGAGCTGGTCTCGGCCCAGGACGGCAGCCTCGCGGCCCTGCTCGGCGCCTCGCCAGGCGCTTCGGTGACCGTGTCGATCATGCTCGAGCTGATCGAGCGCTGCTTCCCCGAGCAGGCCAAGGGTGCCTGGGCGGCCAAGCTCAAGGAAATCTTCCCGGCTCGCGAGAAGACCCTGGCCACCGATGCGGCGCTGTACCACAAGATCAGCGCCGACAACGATGCGGCGCTGGAACTGGTGGAAGACAGCCCGGCCAAGCATTACGCCTGAGCCGGCCTGAAACTGAAAAACGCCCCTCGGGGCGTTTTTTTGTGCCTGGGATCTCCGGCAGCCTGTACTGGCCTCTTCGCGGGTAAACCCGCTCCCACAGGTACAGCACAGGCTTCAGAGACTGCACAAATCCTGTGGGAGCGGGTTTACCCGCGAAGAGGCCCGAACGGGCTTACCAATCAGCCCCGGGCGTTGTCGATGATCTCGACGTACTCCGGCGCATTGCGCTGGTCGGCGATCACTTCGACGAAGGTCTTGCCGTGCTCGTCCTTGCCATCCAGGTCCAGGCCAGCCTCGACGAAGAAGCCGACAAAGCGCTCGAAATCATCGACCCGCAGCCCACGGTAAGCCTTCACCAGTTTGTGGTGCGACGGCGAGGTCACGCCGTCGGCCGGCTCGAACTGTAGGAACGACTTCACGTAGTCGTCGCTGATTTCGTCACCAATCACCTGCTTCTTGTCTTTGCGCATTACCGGCTCCAACTGGACCATCACGGGATTTCGAAGGCCGGCAGTGTACCCCCCACAGGCCGCACGCCTCAACGCGAACGTACGGTCCCGGTATGCAGGTCGGCCCAGACGTGGCCGTTGGCGTAGGTGAGGAACTGCACATAGACGGTCTCGTTGCGCAGCAGGTCCATGATCACCCGGTAGTCGCTGACCGGGTAGTTCAGGCTCAGGGTCCTGGTCTTGTCGTCGTACACCGGCTTCTTCAGGCTCTTGCCGGCTTCGCCGTCGAAGGTCAGCAGCACCTGGCCGATGGTCGCGCCCTTGCTCAGCGGCTTGCCCTTGAGGCGCATCTGCAGCGAGGCGGTGATCGGGATCGGTTGCTGGTCGGACTGACGCTGGGCGCCCACCACCACCGAGTAGTCGGTCACTTGCAGCAACTGCTGGCCGGTCGGCGCTTCCTGGCGCAGGGACTGATCATCGGGGGGGAGGAACTGGCTGTGCAGCGGTGCGGCGGCGAGGGGCAGGCTCACCGCCAGCAGCAGGGGAAGAATCGCACGCATGTGAGGCTCCTTGGCATGAAGGGGCACTCTAGCACGCCAGGCCTCAGTCGAACTGCGCGCGCATCCAGGCATGGTACTCGGCCACGCCCGCTTCACCTTCACGGGGCGCCCAGGGCGCGTGCTCGCCCTCGCCCAGCTGCCGGTACGGGCCTGCCTTGCACTCGAACATCAGGGTGTCGGCCTGCAGCGCCACCAGGGAATGATAGATACCCGGGCGCAAGTCCACCCCCATGCACTCCCCTTCGGGTTCGAGGATGCGCGTTGCGCTCACCCCGCCCTGCTCGTCGAACAGCAGCAGGCCGATGCGCCCCTTGAGCACCAGCAGGGCTTCGGCCTTGTCTTCGCTCAAGTGCCGGTGCGGGGCGATGTAGGTGGAAGGTTGCAGGGCGATTATCAGTCGGTGGCAAGGATCTTCCATGTCATGGAAGTTGTGATGATGCCGCTGACGTGGCGCATCAGCGGCCCTCAGTGCCAGCTCTGCCAACAACGTTCGATCGATGAAAGCAGGCTGGCTCATGGTCACAATCCTTTGACGGCGAAGATGCCGTTTGCGTTACGCCAATAGCCTTTATAGTCCATTCCGTAACCGAAGATATAGCGGTCCACGCACGGCAGGCCCGAATAGCTGGCTTTCAGGCCCGGGCTGGCCTTGCGGTCATGCTCCTTGTCGATCAGCACGGCGGTGTGCACCGCACGCGCGCCGGCGTGCTTGCAGAACTCGATGATGGCGCTGAGGGTGTGGCCCTCGTCGAGAATGTCGTCGACGATCAGCACGTCACGGTCGATGAACGACACTTCCGGCTTGGCCTTCCAGAACAGCTCACCACCGCTGGTCTGGTTGCGGTAACGGGTGGCGTGGATGTACGAGACCTCCAGCGGGAACTGCAGGTGGGTGAGCAGCTTGCCGGCGAAGATCAGGCCGCCGTTCATCACGCAGAACACCACCGGGTTCTTGTCGTGCAGCTGCGTGCTGATCTGTTCGCCGACCTTGGCGATGGCCGCTTCGACTTGGGCTTCGGTGTACAGGCAGTCTGCCTCGCGCATGACTTGACGGATGTGCTCGAGATCGGCGGACATGGCGCTCTCCAGGGGGGGCATTTTGGAAAAGCGGGCAAAGGTACGCATCCGCTCGTCACAGATCAAGCATTTATGGACTAACGTGCAAAAGGACTGCACGACAGCAAAGGCTGAATAGATTAATCTATCGCGGTTTTTTTGCCCGCCTTTCGGAGCCCCCCATGCCTACTCGTGAGATCCGCCATCCGCTGATCCGCCATAAGCTCGGCCTCATGCGCCGTGCCGACATCAGCACCAAGAATTTTCGCGAACTCGCCCAGGAAGTCGGCGCGCTACTGACTTATGAAGCCACCCAGGACCTGCCCCTCGAAACCTACGAGATCGATGGCTGGTGCGGCAAGGTGCAAGTTGAAAAAATCGCCGGCAAGAAGATCACCGTGGTGCCGATCCTGCGCGCCGGTATCGGCATGCTCGACGGCGTGCTCAGCCTGATCCCGGGCGCCAAGGTCAGCGCCGTCGGCGTTGCCCGCAACGAGGAAACCCTCGAAGCGCACACCTACCTGGAAAAGCTCGCCCCGGACATCAACCAGCGCCTGGCCCTGATCATCGACCCGATGCTCGCCACCGGCGGCTCGATGGTCGCCACCATCGACCTGCTGAAGAAGGCCGGCTGCAAGGAAATCCGCGCCATGGTCCTGGTCGCCGCGCCGGAAGGCATCGAGGTGGTGGAAAAAGCCCACCCGGACGTGCAGATCTACACCGCCTCGATCGACCAGCGCCTGAACGAGCATGGCTACATCGTCCCGGGCCTGGGCGATGCCGGTGACAAGATCTTCGGCACCAAGCAGAAGGACGCCTGATCATGCAGGACGGCTTCAACGACCCGCTCTGGCGCCAGGTCGTCTCGGGCGCGCAGATGCTCTTCGTGGCATTCGGCGCGCTGGTATTGATGCCCTTGATCACCGGCCTCGACCCGAACGTCGCGTTGTTCACCGCCGGCATCGGCACCCTGCTGTTCCAGCTGGTCACGGGCCGTCAGGTACCGGTATTCCTGGCTTCGAGCTTTGCCTTCATCACCCCGATCATCCTCGCCAAGGGCCAGTTCGGCCTGGCCGAGACCATGGGCGGCGTGATGGCCGCAGGCTTCGTGTACACCTTCATGGGCCTGATGGTGAAGATCAAGGGCACCGGTTTCATCGACCGCATGCTGCCACCGGTGGTCATCGGCCCGGTGATCATCTCCATCGGCCTGGCCATGGCCCCGATCGCCGCCAACATGGCGATGGGCAAGGCCGGAGACGGCAGCGTGCTTCTGCCGTACAAGACCGCGATGCTGATCTCCATGCCGGCACTGCTCACCACCCTGATCGTCGCGGTGTTCGGCAAGGGCATCTTCCGCCTGGTGCCGATCATTGCCGGCGTGCTGGTGGGCTTTGCCCTGGCGTTCGCCTTTGGCGTGGTCGACACCGCCAAGATCGCGGCCGCGCCCTGGCTGGAAATCCCCAACTTCACCGCGCCGGCCTTCAACTGGCAGGCGATCCTGTTCATCGTCCCGGTGGCCCTGGCCCCGGCGATCGAGCATATCGGTGGGGTGATCGCAGTCGGCAGCGTGACCGGCCGCGACTACCTGAAAAAGCCCGGCCTGCACCGCACCCTGCTGGGTGACGGCCTGGCCACCACCGCCGCCGGCCTGTTCGGCGGCCCGCCCAACACCACCTACGCCGAAGTCACCGGCGCGGTGATGCTGACCAAGAACTACAACCCGAAGATCATGACCTGGGCGGCGATATTCGCCATTTCCCTGGCCTTCATCGGCAAGTTCGGCGCGCTGTTGCAGAGCATCCCGGTCCCGGTGATGGGCGGCATCCTGTGCCTGCTGTTCGGTTCGATCGCGGCGGTGGGGCTCAATACCATGATCCGTCACAAGGTCGACCTGAGCGAAGCCCGCAACCTGGTGATCGTCTCGGTGACCCTGGTGTTCGGCATCGGTGGCGTGCTGGTGGGCAGCGGTGACGGCCCGGACGACTGGGGCCTGAAGGGCATTGCCCTGTGCGCCATCGTGGCGATTGCCCTGAACCTGATCCTGCCGGGCAACGATGGCTGGAAGCACAAGAAGCTGGATGACCAGCAGCCTTGACCCGGCATTAGCCTGTTCTGGCCCTTTCGCGGGTAAACCCGCTCCCACAGGTTCTCTACTGCCCTCAAGGCAGGTGCAGTACCTGTGGGAGCACAGGTTCTCTACTGCCCTCAAGGCAGGTGCAGTACCTGTGGGAGCACAGGTTCTCTACTGCCCTCAAGGCAGGTGCAGTACCTGTGGGAGCGGGTTTACCCGCGAAAGGGCCAGAACAGGCTTACCCACAAATCAGACCTTTTCGCACATCCCCGCCAACACCCTCACCCATTCCGGGTGATCATTCAGGCACGGCACCAGCACCAGCTCCTCGCCCCCTGCCTCGACAAACTGCTCGCTCCCGCGCATGCCGATCTCTTCCAGCGTCTCGATGCAATCGGCGACGAACGCTGGGCACATCACCAGCAGCTTCTTCACCCCAGCCCTGGCCAGTTCATCCAGGCGTGTCTCGGTATAGGGTTCGATCCACTTGGCCCGCCCCAACCGCGACTGGAACGACACCGACCACTTGCCATCAGGGATACCCATCTTCGTCGCGAACGCCTTGGCCGTGGCCAGGCACTGCCCGCGGTAACACACCGCGCGCATCTCGGCGCTGGCGTTCTTGCAGCAATCCGCCGCCTGGAAGTCGTGGGTGCCGGTCGGGTCGAGCTTCTTCAAGTGACGCTCGGGCAGGCCATGGAAGCTCAGCAGCAGGTGGTCGTAGTCCTGTTCCAGATGCGGCCTGGCACTGGCCACCAGCGCCTCGATGTAGTCCGGGTGATCGTAGAACGGCTGCAACACCCGCAGCTCCAGCGGTAATTGTCGCGCCGCCACGCTCTGCCGCGCTTGCGCCACCACCGTGGTCACCGTGCTGTCGGCGAACTGTGGATACAACGGCGCCAGGGTCACCTTGCGCACGCCTTGCGCGGCCAGGCGCTCCAGCACCTCGGGCAGCGCCGGCTGGCCATAGCGCATGGCGATCTCGACCGGCCCATGGGGCCAGTGTTCGACCATCGCCGCCTGCAGCCGCCGGGTCAGCACCACCAGCGGCGAACCTTCGTCCCACCAGATCGAGGCGTAGGCATGGGCCGACTGCTCCGGGCGCTTGACCAGGATCAGCGACACCAGCAAACGCCGCACCGGCCACGGCAGGTCGATCACGTACGGGTCCATCAGGAACTGGTTGAGGTAGCGGCGCACATCGGCCACCTTGGTTGAGGCCGGGGAACCCAGGTTGACCAGCAGCAGGGCGTGATCGGTCATGCAGCGTCCTATGTCAGAGGCGGCTGGACAAGTTGCCCAGGGCCGATTGCAGATCGTTGAAGCGGAACGTGAAGCCCGCCGCCAGCAAGCGTACCGGCCGGGCGCGCTGGCCGCCGAGCAGCAGCGTCGACAGCTCGCCAAGGCCGGCCTTGAGCAGCAGCCCAGGCATCGGCATGAACGCTGGCCGATGCAGGGCACGGCCCAGCTGCCTGGCGAACTCGCGGTTGCGCACCGGCTCTGGCGCGCAGGCATTATAGGGACCGCTGGCATCCTTGTGCTGCAAGAGAAAATCAATCAGGGCGATCTGATCGTCCACATGCACCCACGGCATCCACTGCCGGCCATTTCCCAGGGGCCCGCCCAGCCCCAGCTTGAACGGCAGCCTCAGACGCGACAGAAAGCCGCCGTCACTGGCCAGTACCAAGCCGGTGCGCACCAGCACCACGCGGATGCCGAGCGCCTGAGCGCGCTGGGCGGTCTCTTCCCAGGCGATGCACAGCTGGCTGGCGAAGTCTTCGCGCACCGGTTGCGAGGCCTCGGTCAGTTCGCGCTCGCCGCCGTCACCGTACCAGCCCACCGCGGAGCCTGAGATCAGCACCTCGGGGCGCTGCTCGCGGCTGCCCAGCCAGGCCAGCAACTGCTCGGTCAGGGTAATGCGGCTGGCCCACAAGAGCTGGCGCCGCGTGGCTGTCCAGGGGCGATCGGCAATCGGCGCACCGGCCAGGTTGACCACGGCATCGACCGGGTCGTCCGCCGCCAGGTCTTCCAGGCGGGCGATGCCACGCACACTGCTGCCACAGATTTTCGGCACCTGATCAGGGCGCCGGCTCCACACGGTCAGGCGATAACCCTTGCCCAGCCAGAACTGGCAAAGGTGCTGGCCGATCAATCCCGTACCACCTGTCAGCAATATATGCATGGCTGTGTCCTCGCAGCGTGCGGCCATGGTCTATTTTTAAGAACAAGGCACTTTTCCAGACCCATCGCTCTCGGATAACCATAGGCCATTAGACCTATGAAGCGGAATAACCTTATACAAACATTGTGCATTGTACAGGTTTGCCCGACAGCGTAGTCTGCCTACAGCCAGGTTCGAAGAGGCCATCATGACAGTACCTATCGCCATCATTGGTGCCGGCATCGCCGGCCTGTCCGCCGCCCAAGCCTTGCAGAAGGCCGGGTTGGCCGTCCACTTGTTCGACAAAGGCCACGGCAGTGGCGGGCGCATGGCCAGCAAGCGCAGCGAAGCCGGCGCGCTCGATCTTGGCGCCCAGTATTTCACTGCCCGTGACCGGCGCTTCGTCGACCAGGTGCAGCAGTGGGTAGCCGCCGGCTGGGCCGCGCAGTGGAAGCCGCAGCTGTACAACTACCGCGATGGCGAGCTCACCCCGTCACCGGATGAACAGACCCGCTGGGTCGGCACGCCGCGCATGAGCGCCATCACCCGCGGCCTGCTCAAGGACGTGACGGTGAACTTCGGCTGCCGCATCGCCGAGGTGTTTCGTGGCAAGCAATACTGGCACCTGCAGGACACCGAGGGCTGCAGCCACGGCCCTTACAGCTGCGTGGTGATCGCCGTGCCCGCGCCCCAGGCCACGCAGCTGCTGGCCGCCACCCCCAAGCTCGCGGCGGTGGCCGCGGGCGTGCAGATGGAACCGACCTGGGCTGTCGCCCTGGCCTTCCAGGCCCCCCTGGACACCCCCATGCAAGGCTGCTTCGTGCAGGACAACCCGCTCGACTGGCTGGCGCGCAACCGCAGCAAGCCTGGCCGCGACGAACAGCTCGACACCTGGGTGCTGCACGCCACCTCGAACTGGAGCAAACAGCACATCGACCTGGCCAGGGAGGAAGTGATCGAACAGCTGTGGGGCGAATTCGCCGAGCTGGTCGGCTGCGTGGTACCTGCGCCGTCGTTCGCGCTCGCCCACCGCTGGCTGTACGCACGGCCGGCCGGCAATCATGAATGGGGCGCGCTGGCCGATGCCGACCAAGGGCTGTACGCCTGTGGCGACTGGTGCCTGTCAGGCCGGGTCGAGGGCGCCTGGCTCAGCGGCCAGGAAGCCGCACGCCGGCTGCTGGAACACCTCGAATAGCGGCTGGCGCCAAGGAGCGCTGCAAAGCTATACAAAAAAATTGGTTTGCATAACTTTCTGCCTGTGCTGCAATGGTCTTGTACACATTCGATTACATGTACAAGTTTCCCGGAGGCAGTCATGCACGTCTCATCCGCCCAGCCCAAGCCACGCATTGCCATCAGCGCCTGCCTGATCGGGCAGAGCGTGCGCTACAACGGCGGACACAAGGCCTCCGAACTCTGTCGCCAGCAACTGCAAGCGCACTTCGACTGGCAACCGGTGTGCCCCGAAGTGGCCATCGGCCTGGGCATCCCCCGCGACCCGATCCGCCTGGTGGGTGACCCCGCGCAGCCCAGTGTGGTAGCCACGCGCAACCCTGGCACCGATTTCAGCGGGCCATTGCGTCAGTACGGCGAGCAGATGGCCGACCACCTCGGCGATATCTGCGGCTACATCTTCATGCAGAAGTCTCCCTCTTGTGGCCTGGAACGGGTCAAGGTCTACCAGGACAACGGTCACCCCGCGCCCCAAGGCGGCACCGGTGCCTATGCCGCTGCATTCTGCGCCCGCCGCCCGGACCTGCCGGTGGAGGAAGAAGGCCGCCTGCACGACCCCGTGCTGCGCGAGAACTTCATCAGCCGGGTCTATGCCTATGCCGACTGGCAACGGCTGTTGGCCGATGGCCTGAGCCGTGGCGCGCTGGTGCGCTTCCACTCGCGCTACAAGTACCTGCTGATGGCCAACAACCCCCAGGCCTACCGCGAGCTGGGGCGCCTGCTCGGCAGCCTGCGCCGCGAGGATGACCCGCAGGAAGTCGGCCCGCGCTACTTCAGCCAGCTGATGCAGGCCCTGCGCCGCTGCGCCAGCCGGGGCACCCACTGCAACGTGCTGCAGCACCTGAGCGGCTATTTCAAGGATGCCCTGACCCCGCAGGACAAGGCCGAACTGCAAACCCTCATCGGCCAGTACCAGCAAGGCGAGGTACCGCTGGTGGTGCCCCTGACCCTGCTCAAGCACCACCTGCGCAACCACCCCGACCCCTATTTGCAGCAACAGGCCTACCTGCAGCCGCACCCTGAAAGCCTGGGGCTGCGCAATGCTGTCTGAAACACTCCTGCCCATCGGTGAACTGGCCCGCCGCACCGGCGTCAACCCGGTCACCCTGCGCGCCTGGGAACGGCGCTACGGCCTGCTCAAGCCGCAGCGCACAGCCAAGGGCCACCGCCTGTACGCGCAGGACCAGATCGAACGGGTCGAGGCGATCCTGACCTGGCTTTCCCGCGGCGCTTCGGTCGGCCAGGTCCGCGAACTGCTCGACCAGCCCGCCAGCGCCGCCCCGCAAGGGGATTGGCAGTTGCGCCAGCTGCAGTTGACCGAGGCGATCGGCAACCTGGCGCAACGCACCCTCGACCAGCAACTGAACCAGGTGATGGCCCTGTACCCGGCCGTGACCTTGTGCGAACAGTTGCTGCTGCCGCTGCTGGACGCCCTGGCCCAACGCTGGCGCACGCACTTCAATGCGGAGCTGGAGCAGGTGTTCTTCCAGACCTGGCTGCGCAGCAAGCTGGGGGCCCGGGTCTATCACGACAACCAATCGCTGCAGGGCCCGCCGGTGCTGCTCGCCGAGGACAGCGAACGCCCCTTCGACCCGCGCCTGTGGCTGTGCGCCTGGCTGCTGAGCAGCAATGGCATCGCCGTCGAAGTGCTCGAGCAACCGGTCGGCGGCGCACAACTGCAACGCGCGGTCACGGCGCTGCAGCCACGCGCCCTGCTGCTGCACCTGGGCCCGCGCATCGATGCCAGGACCCTGCTGCGCACCCTCCAGGGCATCCCGGTCACCAAGCTGCTCGGCGGCGCCACGCTGGCCCTGCACCAGGCCCAGCTGGAAAGCTTCGAACTCCCCGACCTGTACCTCTTCGATTCCCCGCAGGCGGCATTGCGTGTGCTGCAAGGCAATGACCGCCGGCCTGTAGAGACGACCGAACCATGCAACTGATCTGGTTGCGCAGCGACCTGCGCATCGACGACAACTCCGCCCTCAGCGCGGCCAGCCAGCGCGGCCCTACCGTGGCCCTGTGGCTGGCCAGCCCCGGCCAGTGGCAGGCCCATGACGACGCCGCGTGCAAGGTCGACTTCTGGCTGCGCAACCTGCGCCGGCTGCGCCAGTCGCTCGAGGCATTGAACATTCCACTGCTGGTCCGCCAGGTCGACACCTGGGACCAGGCCCCCGCAGCCGTGCTGGAGGTCTGCCGCAAGCACGCCATCGAAGCGGTGCACTGGAACGACGAATACGGCATCAACGAACAGCGCCGCGACACCGCCACCCGCACGTTGCTGGAGAACGCCGGCATTCGCGCGCACAGCTACCTCGACCAGCTGTTCTTCCGCCCCGGCACCCTTCTCACCCGCGGCGGCGACTACTTCCAGGTCTTCAGCCAGTTCAAGAAGGTCTGCCTGGAACACTTGCACCGCAGCCTGCCGACACTGGCGCCACGCGTGCAACGCCAGGCGCCGCTGGACATTGCCAGCGACCCGATCCCGCAGCACATCGAAGGTTTCGCCAAGCCCGCGCGCGCCCTCAGCGATCATTGGCCTGCCGGCGAGGGCGAAGCCCAGGCACGCCTGGCCCGCTTCATCGACGAGACCGTCGAGGATTACCAGCACCTGCGCGACCTACCGGCCGAGCCCGGCACCAGCCAGCTGTCGCCGTACCTGGCCGCCGGGGTGATTTCGCCCCGGCAATGCCTGCATGCGGCCCTGGCCGGCAACCGTGGCGAGTTCGACAGCGGCAACGGCGGCACCCAGACCTGGGTCAACGAATTGCTCTGGCGCGAATTCTACAAACACATCCTGACGGGTTATCCACAGGTGTCGCGCCACCGCGCCTTCCGTGCCCAGACCGAAGCCCTGCCCTGGCGCGATGCGCCAGAGGACCTCAAGGCCTGGCAGGAAGGCCGCACCGGCTTCCCGATCATCGACGCCGCCATGCGCCAGTTGCTGCACACCGGCTGGATGCACAACCGCCTGCGCATGGTCGTTGCCATGTTCCTCAGCAAGAACCTGCTGATCGACTGGCGCCTGGGCGAGCGCCACTTCATGCGCCACCTGATAGACGGCGACCTGGCCGCCAACAACGGCGGCTGGCAGTGGAGCGCGTCGACCGGCACCGACGCGGTGCCGTATTTCCGCATCTTCAACCCGGTTTCACAATCCCGGCGGTTCGACCCGCAAGGGCGCTTCATTCACCATTGGCTGCCAGAATTGAGGGGGCTGGATGAAAAATTGATACACGAACCGGCAAAGGCCGGGGATCTTTTCGCCGATAATCACTATCTCAATCCTATCGTCGATCTCAAGAGTAGTCGCCAGCGCGCACTGGAAGCCTTCAAGGGTTTGCCGCGCCGGCAGGATCAGAGGGCCATGAATTGAACGACCCGCGTAGTTTTTGGGTTACGGGAGCCAGCAACGGATTAGGTCTGGCTTTGGTGCAACAGTTGCTCGAGCAAGGGCATCGCGTTGCCGCCAGTAGCAAGGCAGGTGGGGAAATGGAGGCCTTGGCACAGCGCCATGGCCGCAACCTGTTGCGCCTGCCTTGGCAGTTGCATGAGGAAGACCAGGCGGCCAAGGCCGCCGAGCAGATCTGCCATGCCTGGCGTTCGCTGGACGGATTGATCGTCAATGCAGCGACCAGTGACTACCTGGCTGACGATCTGCCGCCGGGCGAGGTGTTCGAAGCCATCGTCAACACCAACCAATTGGCCGCGGAGCATTGCCTGGCCAAGGCACAGCCCTTGCTGGCCCGGGGGCACGGCGCGCAAGTGATGGCGATCTTCAATCGTTACTCGGCGTCGCAGCTGTTTGCCCCCACCCAGGTAACGGCAGGCTGGAACCATGTACCGCAGTGGGTGCGCGAGCAGCGCCAGGCGTTGAAGGAGGCAGGCATCGACCTGACCACCGTGGCGCCGCAGTCGCCGAAGACAGCCGTGACCCCGGTACTGGCACTGCCGGATGCCTGGACACCGGAAACAGCGGCTGAGGTATTGCTGTCGCGGCTGGCACTGCGCGAGCCGGAACTGGTACTGGAAGTGATCGACATCCCCAGCTTGTGGCCACTGCCGCGCTGATTCTGGCGATTTCTACAACGGCAGAGGTTGCACGCTGCCCGCGCTGTGCCACAGAACGGGCAGCACATCGCTCAAGGCGCGCGGCTCGGCACTGCTCCAGAACGCCGCCTCGTGCGCTGGCCCCCGTGCCAGCAGGTCGCGCGCCTCCAGCAGGCGTTGCAGCTGCCGCGCCACCGCGGCTCCGGTGTCGATGATGGCCACGTCGGCGGGCACCATGCTGGCCAGCAATGGGCGCAAAAACGGGTAATGGGTGCAGCCGAGGATCAGGGTATCGCAACCTGCCGCCAGCAGTGGCCGCACATAGCCGAGCAATAGCTGGCGCAGCTGCGTGCTGCCCAGGTCACCCGTCTCGATCAACTCGACCAACCCTGGGCACGGCTGGGTGATCACCTGCACGTCGCTGGCGAAGCGGTCGAGCAAGGCTGCGAACTTGGCACTCTGCAAGGTCCCGGTGGTGGCCAGCACCCCGACCACGCCGGAGCGGGTGGCGGCGGCAGCCGGCTTGACCGCCGGCTCCATGCCCACCAGCGGCCAGTCGGGGTACAGTTCGCGAAGGTCGGCCACCGCCGCGACGGTCGCGGTGTTGCAGGCCAGGACCATGGCCTTGGCCCCCTGGGCCTGGAAGAACCCGGCGATGCGCCGGCAACGCTGGCGGATGTAGTCCGGGGACTTCTCGCCGTAGGGCACATGGCCGCAATCGGCCACGTAGAGCAGTGACTCGTGGGGCAGCAGGCGCTGGATCTCGGCGAGCACCGACAAACCGCCGACGCCCGAATCCATCACGCCAATCGGCGCCGAACGCTCAGCCATCGCGCTTGGCGCACACGGCGCAGGCCGGGTCGCGCTTGACCCGCAGCTCGCGCAGGCGCGTGCCGAGGGCGTCGATCAGCAGCAGGCGGCCCACCAGCGGCTCGCCGAAACCGGCCAGCAGCTTCATCGCCTCCAGCGCCTGCAGGCTGCCGACCAGGCCGACCAGCGGGCCGATCACCCCGGCCTCGCTGCAGGTCAGCTCGTCTTCGCTGCCATGGCCGTACAGGCAGTGGTAGCAGGGGCTGTTCTCACGGCGCGGGTCGAACACCGACAACTGCCCTTCGAGGCGGATCGCCGCGCCGCTGACCAGCGGCTTGCCGAGGGCAAAGCAGGCGGCGTTGACCGCTTCGCGGGTGCCGAAGTTGTCGGAGCAGTCCAGCACCAGGTCGACCGCCGCCACGGCAGCGGCCAGGGAGTCTTCGTCCAGCGCCTGCCGGTGGGCGACCAGGGTGACTTCGGGGTTGATGGCCCGCAGCCGCTGCAGCGCCGAATCAACCTTGCTCATGCCAACGCTGTCGCTGTCATGGATCACCTGGCGTTGCAGGTTGGTCAGGTCGACGGTGTCGAAGTCCGCCAGGTGCAGTTCGCCTACCCCTGCAGCGGCCAGGTACAACGCCACCGGCGAGCCGAGGCCGCCGAGGCCGACGATCAGCGCCTTGCCGTGCTTGAGCCGCAGCTGCCCCTCGATGTCGACCTGGGCCAGCAGGATCTGCCGGCTGTAACGCAACAGTTCCTGATCGGTCAGCATGGCAGGCGCCCCAGGGAAATACGTTCATGGCCACCCAGGTCCCGGCGGCTGGCCACCTCGGCAAAGCCTTGCGCACCCAGCAGCGCACGCACGTCCGCGGCCTGGTCGTAACCGTGCTCGAGCAGCAGCCAGCCGCCCGGCAGCAGGTGCTGCGGCGCCTGGGCGATGATCAGCCGCAGGTCGTCCAGGCCGTCGGCCCCGGCCACCAGCGCGCTACTGGGTTCGAAGCGCACGTCGCCCTCGACCAGGTGCGGGTCCGCGGCACGGATGTACGGCGGGTTGCTCAGGATCAGGTCGAAGCGCTGGCCGGCCAGGCTAGCGAACCAGTGGCTGGCGAGCACCTTCACATTGCCCAGGCCCAGGCGCTGGCGGTTGCGTTCGGCCAGGGCCACGGCCTCTTCGACGCGGTCCACCGCAGTCACCTGCCAGGCCGGGCAATCGCTGGCCAGGGCCAAGGCGATGGCACCGGTGCCGGTGCCCAGGTCGAGGACCCTGGCCGGCGAGGCCGGTTGCAGCTCCAGGGCAGTCTCGACCAGCAATTCGGTGTCCGGACGTGGAATCAGGGTGTGTGGCGCCACTTCCAGGTCGAGCTTCCAGAAGCCTTGCTGGCCGAGAATGTAGGCCACCGGCTCGCCGGCACGGCGGCGCTGCAGGTAACCGGCATAGGTCTGGGCATCCTCGCTGCTGACGATGCGCTCGGGCCAGGTGTGCAGGAAGCTGCGCGACTTGCCGATGGCCGCGGCCAGCAGCAGTTCGGCGTCCAGGCGCTCGCTTGGCGAATCGGGCAGCTGCGCGTTGCGCAGCAGGCTGGCAATGATGGTCATCAGTCCCCCAGGGCAGCCAGTTGGTCGGCCTGGTACTCGGCCAGCAGCGGTTCGATCACGGCGTCGACGCCACCGGCGAGGATGTCGTCGAGCGAATACAGGGTCAGGTTGATGCGGTGGTCGGTGACCCGGCCCTGTGGATAATTGTAGGTGCGGATGCGTTCGGAGCGGTCGCCCGAGCCGACCAGCAGCTTGCGCTCGCTGGCGATGGCGTTCTGCGCGGCGCTGGTCTGCATGTCGTTGAGCTTGGCCGACAGCCAGGACAGGGCGCGGGCGCGGTTCTTGTGCTGGGAACGCTCTTCCTGGCACTCGACCACGATGCCGGTCGGCAAGTGGGTGATGCGGATCGCCGAGTCGGTCTTGTTGACGTGCTGGCCGCCAGCACCCGAGGCGCGGTAGGTGTCCACGCGCAGGTCGGCGGGGTTGATCTCGATCGCCGCTTGCTCGTCGGGCTCGGGCAGCACCGCCACGGTGCAGGCCGAGGTGTGGATGCGGCCCTGGGACTCGGTCTCGGGCACGCGCTGCACGCGGTGCGCGCCGGACTCGAACTTGAGCTTGCCGTACACGTTCTCGCCTTCGACGCGGGCAATGATTTCCTTGTAGCCGCCGTGCTCGCCTTCGTTCTCGGACAGGATCTCCAGGCGCCAGCCGCGCTTCTCGGCATAGCGCGAGTACATGCGGAACAGGTCGCCGGAGAAGATCGCCGCCTCGTCGCCGCCCGTGCCGGCGCGGATTTCGAGGAACACGTTGCGGCCGTCGTTGGGGTCCTTGGGCAGCAGCATGCGCTGCAATTGCGCTTCCAGGCCCACCAGTTGCTCCTTGGCTTCGCGCACTTCCTCGACGGCCATCTCGCGCAGGTCGGGGTCGGCGTCCTTGAGCAACGCCTGGGCGCCTTCGAGGTCGTCCTGCACCTTGCGCCACTCTTTATAGGCGGCATGCACCGGCTCGACTTCGGCGTATTCGCGGGAATAGGCGCGGAAGCGGGTCTGGTCGGAAATCACTTCGGCATCACCGAGCAGGGCGGTGAGTTCCTCGAAGCGGTCCTGGAGAATCTCCAGTTTGTTCAGCAGCGACGCTTTCATTGCGGGGATTTGTCCGTCGAGCCCTCGTTGAGGGCAAAGAGTTCCTGGGCCATGGCCAGCGCATCGACGCGCCCCTCGGCCGAGAGCTTTTTCAACTGCACGCTGGGCGCATGCAGGAGTTTGTTGGTCAGGCCCCGGGCCAGTTGCGCCAGTATGTCTTCGGGGTTGCCGCCATTGGCCAGCAGACGCTGGGCCTTTTGCAGTTCTTCGTCGCGCAGGCGTTCGCTTTGCTGGCGGTAGGCGCGCAGCACGTCGACCGCGGCCAGCTCGCGCAGGCGCACCATGAAGTCTTCGGCGCCCACCGAGACCAGCTCCTCGGCGGCCTGGGCCGCGCCCTGGCGGCTCTTGAGGTTTTCCGCGACTACTTCGTGGAGGTCGTCGACGGTGTACAGGTAGACGTCGTCGAGCTCGCCGACCTCCGGCTCGATGTCGCGCGGCACGGCAATGTCGACCATGAAGATCGGCTTGTGCCGGCGCTGCTTCAGCGCGCTCTCCACCGCGCCCTTGCCGAGGATCGGCAACTGGCTGGCGGTGGAGCTGATGACGATGTCGCTGTTGGCCAGCTCCTGGGGGATGTCGGCCAGCAGCACGGCATGGGCACCGAACTGCTCGGCGAGGATGCTGGCGCGCTCGAGGGTGCGGTTGGCCACGACGATGCGGCGCACGCCCTGCTCGTGCAGGTGGCGGGCGACCAGGGTGATGGTTTCGCCAGCGCCGATCAGCAGCGCCTGGCTGCGGCCCAGGTCGCTGAAGATCTGCCGTGCCAGGCTGACGGCGGCGAAGGCCACCGACACCGGGTTTTCGCCGATCGCGGTATCGGTGCGCACTTGCTTGGCGGCGCTGAAGGTGGCCTGGAACAGGCGCCCGAGCAGCGGGCCGATGGTGCCGGCCTCGCGCGCCACGGCGTAGGCGGACTTCATCTGGCCGAGGATCTGCGGCTCGCCGAGCACCAGCGAATCCAGGCCCGAGGCCACGCGCATCATGTGCTTCACCGCGTCGTGCTCTTCATGGACGTAGGCGCTGGCGCGCAACTCGTCCAGGCTCAGACGGTGATAATCGGCCAGCCATTGCAGCACGGCGTCGGCGGACAGGTGGTCCTGCTCGATGTAAAGCTCGCTACGGTTGCAGGTCGACAGGATCGCCGCTTCGCGGCTGGTGGTCAGTCGGCAGAGCTGCTGCAGGGCGTCGACCAGCTGCTCTGGGGTAAACGCCACGCGCTCGCGTACGTCTACCGAGGCAGTCTTATGGTTGATACCAAGTGCAAGAAAGGCCATGCAAGGTCGCTGGTTGTGACGAGAAGCCGATAATTGTCCTCTTTCGCAGGTTTTAGAACAACCACCGTTCGCTATCAGGGTGATAGTAGGAAGGTAGAGAATCGATCCTGCCAGCCCCCCTCCACGGCCCGTGCCAGAAAACTCGGGCCAGACGCCCGCACCGTCTATGCTCTGGGGAACCCTTCACCCCCCTCGAAGGTCGCAAGTAACCCGGCACGGCGCAGGTGGGTTTGCCCCCGCGCTTGTGTCATCATGCTCCGACCGCCGGTTAGTCCTTCTTTAAGCCTCTTTATGAACAGACCCTACGCATTGCTGCTTGCCTTCGCCCTGCTCCAGGGCTGCCAGAGCCTGGCCCCGCAAAAAGCCGAGCCTCCCGCCGCCGAGGCCGAGGCGCAGAAGCCCGTGGCGTATGGGTCGTTCAAGCAGGACACGCTGTACAGCCTGCTGGTGGCGGAACTGGCCGGCCAGCGCAACCGCTTCGACATCGCCCTGGCCAACTACGCCGACCAGGCCGAGAAGACCCAGGACCCGGGCGTATCCGAGCGCGCCTACCGCATCGCCGAATACCTCGGTGCCGACGAACCGGCCCTGGACAGCGCGCTGATCTGGGCCAGGAACGACCCGCAGAACCTCGACGCCCAGCGCGCCGCAGCCATCCAGCTGGCCCGCGCCGGTCGCTACGACGACGCCATGGCCTATATGGAGAAGGTGCTGCAGGGCCAGGGCGACACCCATTTCGACTTCCTCGCCCTGTCCGCCGCAGAAACCGACCAGAGCACCCGCGACGGCCTGATGCAGAGCTTCGACCGGCTGCTGGTCAAGTACCCGGACAACGGCCAGCTGATCTTCGGCAAGGCCCTGCTGCTGAACCAGGACGGCAAGGCCGAGCAGGCCCTCGAGCTGCTCGAGGCGCACCCGGCGAAGAACGGCGAGATCGCGCCAGTGCTCCTGCGCGCGCGCCTGCTCCAGGCCCTCGACCGCGGCCCGGAAGCCCTGCCGCTGCTGCGCGGGGCGATCCGCGACAACCCCGACGACAAGCGCCTGCGCCTGACCTACGCGCGCACCCTGGTCGAACAGGACCGCATCGCCGATGCCAAGGGCGAGTTCATCAGCCTGGTCCAGCAATACCCGGACGACGACGAATTGCGTTACTCCCTGGCCCTGGTGTGCCTGGAGAACAAGGACTGGGACGAAGCCGAAAGCTACCTGCGCGAGCTGATCGAGCGCGACAGCAACGTCGACGCCGCGCGCCTGAACCTGGGCCGCATCGCCGAGGAGCGCCACGACCCGTCCGGTGCCCTGCGCGAATACGCCCTGGTCGGCAACGGCCCGGACTACCTGCCGGCGCAGTTGCGCCAGGCCGACATCCTCATCGCCAACGGCCGCGGCAGCGAGGCCTCGCGCCTGCTGGCCCAGGCCCGCGAGGCGCAGCCGGACTACGCCGTGCAGCTGTTCCTGATCGAGTCGGAAAGCTACAGCAACAACAACAAGGACGCCCAGGCCGACCAGGTGCTGAAACAGGCCCTGCAGCGCTACCCGGACGACCTCAACCTGCTCTACACCCGCGCCATGCTGGCCGAGAAGCGCGATGACCTGCCGCTGATGGAAAAAGACCTGCGCGCGATCATTGCCCGCGAACCGGACAACGCCATGGCCCTGAATGCCCTCGGCTACACCCTGGCCGACCGCACCAACCGCTACAACGAAGCCAAGGCGCTGATCGACAAGGCCCACCAGCTGAGCCCGGACGACCCGGCAGTGCTCGACAGCCTGGGCTGGGTCGCCTATCGCCTGGGCAACCTCGACGAGGCCGAAACCTACCTGCGCCAGGCCTTCGCCCGCTTCCCCGACCACGAAGTCGCCGCCCACCTGGGCGAAGTGCTGTGGGCCAACGGCAAGCGCCGCGAAGCCCGTCAGGTCTGGGCCAAGGGCTTCGAAGCCCAGGCCGACAGCCCTATCCTGCGCAAGACCCTCCTGCGCCTGACCGGATCCGAGACCCTTTAACGCCATGTTCCTGCGCCATTGCATCACCTTCACCCTGATCGCCCTGCTGGCCGGCTGTGCCGGCTTCGGGAGCCGCGAGGCCCTGCAGGGCCACGGCGACCCGCAACTGTGGCGCGCCCATAAAGAGCAGCTGAGCAGCCTTGACGGCTGGCAGATCAACGGCAAGGTCGGGATCCGCGCCCCACGCGATTCCGGCAGCGGCACGCTGTTCTGGCTGCAGCGCCAGGACTACTACGACATCCGCCTGGCCGGCCCGCTCGGCCGTGGCGCCGCGCGCCTGACCGGCCGCCCCGGCGGCGTGGTGCTGGAAGTGGCCAACCAGGGCCGCTACGAAGCCGGCAGCCCCGAAGCCCTGCTCGAAGAACAGCTCGGCTGGCAGTTGCCAGTGTCGCACCTGGTCTGGTGGGTCCGCGGCCTGCCCGCTCCCGACAGCAAGAGCCAGCTGACCCTGGACGGCGACAGCCGCCTGGCCAGCCTGGAACAGGACGGCTGGCAGGTGCAGTACCTGAGCTACACCGAGCAGCACGGCTACTGGCTGCCCGAACGCCTGAAGCTGCACGGCAAGGACCTCGACGTGACCCTGGTGGTCAAGGACTGGCAGCCACGCCAGCTGGGGCACTGATCCCATGCACAAGCTCACCCTGCCCGCCCCGGCCAAGCTCAACCTGTGGCTGCACATCATCGGTCGCCGCCCCGACGGCTACCACGAGCTGGAAACCGTGTTCCAGTTTCTCGACCACGGCGACGAACTGAGCTTCGCCGTGCGCGAAGACGGCGTGATCCGCCTGCACACCGAGATCGCCGCGGTGCCCCACGACAGCAACCTGATCGTGCGTGCCGCGCGCAAGCTTCAGGAACAGTCCGGCACCCCGCTGGGCGCCGACATCTGGCTGACCAAGGTGCTGCCCATGGGCGGCGGCATCGGTGGCGGCAGTTCGGATGCCGCCACCACCCTGCTGGCGCTGGCGCACCTGTGGCAGCTGGACTGGGACGAAGATCGCCTGGCCGCACTGGGCCTGAGCCTGGGCGCCGACGTGCCGGTGTTCGTCCGTGGTCATGCGGCGTTCGCCCAGGGCGTCGGCGAGCAACTGACCCCGGTCGACCCCGAGGAGCCCTGGTATGTCGTGCTGGTGCCGCAAGTGTCTGTCAGCACAGTAGAAATTTTTTCACATCCGCTGTTGACACGTGATTCGCTCCCCCTTAAGATGCGCCCCGTTCCCAAGGGAAACAGTCGAAATGACTGCCAACCGGTGGTAGAGCAGAATTACCCAGAAGTTCGCAACGCGCTGAATTCATTGGGTAAATTCACAGAGGCTCGACTAACCGGCACTGGAAGTTGTGTGTTTGGGGCCTTCCCAAGCAAAGCCGAAGCTGATAAAGTTCTGGCCCTTCTTTCAGCGACCCAAACAGGGTTTGTGGCGAAAGGAAGCAATGTTTCGATGTTGCATCGCAAGCTGCAAAGTCTGGTCAAGAAGTCGAGCGCATAAGCGTTCGCAAGCAACAGATACAGGGGCGTCGCCAAGCGGTAAGGCAGCAGGTTTTGATCCTGCCATGCGTTGGTTCGAATCCAGCCGCCCCTGCCATTTTCCTTATACTCATCCAGGTATACCCTCAGCCTTCAGGTACTGCGCGTGTCCAAGATGATGGTCTTTACGGGGAATGCCAACCCCGATCTGGCTCGGCGTGTCGTGCGTCAGCTGCATATCCCTCTCGGTGACGTCTCTGTCGGTAAATTCTCCGACGGTGAGATCAGTACTGAGATCAATGAAAACGTTCGCGGTAAAGACGTCTTCATTATTCAGCCGACCTGTGCCCCGACCAACGATAACCTGATGGAACTGGTAGTGATGGCCGACGCCTTCCGCCGCTCCTCAGCATCCCGAATCACCGCCGTGATTCCCTACTTCGGATATGCCCGCCAGGACCGCCGTCCGCGTTCGGCACGTGTAGCCATCAGCGCCAAAGTCGTCGCTGACATGCTCACTGTCGTGGGTATCGACCGTGTTCTCACCGTCGACCTGCACGCTGACCAGATCCAAGGCTTCTTCGATATCCCCGTCGACAACATCTACGGTTCGCCCGTACTGGTGGACGACATCGAAGACCAGCGTTTCGAGAACCTGATGATCGTTTCCCCGGACATCGGTGGTGTCGTGCGCGCTCGCGCCGTCGCCAAGTCCCTGGGTGTCGACCTCGGTATCATCGACAAGCGCCGTGAAAAGGCCAACCACTCCGAGGTCATGCACATCATCGGCGACGTCGAAGGACGCACCTGCATCCTGGTAGACGACATGGTCGACACCGCCGGCACCCTGTGCCACGCGGCCAAAGCCCTGAAAGAACACGGCGCTGCCAAGGTTTATGCCTATTGCACGCACCCTGTCCTGTCGGGCCGCGCGATCGAGAACATCGAGAAGTCGGTACTGGACGAGCTGGTGGTGACCAACACCGTTCCGCTGTCCGCCGCTGCTCAAGCCTGTGACCGTATCCGCCAGCTGGATATCGCACCGGTTGTCGCTGAAGCGGTGCGCCGCATCAGCAATGAAGAATCGATCAGCGCGATGTTCCGCTAAGCGGAACTCGTGTTGATGTGAAGCGCCCCGCCCCAGCATTCGTTGGGGCGGGGCTTTTTTGCCATCCCCGTCTGGCGCTGGTCGCAAACGCCATTCGGGAGGCTATTTTGGAGAAGCAAAATGACTGATTTCATCCTGAACGCCCAAGCGCGTACTGACCTGGGGAAAGGTGCGAGCCGCCGCCTGCGTCACTCCGCCAGCATCCCAGCCGTTGTATACGGTGGCGATAAAGAAGCCCAATCCCTGACCATCGTGGCCAAGGAAATCGCCAAGCTGTTCGAAAACGAAGCTGCCTTCAGCCACGTGATCGAACTGAACGTCGACGGCGCCAAGCAGAACGTCGTGGTCAAGGCCATGCAGCGTCACCCGGCCAAAGGCTTCATCATGCACGCCGACTTCGTTCGCGTCGTTGCTGGCCAGAAGCTGACCGCCAAGGTTCCAGTTCACTTCGTCGGTGAAGAAGCTCCGGTCAAGAAAGGCGGCGAAATCTCGCACGTCGTTTCCGAGATCGAAGTGTCCTGCGAAGCCAAGGACCTGCCTGAGTTCATCGAAGTCGACCTGAGCAACGCTGAAATCGGCGCCATCATCCACCTGTCGGACCTGAAAGCTCCGAAAGGCGTAGAGTTCGTCGCTCTGGCCCACGGTGATGACAAAGCTGTTGCCAACGTTCACGCTCCACGCGTTGCTCCAGAAGCAGAAGGCGCTGCCGAGTAATCCACTCGCGCGCCGGTGTTGATCGGGTTACAGTGCGCGCCGCGCCCTGTAACCCACCAACTCCAAGGAAGAGCCCCTGACGTGACCGCCATCCAGTTGATCGTCGGCCTGGGTAACCCCGGCCCCGAATACGAACAGACCCGGCATAACGCAGGGGCTCTTTTCGTTGAACGCATTGCCAGCGCCCAGCGTGTATCGCTGACCGCTGACAAGAAATATTTCGGCCTGACGGCTAAATTCAGCCATCAGGGCAACGACGTTCGTTTGTTGATCCCCACCACCTACATGAACCGCAGCGGCCAGTCCGTGGCGGCCTTGGCCAATTTCTTCCGCATCAAGCCGGAAGCGATCCTGGTGGCGCACGACGAACTCGACCTGCCTCCGGGCGTTGCCAAGCTCAAGCGCGGCGGCGGCCATGGGGGGCACAACGGCCTGCGCGACATCATCGCGCAGCTCGGCAACCAGAACGACTTCCACCGCCTGCGGCTTGGCATCGGCCACCCGGGTGACGCCAAACTGGTCTCCAACTTCGTCCTGGGCCGCGCGCCGCGCGCCGAGCAGGAGAAGCTCGACGCCAGCATCGATTTTGCCCTCGGCGTGCTGCCGGACGTGCTGGCCGGCGACTTCGCCAAGGCCATGCGCGAGCTGCACAGCCAGAAGGCCTGATTTCCTAGAGAGGGGAATACCCATGGGTTTCAATTGCGGCATCGTCGGCCTGCCCAACGTCGGCAAGTCCACCCTGTTCAACGCCCTGACCAAGTCTGGCATCGCGGCGGAGAACTTCCCTTTCTGCACCATCGAGCCGAACAGCGGCATCGTGCCGATGCCCGACGCACGCCTGGCGGCGCTGGCGGAAATCGTCAAGCCTAACCGCATCCTGCCGACCACCATGGAATTCGTCGACATCGCCGGCCTGGTGGCCGGTGCGTCGAAAGGCGAAGGCCTGGGCAACAAGTTCCTCGCCAACATCCGCGAGACCGACGCCATTGCCCACGTGGTGCGCTGCTTCGAAGACGAGAACGTGATCCACGTTTCCAACAGCGTCGACCCCAAGCGTGACATCGAGATCATCGACCTCGAACTGATCTTCGCCGACCTCGACAGCTGCGAGAAGCAACTGCAGAAGGTCGCCCGCAACGCCAAGGGCGGCGACAAGGAAGCCCTGGCGCAGAAGGCGATCCTGGAAAAACTCATCCCGCACTTCACCGAAGGCAAGCCGGCGCGCAGCCTGATGAAGAACATGGCTGACGACGAAAAGGCCGTCATCCGTGGCTTCCACCTGCTGACCAGCAAGCCGGTGATGTACATCGCCAACGTCGCCGAAGACGGCTTCGAAGACAACCCGCACCTGGACGTGGTCAAGGCCATCGCCGAGGAAGAAGGCGCGGTGGTGGTGCCGGTGTGCAACAAGATCGAAGCCGAAATCGCCGAGCTGGACGACGGTGAAGAGAAGGACATGTTCCTCGAGGCCCTGGGCCTGGAAGAGCCAGGCCTGAACCGCGTGATCCGCGCCGGTTACGAGCTGCTCAACCTGCAGACCTACTTCACTGCCGGCGTGCAGGAAGTGCGCGCCTGGACCGTGCGCGTGGGTGCCACCGCGCCACAGGCGGCCGGCGTGATCCACACCGACTTCGAAAAAGGCTTCATCCGTGCCGAAGTGGTGGCCTATGACGACTTCATCCAGTTCAAGGGTGAAGGCGGTGCCAAGGAAGCCGGTAAATGGCGCCTGGAAGGCAAGGACTACATCGTCAAGGACGGCGATGTGATGCACTTCCGCTTCAACGTGTAACGCCCCGGCGCAGCCTTGCCGCTGACAGAACCCCCTTGATGCCATTGGCACAAGGGGTTTTTCTTTGCCGGTAGCTGGTGGACAGCGCTTCGGGCACATCGATCAAGCGCTGGCAAGGGTATGCGCCAGGCGCTGCATGTCCGCGCGCATGGCGCCCTCGGCAAGCGGCGCGTAGTCTTCCAGGCCCTGGCCGGCACCTGAGCAACCAGGCCATCATTGCTGCTGGATGGTTGGCTCGCAGCGCACCGGGAAGTTGACCGAGTTGGCGATGAAGCATTCATGGTGGGCATCGTCATGCAGCCGCTTGGCGAGCGCCACATCCGAGTCGGCGCCGACGACGATCCGCGGCTTCAGCACTACCTCGGTAAAATGCCCCTTGCGCGATTCATCTTCTTCCACCATGCGGCCTACCGGCTGATCGACGTACTCGAGCACATTCACCTTGTTGACTGCGCACAGGTGCAGGTACCAAAGCTTGTGGCAGGCAGAAAGCGATGCCAGCAGCATGTCTTCGGGGTTCCAGCGCCCGGGATCACCGCGAAATGCCGGGTCGGCGGAGCCCTTGAGCACGGGCTTGCCGCTGGCCTGGACGGTGAAATCACGCTGGTAGGCGGTATAGCTGGACGTGCCCTCGCCGGTGTTGCCTTCCCAGTTCACGGTTACCTTGTAGGTGTGTTCCTTCATGCTTGCTCCTTGCTTGCGAGTTCGATGGGATCCCTTGGCGCAGGGTCAACTATCACAACTGATAGTCGGCCCCGACACCCGATGTCAACTTGAAGTGCAATGCCCGGCTCTTTTGTCGGTATTCACATCCTTTGCTGAACGCCCAACACCCCAACAAACGGCGAAGGTTGTCACCCGTGTCAGCAGGTCTGTCGTGGCCCGCCCATCCGCCGGTTGCCCTCGGCACAGGGGTCAATGAACGGCCCATCACTTCACAGATTCCTGAAGTAATTATTTCCCCCCAGCGATTTTTCCCTTCGCCATCCCCCACCAGAATCGCTTCACCACAATCACAATAACCGTGAGGCCACTCCCGTGGACCAGACCCTCCAGGTACGCCAGGCCGCCGCCGACCTCGTCGATGCCTTCGCCAGCAACGACACCGCCCGCTACTTCGCCTGCTTCAGCGAAGATGCCACCTTTGTTTTCCACACCTTGCCGCAACCGCTGCTGTCACGCCGTGCCTACCAGGACCTCTGGGCCCAGTGGCAGGCCGAGGGCTTTGCCGTGCTCGGCTGCGCATCGAGCAACGTGCAGGTGAGCCTGCAAGGCGAGGTGGCGATCTTCATGCATGACGTGGCCACGCACATCCGCCTGGCCGGTGAAGAGCACCAATTGGCCGAGCGCGAGACCATCGTCTTCCGCCGCCACGGCGAACGGTGGCTGGCCTGCCACGAGCACCTGTCGGTCGTCACTGCAGCCTGACCCGAACCTACGCGGCCTTGCCGCACTGCCATCGCACCCACAAAAGGGCCCGCGCACCGCGACGGGCCTACAACAACCGCGCTGGAGCATCACCATGAGCCACTCGACCGGTATCGAGACCAATGGCGTCGAACAGATCCCCGACGATCAACGCGACGCCGCCCCGCTGGACCTGTTCCGCCTGATCTTCGGCGGTGCCAATACCTTCGCCACCGCCGTGCTGGGCAGCTTCCCGGTGTTGTTCGGGCTGTCGTTCCAGGCCGGTGTCTGGGCGATCCTGCTCGGCGTCGGCGTGGGCGCGCTGATCCTCGCGCCGATGGGCCTGTTCGGCGCCCTCAACGGCACCAACAACGCCGTGTCCTCGGGCGCGCACTTCGGCGTGCACGGGCGCATCGTCGGCTCGTTCCTGTCGCTGCTGACCGCCGTGGCATTCTTCTCGCTGTCGGTGTGGAGCTCCGGCGATGCCCTGGTCGGTGGCGCCAAGCGCCTGGCCGGGCTGCCGGAAAACGACCTGACCCTGGGCCTGGCCTACGGCCTGTTCGCGGTGCTGGTGCTGGTGGTGTGCATCTTCGGCTTCCGCTTCATGCTGTGGGTCAACAAGATCGCCGTGTGGGCGTCGAGCCTGTTGTTCCTGCTGGGCATCTTCGCCTTCGCCGGGCCGTTCGACGCGGGCTTTGCCGGCAGCGTCAACCTCGGCCAGGCGGGCTTCTGGGCGGCGTTCGTCGGCGCGGCGATCCTGGCCATGAGCAACCCGGTGTCGTTCGGCGCCTTCCTCGGCGACTGGTCGCGCTACATCCCGCGACAGACGCCGAAAGCGCGCATCATGCTGGCGGTGATCGCCGCCCAGGTGGCGACGTTGATCCCGTTCCTGTTCGGCCTGTGCACCGCCACCCTGGTGGCCAGCCAGGCACCGGACTACATCGCCGCCAACAACTATGTCGGCGGCCTGCTGGCAGTGGCGCCGAGCTGGTTCTTCCTGCCGGTGTGCCTGATCGCGGTGATCGGCGGCATGTCCACCGGCACCACCGCGCTGTATGGCACGGGCCTGGACATGTCCAGCGTGTTTCCGCGCCTGCTCAGCCGTGCCGGCGCCACCCTGCTGATCGGTGTGCTGGCGATCGCCTTCATCTTCATCGGCCGCTTCACCTTCAACCTGGTGCAGAGCGTGTCGACCTTCGCCGTGCTGATCATCACCTGCACCAGCCCGTGGATGGTGATCATGATCCTCGGCCTGATCACCCGTCGTGGCTTCTACCACGCCGATGACCTCCAGGTGTTCACCCGCGGCCAGCGCGGCGGCCACTACTGGTTCAGCCATGGCTGGAACTGGCGCGGCATGGGCGCGTGGATCCCCAGCGCGCTGGTCGGCCTGTGCTTCGTCAACCTGCCGGGGCAGTTCGTCGGCCCGCTGGGCGACCTGGCCGGCGGCATCGACCTGAGCCTGCCGGTGACCCTCGGCCTTGCCGGCGTGCTGTACCTGCTGCTGCTCAACCTGTTCCCTGAACCTGCTGGCGTGTATGGCCCCCACGGCCCGCGCTGGGTGCGCTGCAAAAGCACCCCGCGCACGCCGGTGACTTCTGCCGAAATGGCCTGACTGGATACCGACCATGACCACCTCCCACTACATCGCCGGCCGCTGGGTCGAAGGCCAGGGCAGCGACTGCATCAGCGTCAACGACCCTGCGCTGGGCCTGCCTTTCGCCGAACTGATGGCCGCCAGCGTCGCCCAGGTCGACCAGGCCGTCAGCGCGGCCCGCGCGGCCCTGCCCGCCTGGAAGCGTGTCAGCGCCAGCGAGCGTGCGGCCTTCCTGCGTGGCTTCGCCGAACAGCTTGGCGAGCGCCGTGAAGCGCTGATCAACTTGCAGATGCGCAACAACGGCAAACCGCGTCACGAAGCCGAAATCGACCTCGACGACGCAATCGCCACCTTCTCCTACTACGCCGACCTGGCCGAGCAACTGCCGGCGAAAAACCGCGACGTGCCGCTGGCCGCGCCCGGCTTCACCGCCCGCACCCGCCTGGAGCCAGTGGGTGTGGTCGGCCTGATCGTGCCGTGGAACTTCCCGCTGGTGACCAGCGCCTGGAAGCTCGCCCCGGCTTTGGCCGCCGGCTGCACCGTGGTGCTCAAGCCATCGGAAGTGACCCCGCTGATCGAGCAGGCCTACGGCCAGATCGCCGACAGCCTGGGCCTGCCGGCCGGCGTGCTGAACATCGTCAACGGCAAGGCCGAAACCGGCGCGGCGCTGAGCAACCACAATGGCCTGGACAAGCTGTCGTTCACCGGCAGCAACAGCGTCGGCAGCCAGGTGATGCGCAGTGCTTCGGCGCAGTGCCGGCCGGTGACCCTGGAGCTGGGTGGCAAGTCGGCGATCGTGGTGTTCGACGACTGTGACCCGGACCAGGCAGTGGAGTGGATCGTCGCCGGCATCAGTTGGAACGCCGGGCAGATGTGCTCGGCCACCTCGCGCCTGCTGGTCCAGGACGGCATCGCCGACACCCTGTTGCCACGCCTGCAGGCGGCGCTGGACAACCTGCGCGTTGGCAACCCGCTGACGGCGGAAGTCGACATGGGCCCGCTGACCAGCCAGGCCCAGTGGCTGAAGGTGGCCAGCTACTTCGCCACTGCCCGCGAAGAAGGCTTGCAATGCCTGGCCGGTGGCAAGGTGCTGGAGCGTGACGGCTGGTTCGTCAGCCCGACGCTGTACACCGAGGTGCCCAAGGACAGCCGCCTGTGGACCGAAGAAATCTTCGGCCCAGTGCTGTGCGCCCGGCGCTTCGCCAGCGAGGCCGAGGCGATTGCCGAAGCCAACGACAGCCGCTTCGGGCTGGTGGCCACGGTCTGCTCCGCAGACCTTGAGCGCGCCGAGCGCGTGGCCGATGCACTGGAGGTTGGCCATGTGTGGATCAACTCGGTGCAGGCGGTGTTCGTCGAGACCTCGTGGGGCGGTACCAAGGGCAGCGGGATCGGCCGCGAGCTGGGGCCTTGGGGGTTGTCGGCGTATCAGTCGGTGAAGCATGTGACCCGCTGCCTGGGCTGACGCCAAAAGGGGCCGCTGTGCGGCCCATTCGCGGGTAAACCCGCTCCCACAGGTGCGGCGGCGCACTCCAGGAAGATGACTTTCCTGTGGGAGCGGGTTTACCCGCGTGACTTTCCCATTCCTCCGCTGAGTCCCACTCCCTGGTACCCCCACAATCACAACACCAGGCCGGACCACCATGCACCCTCAACGCACCGCCTTGCACAATGAGTTGCACGCACGCCCGTCGCTGTATTTCGACGGCCCGGCGCACGTCTTCCACCTTGCCCTGCTCGGCGGCGACGCGGCCTGTGCCGCGCTGCTGCAACGCTGCTGCCCGCAGGCGCCCGACACCGACGCGGCCCAAGGCATCACCCGCCTGGATGGCCACCCGTTCAAATGGGAGCGCCACACCGAGTTCTTCACCCTGACCCTGGTGGTGCCCTGCTCCGCGGCTGACACCGAGTGGCAGGCATTGCCACCGGTGCTGGCCGAGGCCATCGCGCCGCAGGCCGCCCAGGTGATCAACTCGGTGCAGGTGCTGGTACGCGATGAGCAGGACCTGAACCTGCCCCAGTACGGCTTCAAGGACCCCTGCGGCTCCTGCGTCGGCGGCGGCGATGCGGTGGCGTGGAGCGACTTTCGCCTGACCGAGGACGGCACCAACCGCTTCCTGTTCATCAACCGCCGCCTCAACGCCTACCGCCAGGGCCGCATGATCCGCCGTCTGCTGGAGATCGAGACGTATCGCATGATGGCCTCGCTGGCCCTGACCACGGCCAAGGCCCTGAGCCAGGAACTGGATGCCTTCGACAAGACACTGGTGCAGTTGTCCGAACGCAGCGCCGGGGGCGACGGCCATGACGCCAAGGCCCTGCTCGAAGCCATCGCCCACCTGTCGCGCCAGGTGGTCAGCCGCACGGTGAAGACCCGCCACCGCTTCGGCGCCACCCAGGCCTATGCGCAGCTGGTGTTCGAGCGCCTGGGGGAACTGCGCGAGAGCCATGTTGCCGATTGCCAGCGCCTGGGGGTGTTCATCGAACGCCGCTTCAAGCCGACCGTGCGCTACTGCGCGGCCACCGAACAACGGCTGGAGCAGCTGGCGAAGAACGTCGCCAACCTGGGCGACCTGTTGCAGGCGCGGGTGCAGGTGGAGATGGAAGAACAGAATGCCGGGATCCTGCGTAGCCTCAATGCCCGGGCCGATGCCCAGGTGAAGATCCAGCGGGCGGTGGAAGGCTTGTCGATCATCGCCATCACCTATTACCTGCTGAACCTGTTCAAGCTGCTGTATGGCGGGCTGAACGTGCTGGGTCTGGGGTTGACGGCGCGGGATGCGCTGGTGGGGATGGCGCCGCCGGTGTTGCTGGTGTTGTTGGTGATTCTGCTGCGGATCAGGCAGGCCAAGCAGCATTGAGGCCGGGGGGCGCGAAAGGGCCGCAAAGCGGCCCCAGCCTCCCACCTATTCCCCTGCCGGGCGCGACCCTTCCTGCACCAACACCATGCTCTGCGGCGAAGACAAGGCAATCCCCTCGTCGCGCAAGCGCCCCAGGATGGTGAACAGCAGATCACTGCGCGTGCCCGACACCTGCCGCGGCCCCGCCACGTATCCACTCACCGCAATCACCATGCCGCTGGCCGTGAGGTCCTTGAACGATACCGAGCAGGCCGGCGCATCGAGAATCGCCTCATGCTCGTGGTACGCCGCCAGCAGCACCTCGCGCACGCGGTTGGCATCGGTCTCCAGCGGCAGGGTCAGGCTGACCCCGACCACGCCCAGGGCATTGCCCATGGTCACGTTGCGCACGTTCTGGGAGATGAACTGCGAATTCGGCACGATCACCGTCGAACGGTCGGACATCTGGATCTCGGTGGCGCGCACGTTGATCCGCCGGATGTCGCCCTCCACCCCCGCCAGGCTGACCCAGTCGCCGACCTTCACCGGGCGCTCGGTGAGCAGGATCAGGCCGGAGATGAAGTTCTGCACGATCTGCTGCAAGCCGAAACCGATACCCACCGACAGCGCACTGACCACCCAGGTCAGGCTGGTCAGGTTGATGTGCAGGGTCGACATCACCAGCATGGCCAGGAACAGGAAGCCCAGGTAGCCGACCAGGGTCACCAGCGAGGCACGCATGCCCGCGTCCATGTCGGTTTCCGGCAGCAGCCGCTCGCTCAGCCAGCGCTTGACCACGCGGATGCCGAACAGGCCGCCGAACAACATCGCCAGCGCCAGGAGGATGTCCTGGGGCACGATGTTGAGGTTGCCGAGCAGCTTGCCGCCGGTGCCGTCCCAGTCGCCCAGGCTCAGCAGCAGCTCGCCGGGGCTGGTGCCCGACGGCATCAGCGCCAGCAGCACGGCCAGGAACAGCAGCACCGTGCGGCTGATGCCGACCAGGATGGTGCTGGCCTGGGCCTGGTGACGTGGCGCCAGGCCCAGGGTCGAGGCCAGCGCCAGGCCGCCCGGTTGGCGCGGCGACAGCAGCGCTTCGCAGAGGTCGCTGAGGAAGGTGGTGAGCAGGTACGCACACACCGCCACCACGCTGATCCACAGCAGCTTGGCGGTGAGGAAGTAGGCCAGGGTCAGGTAGCCGGCCAGCAGCGCCAGCACGATCAGCCCGACCCACACCACGATCACGAACGGGATCAGCCCGGCCAGCCCGGTCGGGCGCTGCAGCGCATGCTTGCGCAGGGTCCGGCGGTAGCGCAGCAGCGCCAGGGTGAAGATCGCCGCCACCACCAGCGCGGTCAGGCCGTTGGTGGCCACGGTCAGGGCCAGGCTGGTGCCGATCACGCTGTTGATCCGCTCCATGGTCAGCATGACCATCAGCGCCAGCGCCAGCGCCTTGGGGAACCAACCCAGCGCACTGGCCACTTCGTCGTGGATCGCCGGCAGGCGCCAGGACGGGCGTTGCAGCATCAGCATGGCGCGGCCCAGGCCGGTGATGAAGGCGCTGAACACCACCAGGGTGAGGATGTGGTTGGTCAGGCTGGCGATGTCCGAACCCAGTTCGGCGCTGCTTTCCAGGCCCCAGCGCAGCAACGACACCGAGCCGGAGATGGTGCCCAGGGTAGCCAGGCTGACACTCAGGGCCAGGGCGCTGCGGCGCAGGCGGCCTTCCGGCAGGCGGTGCACCATGGTGCTCGCCAGCAGGCGTTCGACCAGGCCACGGACCACGGTCCAGACCAGCACCGCCGCCACCAGGCTGGCGATGAAGAACCAGCGGTGCACGGCGCTGAAGGCGCTGGCCACGGCATCGGCGGCCTCGCCACGCAGGTCGCCCAGGCGCTGCACGTCGTCCGCGGTCGGCCGGATCAGGCTGTGCCAGAACGCCGGGCTCAGCGGCGTCTGCGCGCGGCTGAGGATCTGCGAGTTGAACTGGCTGCGGCGCAGGTTGACGATCTGCGTGGACAGGTCGCGGGCCGACTGCATCAGCTTGGTGGCCTGGTCCTGCTGGGTCACCAGGGCCTTCTTCTGGGCATCGAGCTGCTGGCGCTGGCGGGTCAGGCTTTCGGCTTCGTCCGGCTGCACCGGGCCGAGTACCTTGAGCTTGTCGTCGAGCTTTTCCACGTCGGCGCTGCGCAACGCGCTCAGGGCATCGGCCTGGCGCTGCACCTGCACGGCGGCCAGGCGCAACTGCGACAGCACGTCGTCGTTGGCGTTGCTGGTGACGCCCTGGCGGATCTGGTCGAGCCGGTCGCTCAACTGCTCGTAGCTGGCGTTTTCGTCCAGCACCGGCATTTCGGCGGCGGCCAGGCTGGAAACCGGGGTGGCCCCCGCCGACCAGGCCGGCGTCGCCGCGACCAACATCAGGGCTAGAAAGCCCAGGCAAAAACGGGCAAGGCTGACACGCCTCATCGACTATTCCTCTTTACATCTCGATTTGGCGGGGGATTCTACGCGGCTTGAGCGCTTCAGGAGAGTGCCGTTTCTCGCGCCAGCAGTTGCCGCTTGCGCTCCACCCCCCAGCGGTAGCCGCTGAGGTCGCCGTCACGGCGCACCACCCGGTGGCAAGGAATGGCCACGGCGATGCGGTTGGCCGCGCAGGCCATGGCCACCGCGCGCACTGCCTTGGGCGCGCCGATGCGCTCGGCGATGTCGGTGTAGCTGACCCGGCTGCCCACCGGCACTTCGCGCAGGGCCTGCCAGACCCGCTCCTGGAAGGCCGTGCCCTGAACGTCCAGCGGCAGGGCCAGGCCCAGCGCCGGTGCCTCGACGAAACCCACCACTTCGGCGACCACCCGCTCATAATCGGCGTCGCCACCGATCAGGTGGGCCTTGGCGAACTGGTCCTGCAGTTGCTCGAGCAGCACCTCAGGCTCGTCGCCCAGCAGGATCGCGCAGATGCCCTTGGCGCTTTGCGCCACCAGGATCGCCCCCAGCGAACATTGGGCGATGGCGAAATGAATGGTCGCCCCGGCACCACCGGCCCGGTACTCGCGCGGGCGCATGCCCAGGCGTTGCCCGGCGCTTTCGTAGAAGCGGCTGTTGGAGTTGTAGCCCGCGTCGAAAATGGCCTCGGTGACCGAGCCTTGATCGCCCAGGCGCTCACGCAGCAGCCGAGCCCGATAGGCACTGGCGTAGGCCTTGGGGGTGAGGCCGGTTTCGGCCTTGAACAGGCGGTGCAGGTGGAACGGGCTGACGGCCAGTTGCGCGCCGAGCTGGTCGAGGCTGGGCGCAGTCTCCGCGGTTTCCAGCAGGCGGCAGGCGCGGGCTACCAGGGTAGAGCGACGGCTATCGTCGGGCTTCGCCTGGCAGCGGCGGCAGGCACGGTAGCCGGCGGCCTCGGCACTGGCGGAGTCGTTGAAGAACTCGACGTTCTCGCGCTTGGCCATGCGTGATTTGCAGCCGGGCTGGCAGTAGATGCCGGTGGTGCGCACGGCGTAGACGAAATGGCCGGCGGCTTCCGTGTCACGGTCCTGGACCGCTTGCCAGCGTTGGGGGTCGGTCGTGAAGGCTTTCATCGCGTAGTACCTCGGTCATCTCTTTGCCCTGTTCCGGCCCTTTCGCGGGTAAACCCGCTCCCACACCCGTGGTGATCCTGTAGGAGCGGGTTTACCCGCGAAAGCGCCAGTAAAGCCAGTGCAGCATCATCAGGCCCGCCACAGGTACCAGGCAGCCACGGTTCGATAGGGCCTCCAGCCAGCCCCCAGCGAGCGCATCTGCGCCGGCGTCGGCGCCTTGTCCAGCCCCTTGAGCCGCCGATACCCCTCACGCACGCCAAAATCGTCCACCGGCAGGATGTCAGAACGCTCCAGGCTGTAGATCAGCAACATCTCCACGGTCCAGCGCCCTACCCCGCGCAAGGCCACCAACCGCTGGATCAACGCCTCGTCGGCAAGGCCCAGCGCTTCTTCACGGCTGGGTACCACCCCCTCCAGCGTGGCCTGGGCGATGCCGTGGAGGGTGGTCAGCTTGCTCGCCGAAAACCCGCACTCGCGCATCACCTCGGGCGTCACCGCCAGCAACTGCTCCGGCGCTGGAAACGCCTGCCCCGGAAACAGCGCCAGCATTCGCCCCAGGATCGCCTCGGCCGCCCGCGCATGCAATTGCTGGTAGGCAATCGCCCGCACCAGCGCTTCGTAAGGCTCACGCCCAGGCGTGGCACGGTGCAGGCACGGCCCGATGGCGGCGATATGGCGAGACCAGTCAGGGTCCAGCGCGGCCAGATGCTCGGTGGCCGCCAGGTAGGCGTCAGGCGAAAGGTCGGCGAGGATCATCCATCACTCCAGTGCGTTCAAGGCAGGTCCAGCTTAGCCCAGCCGCTCATCGGGCAAACCCCGGATCTTGCGCAGGCAATTGCTGGTATGCCATTGCTCCGCGCCACCCTCCCCGCCTAGAATTGAGAACTATTCACAATCACATGCGCACCACGGGACCAGGCTTTCGCCACGATGCCGATCAACGACACGCTCAAGCCGACCGAGGTCGCCCTGCTCTATCAGTCCCACCACGCCTGGCTGCGGGGCTGGCTGCGCAGCCGCGTCGGCTGCCAGGAGCATGCCGCCGACCTGGCCCAGGATACCTTCGTGCGCCTGTTGCGGGCCCGCCAGGTGTCGCCGCTGAAGGAGCCACGCGCCTACCTCAGCAGCATTGCCCGCGGGCTGATGATCGATCAGTTCCGCCGCCGCGCCCTGGAGCGTGCCTATCAGGAAAGCCTGGCGCTGCTGCCGGAGGGCGAAGTACCCAGTGAAGAACACCGGCTGGTCATTCTCGACACCCTCGAGCGCCTCGACCGTGCCCTGCACCAGCTCAAGCCACGTGCGCGCCAGGCCTTCCTGCTGGCCCAGCTCGATGGCCTGAGCATCCCGCAGATCGCCCTGCACCTGGATGTGTCGCGGGCCACGGTCGAGCGCGACCTGGCCAAGGCCCTGGGCGCCTGCTACCGGTTGCGCTATGCCGACTGATGCGCGCGCCCCGGCGCAGGCCCAGGTCGAGCAGGCCATCGAGTGGCTGGTCAAGCTGCGCTTCGATACCCCGAGCCCGCACACCGAACGGCAGTTTCAGCAGTGGCTGGGCAGCGATCCGCAGCACGCCCTGGCCTGGCAGCGGGTCAGTGGCCTCGGCGATGAACTGGCCGGGCTGCCGGGGGCACTCAGCCGGCGCACGCTCGACAGCACCCAGCGCCAGTGCAGCAGCCGCCGCGACCACCTCAAGCTGCTGGCAGTACTGGCGGTCGGCGGTGGCCTCGGCTGGGCTGCCCGCGAGCCTCTGGGACTGCCGGCGCTGATGGCCGACAGCAGCACCGGCACTGGCGAACGCCGCCAGGTGCAGGGCAGCGACGGCAGCCAGCTGCAGCTCAATACCGCCAGCGCCATCGACCTGCGCTACAGCAGCGAACAGCGCGAGCTGACCCTTGTGCGCGGCGAAGTCAGCCTCGACAGCAATGCCAGCGACAACCGCCCGTTCCGTATCAGCACCCGCGTGGGTGACCTGGGCACGCACGACGGCCAACTGCTGCTGCGCGAGAACGACCAGGGCCTGCTGCTGGCCGTGCGCCGCGGCGAGGTGACGCTGTTCCCGTTCTCCCCGTCCCCGCGCCTGGTACACGCCGGCGAGGTGTTGCAGGTATCACCGACTGGCACCTATGCCCTGGCCAGCCTGCACGGCGACCCTTGGGGCTGGACCGACGGCGTGCTCAGCGTGCAGCAGATGCCGCTGGGCGAGTTCGTCGCCGAGCTGTCGCGCTATCGCCCGGGGCTGCTGCGCTGCGCGCCGGAAGTGGCGGCGCTGAAGGTTTCCGGCACCTATCAACTGGCTGACACCGAGAAAATCCTGCGTCTGCTGGCCCACAGCCTGCCGGTGCGCATCGATTACCGCACGCGCTACTGGGTCAGCATCGGCGCGGCCTGAAATTTTCAAAAAAGAATGAGGGGGAATCTCATTCTCGTCCGGCCTGAAGGAACAAAGCCCGAAAAGTGGTCTACGAAACCTTCAGGAGCGGTCCATGATTCACCCGTGTTTCCCCCGCAACGACAGGCTGCGCCGTGCCGTGCACGGCGCCGTGTTCGGCCTCGCCCTGGGCGCTGGCCTGGCGCTTCCGGCCATGGCGCTTGCCGCACCGGCCACGCAAGACCAGGCGCTCGACTGGAACATCCCGGCCGGCCCGCTGGCGCCGGCACTGGACCAGCTGGCACGCCAGGGCGGGTTGAACCTGTCGTTCGACGCCAACAGCCTGCAAGGCAAGACCACCCAGGGCGTGCAGGGCCGCCATGACCGCGCCGGGGCACTGTCGATCCTGCTCCAGGGCAGCAATGTGCAGGTGCAGCAGGAAGGCGACAACAGCTTCCTGCTGATCCCGGCCTTCGACCCGCAGGGCGCCCTGGAGCTCGGCGCCACCAGCATTTCCAGCAACCGCCTGGGCGAGACCACCGAGCACAGCGGCGCCTACACCACCGGCGCGGTGACCATCGGCAAGACCGCCCAGAGCATCCGCCACACCCCGCAGTCGGTGACCGTGGTGACTCGCCAGCGCATCGACGACCAGAACATCACCAACCTCACCAACCTGCTGGAGCAGACCCCGGGCGTGGTGGTGAACCTGACCGACAGCGAGCGGGTGCAGTACTACTCGCGCGGCTACGCGATCGACGCCATCCAGTACGACGGCGCCACCGTGGTGCAAAGCAGCGGCGGCGGCTCGTTCATCCAGAGCGACGCGGCGATCATCGACCGCGCCGAGATCCTGCGCGGCGCCACCGGCATGTTGCGCGGCGCCGGCAACCCGTCCGGCACGGTCAACCTGGTGCGCAAGCGCCCGACCCATGAATTCCAGGGTGAAGGCAGTGTGACCCTGGGCACCTGGGATGCCCAACGCTACGTGGCGGACATCTCCGGCCCGCTGACCGAAACCGGCAACGTACGCGGCCGGGTGATCGCCGTGCACGACGACAAGGACCACTTCCAGGAGTCGCGCCAGGAACGCAAGGAAGTGTTCTACGGCGTGCTGGCCTTCGACCTGGACGACAGCACCACCCTGACCACCGGCCTGGAATGGACCAAGCTCGACGCCACCGGCGCCTGGGGCAACCTGCCCGCCGACTACGACGGCTCGCCCCTGCCGTTCGGCCGCAGCACCTACCTGGGCGCCGACTGGAACCGCTGGAACCGCAGCAACCTGCAGACCTTCGCCGAGCTCGAGCACCGCTTCGACAACGACTGGAAGCTCAAGCTGATGGCCCAGCGCACCCACTTCAAGCTGGCCGACGATGGCTTCAAGCAGACCTATTTCACCCGCGCCAGCGGCGCCGCCAACCCGACCCGCAACCCGTACCTGATGAGCTACCAGGTCACCGAGGGCGATGGCGGAGAAAGCCTGCAGAACAACCTCAGCGCCACCTTCAGCGGGCCGTTCGACCTGCTCGGCCGGACTCATGAGCTGATGCTGGGCGTCGAGCGCATCCGCAACGATTCCTACGCCTCGGCCACCAACTTCGTCAGCTCCGGGGTGTTCGACATTCGTGAGTGGGACCCGAAGACCAGCCTGGCCAACCCGGACATCGACATCACCGCCCACCCGGTGCGCACCCGCACCACCCAGGAAGGCGCCTACGCCACCTGGCGCATCTCGCTGGCCGAGCCGCTGACCGCGATCATCGGCGCGCGCAGCAACTGGTACGACTACGAGCAGGAAAACAACACCCGCAGCAACGGCAAATTCAGCGTCGACAACAAGATCGTGCCCTATGCCGCGCTGATCTACGACCTCAACGACAATTTCAGCACCTACGCCAGCTACACCGAAATCTTCAACCCGCAGACCGCCACCGACGTCAGCGGCTCGGTACTCGAGCCGACCACCGGCGAGGCCTACGAGACCGGGATCAAGGGCGAGTTCTACGAAGGAAGGCTGAACGCCTCGCTGGCGTTCTTCCGCATCTACCAGGTCGGCAACGCCCTGGACGACATCAGCGGCCCCAACCCGTGCCTGCCCAACTACACCTCGGGCTATTGCAAGGTGGCAGCGGGCAAGAACCGCAGCCAGGGCTTCGAGCTGGAGATTTCCGGGGAGGTGCTGCCAGGGTGGAATGTCAGCGGTGGCTATACCTACAACACCACCGAGTACCTGAAGGACACCACCAGCGCTACCGGCAACCCGATCCGCACCACCGACCCCAAGCGCATGCTGCGGCTGTTCACCTCCTATCGCCTGCCGGGCGAGCTGGAGGCCTGGACCATCGGCGGCGGAGTGCAGGCGCAGAGCGACATCTACAACCGCAGCGGTACAGCGGTGGCCACGCAATCGGGGTATGCGGTGTACAACGCCATGGTCAATTACCGCTTCAACGACAACTACTCGGTGCAGCTGAACGCCAACAACCTGTTCGACAAGAAGTACTACCGCCAGGTGGCACCGACGCCGACCGGGTATTACTGGGGTGATCCGCGCAATGTGTCGGTGACCCTGCGCGGGACCTTCTGATCTCTAGCGCCTGAATGGGCCCTTTCGCGGCGGTTCGACGCCTCGATGAACCCGCTCCCACAGTGGCCGCACATGTTTCAGGGTTTGTGCAATTCCTGTGGGAGCGGGTTTACCCGCGAAGAGGCCCGCACAGGCAACCAGGATCTCAATCGGCAACCGCCCGCAACTTGCCCGCCCGCCGATACGACTGCCGGGCAAAGCACACGAACAGCCCCGCCATCACCGCCAGAGCCATCGGCAGACCATGGGGCGCCACATCCATCGCCGCCCCGCTCACCAGCGGCCCGACCAGGCTGCCCACGCCCCACAGCAGGCCCACGCTGGCGTTGGCGGTGACCAGGTCCTGCCCCTTGAAGCGCTGCCCGATCAACACCAGCGCCAGGGTGTAGATCCCCCCCGCCACCGCGCCCAGCAGCACCAGCATCGGCCACAACAGCCAGGTCATCTGCAGCAGCCACGGCAGCGCGATGCCGATGGCCATCGCCACCAGCCCGCACACCAGGTGCAGCCCGGTACGCTCGACCCGGTCGGCCAGCCAACCCAGCGGCAGCTGGAATACCATGTCGCCGGCGAACACCACGGTCACCATCAGCGCCGCCACCGCCACGGCAAAGCCATGGCTGCTGGCGTACACCGGCAACAGCGACAGCACCACGGCATCGAAGAACGAGAAGAACAGCACCGCCACGCACAGCGCCGGGGCAACGCGGAAGAAGCCGGCCAGGCCAAAGCTTTTCTCACCTTCGTCACCATGCTCGACATGGTCGTTGGGCACGGTCAGCAGGATGCACAGCAGCGCCAGCAGGTAGCCAAGCGTCACCACTCCGATGATCCACGGGCTGTCGGCGCCGAGCAGCGCGAGCAACGCCGGGCCGAGCACCTGGAAGCCGGTGAAGCTGGTGGCGTACAGGGCCATGATCTTGCCACGGTTGTGGTCCGGGCACAGTTCGTTGACCCACGACTCGCCGAGGATGATCGCGATGCCCATGCCGATGCCCAGCCCCAGGCGCAGCACGGCCAACAGCCACAGCGAATCGAAGGCCGATTCGAGCAGGGCGATGCTCACCGTGCACAGGCTGAAGCTCAGCAGGTAGATCATGCGCCGGGTCAGGTGCCGGCAGCAGGCATCGACCATGAACGCCGACAGCATCATGCCGGCGGCGGGAATCGCCGAGATGACACCGATTTCCAGGGTACCGGCCCCGGCCTCGTGCAGGCGCAACGACACCAGCGGCAGGCTGGCCCCCAAACTGAAGCCAACCACCGACACGGCGAACAAGAGGCCCGCCAGCAAACGCATGTTCATGTACCACTCCAGGGAAAACTGAAAAGACGCGCAGAAAGAAACGCCCAGGCGCACGCCGGGACGGCGCAAATCACTGGGACGCGGGAGTCAGTTCAGGGCTGGGTGTGGCGAGAAGGTGAAGGCGAACAGCACGCTGCGCCGACGCTTGAGCACCGTATCGCTCGGCCACGCGCGACGCATGGCCTGGAGGGCAGGCTGGCGGGCGTGAGGGAGGGATGGGTTACGGCGCATTGCTTGGGCTACTGGGCAGGTGTGTGAAGTAAGAGAGGCGGCACTCTAGGCCAAGGCGGGATGGATCGTCAATTGCCACAAAGGCCATTCGCGGGCAAGCCCGCTCCCACAGGAAAGATGGCGACCTTGAAGTTCACACAACACCTGTAGGAGCGAGCGTTGCTCGCGAAAGGGCTGCAAAGCAGCCCCCGCGCTGTCAGCGCTTACCGGTATTTGGCAGAAACACCGCCAGGATCCCGAACAACGGCAGGAACGAGCACAGCCCGTACACGTACTCGATCCCGCGCAGGTCCGCCACATACCCCAGCAGCGCCGCGCCGATCCCGCCAAAGCCGAACATCAGCCCGAAGAAGATCCCGGCGATCATGCCCACGCTGCCCGGGACCAGTTCCTGGGCATACACCACGATCGCGGAAAACGCCGAAGCCAGGATGAAGCCGATCACCACGCTGAGCACGGTGGTCCAGAACAGGTCGGCATAGGGCAGCGCCAGGGTGAACGGCGCCACGCCCAGGATCGAGAACCAGATCACCGCCTTGCGCCCGATGCGGTCACCGATCGGGCCACCGAAGAAGGTGCCTGCCGCCACCGCGCCAAGGAACAGGAACAGGTGCAACTGCGAGCTGGCCACCGACAGGTCGAATTTCTCGATCAGGTAGAAGGTGAAATAGCTGGTGAAGCTGGCCATGTAGAAGTACTTGGAAAACACCAGCAGGCCGAGCACCGCCAGGGCCGCCATCACCCGCTGGCGCGAGATGCCATGGGTGGCCTGGACTGGCTTGCGGGCCTTGGCCTGGTTGAGGTGCGCCTTGTACCAGCGGCGCAGCATCAGGGTCACGGCAAAGAACAACAGCGCCGCCACGCCGAACCAGGCGACGTGGGTCTGGCCGAACGGGATGACGATGGCCGCCGCCAGCAGCGGGCCGAAGGCGGAACCGGCATTGCCGCCGACCTGGAAGGTCGACTGCGCCAGGCCGAAGCGCCCGCCCGACGCCAGGCGGGCGATACGCGAGGTCTCCGGGTGGAAGGTCGACGAGCCGATACCCACCAGCGCCGAGGCCAGGAGGATCATCGGGAAACTGCCGACGAAGGCCAGCATGACGATGCCCACCAGGGTGCACAGGGTGCCCAGGGGCAGCAGGTTCGGCGTCGGCCAACGGTCGGTGAAGAAGCCGACCCACGGCTGCAGCAGCGACGCGGTGATCTGGAAGGTCAGGGTGATCAGGCCGACCTGGGCGAAGGTCAGGTCGTAGTTGGCCTTGAGCATCGGGTAGATCGCCGGCAGCACCGACTGGATCAGGTCGTTGATCAGGTGCGCAAGGGCGCAGAAGGTGATGATGCGCATCACCAGCGGGTTGGCCTGGCTGGCCGTCGAGGGGCTGGTGGCGGGGGTGCTGCTGATGGCCATGAACTTTATTCCGTCCGCAGGTTTGGGATCCGATTATCAGGAAACAAATAGATACATAGCTACCTTTTTTATCCCCTGGTCGTCACGCACTTGTAAATGGTTCTCAATATATTTAGCATCCCTGGCCTACTTTCCCCGTAATCATTGGGCGAAAACGCCCCTCGCGAGCACCCCGACCATGAGCCCGATGCCCGCCACACCGCTTGAGGCCGATCCCCAGCAGGAAGCGCTGGAATGGTTTGCCCGCTTGCGCCAGCCTGGTTGCGATGAGCGCGAGCGCCAGGTGTTCGCCCGCTGGTGTCAGGACCCGCTCAATGCACATGCCTATGCCGAGCTGGAGGCCCGCTGGCAACAGTTGCAGTCACCGCCCCCTGCGCGCCCGCGACCACGCCAGCTCACCCTGCGCCGCAGCAGCCTGGGCAAGTGGCTGGCGGCCCTCTTCATCCTGCTGCTCGGCGCACTGGCCTTGCTCTACTGGCCGCTGGCGCAACGCCTGGCCTGCGAGCTGCACACCGACGCGGGCGAGCGCCGCAGCACGCGCCTGGCCGACGGCTCGACCCTGCACCTGGACAGCGCCAGCGCGATGAATGTCGACCTGCGCGGGCGCACCCGCCTGCTGCATCTGGTGCAAGGGCAGGTCTCCCTGGAGGTGATGCTCGACGGCCGCGCCCTGGAGGTGCAGGTGGACGATGCGCGCATCCAGGTGTTCGGTACCCGATTGAGCGTGGCGCGGCATGCCGACCATGACGAACTGCTGGTGCTCAGCGGCAAGGCGATGATCAGCCAGGGCGGCGACCAGCGCCTGGTGTCGGCGGGGGAACGGGTGACCTTCACCGAGGCACGCATCGATCCGGTGCAGAAAGCCGATGTGAAACGTGCCGATGCCTGGCGCACAGGCCATCTGCATGCCAGCGAAATGCCCCTGGGCGAGGTCATCGAACGTCTGGCCGGCTATCAGGGCCAGCGGGTCTGGGTGATGAATGAACAGACCGCTTATCGACGGGTAAGCGGCGACTTCGATCTCGACCGCCCTGGCCAGACCCTGGAAGCGCTGGCTGCCGAGCAGCATTTGCAGCTCTACAGCGTGCTCGGGCAGTGGCTGATCGTTCGCTGAAACCGGGCTTGGCCGCTAAGTTTTTGAAAGCGTGCAAATTTTTTTTGAAATGAGTGTTGACACAGGTCCCTCACAAGGGAATAATGCGCGCCATCGGCTACATAGCTCAGTTGGTTAGAGCATAGCATTCATAATGCTGGGGTCCGGGGTTCAAGTCCCTGTGTAGCCACCAAACAAGACGAAGGGCTTACCGCAAGGTAAGCCCTTTTTCTTTGCCTGTGAAAAAGACTCACCCCTTCGTCAGCGGAAGCGGATCTGCCAGTTCTCCTGACAGATATGGAGCGCCTGTTCTGGCCTCTTCGCGGGTAAACCCGCTCCCACAGGGATTGCACAAGCCTCAAGGCCTGCGGGAGCCACAGGGACTGCACAAGCCTCAAGGCCTGCGGGAGCCACAGGGATTGCACAAGCCTGAGGTCTGTGGAGATCCTGTGGGAGCGGGTTTACCCGCGAAAGGGCCGGCCCAGGCCAAGAGGGTCCACGGGCCTGGCGCAGAACGACGAGCCGCTGCCACCATCACCGCCCCAGGTGCGATAGCCTGCCGTATCGATATGGATGCGCCCACTCGGATAGCGCCCCAGGCCCATGTTCCAGGCCTGGCCATGTTGCTGCCAGAAGCGGCATAGCGGGTTGGGGTCGCTCCAGGCCGGCAGCAGCACATCGACCGCGAAGGCACGGGTGTGGGCACTGCCCAGCGCACCGCCCGCGCAACGGTTCAACAGCGGATCGCGGTACGCCGACACCACCTCGAAATGGCCCAGAATGCCTTGCTCATCGAGGGTCTTGAGCAACGACAAGGTAGCGCGTACGGCCGGCCAGTTGGCCACCGGCGGTACCGCGAACGGCGAGGCATGGCACAGCTTCCAGTCCGACGCCGAGCGCAGCAGCTGATGGATCGGCACCACGCCGTACAACCGGGCCTCCACCAGCATCTGGCGAAACGGCCGGGTCTGATGGTCCCCGGCCCACTGGGCGAACATCCACAGGTCACGCTCGTCGGCCTGAGCCACGCCGCCCAGCATCACCCAAGCCGCCAGCAGCAGCCTTTTCGCGCTTCTCATCCCCATGCCCCCTGCCCCACTATGAACACGGCCGCCGACCCTGGCGGCCCTTACAAGGAGTTAAGCATGCACAAGGTTGCCTTATCGGGCCTCGCCGCCCTCGCCTTCAGCGGCCTGGCCGCCGCCGATGCGCACATCGACCTGGGCGACGCCCAGCGCGTCACCCGCCTGTTCGCCTTCCCCAACAACTGCCACGTGATCTGTTACCGCGACTGGACCCTGGAGCAGACCGTCGAGCACTACCTGACCCAGAGCGTGCAGCGCGACGGCCACGCCACCGCCAAGGTCAAGGTCAGCCGCGAACACGACCGCCTGCACGCCACCATCAGCGACGTCCCGGCCAGCTATGCCGAGCCCCTGCGCAAGCTGCTCGACAGCGGCGAGCTGGCCTACGAGGGTGCCACCCGGCTGAACAAGGACGGCAAGTGGTCCTTTGACTGGTACCTGTTCCTGCCCTTGGGCATGGCCCTGGAGAACCGCCGCAGCATCGAGCTGCTGCACTTCCCACCGGACTATTCGCTGACCCAGGCCCAGGACTACCTGCGCTCCAACACCACCGACCGCTGGGCCGAGCTGCTGACCTCCAACGGCGTCGATGCCAGCCAGACCCCGGCCTACCAGACCATCATCGACATCGCCCCGATCGCCGCCCCGGCCAGCGCCGGCGCAACCCTGACCGACACCTACAGCTACTTCCAGGATTACCAGCTGCGCATGGTCCGCGAGATGACCCTGGAGAGCGCCGCCAAGCCCTTGCCGATGGTCGCCTTCGGCGCGCCGGTGCGCAGCTGGGTCCAGCAACAGTACGGGCCAAAGGTCGACGTGCTGGGCCTGGCCAGCATCAGCCCGCAGCCCGGCAAGCAGGTGCCGGTGCTGGGCTCCAACCACCCCAGCGCAATCTGGTATGCGGCGGACAAGGAAAGCCATGGCGGCGATCAGGACGCCGCCGATACGGCGGGCTTGAAGATGATGGGCCAGGACCTGACGGCGGCCTGCTGGCAGGCGGGGATGGGGCGTAACCCGGCGGCGGATCCGAAGGGCACGCTGCAGGCCTGCTCGACCAAGTGGCAAGTGACGCAGAAGAAGCAGACCTGCGAGCTGTTCTTCCGCACGATCCGCAAGTACACGCCGGAGCAGGCGGCGGCCAAGTGCAATACCGGAGAGATGACCCGTAGCCTGCGGGATCTGAAGAAGCCGGTCGAGGTCACGCCGCGCGAACTGTGATCGCCCTGCCGGCCTCTTCGCGGGTGAACCCGCTCCCACAGGATCTCCACGCAATACCTGTGGGAGCGGGTTTACCCGCGAAAGGGCCGGTACAGGTTCACTCAGTCTTCAAGAAGTGTACAAGCCATCACGAGGGCATCCTCACGCCCCCCGGCAACCGGGTAGTAATCACGCCGCCGACCGATCTCGTTGAAGCCATACCGCTCATACAACCGATACGCCGACTGATTGCTGGCCCGCACTTCGAGGAAGCACTCCCGGCCATTGAGCTGATACGCCCGCGCCATCAGGTGCTCGAGCAGCTTGAGCCCCAACCCGCAGCCCTGGTTCTCCGGCTTGACCGTGATGTTGAGCAGGTGCGCCTCGTCGATGATCACGTTGATCACCCCATGCCCCACCTGCTGCTGGCCATCGAACATCAACCACACTTCGTAGGACTTGAGCGCGTCCTGGAAGATGCCGCGGGTCCAGGGGTGGCTGAAGGCGGCATATTCGACCTTCAGCACGGCATCCAGATCCGCCTCGGTCATCGGGCGGAAACTGATCGAGTCACTCATTCAACGCTCTTCCAGCGCGCCATCAGCTGGCGCATCGCTTGCCAGACGTCCGCCTTGCGCTGCGGCTCGTCCATCAACAGTTCAAGGCCCGGCAGCGCCCAGGCATCGCCCAGGCCATCGACCTCGAGCACTTGGTAATAGGCGCCGTCGTCGGCGTTGGCCGCGAAGCGCAGGGCCGGCAGCCCGACCAGCCAGAGCACGCTGCTGGGCACTTCTTCCAGGCGGGCCTGGATGAAGCCCTGGACGAAGTCGCGTGCGGCGTCCGGGCCCTGGTCCATGTTGCCGCGCACCAGCAGCGGCCAGCGCACCGGCTCGCCGATGATCTGCGGCGCATCGGGCAGGCCGGCAGCGCGCAGCATGTCCTTGAGCAGCAGGTAGGACGGGTCGCGGCTCTGGAACGGCTGGCCGGTGGCCAGTTCGACCAGCAGCAGGCAACTGCCGGCGCGCAGCAGTTGCAGGGCGAAACGCGGCGGCGGCACAGGTGCCGGGCGCGGCGCGGGGGCGACCTGCTCGGCCTCGACCGGCTTGACGGCGGGCTTGGCCACGCTGCTGGGGCGCGGGATCTCGATTTTCGGGCGTTCGCCGGAACGGGCCTGGGGCACGGCCGGAGCGTCGTTGGCGGTGGGCGCGGAAGGCCGGACCTCGAACTCGATGTCATCGACCGGTGCCTGCGGCAGCAGCAGCTCGGGGCGCGAAGGTGCGGCGAACGGCAGTTCGGCGCGCGGCAGCCAGTGCACCACTTGCATGGCGGAGAGGTAGGCGCGGCGGCGGGGTTCGGTCAGCAAGGCTCGGGGGTCCGGGGTCAAAACAGGTGGGCATTCTAACCTTGTTGGGCGGCCTGTGCCGTAACTGGTCGGCGGATTTTTGTTGCCTGGGCCGGCCTCTTCGCGGGCGAACCCGCTCCCACAGGGGTCGGTGAAACCCTTACGAGGGGAAAGGTTATCCCTCATTACAGACCAAGGGGTGAAATCCTCCCCCCGGGATGAAGTACAATCGCCCCCTTTTTACTTGGCAACGAGTAGACGCCAATGATCGAACCCAAGCGCGTCCTGCGCGCCCTAGCCGAACACTGGGCCCTGATCGAGCCGCTGTGCGAGCGTTTCGACCAGGGCACCCTGAGCCTGGTGGAACTGCGCCAGCAACTGGGCCGCCAGCAGTTGGAGAGCACGCCGCAGGACATCACCCAGCTGCTCGACGTGTGGATCCGCCTGGATATCCTGGTGCCGGTGGCCAAGAGCCCGAACCGTTTCGAGCTCAACGCCCAGATCCACGACTTCCTCGCCTACCTGCGCCGCGAGCACCGGCTGGGCCTGTGCCTGGAGATCGAGGCCTACCTGCGCCACCTGGAGCGCCTCGCCGGGCACATCCAGGACGCCTTCGACAACCGCGACAGCGACGACCTGGCACGCCAGCTGCGTCTGCTCGACATGCGCGTGCGCGACGTGCTGAAGAAGCTCGACAACGACGAGCAGGCCCTGGTCGCCGTGGCCGAACGGGCCAAGACCAGCAACCGGCAGATTCCGCTGCGCCAGCGTTACGCCGAAGTGCTGGCGACCTGGGACGAGTACGTCGAGCCGATGATCCAGCTGGTCAACGCCGACGGCGCCTTCGAACAGGGCGTGCGCAAGGTCGAGACCGTGCTGCTCAAGCTGCTCGGCGAGCAGGCGCGCCTGGGCCACCTGGTCGACGACGACATGCTGCTGCGTACCCACGCGCGCATCCTCGAGATGCAGACCAGCGCCCAGCTGACCCTGCGCCACGCCCGCGAACTGCTGCTGCCGCTGCGTGAAGAAGCGCGCCGGCACAACGCCGTGACCCGCGGCGCTGCCCTGGCCCTGTCGGTGATCCGGCGCAAGGGCATCGACGCCGTGCCGCAGGCGGCCATGCCACTGTTCACCCGCCCACAGAGCACCTTCCTCGGCAGCGCCAGCCAGGTCGAGGCCTACGTCTACGCCCTGGCCAGCTTCGAGCCGAAACCGGCCAAGTTTCCCAAGGCGCACAAGACCCAGAAAGGCCCGCTGCCGCGCGCGCCGCGCACGGTCAAGGAAATGCTCGAACGCTGCGAGGACGCCCTGCCGCTGCCGGACCTCATGGTCTGGCTGCTGGACCAGGAGCCCGAAGGCGCCACCGACGAATTGCTGTACTGGTTCTCGCGCCTGTCGCGGGAGAAGCGTTTCAAGCGCGAACGCCTGGAACGGCGCGAGTACACCACCCACGAACACCTGGTCAGCCTGCGCTCCTTCGCCCTGACGTCCAGCCGCGACGCGCAACCTGAAACCACCGCGAGCCCAGCCAATGCATCTTGATCTTTCCGAACTGTCCCAGCTCGCGCCGATCTTCCGCGAGCTGTTCAAGGGTTTCCACGTCAGCCGCCGCGACCCGGAAATGTACGCCCAGCTGTCGAACTTCCAGGACCAGTACCGCACCCTGTTCAAGGCCCTGGGCTTCGAGCTGGTGTGCGACACCCGCGGCTTCTACTACTTCGTCCCCGAACAGGCCGCCGCGCAGGTCAACAAGACCGCCCAGCGCCTGTCGCTGTTCACCTTCATCATCGTCGAGCACCTGGCCGACCAGGGCCGCGACCCGATGGCCGTGCTCGACGGCGGCAGCATCGGCCGCGACGAACTGCCGTCGCTGCTGGACAAGTACCGCGACCTGTTCCTCCAGGCCGAAGTGCAGACCGTCGACGAGCTGGAAGAAAAGATCATGCGCCGCATGACCCAGCTCGGCTTCGCCCATGAGGAAGGCGGCATCTACCGCTTCCTGCCGCCGATGCACCGCTTCCTCGACGTGTGCCTGTCGGTGCAGCAGGACCGCGACCTGGCCGCCAGCCTGCACAGCGACCTGCCGCTGCCGACCCCGGTGCTGGCTGAAGAAGAAAGCCCGGAACAACTCAACCGCACCGACGACCCGCTCGACCTCAGCCCGTTCGAGGCCGAGGAAAGCGAAGAGGACGCCCTGGCCCGGGCCATCCGCGAAGAGCAACAGGAGATTGACGCATGAGCCAGGAACGCTACGGCATCCGCCGCTTCGCACTGCTCAACACCGCCGGCTACAGCCTTGGCCTGTTCCCCCTGGAACACCCGCTGTCGGTCTACGGCGCCAACAACCTGGGTAAATCGGCATCGATCAACGCCCTGCAGTTCCCGATCCTGGCGCGCATGTCCGACATGAGCTTCGGCAAGTACAGCCTGGAGCAGTCGCGCCGGTTCTACTTCGCCAGCGACACCTCGTACATCCTCTGCGAACTGAACCTGCCCCACGGCCCCCACGTGATCGGCGTGGTCGGCCGCGGCCCGGGCGGCGGCTTTGGCCACCAGTTCTTTGCCTACAAAGGCGAGCTGGACCTGGCCCACTACCAGAAGAACGACACCTGCCTGCGCCAGAAAGAGTTGTTCACCAACCTCGAGCGCCTGGGCCTGAAAGCCTATGAACTGAAGCCGGACGAACTGCGCCGGCTGCTGGTCGGCGGCCACACCTCGTGCCCGCTGGACCTGACCCTGATCCCGCTGCGCTCCACCAGCGAGCAGAGCCTGAAGACCTTCCGCGCGCTGTTCATCAACCTGCTGCACATGCGCGAGATCACCGCCGCCAAGCTCAAGCAGCTGTTCCTCGACGCTTTCGAGCACAGCCTGCGCTCGGGCAGCGTCGACTACATCGCCGCCTGCGAAGAAGCCTTCCGCGACGTGCGCCGCATGGAACAGGACTACAACGCCCTGGTCGCCGCGGGCCCGCTGGTCGAGGCCCTGGCCGGCGGCGTGGCCCAGCGCGACATCCTGCGCGGCAAGCTGCACCGCCTTTCGCCGCTGCTCGACAACCTGCTGGGCACCTGGCAGGAATACGCCATGGCGCGCAAGGAAGAGCTGGTGATCCAGGCCGAGCACTTCCGCGGCGAGCAGGACCGCCTGCAGAACGACCAGCGCGGCGGCACCCAGGAGCTGATGCGCCTGGAGCGTGAAATCACCGGCATCCAGCGCTGGCTCGGCGAGCTGTCGGTGCTCAAGCACCGCTTCGCCCTGGTCGATGACGTCAAGGTCCTGGAACAGGGGCTGCTGGCGGCCAAGGACGCCCACGACGAACTGGCCGGTGCCCTGGCCCAGTCGCGCCAGTTCAGCGCCGAAGACCTCGACGAGCGCGTGCGCGACCTGGAAAAGCGCCTGAAGCAGGTCAAGCAGCAGCTCGACCACGCCGACAACAACAGTTATGCGCGCCTGCGCGAAGAGTTCTCGCAGCAGGACGTCGACCGCCTCATGCGCCTGTTCAACGGCGCGTTGTTCAGCCTGCCGCTGGGCGATCGCGGCATCGAGCTGGACGACAGCGACCTGTGGGTGAAATCCCTGGAAGCGGTGCTCGACGGCTTCAAGGGCGAGCGTTTCGAGGCCCCTGGCCTGTCCATCGACCTCACCCACATCGACCCGCCGGCCCTGCAGGCCCTGGCCGACCGCGCCGCCCTGCGCGACCAGAAGGAGCGCCTGGAAAAGGAGCTCAAGCAGCTCAAGACCCAGCAGCAGGTGGCCGCCGACCGCACCGCCTCCAAGGCCCAGACCGAGGCGCTGTACCAGGAAGTGCTGGACGCCCAGAAAGCCCTGGAAGATTTCCGTCGCAGCGAAACCCTCAGCGCCGAAGAGCCGGAGAAGCTGGAGCAACTGGCGCAGCTGGAAGCCGCCCAGGACGAACTCAAGCGCTCCAGCGACGCCTTCACCGAGCGCGTCCAGCAGCTGTCGGCCAAGCTGCAGTTGGTCGGCCGCCAGATCGGTGACCTGGAGTCCAAGCAGCGCACCCTGGAAGACGCCCTGCGCCGCCGCCAGCTGCTGCCGGCCGACCTGCCGTTCGGCACGCCGTTCATGGAAGCGGTGGACGACTCCATGGACAACCTGCTGCCGATGCTCAACGACTACCAGGACAGCTGGCAGGCCCTGCAGCGGGTCGACAACCAGATCGAGGCGCTGTACGCCCAGGTGCGCCTCAAGGGCGTGGCCAAGTTCGACAGCGAAGACGACATGGAGCGCCGCCTGCAACTGCTGGTGAACGCCTACGCGCACCGTACCGACGAGGCCCTGACCCTGGCCAAGGCGCGCCGCGCGGCGGTCACCGACATCGCCCGGACCCTGCGCAACATCCGCAGCGACTACGACAGCCTCGAACACCAGCTGGCCCTGTTCAACCGCGAGATCAACAAGCGCCAGGTGTCCAACCTGGAAAGCTTCCGCGTGGTGCTGGCGCCGAACAAGGAAGCGCTCAGGCACATCGACCAGATCATCCACAGTGCCGGCCAGTACGAGGAAGGCGAAACCCTGTCGGTGTTCGACCTGACCCAGAGCGCCGACCAGGACAACAAGAACGAAGAGGCCAAGGAATACCTGGCACGGCTGGTGGCGGCCAACCACAACCAGCTGGGCCTGAAGGACCTGTTCGAGCTGGCGTTCGAGATCACCAAGGTCAATGGCCAGCCGATCATCCACGCCGACATCGACGGCGCGGCATCCAACGGCACCACCATGACCATCAAGGCGCTGACCAACATGTACCTGTTGCTGCACCTGATGGACCGCGACCTGGCCGGGCGCATTCGCCTGCCGTACTACCTGGACGAGGCGGCGGACATCGACGAACGCAACCAGGCGGCGCTGCTGGAAACCAGCCTGCAGCTGGGCTTCGTACCGATCCTGGCGAGCGTGAAGCCGCAGGTGTCGGCGCGCGTGGCGATCGACCTGGAAGGTGGCAGCGGGCCGAATGGCATCTACATCGACGAAGCGGACTGGAAGTACATCAGCCGGCTGGATGAGGTGAAGGCGGTTGTGCGTGAGGATCAGGCCGAGGAGTTGGCCTGATCTACAGGTGTATGGGGCCGCGCTGCGGCCCATTCGCGGGTAAACCCGCTCCCACAGGTACTGCGCTACCCCTGAGGCTTGCGCAACACCTGTGGGAGCGGGTTTACCCGCGAATGGAGGCTGAAGGCCTCCCCAGGGCCATCAATGATTCCAAGGCAGAATCGGGATTGCGGTCACCGCATTCTGCGGGCTGCCTTCGATCATGCGGTCGCTATACACCAGGTACACCAAGGTATTGCGCTTCTTGTCCAGGAAGCGCACCACCTGCATGGTCTTGAACACCAGCGAGGTGCGCTCCTTGAACACCTCCTCGCCATCCTTGAGCTCACCCTTGAAGTTGATCGGCCCGACCTGACGGCAAGCGATCGACGCCTCCGCGCGGTCTTCCGCCAACCCCAGCCCACCCTTCACGCCGCCGGTCTTGGCCCGCGACAGGTAGCAGGTGACGCCCTCGACCTTGGGATCATCGAACGCCTCGACCACGATGCGGTCGTTCGGCCCGAGGAACTTGAACACGGTGGACACCTGGCCGACTTCCTCGGCCCCGGCCAGCATCGGCAGGGCAAAGGCTGCCAGGGCGACCGCCCGCTTGAGCCACTTCATACCAGAACCAGGTTGTCGCGGTGCACCAGCTCCGGCTCGGCGATGTAGCCCAGCACCGATTCGATGGCGTCGGACGGCTGGCCAATGATCTTCTGCGCTTCCAGCGCGCTGTAGTTGGCCAGGCCACGGGCCACCTCGACGCCATCCGGGCCGACGCAGACCACCATCTCGCCGCGGCGGAAGCTGCCCTGCACGGTCTTCACGCCGACCGGCAGCAGGCTCTTGTTGGCCTGGCGCAGCGCCTGCACGGCACCGGCATCGAGCACCAGGGTGCCACGGGTCTGCAGGTGGCCGGCCAGCCATTGCTTGCGCGCCGCCAGCATGCCGCGCTCGGGCGACAGCAGCGTGCCCAGGCGCTCGCCGGCTTTCAGGCGGTCCAGCACGCGCTCGATGCGCCCGCCGATGATGATGGTGTGGGCACCGGAGCGGGCAGCCAGGCGCGCGGCGCGCAGCTTGGTCTGCATGCCACCGCGGCCCAGCGCGCCACCAGTGCCGCCGGCCACGGCGTCGAGCGACGGGTCGTCGGCACGGGCTTCGTAGATGAGCTGGGCTTCGGGGTTGTTGCGCGGGTCGGCGTCGAACATGCCGTCGCGGTCGGTGAGGATCACCAGCAGGTCGGCCTCCACCAGGTTGGCCACCAGCGCGGCCAGGGTGTCGTTGTCGCCGAAGCGGATCTCGTCGGTGACCACGGTGTCGTTCTCGTTGATCACCGGCACCACGCCCAGGTCCACCAGGGTACGCAGGGTGCTGCGGGCGTTCAGGTAACGCTTGCGGTCGGACAGGTCGTCATGGGTCAGGAGGATCTGCGCGGTGTGCTTGCCGTGCTCGCCGAAGCTCGACTCCCAGGCCTGCACCAGGCGCATCTGGCCGATCGAGGCGGCCGCCTGCAGCTCGTTCATCGCGCTCGGTCGGGAAGTCCAGCCCAGCTGGCTCATGCCGGCAGCCACGGCCCCGGAGGAGACCAGTACCAACTCCACGCCCGCTTCCCGCAGCGCGACCATCTGCTCGACCCACACGGCCATCGCGCCGCGGTCGAGGCCCTTGCCATCGGCGGTCAGCAGGGCACTGCCAATCTTCACGACCCAGCGCTTGGCGCCCGTCACCTTGCTTCGCATCTTCTTCCAACCTATGTCGAATCTGTAGATACCGTGGATACAAAAACGCCGCTCTCGTGAGCGGCGTTCAGTGTACTGCAACCGGTCAGTCGCGCACGTAAATGATTTCCGGGCCGTCTTCGTCGTCCTCGAAATCATCGTCCCAGGCATCGTCGTCGTCGCCGATGTCGTGCACGCTCTTGACGCCAGTGCGACGCAGGGTACGGGCGTCGTCCAGGGCCTGCAGCTGGGCACGGGCTTCGTCTTCGATGCGCTGGTCGAGGTCGGCCAGTTCTTCGGCGTAGGCCGGGTCGTTGGCCAGGCGGTCGGCGCGGTCTTCGAGGTAGCGCATCAGGTCGTGGCTGAGCTTGTCGGTGCCCTGCTTGGAGATGGCCGAGATCACGTAGACCGGGCCTTCCCATTCCAGGCGGTCGATCACTTCCTGGACGCGCTCGTCGCGCTCGTCGTCCATGACCATGTCCGCCTTGTTCAGCACCAGCCAGCGCTCACGCTCGGCCAGCGACGGGCTGAAGCGGGTCAGCTCGTTGACGATCACTTCGGCGGCATCGGCCGGGCTGCTCTCGTCCAGCGGCGCGATGTCGACCAGGTGCAGCAACACGCGAGTACGCGCCAGGTGCTTGAGGAAGCGGATACCCAGGCCGGCACCGTCGGAGGCACCTTCGATCAGGCCGGGAATGTCGGCGATGACGAAGCTTTTCCAGCGGTCGACGCTGACCACGCCCAGGTTCGGTACCAGGGTGGTGAACGGGTAGTCGGCGACTTTCGGCTTGGCGGCCGACACCGAGCGGATGAAGGTGCTCTTGCCGGCGTTCGGCAGGCCCAGCAGGCCGACGTCGGCCAACACCTTCATTTCCATCTTCAGGTCGCGCTGGTCGCCCGGCTTGCCTGGAGTGGTCTGGCGTGGCGCACGGTTGGTGCTGGACTTGAAGCGGGTGTTGCCCAGGCCGTGCCAGCCGCCTTGGGCGACCATCAGCTTCTGGCCAGGGGTGATCAGGTCGCCGATCACTTCCTGGGTCGAGGCGTCGATCACGGTGGTGCCGACCGGCACGCGCAGGAACAGGTCTTCACCCTTCTTGCCGGTGCAGTCGGTGCTGCCACCGTTGGAGCCGCGCTGGGCTTCGTGGTGACGGGTGTAGCGGTAGTCGACCAGGGTGTTGAGGTTTTCGTCGGCCACCATGTAGACCGAACCACCGTCACCGCCGTCGCCACCGTTGGGGCCGCCGTTCTCGATGAACTTCTCGCGACGGAAGCTCATGCAACCGTTGCCGCCGTCACCGGCCTTGACCCGAATGGATACTTCGTCAACAAACTTCATTCAAAACCGCCTCTCGCCTGTGGGCGAGTTGAATACTGAAAAACCTGAGGCTCTTGCAAAAATGAGCGCGGCGGCCCCGTACGACCGTAGAAACCCACGCCGGCAGCCCAAACAAACAGCTTTGCAAGAGGCTCACCACAAACGAAAAAGCCCCGTCGCATGACGGGGCTTCTGGAGCGACGTCGCGATCAGGCGGCGACGATGCTCACGTAACGGCGCATGAACTCGCCTTTTTTCTCGAACTTGATCACGCCTTCGATCTTGGCGAACAAGGTGTGATCCTTGCCCATGCCAACGCCGTAGCCAGCGTGGAATTCGGTGCCGCGCTGACGGACGATGATGTTGCCTGGCTTGATAACCTGGCCGCCATACATCTTCACGCCAAGGCGTTTCGATTCTGAGTCGCGACCGTTACGAGTACTACCACCAGCCTTCTTGTGAGCCATGGTTCAATTCTCCAGTAGATTCAGGGGAACCGGGCGATTAAGCCTGGATACCGGTGATTTTGATCTCGGTGAACCACTGGCGGTGGCCCATACGCTTCATGTGGTGCTTACGACGACGGAACTTGATGATGCGAACCTTGTCGTGACGGCCTTGCGAAACGACTTCGGCAACCACTTTAGCGCCGGCGACGACTGGTGCGCCGATGGTGACTTCTTCACCGTTGGCAACCAGCAGAACGCGATCGAAGGTCACGGATTCGCCAGTGGCGACTTCCAGTTTCTCGATCTTGAGGAATTCACCTTCAGCGACTTTGTACTGCTTGCCGCCGGTAACGATTACTGCGTAAGACATGGTATTTCTCCGATAATCCTGCTCACCCAGCGCTTTATATGATGAGTATTGGCTGGCATGGCTGCATGGGGCTGGAACGGCCCTGTGCAATTGCGTAAGGCAGGTGCTGCCCAGGAAGTTAGGGTGCGCGATTGTACGCAACCGGAGTTTTGCTTGCAAGGGGTGCCCCCTTCCCTCAGGCACCGCGCCTTGACACACCGGGACCCGCGACCTAGCATGCCGCGCAACCTCACTGGAGCAACCGATGCAACCCCAATCTTTCTACCGCGCGGTCGCTGACGATTTCAGCGCCGTCGACGAGATCATCAAGAAGCAGCTGACCTCGCGCGTGCCGCTGGTATCGAAGATCGGCGATTATATCACTTCGGCCGGTGGCAAGCGCCTGCGCCCACTGCTGGTGCTGCTGTGCGGCAAGGCCTTGGGCCGCGAAGGCGACGACCTGCGCCTGCTGGCCGCGACCATCGAGTTCCTGCACACCGCCACCCTGCTGCACGACGACGTGGTCGACATGTCCGGCATGCGCCGTGGCCGCTCCACCGCCAATGCCCTGTGGGGCAATGCGCCAAGCGTGCTGGTGGGCGACTTCCTCTATTCGCGTTCGTTCGAGATGATGGTCGAGCTGGGCTCGATGCCGGTCATGCAGATCCTTTCCAAGGCCACCCGGGTGATCGCCGAAGGCGAAGTGCTGCAGCTGTCGCGAGTACGCGACGCCAGCACCACCGAAGAGGTGTACATGGACGTCATCCGCGGCAAGACCGCGATGCTGTTCGAGGCGTCGACCCACAGCGCCGCGGCGCTGGCCGGTGCCAGCGAGGCCCAGCGTGAAGCCCTGCGCACCTTCGGCGACCACCTGGGCGTGGCCTTCCAGCTGGTCGACGACCTGCTCGACTACGAAGGCGACGCCGAAGCCCTGGGCAAGAACGTCGGCGACGACCTGGCCGAAGGCAAGCCGACCCTGCCGTTGATCTACACCATGCGCGAAGGCACCCCGGAGCAGGCGGCGCTGGTGCGCCAGGCGATCCAGAAAGGTGGCCTGGAGGACCTCGAGTCGATTCGCCAGGCGGTCAAGGATTCCGGTGCACTGAAGTACACCGCGGAACTGGCGCGTGACTACGTCAAGCGGGCGATCGAGTGCCTGGAAGTGCTGCCGGCGGGTGAATGCCGGGATGCACTGGTCGAGCTGAGCGAGTTTGCTGTAGCCCGTACCCACTGACAGACCGAGTCGCCTTCATTCGCGGGTAAACCCGCTCCCACAGGGCCCCCACAAGCCCTGTGGGAGCGGGTTTACCCGCGAATGCATTTGTACGGACAAAAACACTTCAACGGCAAAACCTTATACAATGTGGGCTTTTAACCGCCCGTCTGTTTAAGGATCCGAAGTGAGCACGCTGCCACCCTGCCCCAACTGCAATTCCGAATACACCTACGAAGATGGCGCCCAGCTGGTTTGCCCCGAGTGCGCCCACGAGTGGTCGGCCAACGGCGAAACCGAAGCCGCCGGCGATGACGTGGTGAAAAAGGATGCGGTGGGCAATACCCTGCAGGACGGCGACACCGTCACCGTGATCAAGGACCTCAAGGTCAAGGGCTCGTCCCTGGTGGTCAAGGTCGGCACCAAGGTCAAGAACATCCGCCTGTGCGACGGCGACCACGACATCGACTGCAAGATCGACGGCATCGGCGCGATGAAGCTCAAGTCGGAATTCGTGCGAAAGGTCTGATTACAAAATCCGCCAATTGGCGCTTGCTATTCTGATAATAAGAATTATTCTCATTGGAAACCGCTATCCAAGGAGAATAGCCATGACTTATCTGATCGACGCCTGGCTGGACCGCCCCCACCCTTACCTGCGCATTCTTCACCGGGAAACCGGTGAGGTGTGCGCGGTGCTCGAGCAGGAAGCGCTCGACGAGCTGCGTGACCAGGGTGACCTGGATTTGAACGGGTTGAATTCGAGCGAGCCGATCGTGCTCAAGGAGCTGGTGCGTAATCTGTTTCTGTTCTGCTATGCGCGGGCGTTGCGCCCCGGGGGAACGGACTGGAATTGAGGCTGGCAGGCCCGGCCTCTTCGCGGGTAAACCCGCTCCCACAGGGGAACGCTAATCACTGTGGGAGCGGGTTTACCCGCGAATGGCCTTGAGCAGGTCTTACAGAACGTCGAGCAGCTCGACGTCGAACACCAGGGTGCTGTGCGGCGGGATGCTGCCAACGCCTTGGGCGCCGTAGGCCAGCTCGCTCGGCACGTACAGGCGCCATTTGCTGCCAGCGTTCATCAGCTGCAGGGCTTCGGTCCAGCCAGCGATCACGCCGCCAACCGGGAATTCGGCCGGCTGGCCACGGTCGTAGGAGCTGTCGAACACGGTGCCGTCGATCAGGGTGCCGTGGTAGTGGGTGCGCACATTGCTTTCGCGGGTCGGCTTGGCGCCTTCACCTGCGGTCAGCACTTCGAACTGCAGGCCCGAAGCCAGGGTGGTGATGCCGTCACGCTTGGCGTTCTCGACCAGGAATTCCTTGCCGGCAGCAGCGGCGGCTTCGGCCTTGGCGGCAGCTTCGGCTTGCATCACTTCGCGGATGACCTTGAAGCTGGCCGACAGGTCGGCTTCGCTGACGCGGCTGTCGGCACCGTTGAAGGCGTCGGTCAGGCCAGCCAGGATGGCTTCCAGGCTCACGCCTGGTGGCGGGTTGTCACGCAGTTGGCCGCCCAGCTGACGGCCGATGCCGTAGCTGACGCGCAGTTCGTCGGTGGACAGGTTGAGTTCGGACATGGTCGTGCTCCACTGCAGGACGCAGCGAGGCCGCGCCCTTGATGAAAAGGGCGAGCAGCCTAGCACACTGGAAGCGGCGCGAGCAGCTACCAGGCCGAACGCTGGGAAATCGGGACCTTGAGGTCTTCCTCGGGGTGCGAGCCCATGCCGCACATTTCGTCCTGCACCGACCAGTGCACCAGGTTCATCGAAACCATCGGGATGGTCTTGAGCACGGTGCGCGCGTCTTCCACCGAACGCACCCGCAGGCGCTGACCGCTGTCGTCGGCCAAGGGGTGGGCATGGCCTTTGACCCGGGCCTCGAGCAGGTAGTCGCCACCTTCGATGGCAATCAGGTTGAGTTCGTCGACGTGGCCGGCCCTGGCCTCGGTGTTGAGTTGATGTAGATTCATGAGATCACCTCGCGATGGGAACCACGCATGAGTGCTCATTTTTTGTACGGGGCGGGGGATTACACAAGGTATTGCTGACGCCGCTCGTCAGTTGGACCGCGTCGCCTGCTTCGCGGGTAAACCCGCTCCCACAGGTACTGCGCAAAGTTCGAACCTGTGCGGTACCTGTGGGAGCGGCTTTAGCCGCGAAAGGGGCCTGCCAGGACTCAGTGCTTGGTCAGCTTGTCCAGGTAGCCCATGCAGAAGGCCGAGACCACGAAGGTCATGTGGATGATCACGTACCACATCAGGTAATCGGTGGAGATGTTCTGCGCATCCATGAACACCCGCAGCAGGTGGATGGAGGAAATCGCCACGATCGACGCGGCGACCTTCATCTTCAGCGACGAAGAGTCCATCTTGCCCAGCCAGTTGAGCTTTTCCTTGCTCTCGTCGATGTCCAGCTGCGAGACGAAGTTCTCGTAGCCCGAGATCATCACCATCACCAGCAGGCCGCCCACCAGCGACATGTCGATCAGCGACAGGATCACCAGGATCAGGTCGGCTTCGCTGAGGGCGAAGACGTTGGGCAGCACGTGCACGACTTCCTGGAAGAACTTCAGCGCAAGCGCCAGCAGGCCAAGGGACAGGCCAAAGTAGATAGGTGCGAGCAGCCAGCGCGAGGCATACATCGCATTTTCGAGAATACGTTCCATGAAGGGTTTGGGACTCGTCAGGTGACTGAAAAAGCGAGCGCGAGTATAGCCAGCCATCTGTGACAGCAAAAGCCTAAGCGGCTACTGCCCTGCCCTTTCAGGTTTCCGGATGAAACTGGTAGTCCCCCAGGTTGCGACAGCGCTCGCCATTGATCCGGCGCAGTTGTGCCTGCAGGTGCAGGCACCAGATCTGCGGATCCTCGGCCACCTGGTACCCGTGCAGGGTCAGGCTGTCGACGATGGCACTGAGCACCGATTCGGCCACCAGCGGGCCATGGAACGGCCCCTGGGCCTTGATGGCCGAGGGTTGCTCACCGGCCATGCCGGCGGCGAACAGCAAGGTCCACATGCCGTTGTCGCCGGCCAATGGACGGATGCTGCATTCGATGCGGGTCACCAGGCCCAGGCACTGGCGAGTAAGGCTGAGGTTGCGCATGGCCGCGTCCCCTCCAATGAGCCCTGTGTCAGCCCGGAACACCCAGGCTGTTTCCATCCTGAACCCTGATACCGTCCTAAGTTCCAGCATAGAAGAACGGCAGGAAAAGATGGAAAACCGGCGCTGAACGGTAGCACATGGCCGCCAACGCCGATTTATTGACTCAGGCCGGCTTGGCCTGGGCAATCACCTCTTCCAGGCGCTCCTTTTCTGCCTTCTCGATCTCTTCCTCGCTGATCATCTCGGCGATCTCGCGCAGGCGCTCGACCACGCGGGCGTTGACGCTGCCTTCGCTGAACTGGCCCTTGTCGTCCAGCTCACCGGCGTCCTCGCCCACCAGCAGGCTCAGCGCCTCGTCGGCCTGGCTCACCGCGTAGACGTGGAAGATGCCGCTCTCCACCGCCTGCAGCACACGCTCGTCGAGCATCAGCGTGGCAACGTTGGCGCGCGGGATGATCACCCCTTGCTCGCCGGTCAGGCCACGGGCCTCGCAGAGGCGGAAGAAGCCCTCGATCTTCTCGTTGACCCCACCCACCGCCTGCACTTCGCCGAACTGGTTGATCGAGCCGGTGATGGCGAAACACTGCTTGAGCGGTGTGCGCGACAGTGCCGAGATCAGCGTGCAGGCCTCGCCCAGGGACGCACTGTCGCCGTCCACGTAGCCGTAGGACTGTTCCAGGGCGATGCTGGCGGAAATCGCCAGCGGGAACTCCTGGGCATAGCGGCTGCCCAGGTACCCGGTGAGAATCATCACGCCCTTGGAGTGGATCGGCTGGCCGAGGTTGACCTCGCGCTCGATGTCGACGATGCCGCTGCCGCCCGGGTACACGGTGGCGGAAATGCGCGCCGGCATGCCGAACGCCGAATCGCCGACTTCCAGCACGGTGAGGCCGTTGCACTTGCCGATGGCCGCGCCTTCGGTGTCGATCAGGATGATGCCGGCGAGCATGTCGTCGAGCACCCGCTGCGACACACGCCCGGTGCGCGTGGCCTTGGCCTTGAGCGCACGCTCGATGTGGCCGGCGTCGGTCATTTCGTCACTGGCCAGCTGGCGGATGAAATCGGCTTCGCTGACCAGCTGGAACAGGTCGCCGATGCGTGCCGACAGGCGCGACTGGTTTTCCGCCAGGCGGGCGCTGTAGGTGGCCAGGCGCGCCACCGCGTCGCTGGTCAGCGGCGCCATGCCTTCTTCGTTGGTGCGGGTGCGCAGCAACTGGGCGAACTGCTCGAGGTTCTCGTCGACCATCGGCATGTCTTCGTCGAAGTCGACCAGCACGCGGAACATCTCCTGGAAGTCCGAGTCGTGGTCCTGCAGCGCGTAGTACAGCTGGCGCGAGCCGATGATCACCAGCTTCACGTTGAGCGGGATCATCTGGGGCTGCAGGCTCACCGTGGCGACACGGCCCAGTTCGCCGATCGGCGATTCCATCTTCAGCTTGCGCGACTGCAGGGCGCGCTTGAGGGCGTCCCAGACGAACGGCTCGCCGAGCATCTTCTCCGCTTCGAGGATCAGGAAGCCGCCGTTGGCGCGGTGCAGCGCCCCCGGGCGCAACTGGCGGTAGGAGGTGTACAGCGCGCCCTGGTCGGTGCTGTATTCGATGCGGCCGAACAGGTTGTCGTAGGTCGGGTGTGGCTCGAACACCACCGGCGCGCCGCCATCGGCATGGTGGCCGACCACCAGGCTCGGCGCGTACTGCTCTTCGAGCAGTTTGCGCGCCACGGCGTCGGTCTTGCTGTCTTCGACCAGTTGCTCGACCACAGTGCGCAGCAGGTTCAGCTGCACGGATTGCAGGTAGGCGCAGACCGCTGCGTTCTCCGCGTACTTTTCCGACAACGGCGCCAGCAAAGGCTGCAGGGCCAGGGTGATGGTTTCTTCGTTGAGCTGGCGCAGCTGATTGTTCGATTCGCGCTTCCACTGGGGCAGGCTGGCCAGCTCTTCGTTGAGGCGCTCCTCGAGCAGGGCGATGTCCTCGTGGAACTGCTCGCGCACCTCTTCCGGCAGCTGGGCGAACTCGGCTTCGTCCAGCGCCTTGCCGTCGGCCATCGGAGTGAAGGCGACGTTGCTGGCGTCGCGGTACAGGGCCACGTCCTTTTCCAGCGAGGCGCGCTCGATCACGTCCAGGGCGCGGTCGTAGCGCTGGTTGAAGGCGCGGTCGATGGCGCCCTTCTTCTGCTGGTAGGACGGGTGCTCGAAGACCGCCGGGAAGGTCGCCAGCAGGTTGTCGATCAACCCGCCCATGTCGCTGATGAACGCGGCTGCGCTGCCGGACGGCAGCTCCAGGGCGCGGGGCTCGCGGGTATCGTCGAAGTGGTTGACGTAGACCCAGTCGGCCGGGGTGTGCTGACGCTTGCCCTCGGCCTTGAGGTAGCGTTTGACGAACGAGAAGCGGCCGGTACCGGGCTCGCCCATCACATACACGTTGTAACCGGGGCGCGGCATGGCCACGCCGAACTGCAGGGCCTCGACAGCACGTTCCTGGCCCAGGACTCCGCGAAACGGCTCCAGATCGTCGGTATTGGTAAAGGCAAACTGCTCGGGGGAGAAACGCCGGGTCAGGGCTTCAGGCGCGAGACGCAGGCGCGCAGCGACAGGATCGGGCATTGGGTTTCCTTACTTCGGCGGGGCAGATACGCAGCATTCTGGCGCTGCCCGCGCGCGCCTTGCAAGGCTCGGCAGGACTTTATGTCGCAGCCGGGATAGCGTCATGTACGTGCAAATTTTTCGCAATCAACAACGCAACCTTTAGATCGTGCCTAAACTCCAAGCTGCGCGGGTGGGTGAAACGCTTTCCCGACCTGGCAACCGAGTTGCCAGTAACCCTGACCCTTGGTTAAGACAAATAGAGAACAACTGCTATGAAACGGATTCTTCTGGGTACTCTGTTCACCGTGGTCTCCCTCAACGCCCTGGCCGAAGCACCAGGCGGCCCGAACTGCGGCTGGGGCAACATGCTGTTCGAAGGCCAGCGCGGCACCCCGGCCCACTTCCTGGCCTCCACCACCAACGGCACCTCCGGCAACGCCACCTTCGGCATGACCTCGGGCACCAACGGCTGCTCGACCAAGGCTTCGCTGACCTACGGCGGCAAGTCGTGGTTCGCCATGAACGGCATGATGAACGAGCTGTCCGAAGACATGGCCATGGGCCAGGGCGAAGCCCTGACCACCTACGCCGTGGTCCTCGGCGTGGCGCCGGAAGATCGCGGCTACTTCGCCTCGGTCACCCACCAGCACTTCAACCAGATCTTCAGCAGCGCCGACGTGACTGCCGAGACTGTGCACAGCAACACCCTGGCCGTTCTGAAGAACGACCCACGCCTGGCCAAATACGCCACCGAGGCCTGAGTGCAGTTGTTCCCGCCCCAGCCTCTGGGGCGGGCTTGACCTTTTTTCGGCATCGTTCAGAAGTAGTTGCCCGATATGCTCAAACGCCTCGCTTACCTGGCGCCGCTGGCCTGCGCCACCGTTCATGCCGCGCCCGCGCTCGATGACAGCCGCGTGCAACAGTTGGCCAACACCCCGTACTGGATCGCCCTGGGCCATTACGAAACCGCCAAGCTCGGCGGCTGGCGCAGCTATGTCGACGACCGCAAGTTCTTTCTCGCCGACGACGGCGCGCATCACCCGGACCAGGAGCTGCGGGCCACGGTGCAGGCGCTGTACGCCCCGGCCAATCTGGGCGACAAGCATGCCCAGTGCGTGTTCCCCGCGCGTACCCGCTGGCTGCGCGAGCAGCTCGACCTGCACGACCTGCCGCAACCGGACTGCCAGGAATTCAAGACCTGGTACCAGTCGATCGACCCGCACAGCGCCGCGCTGATCTTCCCGGCGGCCTACCTGAACAGCCCCTCGTCGATGTTCGGCCACACCTTGCTGCGCATCGACCAGTCCAGCACCCGCAGCGACGACACCACGCTGTTGAGCTACGCGATCAATTTCGGCGCCTACATCGAGGGCAGCGACAACAGCATCCTGTATGCCTGGAAAGGCCTGATGGGCGGCTACCCGGGCCTGTTCGCGCTGATGCCCTACCAGGAAAAACTCTCCGAATACCGCAGCCTGGAGAACCGCGACCTGTGGGAATACCAGCTGGACCTGACGCCCCAGGAGACCGGGCGCATGGTCGAGCACGTGTGGGAGCTGAAGCAGGTCCAGTTCGACTACTTCTTCTTCGACGAGAACTGCTCCTACCGCTTGCTGGAACTGCTGCAGGTGGCCCGGCCAAGCCTCGACCTGACCTCGCAGTTCCCGCTCACCGCCATCCCCACCGACACGGTCAAGGCGGTGAAACAGTCGGGCCTGGTCGCCAGCGAGACGTACCGGCCCTCCCGCGAGCGCGAGTTGCTGGCCCGCGCCGAACCGTTGGATATCGATGAAAAACACCAGGTGCTGGCGGTGAGCGCCGACACCACGCAATTGCACAGCCCCGCCTTCCAGGCCCTGCCCCGCGAGCGCCAGGCCCTGGTGCAGGACGCCGCCTACCGCCTGGAGCGCTACCGGGCCAACGGCCAGGAACGCGACCCCGGGCAGGCCAAGCGCAGCTTCGAGCTGCTGCGGGCGATCAACGCCAACCCGCCGCCCCCCTTGCAGATCGAACGCCCCGGCCTGCCCGAGGACGGCCACGACTCGCGCACCTGGCAGTTGGGCGTCGGCACCCGCGAAGACCGTGCCTATGCCGAGTACGGCCTGCGCATGGCCTACCACGACCTCAACGACAACGCCGATGGCTTCCCCCTGGGCGCACAGATCGAGATCCTCCAGCTCAAGCTGCGCCAGTACGAAGGCAACGACTGGCAGGTGCAGCGCCTGGACCTGGCCACCATCCGCTCGCTGACCCCGCGCAACGAATTGCTCAAGCCTTGGTCCTGGCAGGTGGCAGGCGGCCTTGAGCGGGTGCCGGGCAAGCATGACGACGAGGTGCTGGTAAGCCATGTGAATGGTGGCGCCGGTGGCACCTGGCAGCTGGCCGACGGCTTGCTGGGCTTTGCCCTGGGCACGGTGCGGGTCGAGCACCACAACGACTTCTCCCAGTTCATCGCCCCGGCGGCGGGGTTCAATGGCGGGCTGTTGTGGCGCAACGGGCTGGGCAACATGACCCTGGAGGCCAAGGGCGATTACTTCACCAATGGCGAAGTGCGGCGCAGCCTGAGCCTGAACCAGCAGTGGGAGATCAGCCAGAACCTGGGGCTGAGGTTGAGCGCCTCGCGGGAATTCAGCCACCTGGCGACGGCGCAGAATGAAGTGATGCTGGAGGTGAAGTGGTATCACTACTGACGCGGCCATTGCTGGAGCGACTGCCTTACTCGATGTCTAAAAGCGGGCGCGATCCCTGTGGGAGCGGGTTCACCCGCGAACACGGGCGAAGCCCGTGCCATCCATCGCGGCGCCTGCTTCGCGGGTAAACCCGCTCCCACACTGACCGCATGAAGGCCGGCAATGTGATCCAACCGACTCTTTGACACTGTTTTGACAGCCCCCCGACAAACCGCCACCTAGACTTTGCGGTATCTCCCCAAGGGTCCAGGTGGTCATGTCGCGGTACGTGTTCGGCTTGTGCGTTGCCTTGCTGCTGGCGGGTTGCGAAACCACCCACGAGCAGATGGTCAGCCACGGCTATCCCCCCGCCTATGCCGACGGTTTCCAGGACGGTTGCAGCAGTGGCCGCCAGGCGGCCGGGCTGATGGTCGGCGCGTTTCGCAAGAACGTGCCGCGCTACCTGCACGAGCGCCCGTATGAAAGCGGCTGGGACGACGGCTTCCGCCAGTGCCAGGCGATGCAGAACAGCGAGGACGAGCGCCAGTACCGCGAACGGTTCTGGGATGAGCGTGATCGCCAGTGGCAGCAGGAAAAGAACCGCGACGAGGGGCGCGCCTACCGCCGTAATTGAGTCGCAAACGGACATTCACTGAAACCGCCAACCTGCCACCATGGTCTCCTGTACCAGGAGGCCTCCATGAGCCGAGCATTCGTCAACGAAGACCAGGCTGCCGCCCAGGCGGACCAGCCGGTGGAGCGGCGCGTCAGCGACCAGCCCAACTACGTCACCGCCAATGGCCTGCGCCAGCTGCAACAGCGGGTGGCCGAGCTCAATGCCTTGCGCAGCGAATTGCAGGCGCTGGGCGAGCGTGCTGACAAGCAGCGACTGGCCGATACCGAACGCGACCTGCGCTATTTCAGCGCGCGGGTGCAGAGTGCCCAGGTGGTGCCAGCGGCGACGTCACGCAGCAAGGCGCAGATCGGTAGCCGGGTGCGGTTCGTCGATGAACACGACCAGGAACAGGTGGTGCAGCTGGTGGGCGAGGACGAGGCCGATGCCGGGCGCGGGATGATCAACTGGGGCTCGCCGCTGGGGCGGGCGTTGCTCGGGGCGGGGCCTGGGGATGAGGTGGTGTGGCGCAGGCCGGTGGGGGATCAGCTGATCGAAGTAGTAGCCATCGAGAATGATGCCTGAGAAATTCATTCGCCCTCTTCGCGGGTAAACCCGCTCCCACAGGGATAGCACCGGGCCGAAGCCAGTGGAAACCCTGTGGGAGCGGGTTTACCCGCGAAGAAGCAAACGCGGATCTTTTTAGACCACGCCTTGCGCCAGCATGGCATCGGCCACTTTCACGAAGCCCGCAATGTTCGCGCCCTTCACGTAGTTGACCGTGCCATCGGCCTCTTCACCGTAATGCACGCAGGCATGGTGAATCGACTGCATGATGTGGTGCAGCTTGCTGTCCACTTCACCGGCAGTCCACAGCAGGCGCATGGCGTTCTGCGACATCTCCAGGCCCGACACGGCCACGCCACCGGCGTTGGACGCCTTGCCCGGCGCATACAGGATGCCCGCTTCGATGAACAGGTCCACCGCCGCCAGGGTGGTCGGCATGTTGGCGCCTTCGGCCACACAGATGCAGCCGTTGCGCAGCAGGGTGCGGGCGTCTTCCAGGTCCAGCTCGTTCTGGGTGGCGCACGGCAGGGCGATGTCGCACGGCAGGCTCCATGGAGTCTGGCCCTTGCGGAACTCCAGGCCGAACTGCTCGGCCAGCGCACTGATGCGGCCGCGCTTGACGTTCTTCAGCTCCATCAACGCATCCCACTGGGCGTCGGTCAGGCCAGCTTCGGCGTACAGGGTGCCTTCGGAGTCGGACAGCGAAATCACCTTGCCGCCCAGGTCCATGACCTTGCGCGCAGCGTATTGGGCAACGTTGCCGGAACCGGAGATGGCCACGCGACGGCCATCGATGCGCTGGTCCTTGCGCTTGAGCATTTCCTCGGCGAAGTACACGCAGCCATAGCCGGTGGCTTCAGGGCGGATCAGGCTGCCGCCGTAGGTCATGCCCTTGCCGGTCAGCACCGAGGTGAACTGGTTGGCCAGGCGCTTGTACTGGCCGAACATGAAGCCGATCTCGCGGGCACCGACACCGATGTCACCGGCCGGTACGTCGCAGTCTGCGCCGATGTGGCGGTACAGCTCGCTCATGAAGGCCTGGCAGAAGCGCATCACTTCAGCGTCGCTCTTGCCTTTCGGGTCGAAGTCCGAGCCGCCCTTGCCGCCGCCCATGGGCAGCGAAGTGAGGGAGTTCTTGAAGGTCTGCTCGAAGGCCAGGAACTTGAGCACGCTCAGGTTCACCGACGGGTGGAAGCGCAGGCCGCCCTTGTACGGGCCGATGGCGCTGTTCATCTGGATGCGGTAGCCGCGGTTGACCTGGACCTTGCCCTGGTCATCCACCCACGACACGCGGAACAGCACCGCGCGCTCAGGCTCGACGATGCGCTCGAGGATGCCGGACTGCAGGTAGTGAGGGTTGGCTTCGAGGAACGGCCACAGGGTGCGCAGCACCTCTTCCACCGCCTGGTGGAATTCCGGTTGGCCGGGGTCGCGTTGCTGCAGGCGTGCGAGGAAATTGTCGACAGATTCGATCATGATAGACATCTCACCAAGAGGATTGGACTTATTGGTTTTTTCCGGAATGTACCAAGAAGCAATCGCACTGGAACAGGGCAGAATGTCGTTTTTATGAAATTATTTGGTGCGTTTTATATAAATGTATACAAAACCACCCTTCACTGAATCGCTTCTTCGCGGGTAAACCCGCTCCCACAGGGGTCGTGCACAAGCCTTGCAGGCATTGAATTTCCTGTGGGAGCGGGTTTACCCGCGAAGAAGCCAACAGCGCTTTTCAGCCAGGCACAAAAATGGGGCCGACGATGGCCCCATTCCTGTGCATCAAAAGCCTGGCTTACTGGGCCAGCTTCTTGTGCCGTACACGGTGCGGCTGTGCAGCGGCATCGCCCAGGCGCTTCTTGCGGTCGGCTTCGTACTCGGTGTAGTTGCCTTCGAAGAACTGCACGTTCGAGTCGTCTTCGTACGCCAGGATGTGGGTGGCCACACGGTCCAGGAACCAACGGTCGTGGGAAATCACGATGGCGGCGCCGGGGAAGTCCAGCAGGGCTTCTTCCAGGGAACGCAGGGTTTCGACGTCGAGGTCGTTGGACGGTTCGTCGAGCAGCAGGACGTTGCCGCCCTCCTTCAGGGTCAGGGCCAGGTGCAGGCGGCCACGCTCACCACCGGACAGGTCCTTGACGAACTTCTGCTGGTCGCCGCCCTTGAAGTTGAAGCGGCCGACGTAGGTGCGCGACGGGATCTCGTAGTTGCCGATCTTGATCATGTCGGAACCGTCGGAAACCTGCTGGAACACCGTCTTGCCGCCGTCCAGGTCCTCGCGGCTCTGGTCGACGCAGGCCAGCTGCACGGTTTCACCGATCTCGATGCTGCCCGAGTCCGGCTGTTCCTTGCCCATCAGCATGCGGAACAGGGTCGACTTACCGGCACCGTTACCGCCGATCACGCCGACGATGGCGCCTTTGGGCATGGCGAACGACAGGTTGTCGATCAGCACGCGATCGCCGTAGCCCTTGCTGACGTTCTTGAACTCGATGACCTTGTCGCCCAGGCGTGGGCCGGCCGGGATGTAGATCTCGTTGGTTTCGCTGCGCTTCTGGAATTCCTGCGACTGCATTTCCTCGAAGCGCTGCAGGCGGGCCTTGGACTTGGACTGGCGGGCCTTGGCGCCTTTGCGCACCCACTCCAGTTCCTCTTTCATGGCCTTCTCGTGGGCGCTCTGCTGCTTGGATTCCTGCGCCAGGCGGTCCGACTTGGCTTCCAGCCAGCCCGAGTAGTTGCCTTCGTACGGGATACCGGCACCGCGGTCCAGCTCGAGGATCCAGCCAGCGACGTTGTCGAGGAAGTAACGGTCGTGGGTGATCGCCACCACGGTGCCCGGGAAGTCGTGCAGGAAGCGCTCCAGCCAGGCCACCGAGTCGGCGTCCAGGTGGTTGGTCGGTTCGTCGAGCAGGAGCATGTCGGGGGCCGACAGCAGCAGGCGGCACAGGGCCACACGGCGCTTCTCGCCACCGGACAGGTGTTCGATGCGCGCGTCCCAGGCCGGCAGGCGCAGGGCGTCGGCGGCGACGTCCAGCTGGCGCTCGAGGTTGTGGCCGTCGGCGGCCTGCAGGATGGCTTCGAGCTTGGCCTGTTCGGCGGCCAGCTTGTCGAAGTCGGCGTCCGGGTCGGCGTAGGCAGCGTAGACCTCGTCCAGGCGAGCCTGGGCGTCCTTGATCACGCTGACGGCTTCCTCGACCACTTCACGCACGGACTTGGTCGGGTCCAGTTGCGGTTCCTGGGGCAGGTAGCCAACGTTGATGTCGGGCATCGGGCGTGCTTCGCCGTCGAATTCCTTGTCGACGCCCGCCATGATCCGCAGCAGCGTCGATTTACCGGCGCCGTTCAGGCCGAGCACGCCGATCTTGGCGCCAGGGAAGAACGACAGGGAAATGTTCTTGAGAATTTCCCGCTTCGGCGGCACGACCTTGCTCAGCCGATGCATGGTGTAGACGTATTGAGCCAAAACCAAGCCCTCTAATCAGATAGGTAAAGACATCGACGATCGCCCTGGCGGATGGCCAAGGGGATGTGTTGACGGGGTGTAGTGAAGAAAGTGGACCATTCTACGCCAACGCGCGGCGTTGCACAGGGTGGTCGGCGGGTGGGGTGGGATCGGGGTGATCCTGGGAGGTCTTAATTGTCTGTGCTGGCCTCTTCGCGGCTAAAGCCGCTCCCACAGGGATATCACCGCCCTTGAGGGCATGTGGGAGCGGGTTTACCCGCGAAGAGGCCGGCGAAGGCTCAGACGTGACGCTGCTTGCCCGCCTTGCCCCGCGGCAGGCGGCAGCGGTCGCCCTGCTCGGCCAGGCGTGCGGCATAGGCGGCCTTGACGCTGAAACCACCGCTGCGGGCCGGTTGTTCGGCCGCCTTGGCAGGCTTGGCCGCAGCAGGCGTATTCACAACCTTGCCAGCGGGCTTGGCCACGGCCGCCACAGGTGCCGCCTCTGCGGGTGCCGCCTTGGCGGTCTTGCGCAGTTCAGCCAGCGATGGCGTCTTGTTTTTCGCGGCCGCAGCCGCCTCTGGCTTGACCAGCGAGCGCTGGCACGATTTGCAGGATACGTCCGCGGTCACGGCAGTGCTGACAAGGGTCTGACTGCTGCGCCCACAGGCGGAATCGAGGCCATTGGAGGAAAAGTGAGTAACCAAATCCGAACATCTCCGATGCGTTGTCATGTGAAGCGGGCGGCATTCTCGCACAGGAAGCAGGGCCTTGCCGAACACCCCACCCGCACCGCGACCACTGGCACTCGTCACACAAAGCTGGCACATAGCCATAATCACAGGCATGCTAGCCCGTTTCGGGCGTCCGCCCCGCGTGCACCACTGCGGCATACACCGTGCATGTTCCCTCCCTGCCATCGCCAGCCCAATCGCAGGACCGACGCTTGACCAATCTCAATCATCCATCCCCGCTGAGCACCGCCCCCACGGCCACGGTCACTTCGCTGCGCGGTTCGGTGAAGGGTGCGCTGGCGCTGCTGGCCCTGATTCTGCTGGGCTTGCTGCTGTGGCAGCTGTTCGCCCAGTTCCGCCACACCCAGGCCGAGCAGCGCCAGCAGACCCTGGTTGCCAGCGCGGAACTGGCCGACCACCTGAGCCTGAACATGGCGCTCAAGGCCCAGCAGGCGCTGAATGTGGTCCAGCCCTACGTCAAGGCGCCGTCACCTGCCGCCCTGCCCAGCCTGCTCGGCACCCTGCGCGAACGCCTGCCGGCCTTGCGCGAGCTGGCCTGGCTGGACCACAGCGGGCAGCTGCGCAGCGACAGCCTGGCCGGCAGCCCCGACCGTCAGTTGATTGACGAACTGCTGCAACTGAACCAGGGCCGCAGCTACTTCTTCGCCAACTCGGCGGACAACCGCACCGTTTACCTGCTGCTGCGCCAGGCCGCCGAGCAGGACCGCGGTTACTGGCTGCTGCGCCTGTCCAACGCCTACTACCATGACCTCACCGGGCACCTGGACGGCCCCTCCCACCCGCTGTGGCTGCTGGAAAACAGCCGCAATGGCGAGGTGCTGGAGCGTCACGCCCCGGCCCACACCAGTGGCGAGCCACTGCAAAGCGTGTTGCTGGCGTACATCGACAACAGCGCCTGGCAACTGCGTGGCCTGTTCGACGCAGGCCTGGCCCAGCAGAAGCTGCTGCCGGCACTGCTCGGCAAGTGCCTGCTGGCGTTGTTCTGCGCCCTGTTGCCGGTGTTGGCGCTGTTCAACATGCGCCGCCGCCAGCGCGCCCTGCAAGAGGACCGCCGGCGCTACCAGGAAATCTTCGAAGGCACCGGCGTGGCCCTGTGCGTGCTCGACCTGTCTAGCCTGCCCGGGCAGCTCGACCGCTACCACCTGCGCAACCACGCCGCGCTCAAGCAGAGCCTGGCCCTGGACCCGAACCTGCGGCGCACCCTGCTGCTGGAGCTGAAGATCACCGAAATCAACCAGGTGGCGCGCCAGCTGCTCAACGTCGACTGCCACGAAGGTGCCTGGCAGCGGCTGATCGACGGCAGCGGCGATGGCCGCGAAAGCATCGGCATGCAACTGATCGACGCGCTGATCGAACAACGCCCGCTGCTGGAACTGGAGGTACGCCTGCCCGCGCCGCTGGGCGGCGAGCTGCACCTATGGCTGATGGCGCGCCTGCCGGAGCAGCGCCGCGACTACCAGGCGGTGATCCTCAGCATCAGCGACATCACCAGCCGCAAGCAGGTCGAGCTGTCGCTGCTGGAGCGCGAAAGCTTCTGGTCGGACGTGGTGCGCACCGTGCCCGACCAACTCTACGTGCAGGACGTGTTCAGCCAGCGGATGATCTTCAGCAACCGCCACCTCGGCCAGACCCTCGGTTACGACCGCACCGAACTGGCCCAGATGGGCGACCGCTTCTGGGAGTTGCTGCTGCACCCCGAGGACGCCGCCGAATATCGGGCCATGCGCCAGCGCCAGCGCGACAATGGCCACAGCCAGTCGCTGCACACCCAGCTGCGCTTCCGCCACCGCGACGGCGGCTGGCGCTGCTACGACATCCGCGAGCAGGTACTGACCCGCGACGGCGATGGCCAGGTCACGCGGATCATCGGCGTGGGCAAGGACGTCACCGTGCAGATCGAGGCCAGCCAGTCGCTGCGTGACAGCGAGCAGCGCTACCGCATGCTCGCCGAAAGCATCAGCGACGTGATCTTCTCCACCGACAGCCAGCTGCAGCTCAACTACGTCAGCCCCTCGGTGCACGCCGTGCTGGGCTACCAGGCCGACTGGATCTTCAGCAACGGCTGGCAATCGATCGTCGCCAACCCGGCCCAGCTCACCGGCATCTACAGCTTGCTGGAGCGCGTCAGCCGGGCCATGGGCGACAGCGCGCAGCTGGCCCAGCTGCGCCAGCACCTGCCCACCCAGCTGTTCCTGTTCGACTGCCTGCGCGCCGACGGGCGCAAGATCCCCATCGAGCTGCGCCTGGTGCTGGTGTGGGACGAGCACGAGCGCTTCGAGGGCGTGCTGGGCGTGGGCCGCGACATCAGCCAGCAACGTCGCGCGGAAAAAGACCTGCGCATGGCCGCGACGGTGTTCGAGCACTCCACCTCGGCCATCCTCATCACCGACCCGGCCGGCTACATCGTGCAGGCCAACGAGGCCTTCAGCCGGGTCAGCGGCTACGCAGTCAGCGACGTGCTCGACCAGCTGCCAGGCATGCTGGTGGTGGAAGAGCAGCAGGAAGGCCACCTGGGCTACATCCTCAAGCAACTCAACCAGCGCCGCAGCTGGGAAGGCGAAGTATGGCTCCGCCGCCGCGCCGGCGACCACTACCCGGCCTGGGTCGGCATCACCGCGGTGCTGGACGACGAGGGCGACCTGGCCAGCTACGTGTGCTTCTTCACCGACATCAGCGAGCGCAAGGCCAGCGAGCAGCGCATCCACCGCCTGGCGTACTACGACGCCCTCACCCACCTGCCCAACCGCACGCTGTTCCAGGACCGCCTGCACACCGCGCTGCAGCAGGCCGAGCGGCAAAAGGCCTGGGTGGTGCTGATGTTCCTCGACCTCGATCGCTTCAAGCCGATCAACGACTCCCTCGGCCACGCCGCAGGCGATCGCATGCTCAAGGACATGGCCCTGCGCCTGCTGGCCTGCGTCGACGACGACGACACCGTGGCGCGCATGGGCGGCGACGAGTTCACCCTGCTGCTGCAACCGCGCGCCAGCCGCGAGATGGCCCTGAACAGCGCCATCCATGTGGCCGAGAACATCCTCGCCAGCCTGGTGACGCCGTTCGTGCTCGAGGGCCGCGAGTTCTTCGTCACCGCCAGCATCGGCATCGCCCTCAGCCCGCAGGACGGCAACGAGCTGAGCCAGCTGATGAAGAACGCCGACACCGCCATGTACCACGCCAAGGAGCGCGGCAAGAACAACTTCCAGTTCTACCAGGCCGAGATGAACGCCAGCGCCCTGGAGCGCCTGGAGCTGGAAAGCGACCTGCGCCACGCCCTGGAGCAGAACGAGTTCATCCTCTACTACCAGCCGCAGTTCAGTGGCGACGGCAAGCGCCTGACCGGCGCCGAGGCCCTGCTGCGCTGGCGCCACCCGACCCGCGGCCTGGTGCCGCCGGGCGATTTCATCCCGGTGATCGAGGAGCTGGGCCTGGTGGTGGACATCGGCGACTGGGTGCTGCGCGAGGCCAGCCGCCAGCTCAAGGCCTGGCACAAGGCCAAGGTGCGGGTGCCGAAGGTGTCGGTGAACATCTCGGCGCGGCAGTTCTCCGACGGCCAGCTGGGCACGCGCATCGCCACCATCCTCGACGAGTCCGGGCTGCCGCCGGCGTGCCTGGAACTGGAGCTGACCGAGAGCATCCTGATGCGCGAGGTCAACGAAGCGCTGCAGATCCTCGCCAGCCTGAAAAACCTTGGCCTGAGCATCGCGGTCGACGACTTCGGCACTGGCTACTCGTCGTTGAACTACCTCAAGCAGTTCCCGATCGACGTGCTGAAGATCGACCGCACCTTCGTCGACGGCCTGCCCGAGGGCGAGCAGGACGCGCAGATCGCCCGGGCGATCATCGCCATGGCCCACAGCCTCAACCTGGCGGTGATCGCCGAGGGCGTGGAGACCCACGAGCAGCTGGAATTCCTGCGCGAGCATGGTTGCGACGAGGTGCAGGGCTACCTGTTCGGGCGGCCGATGCCGGCGAACCAGTTCGAGGCGCAGTTCGCCAACGAAACCCTGTTCATGTTCCAGTAACCCGCCGCAGCCTCCAGTAACCCCTGTGGGAGCGGGTTCACCCGCGAACACCGGCGCAGCCGGTGCCATCCACCGCGTCGCACTCTTCGCGGCGGTTCGACGCCTCGATGAACCCGCTCCCACAGGGGCCCGCGTCGCGGCTGAAATCCAGGTGAAAAAAGCGGACCTCCAAGTCAACTCCAGCCCAGAAACGGCGCGGGATGCAACATGAGGCCCATTGGTCCGCGACTTGACGCCACTTCATATGCCAGGCGCGGATCAATCGGTTAGAATGCCCCCCCAAATTACCCCGATCCTTGAGGACCGCCATGTTCAGCCGTGATTTGACCATTGCCAAGTACGACGCCGAGCTCTTCGAAGCCATGCAGCAAGAAGCCCTGCGCCAGGAAGAGCATATCGAGCTGATCGCTTCGGAAAACTACACCAGCCCGGCAGTCATGGAAGCTCAGGGCTCGGTCCTGACCAACAAGTACGCCGAAGGCTACCCAGGCAAGCGCTACTACGGTGGTTGCGAGTACGTCGACGTCGTCGAGCAACTGGCCATCGACCGCGCCAAGGAGCTGTTCGGCGCCGACTACGCCAACGTCCAGCCGCACGCCGGCTCGCAAGCCAACGCCGCTGTCTACCTGGCCCTGCTGTCGGCCGGTGACACCATCCTGGGCATGAGCCTGGCCCACGGTGGCCACCTGACCCACGGTGCTTCGGTGAGCTCGTCGGGCAAGCTGTACAACGCCATCCAATACGGCATCGACGGCAACGGCCTGATCGACTACGACGAAGTCGAGCGCCTGGCTGTCGAGCACAAGCCGAAGATGATCGTCGCCGGCTTCTCGGCCTACTCGCAGGTGCTGGACTTCGCCCGCTTCCGCGCCATCGCCGACAAGGTCGGTGCCTACCTGTTCGTCGACATGGCCCACGTCGCCGGCCTGGTTGCCGCTGGCGTCTACCCGAACCCGGTGCCGTTCGCCGACGTGGTCACCACCACCACCCACAAGACCCTGCGCGGCCCGCGCGGCGGCCTGATCCTGGCCCGTGCCAACGCCGACATCGAGAAGAAGCTGAACTCCGCCGTCTTCCCTGGCGCCCAGGGCGGCCCGCTGGAGCACGTGATCGCCGCCAAGGCCATCTGCTTCAAGGAAGCGCTGCAGCCTGAGTTCAAGGCTTACCAGCAGCAAGTGGTGAAGAACGCCCAGGCCATGGCCGAAGTGTTCATCGAGCGTGGTTTCGACGTGGTGTCCGGCGGCACCCAGAACCACCTGTTCCTGCTGTCGCTGATCAAGCAGGAAATCTCCGGCAAGGACGCTGACGCGGCCCTGGGCAAAGCCTTCATCACCGTCAACAAGAACTCGGTGCCGAACGACCCACGTTCCCCGTTCGTCACCTCGGGCCTGCGTTTCGGCACCCCAGCCGTCACCACCCGTGGCTTCAAGGAAACCGAGTGCCGCGAGCTGGCCGGCTGGATCTGCGACATCCTGGCCGACCTGAACAACGACGCGGTGATCGACGCCGTGCGTGAGAAGGTCAAGGCCATCTGCAAGCAGCTGCCGGTGTACGGCAACTGATTGGCAAACGCCTGACGTGAAAAAGCCCGGCCCAGTGCCGGGCTTTTTCATTTCTGCGGATTCGCAGCGCCACCATGAAATCCTGTGGGAGCGGGTTTACCCGCGAACACGGGCGGAGCCCGTGCCAGCCACCGAGTCGCCTGCTTCGCGGGTAAACCCGCTCCCACAGGGGCGGTGCCAGACGGCAAAATCGAGCAACCCGCCGCGCTTGCGTATTACCCTGTGCCCCTTTCAGCCCGTCAGACACAGGCCCCACCTTGACCCGAGAACAACTCGAAACCCGGCAGATCCCGATCTATTTCGCCGCCGTGCTAGCCGCCCTGGCCTTCGGCCTGCTGGCCAGCGACACCGCGCGCCAGCTGCAGAGCCTGGTCACCCCCGCCATCGCCGTGCTGATGTACGCCATGTTCCTGCAAATCCCCTTCCTCGACCTGCGCCAGAACCTGGGCAACCGCCGCTTCATGGCCGCCCTGCTGCTCGCCAACTTCATCCTCGTGCCCTTGCTGGTCTGGGCCCTCACCCGCGGCCTGGTCAGCCACCCGGCCATCCTGGTCGGCGCCCTGCTGGTGCTGCTGACGCCCTGCATCGACTACGTGGTGGTGTTCACCCACATCGGCAAAGGCGACTCGCGCCTGACCCTCGCCGCCACCCCCGTGCTGTTGCTGGTGCAGTTGCTGCTGTTGCCGCTGTACCTGGCACTGATGCTCGGCGACGGCAGCAACGTGACCATCGCCATCGCCCCGTTCGTGGAGGCCTTCGTGCTGTTGATCGTGCTGCCGATGCTGCTCGCCGTGCTCACCAGCGCCAGCGCCCGCCGCTCCCGCGCGGTGGCGGCCTGGAACGACGCCTGGGCGTGGATGCCGGTACCGGCGATGGCGCTGGTGCTGGTGGCGGTGATCGGCTCGCAGATTGCCGTGGTATCGCGGGATTTCGAGCGGTTGCTGCCGGTGGTCCCGGTGTACATCGGCTTCATGCTGCTGGCACCACTGCTCGGGTTCGTGTCGGCACGGTTGCTGCGCTTGCCGGTGGCCGAAGCACGCTCGGTGACCTTCAGCGCGGCGACGCGCAATTCGCTGGTGGTGTTGCCGTTGGCGCTGGCATTGCCAGAGGATCTGCGCGGGTTGGCGGCCGCAGCGGTGATTACCCAGACGCTGATCGAGCTGGTGTGCGAGTTGATCTACATCCGGCTGGTGCCAGCGCTGATACGCCCAGGCCAAGCCTGACCGCTATCCCCTGTAGGAGCGGCCTTCAGCCGCGAAGGGCTGCAAAGCAGCCCCGGTTTCCCGACAACTGGCGCCGCTCCTTCTTGCTTACAACGCCTTCATCTCCGCAATATCCCGCGCCACCTGATCCGCAGAGTGATCGAACATCGCCTGCTCCTGCGCATCCAGCGGCAACTCGATCACCCGGGCAATGCCCTCCCCTGCCAACACGCAGGGAACGCCCATGGCGATGTCGGTGCGCCCGTATTCCCCTTCGAGAATCGCCACCGTCGGCAAGATGCGGTTACGTCCATTGGCAATCGCATCCACCATCTGCGCGATGGCCACACCCGGCGCATCGCAGGCGCTGCCAACCTTCTTCAAGCCGAGGATCTCACCGCCACCCTTGCGCGTGCGCTCGACGATCCGCTCGATCTGCTCATCGCCCAGGAAGTGCGACAACGGCACCGAGCCGACCTGGCAGTAGCGCATCAGCGGCACCATGCTGTCGCCATGCCCGCCGAGCACCAGTGCCGTGATGTCCCGGGCAGAAAACCCCGTCTCCTCGGCGATGAAGCACTTCATGCGCGCGGTATCCAGCACCCCCGCCTGCCCGAATACCTTGCCGCGCCCCAGCCCGCTGAGCGACCAGGCCCGGTAGGTGAGCACGTCGACCGGGTTGGACACTACCAGCACCGTCGCCGCCGGCGCGAAGCGGTTGATGTCCTGCATGATGCCGTCGATGATCGGCAGGTTGATGCTCAACACATCCTGGCGCGACTGGCCAGGCTTGCGCGGCACGCCCGCGGTGATCACCACCAGGTCGGAATCCTGCAGCATCTCGGCCTTGGCGCCGCCGTAAACCCGGGTATCGGACCCCGACTCCACGGCCGCCTGCCAAACATCCAGCGCCTTGCCCTGCGCCAGCTCGCCCTGCACGTCTAGCAACACCAGCTCACGGCAGTATTCTTCCCGGGCAATGACCTGGGCTGCTGCCTCGCCCACGATCCCGGCACCCACGATGGATAACTTGTTCACCTGAGACCTCCCAGCGGCGTGCGCCAACCGGGGCACGCCGACTTGTAGAGAGAAGTATTGCCCGCCGGGGCCAAAAGGCTACCCGCGCCGGACACAAGGTCTGGCACGCAGCGTCGCCGGGAAGCATGCCCGTCAGCGGGATTGACAGGTGCAGTGGTGAATGCTCACATACGCCCCGCCAAAACGCTTCGGCGGGATGCGCACAGGGAGTGCTGCAGTTCAAGGATGATCCGGCTCGGGAAGCTTCACTGTTCCCACCTTCGCATGCAAAACGATCCAGGCAATCTGCCTTGCCAACTTGCGTGCTCTGTTCCTGCTCCATGGTTGGTTCCTGCACACGAACCGCCCCTCCCTCATGTGCGCCGTTCCCAGTGTCGATGCGAAGCCACGTTTCGTTCCACTAAGGATGGTTGTTTCACATGATCCGTAAATTTCTGAAAATCGGCCTTATCTCGGCAGTTGCCGCTACGGCGGCGTGCAGCAACGGGCTTACCCAACCTGCGCCTCCGGCAAAACCAGCACCTGCAGGCACCCCCTTCGCCAAGATCAAGCCAGGGATGTCGCTGCAGCAGGTACATGACCTGATCGGCCAGCCGACTGAAAACATCAACACCATCACCGGCAAGGCCTACATCCCGTTCTATTTCGGTAATGACGCCACCCGCATCATCGACCTGTACAAAGGGCAAGGCCGCATCGTGTACACCGGCGCTGGCGCGACCGGCGTGAACTTCCGGGTGCATGAGGTCCGTTACGACAAAAGCGAAAGCGGTTACAACAGCCAGTAAGCTGCGAAGCCTCCAGGCCTTTAGCCCTACGCCGAATCCCGCCACCGTGCGGGATTTTTTTCAGAAGGCGAGCCAGGTGTACTGGGTTCAAGGCTGGCGGGCCCCCTCTGAGACGTTGGGGCCCGAATTGTGCCGGCAGATGACATTTGTCGGCGGATGCACTACAGGCCTGCTAATGAGATGGCCGATGTCGCTCAGCACGCCCCACACGGCACAACCACATCCCCTTGACAGCATCCCACCGTCCCGGAAATACTTTGCAACGATTCATATAGATGACCAAATAACAAGGTGAATCGTTCCATGACCGTACTGCCCTGCCCTAGGCGCATGCCTGGCGCGACTACGTCCGCCTGTCCCACCCCTGAGAAATTCGAAGTTTGCGCACCCCGTCGGCCATCTGCCCACGCCAGACAGCGGCTCACCGCTGCCCGCAGAACCGCCCGTCACGCCCGCAATTCCTGAGCGCCGCTAGCGCGCCAGGCCAACCGAGATTCCCTGAATGACTCCCTTAGATATACAGCTGTTGCTGACCGCTCTGGTCAGTGTCCTGGTGCTGGTAGCGCTGATCGTGTCCCGCCTGAAGATGCACCCGCTGCTGGCCTTGCTGGTGGTGTCCATTGGCGTGGGCTTCGCTACCCGCATGGAGCCCGGCAGTATCGTCTCGCACCTGCTCACCGGCGCCGGCAAGACACTCGGTGCGGTCGGGGTGGTGATCGCGCTGGGCGCGATGCTCGGCAAGATCCTGGCTGACGCCGGGGTCACGGAACAGGTCGCGGATGTGATCCTCAAGCGCACCTCGGACCGGATGATCCCCTGGGCGATGATGCTGGTTGCCTTCGTCATCGGCATCCCGATGTTCTTCGAAGTGGGCCTGGTGATCATGCTGCCGTTGATCTTCAGCGTGGCGCGCAAGCTGGAAAGCAAGGCCCGCTTCAAGGGCTCGGCGTATGTGTACGTCGGTGTGCCGGTGATTTCCGCGCTGGCCGCGATGCACGGCATGGTACCGCCGCACCCTGGCCCCTTGACCGCCATCGCCGTGCTCAAGACCTCGGTCGGGCCGACCATGCTCTATGGCTTCCTGGCCGCGATCCCGGCCATGATCCTGGGCGGCCCGCTGTATGGCCTGTTCATTTCGCAGCGCATGAGCACCCGGCCCGATCAGGCCTTGCTGGACCAGTTCACACTGGCTGAGAAAGCCGACGATCAACGCCGCCCCGGCGTGGTGGTGGGCATGCTGGCCGCGTTGCTGCCGGCGATCCTGATGCTGGTGCATGCCGTCGCCGAAATGCTGCTGCCCAAGGACAATGCGCTGCTGCAGATGGCCAGCTTCCTCGGCAACCCGTTGATCGCCATGCTGCTGGGCGTGCTGTTCGCCGGCGCGAGCCTGGTGCTGGCGCGCGGCGGCGATGCCGAACAGCTGCGCGATGCACTGGGCAAAAGCCTCAAGCCGATCGCCTCGATCATCATGATCATCGCCGGCGGCGGGGCCTTCCAGGAGATGCTGACCAGCGCCAAGGTCGGCGATGCCATCGTGCACCTGACCCAGCAATCGGCCTTCCCGCCGTTGATCCTGGGCTGGCTGATCGCGATGCTGCTGTCGGTGTCCACCGGCTCCGCCACGGTCGGCATCGTCGGCGCTGCGGGCTTGCTGGCGCCGCTTGCCGGTGCCGATCCGAGCCTGAACCTGCCGTTGCTGGCCCTGTCCATCGGCTGCGGTTCACTGTTCTTCAACTATGCCAACCATGCAGGTTTCTGGATGGTGAAGGAGTCCTTTGGCATGACCATGGGTGAGGCCACCAAGACCATCTCGGTGGTTCAGTCCATCGTGGCGGTGGTCGGCCTGATCGTGGTGTTGATGCTGAATGCGGCGATTGCGGTGGGCTGAGCCGGAACCCGGCCCCCCTTCCTCAGCGCTTTTCTGCGAGCAGGGTGTAGCACATGGGTATCTGTGCCACACCCTGCACATAGACGTCGTAGAGATCCTCACGATTGGAATGCGGGTACTCGGTGAATGCACGCAGCTGCAAACCCGCGTTGATGATCCCCGTGAGCACATCGCCCAGCCGGTGGATATGCCAATAGGATGGCTGCCCGCTCGGCTCACCCTTGCCTTCGTAAACAATGGCGCCTAGTTCGACCACCGGCTCCGTCTGGAAGTAGGACCCGTGGACACGCCAAGGGTCGTCGGCTTCGGGATCGAGCAATTCCAGGAACGGGTGAGTCTCGTAGATCACCAGCGCCCCGCCCGGCTTCAGCGTCCTGGCAACATGGCGGAAGAACACCGCGAGGTCGGGCATCCAGTTCAGGACACCGATGGTGATCAAGGCCACATCGAAACGCGCGTCGAGGCTTGCCGGTAGCGCGTGGATATCGGCCTCGACGAACTCCGGCAAATATGCGGACCGCTCGGCCAGCTCCCGCGCCTGCTTGAGAAACTCGCAGGACTGATCGACCCCGACCACCTCCAGCGCACCAAGCGCGAACAAAGAGATTGCTTCGCGGCCATTGTTGCAGCCCATCTGCACGACCGACTTCCCGGTTACGCCCACCTGCTGCAACACCTCGGTCAGGGTCGCGTCGAGGCAGGAAAAGTCCTTGTGAGGCACCGCTTCGATCAGCTCGCGCCAGCTTGCGCTGCGCCGGTGGTGATCGGCAGAGGCATTCCAGGCATCACGATTGCTGGCGATGACATCCTTGTGAACAACCATTTCGAACCTCGTACTGGATCGGTGAGGTAACTGACATTAGCAGCTTGGCCTGGCGTTATCGAACCAGGGCCAGCCGCAAGCCAAGCCCCACCAGTGCCGCGCCCATGGCGGCATCGATCGGCCGACGCACCTTCGCGTAACACGCCCGCACCCGGTCCGTGGAGAACATCAGTGCCAGCGTCGAAAACCAGGCGAACGAGACAACCGTGACGACAATCACCGCAGCGGCGAGCACCCACCACGGGGCCTGCGCAGGCAGCACTGTGATGAAAAAGCTACCGAAAAACGCCGCGGCTTTCGGGTTTGTCGCGGACACCAGCAACCCGACGCGGGGAGCTGGTGTGCTGGTGTTCTGCGTCCTGCTGATTTCAAGGTCACCATAAGGACGCCGCGCGCCAAGCAGCATCTTGATGCCCATGTACATCAGATACCCCGCGCCCACGACGCGAATCGCGTCATAGAGCCAGGCCACCGTGCTCAGCAAAACACCCAGGCCGACGATGGCCAGCACCGCCCAGAGGGTGATGCCCGCGCTGGTGCCCAATGCAACACCAATCCCCCGCCTGCGGCTCACCAAGGCGTTGGACGTGACGGCGATGAAGTCGGGGCCGGGGCTTACGCAGGCCAGGAGCATGACGGCGCCAATGGTCAACAGTTGGGGAAGGTAGTCCACGTGATGTCTCCAGGAATTTCGTTGTCTATCGCGCTACGTCGTAATGCACCGACAGCAGGCCTTTCTTCTCTTTGAGCTTGAGCACCTTGATCGGCCCCACCAAGCCCGTCGAAGCGACATGCGTGCCGCCACAGCCGTGCATCGGCAAGTCGCCGAAACACACTGACCGGACCCCGTCCTGGTCGATCAGCTGACGCGGCATATCACGCTCGATCAGCGCGTTCACCGCCGCCTCGAGGTCTTCGGCCGTGAGCGGCTCGCAGCCATCCTGGCGCTCGAACACCACCCGGCACTCCCCCGGCCAGTGATGGCCCTTGCTGGGGAGCCAGCCCAAGGCCTGCCCGACACAAGCAATCAGGTGCCCAGCCGAATGAAGGCGAGCATGCAACGCACGCACCTCCGGCGAGACGGCAATCTCGACGCTGCCCAGGGGCACGGCTTGCCCGACGATATGCGCCACATCGCCCTCGACATTCAGCACGTCCTCTACCCGGATGCCCGCGATGGTTCCCTGGTCCGCCAGCTGCCCGCCGCCCTGTGGATGAAAGAGGGTCTCGGCCAGCTCGACCCGGAAGCGCCCATCCTCCATCGGCGTGCAACGCACCACGTGCGTGCTCAAGGTCAACTCATCGCTGGTGTAGTACGCCCGTTGCGTCATCGATCAAAATCCTTGGTTCTTTCCAGGGCAACGCCCGATCAAGACTCAAGGCTAAAGGGCGAGGGTTTCGCGCACTTGTAAAAAATTGATGGGCTGACAGCGATCAGTAACGAGACGGTGCAACCCCGAAGGCTTGCTTGAAGGCCCGGTTGAAGTGGCTCTGGTCGTAGAAGCCCACCTCTTGCGCGACCCGGGTCAAGTCCCACTGGGTATGGCTCAGCAGCACACAGGCGCGCTCCAGGCGCAAACGCACCAGCCAGGCATGGGGCGTCATGCCGACCGTTTGCTTGAACAGCTTGAGGAAGTGGAAACGCTCCAGGCCGCACAACGCAGCCAGTTCTTCGAGGGTGATCTTGTCGGCGAGGTGTTCGTTGCAGTAGTCCCGCACACGGTGCCACTGCACTATGGAAAGCGTACCTTTGACGAACTGCGGCTTGACCATACGGGCTTCGGCGAACAACCGCCCGAGCAGCGTGAGCCATTGAGAGTCGACAAACAGCGGGTCGGTTGGCAGCCCCTCGGCGAGCGCGTCGTGCAGCCGGGAAAGCTGGATGGCGAGGCTGGCATCCTGCAACAGCGCGCCACCCAGGGCGGAAAACTGGTCACGGCCCGTGAGCTCTTCGGTGACGCTGCGCAACAGGTCGGCGGATACGCGGAAAGTCTTGAGTGTGTAGGCGTCGTCGCCCGCACTGAAGCCATCGTGGATTTCGCCGGGTGGCATCAGCTGGATGGTGCCCGGCGCGAGCAGCGTCGTCTCGCCGTTGAGCACCTGGCGCTGTACGCCCTCGGTGATCAGGCCGACGTGGAAATCCAGATGGTAGTGGCGGCCGAAACGGAAGCTCGAGAAGCGCGCCTCGCTCAGCACCAGCCCGGGGATTTCGCTGTTGCGTTTGTAATCGACGTGGTCTGCCATCTGCCGCCTCCTGCCACACCGGGGTGATCATCTCATACCTGATGGTGCCGGGTGCTGGCGTGGTTAGCGGGTTGAGGGCTTGGCAAGGCTGCGCCAGCGCTTGGCTGGCGGCAGCGTTGGGGGCCTCAGTCAGTGGGTGATGGCGCGGGGGTGATCAGCTTTGCGCAGTGCTCGCTGGCCAGGCGGCTGATGATGCGGATGGCCTGGTGGATGCCGGCGGTGTTGCGGAAGCTCAGGTGGGGGTTGTGTTCGCATTCCAGCATGTCGTCGTGCTGGACCAGGGCTTCGCCTAGGAGTTCTAGGGTCCAGGTGTAGCTTTGGATGGTGGTTAGGCGGTCTTGGTCAGTCATGGGGGACCTGCCTTGGGGTGGCGGCGGGGCGGCGGAGAACGAATGCGAGGATCCTGGACGGACTTACGGTAAGCATGCATGAGGTCCTTTTCGGTTGAAGCACCACGCTGACCGTCGCCAAACGGTTAGGGTGGCAGCTGTACGCAGGTTGGCGAACCGAGGAAAAGGAACCCGGCAGACCCGAAGGTCTCCCACGCACAGCCGCCATTACACGAAACTGCGGACGCAAAAAAAGCGCCTGCAATCGTGGTCGGGGCGCCGTTGGCCAACCGATTCTTGATAGCTATGAAATTAGCAAGCACAGCGCTCTGAGGGGTACTATTCAGGCCGAACCATTAATGCGACTCGAGTTACTCCATACTTAGATCGGAAGCGTACATCCACCCCTGGATAATTAATACTTAGTCAGGAGCGGAGACTATAAAGCCGAAGTCTTGAGACGTAACTGTAGTGCAGTTTCGACCGCTACATTTTGTATGTATTTCGATGCGAACTACTAGAAATCACCTCGCAAAGTGAGCATGTAATTGCGCGGATCTCCATAGAAGTTACCGTTCGCCGCACTGGAGACCGTTTGGTAATAGGACTTGTCGAACAGGTTGTTTGCATTGAGCGACACCGTCCAGTGATCATCCACACGGTACTTTAACAGGGCGTTCCAGACGGCATAGCCACTTTGCTTGTAATCGAACGGAATGTTCGACTGAACCACGTTGCCATTGCCGTCCACCCGCACCGTGGTCCCGCTGACATAGGTGGCGCTTTGCAGATCGACCCCGCCGCCCACGGTCCAGTCCGAGAATTCGCCAGGCAGCTGGTAAGTCGACCACACCTTGAATTGATGCTTGGGCGTGATCGTGCTCAATGCCGTGCTGTCGGTTTCGTTCTTGTTGTAGTTATAGACATAGCTGGCCATGAGGTTCCAATCCTTGAGGATTTCGCCCGTCGCTTCTAGCTCGATCCCCTTGCTGACTACCTCGCCCTGGTTCACGTAGCAGCAACTACCGCCATACAGCACCGATGCCTGCGGATAGTTGGTGTCCTGCACAGCGCCGTTGTTGCGCTTGGTGTAGAACACCGCAAGGCTGGTGTTCAAGCGGCCATCGAACAGCTCGCCCTTGATGCCCATCTCAGAGGTCTTGCCCTCGAGCGGTTCCAGCACCTCGTTACTGCCCACCGGCCCGCGCAGGTAGCTTTGCTGAGGCTTGAAGATCTTCGAATAGCTGCCATACAGCGACCATTGCTCATCGAGATCGTAGATCGCGCCGAAGTACGGCACGAAGCGCGTGGGTTCGCGCATGTCTATATCGCTCTGCACTACACCGGCGTTGGTGTAGACCTGCTCGAAGTGGTAACGGGCCGCGCGGCCACCCAGAATGACCTTGAGTGGGTCGGCCACCTGTAGCGTCAAGCGCCCGTACAGGCCGTACTGCTCCTGGGTGTTGGGGCTGTAGTCACGCGGAGTCTGCAGCGAGGTTGTGGTGGGCTTCCAGTAACCTGGGTCGAACGGATTGATCGCCACACCGGTCCCGGTGAACACGCCCGACCCCTGCCAGCGGCTGGTGACGCGCTGGTAGTCGGCACCCAGGACGAATTGGTGCTCGCGACCGAAAGCATCGAAGCTGCCAGACAAGTTGCTGTCGATCAGGTCTTGGCTGGTGGAGTAGACGTTATAACTGGCTCGCCACACAGGCCCCGCCAACGTCACGGGGTTAACGGCGTTGCCCGATACCGCTGCCAGCGCCTTGCCGGCGTCACGGGTATTGGTATATGAGACGTTCAGCTTCCAGTCGTTGTCGAAGTAGTGGTCGACTTTGGTGAAAATCTCCTGGGAAATATTGTCCATGTAGGACCAGTTTTGCCCGAAGTTGGTGTGCCGTGCGAGCCCGATGTCAGCACCGGTGGTGTAGCGTGGCAGGCCTAACGACGAGTTGGAGTGGGTGCTTTCGTACATGCCACCCAGCGTGAAGATGGTCTGCGGACCCAAGTCGACCTCGAATACTCCATAGACCGTGGGTTTCTGCGTGGCCAGCTTGTCCGTAAAGTACTGGCGGTCGGTATAGGCCGTGACCAGCCGGCCGCGTACATTGCCGCTGTCGGTCAACGGGCCGGTCAAGTCGACTTGCGAACGGTAGTTGTCCCAGGAGCCGGCGGCGGCTTCGAACTTCAATTGGAAGTCAGACAGCGGACGCTTGCGCACCAGGTTGATGACGCCACCGGGATCACCCACACCGCCGAACAGCGCACCTGAACCACGCAGTACTTCGACATGGTCGAATTCGGCCAGGTTGTACAACCGGCGCGAGTAGAAGCTGGTGGCCACCGACGACAACGCCATGGGCGCGGCGCCGTCGATCTGGATGCTGTCGATGTTGAAACCGCGCGAGTAGAACTCGTAGGTATCGCTGGTGGTTTTCTGCACCGTCACCCCAGGGGCCATTTTCAGCGCGTCCTGCAAGCTGGTGACACTGCGGTCTTCGATCAGCTGGCTGGACAACACCGAAACCGACTGTGGCGTGTAGCGCAGGCTGGTCGGACTCTTGGAGCCCACGCTCACTGCACCCGTGGTATATGACCCACTGTTCTCGGTCATCTCGCCCATCCCTTGGCCGCTGACCAACGTGCTCCCCAGCTCCAGTGCCGTGCCCCCAGTGGTGACCACAGGGTCCAGTATCCAGTTGCCATTGGCGGCTTGAGTGGCAACGAGGTTAGAACCTTGTAGCAGCTGATCCAGTCCCTGCTGGACGGTGTAGTCGCCATTCAGAGCGGTAGCATACTTGCCACGTACCAGCGCAGGGTCGAATGGGAGATTGATGGCGGCAACCTGTGCAAACGCACTCAGCGATTGCTCCAATGCACCTGCGGGCAGATCGTAATACAGTGTTCCACGCTGTTCGGCGTGTACCGCGCAAATCTGCAATGCACTGCATGCTGCGCTGGCAAGCAGCACGCCACGCAGCGCTATGGCAAGGCGGGTCCTGGGTACATGGCGAGGCGAGAACGCGGATAACATGTGAATCGAGCTCCATTCGTTTGGCAGGTTGTTTACCCTGTTAGCCGAAGTGCTCGGAAAAACCCGCAGCCTGAAACCAATGTTTTTGCAAATTATCCTCAGCGAGCAACGACGCGACGCCAGAATCGCGTGAAGCGCTCGACCCTGACAGGCATCGAATCGCCGAGGGCATCCAGTGCCCGGTCGATATCATCAAGCAGGAAAACGCCAGACACTCTCAACTCTGCAACTTGCGGCGCACAGGTAAGCCAGCCTCGCTGGTAGCGCGCCAGCTCCATGAGCAGCGCCTGCAATGGCAAGCTGCGCGCCACCAACTGACCCCGGGTCCAGGCGCTAGCATCCATCTCGCGGTGCTGAAGTTTGCGGCTACCTGCGGCGCTGATCGAGTACTCCTCGCCGGCGGCAACCAGTTGCTGCCCCGAGGCTTGGTGGATGAGGACCTTGCTCGCTTCGACCGACAGCTGTGTATGCGAATCCTCCTGGCGTACTGCAAACGCAGTACCCAGCGCCTGCAATCGAGCCTGGGCGGTCTGCACCCAAAAGCTGCGGCGCCCGTCGGGCGCACCTTCATCCGGCCCAGTGTCGATGAATATTTCACCCTGCAACAGGTTGATCAGGCGCTGGCTGTTGGTGAATGACACATCGACGGCGGTATGAGTATTGAGCTGCAGCCGGGTACCGTCGGCGAGCATCACCGTTCGTCGCTCGCCCACGCGGGTACTATAGTCGGCTCCCCATAGACGAATTTGCTCCTGGCCCTGCCAGCCCATTGTGCCAACGATCAGCCCCGTGCCCAGCACCTGAAGCAGCTGTCGACGGCCCAGTTGACGATGCTGCATGCGCTCCAGAGTGGTGCGCGCGACACCACCCGGTACGCCTGGCAGGCTGGAGAGGTTGTGGAAGGTAGCCTCGTTGTTCTGCAACGCCTGCCAAGCGGCCTCGTGGACCGGATGAAGCGTGCGCCATTGTTGGCAACCTTGCAGGGCATGCTCGTCAGCGTATCCAGACTGGAGGCGGACCATCCACATGATCGCCTGGTCGAGTACATCATCCGGTACCTCAGGACGCGGTGCGCGGGTCATGAGCTGGCAAAATAGCAATGGCGGATAGCTTTCGCCATATAGCTCTCCACCGACCTCAGGCTGACCCCCAGCCGCGCAGCAATTTCCTTGTAGCCCAGCCCGTCCAGGCGCGAAAGCAGAAAAGCGCTACGTACCTTGGTCGGTAAGCCATCGAGCAAGGCATCCACCTTGGCCAGGGTTTCAAGTAGGATCATCTGCGCTTCCGGGGACGGCATCAACGGCTCCGGCAAATTGGCCACTGCATCCAGGTAAGCCCTTTCGACACGATCGCGGCGCGCACGGTCGATCACCAGAGCGCGAGCGATGGTACTCAGCCAGGCACGCGGTTGTCGGACATCCTGTATTCGTTCAAGTTTGCCCAGCACATTAACGAACGTATCCTGAGCCAAGTCGGCCGCGTTATCCCCTTGGCGCAGGCGTTTGCGCAACCAGTCGACCAACCAGGCATGGTGGTCGACGTAGAGGGATTGAACATCAGCCTTCGTTAAAGATGAAACGGGCGGTGTCGACACTGCAGCCCTCTTGTTGGCATAAGATTGCGTTTGAGAATTTATCTCATCTTATATGGGCTTAATCGCGCCTGACAAGCTGCTGTGGAAAGTGCGACTGGCAAAGGGTAGAACTGGTGGCTACATGCTGCCGGTTGAGATTATAGAAATCAGATAGTCGTTCAGAGTTTGAATTCCCATGACCTTTTTAATCTTCGAGCCAGCAAGCGTGCGGTCAGCAGGTAGTAATACCGCGTCGCCTGACTGTTCCGGTCTAGGCGATGCTCAAGAAACCAAACCACATGCTTCCGTTGCCAGGCCCAAGGCGTCTGCCACTGCCAGTGCTCTGAGATTTCAGCTTGGATGATCCTCGCCTGCCGCAAATGGCGTTGCCGGGTGACGTGCGATCCGGTCAGCACGCCAGCTAAGAACAACTCCATATCGAATGGCTTACTCATGTGCGTCCTCCGATATAGGTGGCGACCACATCTACCCGGCCGTGCCCCAGCTCATGACTGATTTGCCTTCGCGCCTCACGATCAAGGTTCCTATCGATCTGGCAACATTGACCGCCGTTGATAGGCACGCGGTGATGGGTGATTTGCACATAGCGCTCACATGCGTATGCCGCTCGTAGCTCATGGAAACCTTTGAGGTTGTGTGCATGCAGGAAGTCTCGCGCAGGTCGGATGATTTCTTTCAGCGCTTGCGGTCCTGCATAGCTCAGTTGCCTGCCATAGCCGAATTTGCGGCCATCGCGTCTACCCACCAATGCCATGGCAGTCTCCTCATCGTTCGCTCTCCGATCCTCGCCCCACGTCATCCCGCCAGGATTGCTGAGTGTTATCAGGGATCAAGGCCCCTGCGACCTGTGGGGAATGTCCACTGCGCGGGACTGGCGGCTCCTTACGTCCGGGAGCAAGGGCATCTCATGATCTGGCCTCCTGAACACCGTTACCGGTGGGCGGGTGGAGGCAGCACTGGCTGACGAGACCAGCGCCTGAAGATCCTGAGCCGGGTGAACGCAGCGATGCGATGACCGGGGCATGCCTGACTGTCAGTCAGGTGCCGTCCATTCCCTGGTCTGCGGCACCATCATCTAGATGGCTATTGCTGCTGACATCGGCGTTTGTCACACCGTTTGTCACGAGGAGAGTTACCACAAAGCCATGTGCAATCAGTGCTGCAGCGGTGTTAGAGGCGCTGAATTCAGCGAAGGGGATAGCCTGCCGCTGAGCATCGACGTATCAGATGCTGGCAAGCGAACGACAGCCGTTTGTTGTAGGAATTCATCACTGGGAGGATGATCAGGGGAAGGTGCCAGACGCGGGTTGCCATGTAGGAGCCACCGGAGAGAGCAGGGTAAGGACGACAGTTCGGACGATCAAATTTACTGGCATCGACAGCGCCAGCATGGCCGACTCTGCTTTTGTGGCTAGCCCTAGGACACGAATCGTCATGAGCATCTGAAGTTATCCATTGATAGTAATCTGCGGTAGGTCCTCGCAGTGCGCCGCTTACTGATGCCAGATGGCGCATCGGCCGACCACGGCCTAACCCTACAAGCAGCTGGCCCTGCAGCAGCGTAGGGCGATCCTGAGCGGCTTCATCATGCAGTGCAGCAGCTAGCGGTACTGAGTAAGCGAACTGTACGTCAGCATGCTCACCAATTACTGAAGCAAATTCCTTCCGATGCTGGATGGCACGGGCTTGGCCCGTGTTCGCGGGTAAACCCGCTCCCACAAGGGTTGCGCCTGCTTTCGAAATTTCGGCAAGACAGTTCCTCCCACGGGGATGGCCCTCGCCACAGTTGTTGCCACAAAGCTCGCGTGGACCGATACCCTCACTGGTACGGTGTCATGTACTGCTGCCTGGAAATTTATCGTGCCTCGGTGGGCAGCTTTCTGATAGTGCCCCGGGCAGCTTGGTGGCCATGAGCTACCATTTTTTAGCCTCACACCATGTTGTCTACAGGAGTTCACATGTTCACTGACATCAAACCCGGCCCGAAGCCTAAGCGCGAAGATGGAAATGACGACCGCAGACGGCACGTAACCCCACCTAATGAAAAGAAGCACCCGACTCTGCCTGTCCACAAGCACAAGCCAGGTGACTGATTTAACGTAGCCTGCTTTAGAACTCCGCCATCAAGTATGGCGGAGGGCCTGCCCGCGAAGCAGGCGCTGCGGTGGATGGCACCGTCTTCGTCGGTGTTCGCGGGCAAGCCCGCTCCCACATAGGGGGCGTCATGTTCAAGAAATCAGCAAGGCAGTTGCTTCTACTCGGAATGCGCTCGGCCAGCGCGTTTGTGCCAAGGGCGGTAGAGCGCTCAGCGCTTTCACACAGGCTGCCGGGTGGCTCTGTCATGACCCCTGCTCTTATCCGGGCCAGTGCAAAGCTTCACTGGTGTGGATGGCGATGAGACAACATATTTATCCAGGAATTATCTTTAGCGGCTGAAAGCATTATCTAGAAAAATCGGGAAAAACCGCCCGAAAATACTGGGAAAAACCAAGTGACGAAAAAGCATTATCTGGAAACTCGTCCGACCGTAACCCGAAAGCACGCAGATTCATCCGACATCGCTCCGATAACCTTGTCGCATTTGGTGTTGGCAACGAGCAAGGTGATCGGCAGCAGTTAGCTGCCACGAACCACAGCTTGGCATTCCTCAAAGCGAAACACGCAGCAACTGTTCTCAAGGGAACACCTGCCAAAAATTTTCTTACCATAGCGGCCAGCAAAGGAGCCGCTGTGGTCACCACCCCATCCCCCATCTTCAAGATGAAGCCCGCCGATCTGGTAGAGCACCCCACAGGCGGCATCGTCTTCGGCGTGATTCCGCCCATTTCAGCCATGAACCTCAACCTCACCGAGGGCAGGGTCTACGTCAAAGTGGGCCAGCACTTTCAGGGCAAGGGCGGCCAAGCTAGTGGTCATGGCATCCTGCACATCTGGCACGGCAAGAAAGTGTTTCTGCGCAAGAGGGGCATCAACAGCCCGGATCACCTGGCAGCGTTCATTGCTTCGCTCATGGCACTGGGCACAGAGATCTACCACGACGCCAACCACCCTGCGGCTGCCAAAAAGCGCATCACGCTGCTGCGAACGGTAGACGGGACGCTAACGCTGGAACCACGCAAGGGCGACCGGGTGCTCGGCTTCCATTACTCGGTGGTGACCTGGACGCCCCAGCCCACTCCGCGAGGAACCAAAGTCGGTGAAATCACCGTCGATTGGGCAAAAGAAAAGGCGACCCTTTCGGGGTCGCCTTCGGATGTTACTGAGGCTGTAGTCGCAGCGATTCTTTAGTTTCCGGATCCAGGATCCATCAGGTCAGAACCCAGTCGAATCATCGGCCGTATGGTGGGGCCTATCGACTGTCCCTACGTCAGTGAGTGCCAGTTTCACTGCTGCCAGATCCGGGGGGCCAATTGCTGGCAAGCCATGCCCGAAAATGCGCGTTTGCAGTCCTCGGGCAAGATTGTCGAAGATTTGCCCTGAAAGGTCAAACCACCTGATTTCGGCAATTTGTTTCAACGGGCAGGCGGACCCCCGCACCTTTTCTCAAGACACAAAAAAGGCCTGCATCGCTGCAAGCCTTGATATGTGGTGCCGGAGACAGGAATCGAACCTGCGACCTTCGCGTTACGAGTGCGCTGCTCTACCGACTGAGCTACACCGGCGTGTAGCGCAACGTACCACTGCCGCACCCGTTACGCAAACCCCTGTTTCTAGGGCTTTATTGCCATCCCTCAGGACGCCTTGCAGCCTTTGGGGGCCAAGTCTTCCTCGATGTTGGTCGCGCAGCTCCACCCGGTGGCGCTACGCGACAGGGTCAAGGTCTTGCCCAGCACACTGGCCGGTGCATCGGCCAGGGTGCAGGTGATCGCGGCCGTGCCGTCCGAGGCCTTGCCCGTGGCGGTGATCGCGCAATGCGCTGTCGCCGGCTGGCCACCCAGCGTGGCGACGTCGGCTACGTCCTTGCCTTCGTTCAGGCGCAGGTCCATGGCGGTCTTCAGCGCGCTGATTTCCAGCAAGCCGGCGGCGGCCTTGGTGCGGGACTGGTGGTTGGTGTACATCGGTAAGGCGATGGTCGCCAGAATGCCGATGATCGCGACGACGATCATCAGTTCGATCAGGGTGATACCGCGTTGCCCTTTCATGAACAATTTCCTTTGTGAATGCGTGTACTCGTGGAGGTCAGGCTCGCCCCCAGCGGACAGCGGCGCAGTAGGCCTGAACAGACACCTTTTGTCACCCCTGCCCGCTTGGGCGTCATCTTCGCTGAACTACTCTAGTGAGCATCACGGACGCACGCCCGCCCAGGGAGGCGGCAAGCTGTTTCCAGGCTTGTCGCGGGGGCAGGAAGGGACTTTTGCATGACGACTTCGACACAGCTCTACAACTGGCACGGCACTGATGCCAACGGCGTGGCCGTCAGCGGCCAGGTCAGCGGGCGCAGCCCGGCCTATGCGCGGGCGGGGTTGCTGCGCCAGGGTATTCGCGTGGCCAGTTTGCGGCCGGCGGGCGGGGTTGCATGGCGTTTGCCGAAGGCTCGGGAGAAGACTGATGCACCGGGGTTCAGCCGGCAGTTGGCGACCTTGCTCAAGGCCGGGGTGCCGCTGTTGCAGGCCTTCGAGGTGATGGGGCGCAGTGGGTGCAGCGCGGGGCAGGCGGCGTTGCTGGATAGATTGAAACAGGATGTGGCGTCGGGGCTGGGGCTGGCGGATGCGCTGCAACGGCATCCGGCGTGGTTCGATGGTTTGTATTGCAACTTGATTCGCGTGGGGGAGCAGTCGGGTACGCTGGATCGGCAGCTGGAGCAGTTGGCGGGGATGCTGGAGCAGCGCCAGCAACTGCGCAAACGCGTGCGCAAGGCGATGCTCTATCCGCTGCTGCTGTTGCTGACCGGGCTGGGAGTGTCGGCGGTTTTGTTGCTGGAGGTGATTCCGCGCTTCGAGAGCCTGTTTGCGGGCTTCGATGCGGCGTTGCCGGCGTTCACCCAGTGGGTGATCGACTTGTCCACAGGGCTGGGGCGCTCTGCGCCACTGCTGTTGATAACCGGGCTGGTGCTGGGTGTAGCGATCACTCGGCTTTATCGCAAGCATGCGCCAGCACGCCTGTGGATATCTCGGCAGGCCTTGCGCTTGCCGGTGTTTGGCAAGCTTTTGAGCCAGGCCGCCCTGGCCCGCTTCGCCCGTACCCTGGGCACGTCCTACGCCGCTGGCGTGCCGTTGCTGGATGCGCTGACGACGGTGGCCAAGGCGACTGGCGGCGACCTGCATGAACAAGCGATCCTGCGGTTGCGCCAGGGCATGGCCAATGGGCAGGCGCTGAACCAGGCGATGGCGCTTGAACCGCTGTTCCCGCCGTTGCTGGTGCAACTCACCGCCATCGGTGAATCCAGCGGCACGCTGGACCAGATGCTGGAGAAATCCGCCAGCCATTACGAGGAACAGGTCAGCCAGACGCTGGACCAGTTGACCAGCCTGCTGGAGCCGGCCATCGTGCTGGTCCTGGGGCTGCTGGTCGGTGGCCTGGTGGTGGCGATGTACCTGCCGATCTTCCAGTTGGGTAGCTTGATCTGAACATGACTTTATGGACTTTCCTGGCCGGGCAGCCGGCGTATTTCATCACCCTGGCGACGGTACTTGGCCTGCTGGTGGGCAGTTTTCTCAACGTGCTGGTGCATCGCCTGCCGATCATGCTCGAGCGCCAGTGGCAGCGTGAGGCGCAGGAAGTGCTGGGCCTGCCGACTACCGAGCACGAGCGCTTCAACCTGTCGCTGCCCGCCTCCCACTGCCCCCATTGCAACCACGCGATCCGCGCCTGGGAGAACATTCCGCTGCTGAGCTACCTGGCGCTGCGTGGGCGCTGTTCTGCCTGCAAGCAGCCGATCAGCAAGCGTTATCCACTGACCGAAATGGCCTGCGCGGTGATGTCGCTGGTGGTGGCCTGGCAGGTGGGGCCGGGGGTCGCAGCCTTGGTGTTGCTGCTGTTCACCTGGAGCCTGCTGGCGCTGAGCCTGATCGACCATGACAAGCAAATTCTCCCCGACGTGCTGGTGCTGCCGACGCTGTGGCTGGGGCTGATGGTCAATGCCTTCGACACGCTGGTGCCGTTGCCCGACGCGCTGTGGGGCGCGGTGGCCGGTTACCTGAGCCTGTGGTCGGTGTACTGGCTGTTCAAGCTGCTCACCGGCAAGGAAGGCATGGGCTATGGCGACTTCAAGCTGCTGGCGCTGATCGGTGCCTGGGGCGGCTGGCAGGTGTTGCCGCTGACCTTGCTGCTGTCGTCGGTGATCGGGGTGGTGGCCGGCCTGTGCCTGCTGCGGGTGCGGCGGCAATCGGTGGGCACGGCGATACCCTTTGGGCCGTATCTGGCGATTGCGGGGTGGATTGCCGTGCTCTGGGGTGATGAAATAAGCACCTCCTACCTGCAACTGTTTGGAATGTGATGACCACAAAGGCCTTCACCCCCTGGATTCTCGGGCTCACCGGCGGCATCGGCAGCGGCAAGAGCGCGGCGGCCGAGCGTTTCGTGGCGCTTGGTGTGCACCTGGTCGATGCCGACCAGGCGGCGCGCTGGGTGGTCGAGCCCGGTCGGCCGGCGCTGGCCAGCATCGTCGAGCGCTTCGGCCCTGGCGTGTTGCTGGAGGATGGCCAGCTCGATCGCGCGGCGCTGCGCCAGCTGATCTTCGCCGACCCGGCCCAGCGCAAGTGGCTGGAGCAACTGCTGCACCCGCTGATCGGGCAGGAGATTTTCAGCTACCTGGCCAAGGCCGAGTCGCCCTATGCGGTGTATGTGTCGCCGCTGCTGGTCGAGTCGGGGCAGTACCAGAAGGTCCAGCGCGTGCTGGTCATCGACGTGCCGCAGGAGTTGCAGGTGGCGCGTACCCTGGCGCGGGACAACACCAGCGCCGAGCAGGTGCAGGCGATTCTCAAGGCCCAGCTGGGGCGCGAGGAACGCCTGGCGCATGCCGACGATGTGGTGGTCAACGACGGCGACCTCGCCGCGCTGCATGAGCAGATTGACCGCCTGCACCACTTTTACCTGACTTTACGAGGAGGCCAGCCATGAGCCAGCCATTGACCGTCGATTGCCCGACCTGTGGCGCACCTGTGGAATGGAACGAGAAGAGCGCGTTCCGGCCGTTCTGTTCTGATCGTTGCAAGCTGATTGATCTGGGGGCCTGGGCGGCCGAGGAGCACAAGATTCCGGTGGCGCCGGATTCGGAGGATGAGCTGTTCTCCGGGGATCTGGAGCCGCGGCATTGAGCTGATTTTTGCGGGGCCTGTGCTGGCCTCTTCGCGGGTAAACCCGCTCCCACAGGTACTGCACTGCCTTCGGGTTTGCGTGGTCCGTGTAGGAGCGAGCGTTGCTCGCGATGGGCTGCAAGGCAGCCCCGGCACTATCGGCTGCGAAGCTGAAAACCTGGGGCCGCTGCGCGCCCCATCGCGAGCAACGCTCGCTCCTACCAGCCTATCGCTCGTCATCCTTCCACGGCGCCTGCAGATACCGGGTACGGTTGAACGTCTCCAGCCACTCCGGGCAAAACACCACCAGCGCACTGATCACCATGCCGTTGATGAACGCCTCCGGGAACATCATCAACCACAGGTAGCCGACAAAGTCGCTCAGCCACTCCGGCATCGCGAAACGCCCGTCCAGCCACAACACCCCCAGCGCCACCGGCACGCACACCAGCACCGTCAATGCAGCGGGGAAAAAACCCGAACAGAAGATATACACGAACAGGTTCCGCGGCTGCGCCCGTTCGACCAGGATCGCGCACACCTCGGTGACCAGCACCGGCAAGCCCACCAGCAGCAAGCCATTGACCCCAAGCGCCGCCAGGTCCTGGCGCCCCAGCGCCAGCAATCCCAGCTGGGCAAAGAAGCCACCGAGTACCGCCAGCGGCCAGTCCAGCAGCAAGGTCACCGCCGTCATGCCGATGAAGTGATAGGACACGCCCGTTTCAAAATCTCGCCTGACCAGCCACAAGGCAAACAGGCAGAACACCGTGCCGAACAGCAGGTGCTGGCGGCGCCGGTCGGTCACCAGTTCCACCCAGCGCGTGCGGCTGGCGGCCCAGATCAGCAACGGCACGTAACCGAGCCAACCCACGGCAAGCGTGGTTGTGGATAACACCTGCGCGCTGATCACCTGCTACATACCCCTGTCGCCCCTGTGGATAAACCTGAGTCTATACCCTGCCCCGTTTCCCACGCACAAACAGCATCTTACCGTCATCGATTAGCGACTAAGCTTGTTCCCATGGATGACTCAGACTACCTGCGCCTGCTTACCATCCAGGCCGAACAAGCCAATGCCTTTCTCTCCAACGCCCGCAAGTGGGAGCGGGAGCGGTGGGTGTGCCAGCGCCTCTTGCAGGGGCTGAACATCCCCTACCGCAGCGAGGACTTCACCCCGGCCGGCCAGGAGCCGCCAGACGTGCTGTTCCGCGATGCCGCGTTCGAGGTGTTCTTCGTGCTCGATGAAGGCCGCCGCCTCAACGATGAATGGCGCGAAGAGCTGCAGCGCCGGCGCAGCGCGTTTTCCCTGGCCCAGCTGGTGCGCCGCGAGGCCCGCCCGCGGCGCATCGCCGCCGCCGAACTGCTGGCGCGCCTGGCGCCGACCCTGCGCAAGAAGGCGCACAACTACCGCGAACGCGGGCTGGACCTGAGCGAGCTGGACATCATCGCTTTCTCCAGCCTCAAGCGCGAAGTGCTCGACCTCAACACCCACTTCCCGCCGCCCACCGAATACCTGCGCCAGGGCTGGCGGTCACTTTCGCTGGTGGGGCCGACCTTTGCCCGGGTGCTGTTCGCCCACCCCGACGCGCCGGATTTCCTGCGCGGCAACCTGGGCCGCAGCATCGTCTTCGACGTGGGCATCAGTCTTTGATCCAGTGCCGAGTGTCATTGCGATGGCGTACACTCGGCGCCAGGGATAGAAAGCATTATCATTTGTTGCAAGCGCCTGCATGAACGCTGTGGCGTTCGTGCAGTCACAAACGTCTACCTGACGAGGCCCACCATGACCAGCCGTCTGAATCCTGAAGATCAGCGTCGTGTCGATGAGTATCTGCGAGCCCCCCAGCACCAAGTCGAGCGCCGGCCTTTCCGGCCCTGGCTGCTCCTTGTGCTGGTACTTGCGGTGACCATCGGGTTGGGCCTCATCAGCCGCCTGCTGAGTGGACTGGTGCTATGAGCTGCCTCGCGCTCGCCCTCCTCTCCGGCAGATTGCGGCCGGCCCCTGGGGCCACGGATTCTTTTAACCTTATGAGATATCCCCATGACTCATCGCATCGTGATTGTCGGCGGCGGCGCCGGCGGCCTGGAACTGGCGACCCGCCTGGGTAAGAGCCTCGGCAAGCGCAAACAGGCCGAGATCACCCTGGTCGACGCCAACCTCACGCACATCTGGAAGCCACTGCTGCACGAAGTGGCCGCCGGCTCGCTGAACTCCTCGGAAGACGAACTGAACTACGTGGCCCAGGCCAAGTGGAACCACTTCAATTTCCAGCTGGGGCGCATGAGCGGCCTGGACCGTGAAGGCAAGCAGATCCAGCTGGCCGCCACCCTCGACGAAGAGGGCCGCGAGCTGCTGCCTGCGCGTACCCTGGGCTACGACACCCTGGTCATCGCCGTGGGCTCCAACACCAACGACTTCGGCACCCTGGGCGCGGCGCAGCACTGCCTGTTCCTTGACACCCGCAAGCAGGCCGAGCGCTTCCACCAGCAGTTGCTCAACCATTACCTGCGTGCCCACGCCGGTGACGTGGCCAGCGAGCAGATCAGCGTGGCCATCGTCGGCGCCGGTGCCACCGGCGTGGAGCTGGCGGCCGAGCTGCACCACGCGGCCCACGAGCTGGCGGCCTATGGCCTGGACCGCATCCAGCCCAAGGACATGCACATCACCATCATCGAGGCCGGCCCGCGCGTGCTGCCGGCGCTGCCGGAGCGCATCAGTGTGCCGGTGCACAAGACCCTGGAAAAACTCGGGGTGAAGGTGATGACCAACGCGGCGGTCAGCGAAGTGACCGAAGATGGCCTGAAAACCAAGGACGGCGAAGTGATCCAGGCCAGCCTGAAAGTCTGGGCGGCCGGCATTCGCGCGCCGGGCTTCCTCAAGGACATCGACGGCCTGGAGACCAACCGCATCAACCAGTTGGTAGTACGCCCGACCCTGCAGACCACCCGTGACGACAACATCTTCGCCTTCGGCGACTGCGCCGCCTGCCCGCAACCGGGCAGCGACCGCAACGTGCCGCCACGCGCCCAGGCGGCGCACCAGCAGGCTTCGATGCTGGCGCAGAGCCTGAAGGCGCGGCTGGAGAACAAGCCGCTGCCGACCTACGAGTACAAGGACTACGGCTCGCTGGTGTCGCTGTCGCGCTTCTCGGCGGTGGGCAACCTGATGGGTAACTTGATGGGCAGCGTGAAGCTGGAGGGCTGGCTGGCGCGGATGTTCTATGTGTCGCTGTACCGCATGCACCAGATGGCGCTGTATGGGTTCTTCCGCACGGCGTTGATGATGCTGGGCAGCAAGATTGGCCGGGGTACCGAGCCACGCCTGAAACTGCACTGACAGGCACCGACAATCCCTGTGGGAGCGGGTTTACCCGCGAATGCGATGGTGGCTCCACTGCCGCATTCGCGGGTGAACCCGCTCCCACAGGGGGGACGGTGTGGCAACAATAGAGAGGGAAGGCCTGCACCGAATCGTGCATTTTCCCAAGGCAAAGAAAAAGGGCATCTCATGCGAGATGCCCTTTTTTACATGGTGGGTCGTGTAGGATTCGAACCTACGACCAATTGGTTAAAAGCCAACTGCTCTACCAACTGAGCTAACGACCCGGAAAATGGTCGGGGTGAGGGGATTCGAACTCCTGACATCCTGCTCCCAAAGCAGGCGCGCTACCGGACTGCGCTACACCCCGAGGTCTTGCTAAAAAAAAGGGCACCTCAATCGAGATGCCCCTTCTTACATGGTGGGTCGTGTAGGATTCGAACCTACGACCAATTGGTTAAAAGCCAACTGCTCTACCAACTGAGCTAACGACCCGGAAAATGGTCGGGGTG